>CAZQWM010000005.1:0-69687 GCA_964597035.1 uncultured Pirellulales bacterium
TCCATTGCCGGATGAAAGACCGACCGTGGGCGACAGTAATGTATTGCCGGGACCATAATCGAACCGGATGCTGCCGTCGTCGAATAGAACTACTGCTGTATTGACCGGCCGCCCGTATTGGAAAGTCTCCGCCTGCCAGCGAATCGTTACCTGGCCAGGCGTATTATCATCGATGAAAATGTCATTTGGCTCGAATGTTGTCAGGTCGTCCCACAGGGGAGCAATGCGAGTGTTGTCAATGAGATATTGTTCGCCGTTGGCATAATCCGCCGCTGTATTCTCGAAATCGATAAAGCCGTTGCTGGAAATATATACCTTATTGTAATCCGAGTCGTAGTATGGAAACTCGAACGGCAGGGCGTATTCCCAGGTTTCGTCGTCGTCGTGCCAGCCCTGGGCGGTTCCCGTTTCCGAGAACTCGCTTGTGGATAGGATATTCACGTCGTAACCGGGCAGTCGTGGAGGGGCGGTCCAGTCGTAATATGGTGTATTACCGTCAATGGCCTGCAGACACAGCGATACCGGCTGACCGGGACAAAACGTGATTTCGTGCGGCGGGCTGATGCGGAAGGGCGGCTCATTGGAATAACGAAGACGAATCATAAAATTGCCTGAGAACCCATAGTCCTCCAGCAGTCGCCATTCGTAAGAATCCCATACCCAGGACCTTTGGTAATACGGCGGGTCCAGGTCAAAGCCGTTCGAGTAAGTAATTGGGCCTTCAATCCAGCCGACGTAGATGCTGCCGCTGTCAATGGCCAGACCATATTGGGCTATATCGACATCGTACCAGTCGCCCGATGCAGGAGGGTGAACCGAAACGGTCTCCAATAAGCTGCCCGGCAGGCCGTTGGCGTCGTCGTCCCAGATGGCGACGGTGATAGTTGTTCGAACTAAGGGCAATAGACGGATATGCGTAGGATAGCAGGGATATGTTTTGGGAGTTACACGAACTGCAAGCACGCCTCCTTGATTACCGTAGCCGATTCCACCGTCAGCCGCACCATCATCATAAGCCAGTTGGTTGACTGCGACGTTATAATATATGAGACATTCGCGTGTATATTCGTATGGCCCGTCGGCATTCACGGTCAGTATGAAGTTGATTGTGTGGGTTTCGGGACAATTACCGTCAATTGAAATAACAAATGGGTCGGTGCTGTTGTCAGTCATATCGCCATAATTAGCGTCATTGAAATTCGCGTCCGGCTTGCTTATCGTTACAAATGGGTCGTTGCAGTCTAAGGTGGCGGTAATACCATTGGCGTCGGCCCAGCCGTTGGTTAGCGTAAGCCGGACAGCGACGGTTTCGCCCGGCTCGGCCTCGCCGTTGCCGTTTTCGTTTGTATCGTCGATAACTATGCTCGGCCACATATACTGAAGCCCGCCGATACCGTGGTTGCCGAACCCGGTATATATTGCCTCGCCGTGCGGCGTGCCGTTACTCAAATCGCCGTCGCCGTATCGACTGTCGTCTTCGACTAATAGTGCAATAAGATAATCCTCGAACGTCGTGCTGTGGGCATATCTTGCGTAGTGGACGAGTTCGTCCATAACCTCGGCGCCGAGCAGCTCACGGGCCTGCCACAGTGCTCCGCTGAACATCTCGCTGTCGTAGTGCACTTCCCCGTACCAGTCGGTTTCCCGGCGATATGTGTTGTCGAGCGTGCGGAATCCATTTGGCTCCCCGATTACAAGACCGCCGTCGCCGATAAACGGGCTTTGGCTGACACTTAGCGCACAGCCGAAGTAGTCGCTCCACCCCTCGTTCATCGCCCCCGCCTCCCCGAAATAGGGCAGTGCAAACCCGGTGTATATCTTGTCTGTCACCCCATGTGTGTATTCGTGATAGATTACTTCTGCGTAAAGTGCGAAGTTGTCAAAGTCTATTCCGTCGCCGGAGCCGAAAGCCACTCCTTGGCCGTCCCAGTAGGCGTTGCTCATATCGACGGAAACTATCGTTGGCACGGGGTAATCAAGGCCGTCAAAATCCGGGTCTATGAGCTTGTAATAGTCGTGGACGAAGTTTATGTGCCGATATACGCTCGGTTCGTCAATGACATTGTAAACGTTGCTGTCCCATATCCAGTTTAATATGATGGGTGAGGCATTGCCGTCGGCCTGCTGAGTAAACTTGGCGTCCTGCCCAGCCGCGTAGTCTATATCACAGTAAAGCCCTTTCAGCTCGGAGACAATCGTTGCCGGCAGGGAAGGCAGTTGAACGTAATATTCGCCGTTGGGGTCGGTGAGTGTGGTATTGGTTCCGCCCTCGAGGGATACTATCTGGACGTCGTCGATATTCCAGCCACAGTAGGATACACTTCCGCTGGCAGGCCCCATCACCCACCTGATTTGCACGGCCGGGGCAAAGTCGGCACTCGAGGGCAAATCATGCGCGACATTGCCCCACTCGCCGTCGCACATTGCCGGGCCGGTGTGGTCCCAGATAGTCGTCCAATCTGTGCCGTTGCTGGATGCCTGTACGCTGGCGTGGTCTGCGGATGCGGTGCTGACGCCCAGCCAGCGCATAAACCTGACGCGGATATTATTATAGTCCGAACAATCGAACGGCGTGGTGGTCAGATATTTCGGTGTGTATATATATCCCTCGTAATTTCCTGAGAGGTTGTAGCCATAGACATTTGAATCGGTATAGCCGGAACATGGGTCGCTGCAGTAGGAACCAAGGCCCAATGGCTGCCCGAATGCCCACAGGTCTTCAGCACTCCAGTTCGGGTCACTGTTGAAATCCCAGAACAGAATCGGCGTTTCGTTGCCGTCGGCTGAGAGTTCTTCATGGGGCATTACGTCTGTGCCGGTCTCGTCGCCGGCAAATTCCGGTTTGTATTCGCCGGTGACAATGCCCGTGGCGTCTGTAAACCAGAGAGTGTTTCGTTTACTGACGATTCGGCCGGTTTGGGCGTTGATGAAGTACTGCCATCGCTTTTGCTGTTGTCGCTGTAAGATATCGAATTGCCAGCATAAAAGATAATCGAATTTGTCGCCTTTTCGAATCGGCAGAATGATTAACGTCGGCTGAGTAATCCTGTCGGGCGACTGGCCGGGCACGCAGCAGTCGGCAACTGCTTTGGTGATTGCTTTGTCTGCATCTATACCCGGGAGGGTGTTTACGTCAATATCCGGGAATACATCCGAGCCGAAGCTGGCGATTCGATTGTCTTTGGTGAATCCGAGATATACCTTGCTGCCGTAAACAGCGACGCCGTTATGCACCTGTTCGAAGAGCACGTGCCATCGTCCGGCTTTATTGTTGCGTTTGACTAATCGCAGCAGGCCTGGGTCGGCGGCGAAAAGCTTGCGGTTTTGCCGGACGAAATTTCGGCTGGCACTTTCGATATTACTTTTTGTCAGTGTTGGTCTGCCGGCGAGTTCGACCGGCCGGCCGACGGCTAAATGCGGTGTGCCGGTAAGCGTATTCCATCGCACTAACCATTTTGGACCTGCCTTTTTAACGAAGTTACGCCAGCCGGGACTGTTTCTGAGGGTCTTGATTATTTGCCTTTTTTCCTGCTGGTCCTGGCCGGTGCTTTCTGTGATTTGCGACGCAGGGGCCAACGGTACAATGCCAGTGCCGCTTAGTTTCAGGAAATAGTTCGGGTCATCAGGCGGTAAAACTGCGAAGGCCCTTGACGAAAGCAGCAGCGCGGCAAGCAGGAGCGCCGCACACACGCCGGGCGTTGTCAAACCCGCCTTGTATTCCTCTCGCCGTATGTTTCGGCCTGCCGACGGTCGGTTTGTATGTTTTCGAATCACCCGATTCCTCAAAGACCTATATTATACCAAATAACAGCAGTAAAAATGCGGATTTTATGAGGAAATTTCATAATCGGGGTTTGTCAATATGGGCAAAATCCACGCACCAAAATCAACCCGGCCTACGGCTTGCTGGGGCGTGGGGAAAACAGAGATTTAGCCACTAAGGCACTAAGACACGAAGTTTTTTAGCCACAGAGTTCACAGAGCCCACAGAGATATTTAGCAGGCAAGGTGTTCAGTAGGTGGCAATGCCACCTACCGCAAAGAGCGCGGAGGACGCAGAGATTTGCTCGGCTTGGTGTTCTCAGCAAATGGTATTCTCGATGCCAGCATCTGCGATACCCTTTGTGCTTCGTCCACTGAATCCAGACGTAACGGGATTCTGCCTCTAAGCCGAGCAAAAGAGACTGGCCGACCCGCCACGGCCAGAAAGGTAGTTTTGAGTTTTAAGTGTTGAGTTTTTAGTTGAGGAACGCACGCGGTTTTGGCAGCAAAAAGTTAGCCCCTTTCCATGTTTGTCGATATAATACTCCCTTAAGGCCGGAAGGATGAGAGATTTATTATTTATGTCCGCCGGCTGAAAACACGCTGTATCTCTCGGATTTCTGATTTTAGAACGTGTTTTTTGATAACGGTTTCGAAAGGAATATTGACAAATGAGCAGGTTTGCGAAAGAATAAAGGATATTTTTGGAGTATTAGAAAATGGATAGACACACCACAAGACCAGATTTGTCTGCCAAGGAATGGCTGACATTACTGATTGCCATCTTAACAAATTCGCAAAAAGAGATTCCCCGGCTAAAAACATAATTCGCACTACAAACAGAATCGGAAAAGATTGAACTTTAATTGATGTAGGGAGATTGCTCAAATGCTCAAAGGAATCGAAGAACTAAAAAGTAAGCTTAATGAAGTTATGAGTAACCCTGATATTTTACAAATAGCTAAAACAATTGATGGACTGGAAATTGCAATTTCTAACGCAAATCTATTATCAAATACACTCATTTCTTTTTATCAAAATGAAGAATCTGCTTATTTTCCTAGAACAATAACTGATAAGATTGAAGTTTTCATTAGAGATGCAAACGCACAGCTTAATACGTTAACAGCAAAGAAACCGCCAGATAAACAGCTTCAAGAGAACTTAGATAAGCTATATGAGATATGCTTACAGAGCGGAATTACAAGCTTTGGATTTAAGTCAAAAGAATTAAACCATATTCTTGATAATGCCAAGAGAAATATCCAATGTATAGAAAAAAAGGCAAGCGAAATAAACGACGAGTTAGAAAAGCAGACTCAGGAGTTCAAAAGGAATGTAGATGAAAAAAACACGGTTCTTGATTCTAATGTAAATTCTAGCAACGAATTGAAAGGAAAAGTAACTCAGATTGAGCAATCTGCCAAAGAAAAAAATGAAAGCATCGAAAATCTATTGGCTGATGCAAGTAAACTATTGGAGGAGATAAAGAAAGCACAGCAAGAAGCTAATGCCACTAAAAATGCCATTGACTCGGAAAACATAAATACTCAGAACATTACAAGTCAAATACAGTCTAAACTTAATGAAGCTAATCAGCTAACTTCTCAAATCACTGCAAAGAATAATACTGCGAACGATACATTATCTGCAATTCAGGAGCGAAAGAAAGCAGCGGATGAATTCTATACGACTGTAGAGACATATAAGAAAGAGATGCTGGATACCAAGAAGAAAGCTATGGCAGATTATTCAGAGTTAAAAGAAATATGCGATACAACAATCGCAGAAAATACAAAACAATCGGAAGAAATCATTCAACAAAATACTGCATATCAAGAGCAGATTAAAGAGCTATTAGCCAAGGCGGTTAGCGGAGGACTTTTCAAAGTATTTAATCAAAGACAGGTGTTTCTTTCTAAGGGAACAAGGTTTTGGAAATGGGCGGTAGTTGTATCTTCAATATTAGTTGCGGCAGGTATTTTAGTAGTTGCATATATTTGTGAAGCAAAGCCAGATATAATATTTTTTGTTCGTTTGGCTATTATGATACCTTTGGCTTTCCTGATGGTTTTCACTGCGACACAATATAAGAAGGAACGACAGGCTGAAGAGGAATATGCTTTCAAATCAGCAATAAGTCTAAGTCTCGAACCATATCGAGATCTTTTGGTACGAATGCGAAAAGAAGATCAGTCAGAAGCTGATTTTGTGAAGAAATTGATGGAGGAAGTATTTGATAATCCTGTTATGAGAATGTTTAATATAGAAGAAGAGGAAGAAAAAATCGCTAAGATGATTATCAATCTTCTCAAAAAATTGCCAAAAGACAAGATTAGCTCGGTAATCGATACGGTTACAAAAATGATTGCAGAACAGAAATGAAGGTTCAGTTTGACACAATAGCTCTTAAGGAGACACTTGAAATGGGAAAAAATCAGCACGTTATAAAAACCGATGATGGTTGGGGAGTCAGAGGTGAGGGCAATAAGCGTTTGACCTCTGAACATAAAACTCAACATAACGCAATTAAAGCAGCTATACCAATTGCAAAGAATCAGAAGTCAGAGGTCGTTATTCATGGCAGGGATGGTAAGATTAGAGATAAAGATAGCTATGGACCAGATCCTTGCCCACCTAAAGACAAAAAGCACTAAGTTTTACAAAAGAGAATATATTTTTCAGATAAAGCAAAGAATAGAAAGACTGATAGAGACATGGCGCGAAACGTGGGAAGATTGAGTAAGCTGGAAATATGAAATCTGGGGACACAATACTGATTTACGAACTAAAGCACAACCGCCACTGTATTGATCGGCATACCGTGCCTTGACGAATTTATCGCCCACGCTCTTTCGACCCCCGACAATCCCGATAAATCGGGATTCGATGGCAGGCGGGGGATAAATGCAAAACGTAAAAACACATCACAAACAGATTAACCCCGTCACACGTTTTTGCCTTCGGCAAAACCGATGATGACGGGGCTAAATACAATGGCCCCCGGATAAAGACATTCCGGGGTCTTCGCTGCGCTACGATGGGTAAGATTAAACAAACGTTTTAAACGTTTGTATTAAACATTTGTTCAGCAAAAGCGCGCAAGTCGAAAACCCTTAGAAGCCGACTTTTTTAAAATATATTTAATTCCTTGCACAACAAGCACTTAAGTGCATTTCGGCCCTTCATTTAGCATCAGGAAATACCTTAGTTTTCGACAAAAGCGCGCAAGTTCGCGCCATAGGGTAGAGGGGCAACTAAGTCTCTCGGGTGGGCGTGAAGAGTGGTCGATGGCCAGATCCTTCGACGCGGCCGAAAAGACATCGGCCTTGCTCAGGACGACGCTGCGCGTCGGTTCGCGCCATAGGATGGAGGGACGTTAGGGTCTCTCCAGAGTTATGAGTGTTGAGTGTTTAGTGTTGTGTTGGAGGTTGCTGGTTGCGGGTTACTGGTTCTGAGCGGAACTGGGTCCTGGATAACGTGGGTCCCCGCTAACAGCATGCGGGGATCTTCGCTCCGCTACGAGGACCTCCGCTACGCTACGAGAGGGGTGAATTATGAAAGTTAATTTAACAATCGGGCTTTTCAGCCGACTGGACCTGATTTTCGTATGGCCGGTATTGCTTTATCGATGGTGGAAATTCGGCTATGCCTATCGCAGGATTTATCTCGGCGAAGGACAATGGACAATTGTCGATGTGCAGGATTACTACTGGCTTAAACGTTACCGTTGGGTGATTCATGGAACGGGGCATAATTTTTATGCCATTCGGCAGGAAATTTCTGCCCCGAAAAAGACTCGCATCGTGTATATGCACAGGCAGATTGTGGAGCCGCCTGCGAAGCTTCTGGTCGACCATAGAAACGGCCATTCGCTCGATAATCGCAGAGACAATCTGCGACCCGCCACACGATTGCAGAATATATTAAACAGGCGCAAGATTACGAGGAAGACAACCTCACAATACATAGGAGTTCATTTTCACAAGCAGAGGAAAAAATGGGTGGCAACAATAAGAAAGAACGGCAAGCAAACATACTTAGGCCTGTTCGACTCCGAAATCGAAGCTGCCAAGGTTTACGACGAAGCTGCAAAAAAGTACCACGGCGAATTCGCGCGTCTGAATTTTCCTGATGGAAATTTAGGCCCGTAATATGACGAAATCTGCCTTTTTTAAAAAAATATTTTGCTTGCGAATTGTACAGGTTATGCGGTATAAAATAGAGTATGTCTGATTGGCTGTTTTTTTCGGATAAAATCAGGTTGGAGGAAAGAAAAATGGGTATTCAAAGTCGAAGATGGGGGCAAGGGGTTCCATTTTATCTGGTTAATTCTATTTTTGGTCTTCTGATAATTCCGGGTTCGGTTTTCGCCGCCGCCTCTGGCACTGTTAAGGGCTGGGGAAGTTTTGTCGTAGGCGGTGACCTAAGACGCGGTTTTATTGCTGTTTCTTCGGGAGATAATCATTCTCTTGCCCTCAAGGCCCATGGTTCCATCGTCGCGTGGGGGAATAACTATGACGGCCAGTGCAATATACCGGTTCCGAACCGCGATTTTATCGCCGTTGCCACAGGTTACTATTATTCTTTGGGTCTAAAGGCCGATGGTTCTATCCTCGCTTGGGGAGATAACTACAGGGGTCAGTGTGATGTCCCTTCCCCGAATACTGATTTTATCGCTGTCGCCGCGGGCGATTCACATTCTCTTGGCCTAAAGGCCGATGGCTCGGTCGTCGCATGGGGATACAATAATTCCGGTCAGTGTAATGTCCCTTCGCCGAATACTGATTTTATCGCTATCGATGCGGGATGTTGGAATTCTTTTGGCCTCAAGGCCGACGGCACTATTGTCGCATGGGGATACAACGGCTACGGCCAGTGTAACGTACCAGGATATACGGACTTTATCGCCATTGCTGCCGAAGGGAACTATTGTCTTGGCCTAAGGTCCAATGGCTCTATCGTTGCCTGGGGATGGAACATGAACGGCGAATGCAATATCCCTTCGCCGAATACCGGTTTTATCGCTGTCGGCGCAGGTGGTCACCATTCTTACGGGATTAAAACCGATGGTTCCATCGTTGCCTGGGGAACAGACAACGATGTTCCGACACCGAATACCGGCTTTATTACTGTCTCCGCCGGCAGGGAAGAATCTGTTGGACTAAAGGCCGACGGTTCTATTTTTGTCTGGAAAGGCAAAAGGAATGTCCAAATGCCGAATACCGACTATACCTCAGTCGCCACGAAGATGGATGGTCTTGGCGTCAGGACCGACGGTTCTATCGTCGTGTGGGGATATGGCGACGATGCCCCGGCCCCGAATACAGACTTTATCGCCGTTGCATCGGCCGAGTATTTCTATCTTGGCCTAAAGGCCGATGGCTCTATCGTCGGTTGGGGATTGTGCGACTATGGCCATTGCGATGCGCCAACGAACAATATTGTTGCCATCGCTGCGGGTGATTTTTTCTCTCTTTCCCTGAAAAACGACGGCTCTATCATCGCCTGGGGAGGCTGCTTCGATGGCCAGTGCGATGTCCCCCAGCCCAATACCGATTTTGTCGCAATCGCCGCGGGCAGTATTCACTCGCTTGGCCTCAAAGCCAACGGCTCTGTCGTCGCCTGGGGAGAAAACTCCTCCGGTCAGTGCAATGTCCCTCCACCAAATGACGATTTTATCGCGATTGCCGCTGGTGGCTCTCACTCTCTCGCCCTGAGAGAAGATGGCTATATCTTCGCCTGGGGAAATAACTCTTCTGGTCAGTGTCTTATCCCCGCGCCGAATGCCGACTTTATCGCAATCGCCGCGGGCAGTTCTCACTCTCTTGGCCTCAAGAAAAACGGCTCTATCGTTGCCTGGGGCAGCAACTCCAGAGGCCAGTGCAATGTCCCGCTGCCGAATACCGGCTTTATCGCAATCGGCGCCGGCTATAATCAAAGTGTTGCTATTTCCCGGTACTGCGAGTACAACCTTGCAGGCGATACCGACGACGATTGCAACGTAGATTTTTATGACACTGCCGAAGCCGCTTCGGATTGGGCTTCGAACTGGCTCGCCGACTGCACCGACGCCCCGCAAAACCCTGAATGCCTGCCAAAATCGCCCTAAGAATTGCTCTCGCCGACGAATTAATCCCGATCCGGAAATGTTAATCTGGGTAAAACTAAACAAACGTATTAAACAAATGTATTAAACATTTGTTCAGCAAAAGCGCGCAAGTCGAAAACCCTTAGAAGCCGACTTTTTTAAAAAATTTTTTACTCCTTTACTTACCAGCACTTAAGCTCATTTTGGCCCTTCGATTTATATCAGGAAATCCCTTAGTTTTCGACAAAAGCGCGCAAGTTCGCGCCATAGGGTAGAGGGACGCGCGAAGCCAAATGGGCTTCGCGAGAAAGTAGATAGTTGAAAGTTGAGAGGGGAGAAAGTGGAACAGTAGAGCAGGAGAAAAGGCAAAAGTAAGAATTGTGGTGTGTGTCCCCGCTAACAGCATGCGGGGATCTTCGCTCCGCTACGAGGACCTCCGCTACGCTACGAGAGGGGTGAATTATGAAAGTTAATTTAACAATCGGGCTTTTCAGCCGACTGGACCTGATTTTCGTATGGCCGGTATTGCTTTATCGATGGTGGAAATTCGGCTATGCCTATCGCAGGATTTATCTCGGCGAAGGACAATGGACAATTGTCGATGTGCAGGATTACTACTGGCTTAAACGTTACCGTTGGGTGATTCATGGAACGGGGCATAATTTTTATGCCATTCGGCAGGAAATTTCTGCCCCGAAAAAGACTCGCATCGTGTATATGCACAGGCAGATTGTGGAGCCGCCTGCGAAGCTTCTGGTTGACCATAGAAACGGCCATTCGCTCGATAATCGCAGAGACAATCTGCGACCTGCCACACGATTGCAGAATATATTAAACAGGCGCAAGATTTCGAGGAAGACAACTTCGCAATACATAGGAGTTCATTTTCATAAGCCGAGGGGAAAATGGGTGGCAACAATAAGAAAAAAAGGCAAGCAAACATACCTTGGCCTGTTCGATTTCGAAATCAACGCCGCGCGCGCCTACGATGCCGCTGCAAAAAAATATCATGGTGAGTTTGCTAGATTAAACTTCCCTGAAGAAACTCCTCCGTCCTGAGCGAAGTCGAAGGGATCGGCTCAATTTTCACGAAGATTGATTGTAAGCCGAATATTATATCGATATAAAGTTGTGTGTTAGGGCAGCCACAAAGGATGGCCAACAGAACAGGGCAACCACAAGGGTTGCCCGTACAGATATAAAAATATGAGATATAATCCGGAAATTCATCATCGGCGGTCGATTCGATTAGAGGGGCACGATTATTCACAATGCGGATATTATTTCATTACCGTCTGCACGCAGACAAAGCGGTGTCTGTTCGGGGAAATTGAAAAAGACCGGATGATTTTGAATGACGCGGGGAAAATGATTCAATGTCAATGGAACGAATTGGTCGGGCGATTCACACATATCGAATTGGACGAATATGTCGTCATGCCAAATCATTTCCACGGTATTATTATGGTAGGGGCAGGCCTTGTGCCTGACCAAAACGGCGTTAAAAATAATAATATTCAGGCAACCACGAGGGCAACCACAAGGGTTGCCCCTACGGCGGGGACGGCAACGGTTGGTGATATGGTAGGCGCGTTTAAATCAATCACGACACACGAATATATAAACGGCGTCAAAAATAATAATTGGAAACCGTTCGACGGCCGATTATGGCAGCGGAACTATTACGAACATATTATCCGTAATGAAACATCGTTGCGGAATATCCGTGAATATATCGTTAATAACCCATGCCAATGGCGGCAGGATGAATTGTTTGTGTAACATTGTAGGGGCAGGCCTTGTGTCTGCCCTGATAATAAAATTGGTGAATGCGCGAAAAATGAAGAAGATGGCAACCACAAGGGTTGCCCCTACGGGTATCACATCGCTGCCATTTTCAGGACTAACTGTTCCATCGCGATTTTCGGCTGGGCGAGGCCTTTTTTGATTGCGTAATCCGTTGCTGCCAACTGCTGTAATTGCCCGCCGATTTGCTCCAGAGTCAGGCGTTTGAGCAGTGCGAACTGGTCCTGTTTATTGTAAAAAATCCGGGCCTTGCCGACGACTTCGTATTCGTTCAGGCCCTCTAAAAGCATCTTTTTTGCATTGAATAGCTTCCTGAAATGATACGCGAACGCGCCGACGGTCGTGTATTCGGCGGACCGGTCTTCGTCGAACATCTTTCGCAGGCGCTGGACGGCCGAAGCGGGTTGACGCTGAAGGCAGGCGTCAATCACCTTAAAGGCATTGAAGAAGCGATTACTGCCGACAAGGGCTTCGACGTGAGTGGTTGTGATGGCCTTGTCGTTGGCGGTATAGACGGCCAATTTATCGACTTCGGTATATAAGCGAGGCAGGTCGTCGCCGGCAAGTGCGACCAGTAATCCGGCCGCGTCGTGGGCGAGTCCCTTGCCGTATGCCTCGTGTGCGTAATCAATCAGCCGGCGGGGAAGCTCGGATTCTTTAGGCGGTTTCGCGTCAATGAGCTTGCCAACCTTCGGCAGTTTCTTTGCTAAGCGGGTGCTTCTGCTCCAACTGCTGACCGTCATTACCAGAACGCCGGTAGGGCAGGGATTGTCGAAGTATTTTTCGAGGATTTCTCGATTGGTCGAGCCGGCAGGGGCGCTCTGGCCTTCCTTTTCGTCCTGCTCATCCTTTTCGTCCTTTTCACCCTGCTCACCCCGGCTGGAGAAAAATTTGTCCGCGTTCCTTAGGACCACTACCCGCTTTTTCGAGAGAAATGGCAGCGTGCGAAGCTCATCGAGCACCTCGCTGATTGTAACCTTGTCGGCGTCAGCCACCCAAAGCCCGGTCGCTTTTTCCTCCGGCGCGATGAGTTTATCGACAAGCTCGGTGCACTTTGCATTAGTGAGTGTCTGCTCTTTGCCTGCAATTACATATATAAGCTCATTTTGCCTCGCGGCTTTAGCTTCTCTTTTCGCCATCGTTAGTCTCGGCCGCGACGCCGGAAGCGGTGCTACTTGTGTTTCTTTTTAGCGGCCTTGCTTGTCTTTTTGGGTTTTGATTTTCCGGCGGTTTTTTTCGGTTTGGACGCCGGCTTTGGTTTGGGTTTCGGTTCGGGTTCTTCTTCGATTTCTTCTTCGGCTTCGTCTTCAACTTCGTCCTGTGGTTCGGTTTGCTTCGGGGCTGGTGTCGCGTTGGCTGATTGCTCTTTTTCCTCTTCGGGCGCTATCTTTGCTGCTGCGACGAGCTTATCGGCTTCTCTTAGTTTAATCAGCCGGACGCCCTGCGTGTTTCTGCCGATTGCGCGAATCTGGTCAAGACCGGTGCGTATGATTTGTCCATTGGCGGTAATCAGCATCAGCTCGTCGGCGAACTGCACGGCCTTGAGCGCCACGACTTTGCCGTTTCGTGAACTGGTTTTTATGTTAATCAGGCCCACCCCGCCCCGGTTCTGGGCCCGGTAGTTATCGAGCAGGGTCCGTTTGCCGTAGCCGTTCTCGCATACGGTCAGCAGCGACGCCTTTTCCTCAGCAATCACCATGTCAACCACGGCGTCGGCCTGGCGGAGGCGGATGGCGATAACGCCTCGCGAGACCCTGCCCATAGAGCGGACCTGATGCTCGTCGAATCTTATGGCCATACCGTCGCGTGTGCCGAGTACTATGTGGTCTTTGCCGGTCGTCAGGGCGACATCGATGAGCATGTCGATGGGGTCGAGCTTTATGGCGATGACGCCGGTGGCCCGCGGGTGGCTGTATGCGGAAAGCTTTGTCTTTTTGATAAGGCCGTTTTTGGTCGCCATAACAAGCTGCGGGAGCTTTTCATCCGGCGTTTGGTCCTGCTCGGTCAGCCGGGCCACGTTAATCACCGAGGCAATCGACTGGTCGCCGAGCTTGAGCAGATTTGCGATGCTCCTGCCCCGACTCGTGCGTGACATACTAGGTATGTCGTAGACCTTTAACCAATAGCACTTGCCGCGATTGGTGAAAATGAGCAGATAGTCGTGTGTGGAGGCGGTGAACATGTGCTCGATGAAGTCGCCTTCCTTGGTGTCTGAGCCGATTATACCGGTACCGCCTCGGCCCTGCTTGCGATAGGTGTCGATAGGCATTCGCTTGACATAGCCGGCGTGGCTGACGGTTACGATGACCTCTTCCTCGGCAATGAGGTCCTCGATGTCGAAGGTCTGTATGCTTGATGTGATTTTTGTGCGCCTGGGGCCGCCGTATTTTCCCTTCATCTCGTGAATGTCTTCGCGGATGATATCGAGCAGGACGTCATCTTTGGCGAGGATTGCCTCGTAGCCCTCGATTTTGTCCAAAAGTTCGCTGTATTCTTTTGCGAGTTTTTCAATTTCGAGGCCTGTAAGGCGCTGCAACTGCATCGTGAGGATTGCGTCGGCCTGCGGGCCGGTGAGGAACTGCTTTTGTTTTGACATTTGCTTTATGAAATCTTTTGTCAGGAGCTTTCGCAGCGTTTCCGATTCGGCCAGCTTGAGTGGTTTTTTCATCAGGTTGAGTTTTGCAGTCGGTGCGTCGGTGGATTTCTTTATGATGTCGATTATTTCGTCGATGTCGCTGACGGCGAGAATTAATCCCTCGAGTATGTGTGCCCTGTTTCTGCATCGCCTTAGCAGGAAGGAGCTACGCCTGCGAACGACTATTTTTCGATGGTCAATAAACAAATCCAGCATCTGGCGGATATTGAGCGTTTCCGGCCTGTTATTTACAAGCGCGACGTTGGCGATGGCGAAGGTGGATTGCAACTGGGTGTATTTGAAAAGCTTGTTCAGTGCAATCTGTGCATCGGCGTCTTTTTTGACCTCGACGACTATTCGCATACCGTGCCGGTCGGATTCGTCCCTGATGTCGGCGATTTCGGAGATATGGCCATTGCGGACGGAGTCGGCTATTTTCGAGAGTATGCTTGCCTTGACGACCATATATGGGATTTCCGTTACGACGATTCGGTCTTTACCTTTTTTGGATGTTTCGATTTCGGCCTTGGCGCGGACGAGGAGGTGGCCTTTGCCCTTGGTGTAGGCGTCGATGATTCCCTTTTTGCCGCAAATGATACCGCCAGTTGGGAAGTCGGGGCCGGGGAGCTTTGCCATTATGTCCTTAAAGCCGCACTTGGGGTCGTCTATAACGAGCAGCAGGGCGTCGCAGACCTCGGAGATATTGTGTGGTGCAAGGTTTGTTGCCATTCCGACGGCTATGCCTGTGGAGCCGTTGACGAGCAGGTTCGGGAATTTCGAGGGGAGGACGGTCGGCTCAGTTCGTGTTTCGTCATAGTTTGGTATGAAATCGACGGTGTCGTACTGAAGGTCGGCCATCATTTCCATCGCCGGCGCGGCCATACGTGCTTCGGTATATCTCATAGCGGCGGGGGGGTCATTGTCGATGGAGCCGAAATTGCCCTGCGGGTCGACGAGCGTGTAGCGCATATTCCAGTCCTGGCCGAGGCGGACTAAGGTGCCGTAAGTTGCCTGGTCGCCGTGGGGGTGATAGTTGCCGCTGGTATCGCCGACGATTTTTGCGCATTTGCGGTGCTTGCTTCGCGGCCCGAGGTTGAGGTCGTTCATCGCGACGAGTATTCGCCTCTGTGAGGGCTTCAGTCCGTCGCGGACGTCGGGCAGGGCACGTGAGACAATGACGCTCATCGCGTAATTAAGGTACGAGTTCTTCAGTTCTTCGAGAATGGGTATGTTCTCGAATCGCTCGTGTATTTCTGTGTCTTTTTTCATAAGGCCAAGCCGTCCTTAACTACTTATAATTCTCACCGCAGAGACCGCAGAGATTAATTTTGTTTTTTCTCTGCAGTTTCCGCGTGCTCCGCGATAAAATCCGTGTTCATTTAGCGATTTTACCGGTTTTGTTATGCAATCCCTTGCGCGAGGGGCTTGCCAAGTTCCACTGCAACAAGGTACTGCCTGGTACCTGAAAAGTCAAGCGTTCATATCGCTGGCTGTGGAGATGGAAATCCAAAGCGTAAAGCCATAGGTAAAGACTTAAAGTTATTGCGGCGGACCCTATGAGATATAGGTTAATTACCCCGCTGGGAAAATAAGCGAAGGGGTCGTAATTCGTATTGCGTCGAGCGTGCTGTGTCGTTCGGACAATTAGTTTGTAAACACGTGGGGGGAAAAAGGCCAAGAATAAAATCAATCGGGCCTGTCTTAACTCAATAAAATATCTATGCCTTTACAGCCATGCATTGTCAGTAAAAAATAGCTGACTGTCCCCATTTATCACCGGGTGGAAATGAAAGCACAAACACCGACCGCGGCCAATAGGGCCACATTAAGGGACACGCTTTTCCGCGTATGTTCGGTAAAATTGTGAAGTTTCATTGCACGGAAGGTAAAGATTAGAGCTATCAGTGAGCAATCAGCCCACACTACTGCCGACACTGTCCCGGACTTGCCAATGTGAACCGCAACTAGGAGCCAAGCAATAACCATACAGACAAGCGACGCCCACCACCTTTGCATGAGTTTCGTCTTGAAGTCGGTCCGAGATGATACTACGTCCCAGACTGCATAAGTTGTGATGATAACAGCTACAGCCCATGCTTCATATGATGCATTAGGCGAGAAGGGGGTCGTCGCCAATTCAGGGATCTTAACTGCACGTGCGAGGGCGAAGTACATTACAACTAATGCGACATCTACAAAAAGCTCAACATAGTCCAAAGTAAATACATTTTTAATTTCCGTCCCGCTAAACTCTGAAGTACGCCACCCAACCCAACTTGTAGAAATAACAAAAAAGGCAAGCAGGAGGTGTGAATAGGCTGGGAGCAAAGTCAAAAGCGTTTCGGTTGATGCCAGTTGATAGTCGATGAGCCTACTTAGGTCTATTGCAATTTGACCAATAGCCAAAGCGAACAGCATTTCGACGAATGTTAGATGAAGTTGTGTTTTAAGTTCAGATTGATTGGGCATATGCTTTCCCTACGTGGTTTACTTCAGTGACTCCACCCATTCATATAAACTCTTAATACTATGAAATACGGGTTTTCCCATCGCTCGAAAAGCTTCCACTTCACCGTCAGCACCAGGTGAGTCTTCTTCTTTGTAATTTAATGAAGGCTCCTCAGCAGCTAAGCGCAGGCATCCGTCGTAAAGATGTAACAAAGCCTTGTCGTATTCGAGCCAGTCCTTATAGGGGCGGGGAAATATCGTATGCTGGAAGTGGGTCCAAAGCGGTGCAACGGGCCATATTCGCCCTTCAGTTAGCAACTGGTTGAAAATGCGGCATTGAAACCTCACATTTATGGCTGTGTCGCCATTAGTATAGGGAGATGCGATGTAGATAATTGGCTTTTTCATAATCAACAATCCTTAAGATAAGCCAAATACATTAAGATACAGTGCTCACTGTTGGGAGGTTAATCTGCCGAGAATACAATGTCAACGAAAACGTGCCACACAAAACTGCCCCCCAAAACAGGGGTTTGTCGCAGCCCATGCAAGCTATGAAATACGCACACAGCCCAATTATAAAAGGAAAATTTGCTGGGGAGTTGGAAGGGGGTGGGCTAAAATAACACACAGTACGAGCTGCTTTTGTATATGCCTCACAAACAAAGGAAATCCAACGGGGATTTGTGCGCGGTGGAAGGGGCGAAACCTCAGGGCAATTGCGGTCCTTCCATGGGGCTGATTCCAACAGTAGCGGTAATCGGCGCCAGAGGGAGGTACACGGTGAAGGTGCTTCCTTTGTCGGGTTCGCTCTCGACATCAATACGGCCATCGTGCCTGGTGACGATTTCCTTGACGATGGCAAGACCGAGGCCAGTGCCTGCAATCTGCTTTCCGGGGCGATTGACGCGGTAGAACCGGGCGAAGATTTTGGGCAGGTCCTGCCCGGGTATGCCCATGCCATTGTCGATGACTTTGATAAGCAGCTCATTATTTACGGTCTGCGCCGAGACCATAATCGTGCCGTTTTGAGGCGTGAACTTGATTGCGTTGGTTATGAGGTTTGAAACCATGGAACGGATTTTGTTTTCGTCGCCCAAGAGTTTTGGGAGGTTGTCGGCGATATCTGATTCGAGGGTGATGTCGTTTCTGGCGGCGAGGTGTTCGAGGTCCGCCACGGCCCGGCTGACAACCGAAGTAACGTCGACTGCTTGTCGCACGATTTCAATAGTTCCGGCCTCGATGTGAGAAATCTCCAGAATTCCGTTTATCAGGTTAGTGAGGCGGTCGGATTCCTCGTCGATGATCTGGAGAAACTCCCGCTTGGTATCTTCGGGCATATTCTGGTCGTGGAGCATTGTCTCGGTGTAGGCCTTTATCGAAGTGAGCGGAGTGCGCAGCTCATGCGAAACGGATGAGATGAAGTCTGATTTCATTCGGTCGATTTCGCGTTGCTGTGATACATCCCGAAATACCATAACAATACCGGTCATAGTCCCATCATTCTTACGGATAGGCGAAGCCGTCGATGAGACGGGGCATTGCTTTCCGAATCTGGTAATGAGGGCGTCGTGTTCGTGGCCCAGCTCAATCTTGCGAGACTCGAGCACTTTGTCGATGGGGCTGACGGCTCGCTGCTTGGTCTGCTCATTAATGATTCTGATTACCTCATCGACGGGTCTGCTCCGCACGTCATCAAATCCCCATCCTGTAAGGTGTTCAGCGGCAGTGTTAAACAGCGTTATGCAATTATCGGCATCAACAGCAATAACTGCGTCGCCCATACTTGACAGTGTTACTGCCAGCAGCTCTTTTTCTTCTGCGAGCTCTTCGGTTCGCTCTTTTACGAGGTCGACAAGCTTCTCGTGGTAATTTTTGAGTTCGTCCTCAGCCTTTTTGTGTTTGATTGTGTTCTTGACGACTTCCGGGAGCACTTTGAGATAGTTTCTGGCAGGGTCTTTGATAAGGTAATCGCTGGCGCCGGACTTCATCGCTTTAACAGCCAGCTCCTCGCTTCCCGTTCCCGTCGCAAAGACCGAGGGCGTGTCTTTGATAGATTCGAGTATATCAAAAGCCGTTCCGTCGCCGAGCAGGTAGTCGACGAAAATCAAATCGAACTTTTCTTTATCGAGGATTTGTTTTGCCTGTGCAACCGAGTTGGCAATGGTATAGTCGTAAGACAGATTCTCATCGCTTACCATACGCTTGAATGCCATCTGGTCAAGCCGGTCGTCTTCAACCATCAGGATTCTAAACGTTGCTTCTGTCATTTTTTATTTTCCTTTTTCCGGTAATTCACTTAGTGTCCAGTACAAATCGAGCGTCCTGACTGCTTCCACAAACTTTTTATAGTCGGTGGGTTTCACTATGTAGCCGGCAATTGAGAGCTTGAAACTTTCCATCTTGTCCCGGTCGTCTCTGGATGTAGTCAGCACGATGACGGGTATTTGTTTCAGGTTGTCGTCGGCTTTTGCGATTTTGAGAAATTCAATACCGTTCATTTTGGGCATATTCAAATCCAGCAAAATAACGCACGGCCTGTGATTGTTTTCTCCTTGCAGGTATTTGAGTGCTTCCTCGCCATTGGGCTGATGGACCAGTTGATTTTTGACGTTGAGGTCTTTCAACGCACGCTTGACCGTCATTGCGTCGACAGAGTCATCTTCAACCAGCATTATGGGATTGGAGTTTTTCATTTACGATATCCTGTTCTTCAGTACATGGCAGTTCACTGAGTGTCCAGTAAAGGTTGATGATTCTCATCGCCTCGACGAATTTTTTGTAGTCGACCGGTTTGACTATGAAGCCGGCAACGTTGAGCTGAAAGCTCTGAATACGGTCTTGGTCGTCTCTCGAAGTGCTCAATACTATTGCCGGGATTCGTTTCATCTGTTCTTCATTCTTTGCGGTCTTGAGGAACTCGATGCCGTTCATTTTAGGCATATTCAAATCGAGCAGAATGACACAGGGTTTTATGTTGTTTTCGTCTCCGAGGTATGCAAGAGCCTCTTCGCCATTGCATAGGCGAACGAGAGGATTCGAGACCTTGAGGTCTTTTAAGGCACGTTTGACCGTCATTGCATCGACGTTGTCGTCTTCAATGAGCATAATCGGTTTAAAATTTCGCATTTTCAGTTTCCCTTTCTTTTTCCACAAGCCCGTTCCATACCCAGTACTGGATTACGATGTCCATTGACCGCAGGAAGGCGTCGTAATCCATTGCTTTTATCACGTACCCCGCCACACCGAGGTTAAAGGTGTCGACCTTGTCCTGCTCGTATTTGGAGACGGTCAGAACAACTACCGGTATATGCTGAAATTCGGTGTCTCCTTTAAGTATCTGGAGAAGTTCGACGCCACTTATCTTCGGCATATTAAGGTCCAGTATAATCAGCGCCGGAATAGTGCTCTGGTTGTTTCTGAGATATTCGAGCGCCTCTTCCCCATCTGTCTTGTGAACAAGAGGGTTCCTGACCCTGAGGTCTTTCAGAGACTGCATGACGGTAGATGCGTCCACAAGGTCGTCTTCAACAAGCAATATCGGTTTTATTGTTTGCATCGTTCATTCCCTCAGCTTAGGCAGCGTGAAGGTAAAGGTACTGCCTTCGTTTATTTTCGATTCAACTGATATAGTGCCGCCATATAGTTCGACAATTTTTTTCACTATAGTCAGGCCGATGCCCGTGCTCTCGGTTTTATCGCGAGGAGCCAGTGTTTGAAAAATCTCAAATATTTTTTCGAAGTACTGCTCCTTGATTCCGCATCCATTGTCGGCCACACTGAATTTCCAGAAGTTTTTCTCTTCAGTACAGTCGATTCTGATTTGCGCATCTGGTTTATCTGTATATTTAATAGCGTTGCTCATCAGGTTCTGGAAGACCTGTTTTAGTCGGTGGTGTTGGCAGCGTATGGTCGGCAGATTCTTTTCGATAATAATTTTGTGGTTTTCCGAGGGAGCAAGTTCGGTGATTATTTCGGCGATAAGGGCATTGACATCCACGTTTTGCTGGTCTTCGACGATGTGTCCGATTTCAGAGTATCGAAGTATGGCGTCTATGAACTCGCTCATTCGCCTGACTCTGATAATGAGCAGTCCAAGCTGATTCTTCGCTTCTTCGTCTAAGTTACCGATATTCTTGCGTATCAGGAGGTCGGCTATGGCCCCTATGCCTCGCAACGGAGATTTCAGGTCGTGGGCGATAATATGGGCGAAGCTGCGAAGCTCCTGGTTGGACTTCTTGAGTTCCTGGACTATTTGATGGAGGTTCTGGTTGAGCTTCGCCAGGATTTGCTCGGTCTTTTTACGATAAGTAATATCCCTGATAATATGCACGAAACATTTCGTATTGCCTTCGTCATCTATTGCCGGGTCAGCCGAAACCGCGACCCAGATATCTTTTTGGGGTATATAAAGTTCCGCCTCCTCATGTTTGTTGGTCTGTTTGGCTATAACGAGTGGGCAATCATCGGGCGGCAATTTACCACCATAAAGCAGGCCATAGGTTGACTCGCCCAGAATTTTACCCAGTGGCTTACCGAAGAAGCGCGATGCGGCGTGATTGGCCTGAATAATTGTAAATTCCTTATCCGCGAGCATAATTGAATCGCGTGTGGCGTTGAATGTGGCTTCCCATTCCTGAAGGGCCGTCATCAGTGCCTGCTCCACCCGTTCGTGCTCGCCTTCGAGCCGCTCAAGTCCCGCCAAGCGGGCACGTAAAGATTTTATCTCTTTGAGCATTTGTGCCGTTGATAGTTGCTCCTGCAGATTGATGGCGTTCTCGGCACAATTGTCTGTCGGAATCGTCTTTTGGTCCGGGATTTGTTCGGTTTTCGTCACTTTCTGTTGCTCATTGTTAATAAAATAAAAGGCATTTTTTATCTCCGTTTCTTATCACAGCCGAACACTATATGCCTAACTTTTTGCAGCGGCTGTCTGCACCTGTTGTCTGGGTAATTCGCTCGAGTTCCAATAAAGCACAACCGTGCTGATTACTTCTACGAATTTTGCATAATCGACCGGCTTAATCATATATCCGGCGGCGCCGAGTTCGAAGCTGTCCATAACGTCCCGTTTTTCTTTTGAGGTTGTCAGCACTATGACCGGTATCATTCTCAGGGCCGAATCTGCCTTGACGGCTTTGAGGAACTCAATTCCGTTCATTTTGGGCATATTCAGGTCGAGTAGAATGACGAAGGGCTTTTCTGAGTTGGGGTCGTTCAGGTAGTTTATTGCCTCTTCGCCGTTTAGCGAATGAATCACTGAGTTGGTGACGTGCAAGTCTTTCATTGCTCGTTTCACCGTCATCGCGTCTACACTGTCGTCTTCAACAAGCAGTATGGGTTGTAGCATTTGCATAAATAGACTCCTCTTGCTGTTTTTGTAGCGTGAAGAAGAATGTACAGCCGGAGCCGGGTTGTGACTCCACCCAGATTTTGCCTCCGTACAGTTCGACTGTTTTCCTTGTGATAGCCAGGCCGATTCCCGCGGTCTGTGGTTCCTTTGTCTTAGGCAATGTCTGAAATATCTTGAAGATTCTCTCGAAATGTTTGTGTTCTAACCCGGGGCCATTGTCCTGGATGTAGAATTTCCAGAATTCCCCCTGGTCGACGCAGCCGACTTTCACCAGCCCTTTTGGCTTGTCCATAAAGTTGATTGCGTTTTCCAGAAGGTTCCGGAAGACCTGCGAGATGTGCTCGGGCTGGCAAACTATGCCTGGCAGACTGTCTACTGCTATTTCGACGTTCTCTGGTGGCTTTATTCTATCGATTGTATCAAAGAGCATGGTGTTGAGGTTCACCAGCCGTTCATTTTTTCTGCTTCGTACAATTTTAGAGAATAACAGTATTCCTTCAATAAGTTTGTCTATCCGGACGACTCTTGCTTTGAGCAGACGAACGTGTTCTCGGCCATGCTCGTCAAGCTTGTCGCCGTAATCGCTGACAATCCAGTCGGCTAAGGTGCCGATACCTCTGAGAGGCGTTTTGAGGTCATGGGCTGCTATGTGAACAAACTCCTGAAGCTGCCTGTTTGACCGGCTAAGCTCCTGAACGGTTGTCTCAAGGTCTTTGTTCAGCTTCCCAAGTGCGTCTTCTGCTTTTCTTCGTTCTGCGGCTTCGAGTTTGAGCGAAATCATATCGGCCACCGACGCCGCGAAGTCCTGCTCGTTACCCGTCCACTGTCTGGCCGGGCCTATATGTTCGTGGCATATTATGCCCGTTATTTGGCCATGCAGGCGGATTGGTACATCCATCATCGAGGTAATGCCTTTGGGCAGCAGGTATGAATCCGTAAATTCGCATGTACGGGAATCGGTCTGAGCGTTGCCTGCAGCGATTATGCGACTGTCTTTTAGCACCTTGAAATAGGACGGATAGTCCTTAACATTCATTGAATCCCCGCTTTTGTGCACCTTTTTGCTTCTTAAAAACAAGTCGCGGCAGACAAGTTGTATTCTGTCAGGGGTGAACAGCCAGATGCTTACCCGTTCAACATTGAGCACCTGTGAATCCTGTTCGGTGATTATTCGCAGAAGTGAATCGAAGTCCTGTTCAGGCATATTCGCAAGCTGTAACAGGGCGTTGTGGTGGTGCATAATCTGCTCGGCCCTTTCGGCCAGCAGGGATTCTGCCTTCTTTTGCTCGGTGACTTCTTTTATATGCTCGATAACACCTTTGACGTTACCTTCCGGGTCTTTGAGAGGAAAAGTCGTAAGTTCTATCCACTGTTGTGGGTCCTCGGGGCCCGGGACGGGGATTATTGCTGTATGTCGCTGGCCGGTTTTCATTGTTTTAATAGAGGGGCACCAGGGACAGGGTGAGTTGAGGTTGTGAAACGCTTCGAAGCACTTTTTGCCTACGAGGGGCATACGGTGTTGTTTATTTTTTTCCAGCCAGGCATTTGCTTTAATAATATTGTAGTTGTTGTCCAGAACGCAAATCCCGTCTTGAATGTTATCGAAAATACTGTCAAGAAAGTGCTGATTGTCATGTAGCTTGTTCTCGGTTTTCTTTCGTCCGGTAATTTCATCGTTCAAGTCGGCTATGGTTGTTTTTAGCTGGTCAGCCATCCTCTGGAAGGACCTGGCGAATTGACCTATTTCGTCTTTTGAAGTGATGATTGGTTTAGTGTCGAGATTGCCTGCTGCTATTTGGACTGTGGCCTTTTGTAGTTTGGCGAGTGGAATGGTAATAGAGCGATAGATAATTACGCTTGCCAGCATAGCCAGACTCATAACCGCCAGTCCAGCGGCTAACATTGTGTTTCTCAGGTGTGAAATGGGAGCGAGGGCCTCGGAGCTTTCGATTTCCGCCAACAGTATCCAGTTGAGTGCGTTGAAGTTTCCGTATCCCTTTGAGTGTGCGTGGGCAAAGAGCTTCCCTTTATCAGTTCCTTTTTCGCCGACTGCGCAGGAAGTATGTCCCGGCTGGCCAAAGTGACCAAAACGCGGGATAAGCTGGTTGTATGCGTCCTGAAGAAAGGTATAGTGTTTTGTCGAATATATTATTTTTGCCTCTTTGTTCATCAGGTGAAGCTGCATCGTGTTGTATCCCGCGGCTTCTTTGGCCTTGTTGATAATGTCGATTGTCTCTTGCGTGTTCAGGACCGCCTTTATAACTCCGAGGAAGTTGCCGTTTGCGTCAACTATTTTTGCGGCGATATCCATAGAGAATGCATAGGAGCTTTCGTCGTATTTGACGTCACCTACAAACAGGCCTTTGCTCCTGGCGACCTGCCACCACTGTTCGTCGGCCTGATAGTAATCCGAGGTCTTATTGGTCTGGGCGACGTTGGCTCCGAATTTATTTGTTACGAATATCTCCGCAAATACAGGATTGTTGTGTTTACCGATGTAGGAATTGCGCAGCGTTTTCAGTCGCTGGGCGAGCTGGTTTGTGCATAACCGGGTGCAGAGGGTGTTTTTATCATTCTCGTAATGGTTCCAGTTGGCTTCCACTTCTTCGATGTAGCCGTTGGAATCGGGCAAGTTCTCGAAGTCTGTGTTTGACCGAGAGGTGGATTTTATTATCAATGGACTCGTTGTGTGGGCCTGTATGTTTTCGATTCGGCGAATAATGGTTCTTTGAACCTCGTCGAGTGTCTGAGCAACGAGTGTTGTACAGCTTTCGTCAATGGCTTTTTTGAGGGCTGCCTGACTGGCGCACAACGAGACGTAGCCTAGCGCTACAATCAGCAGTGCCAAGCCCACAAATCCCAATGCTAACCTGTGTCCTATTTTCATAGCGACTCTCTCGTTATTTCACCGACTCAATCTGCCTTTGGCATAATTGTTTTCTCTGTTTATTAGTTCGCATTGTCTTGTTCCTGGTTGTCCTGGGAGTCCTGTTCTGCGGTGACAGGCACAGCGGATTCGTCCATAGGCGGCTCAGGTGCACCGGCCTTAGGGAATGTGAAGAGGAACGTAGTGCCGTTACCCGGTTCAGATTCGAGCCAGATTCTGCCGCCGTATAGTTCAACTATTTTTTTAACGACCGTCAGGCCTATGCCTGTGCTTTCAAATTCGTCACGAGGCATAAGGGTCTGGAATATCTTGAAGATGCGGTCCCAGTGTTTCGGGTCTATTCCAGGGCCATTATCGGCGACTGAGAATTTCCAGAATTCGCCCTCTTCACAGCAGCCGACTTTTATAAGCCCGTCAGGTTTGTCCATATATTTGACTGCATTGCTGAGCAGATTCTGGAAGACTTGCATGATGCGGGTTTCCTCGCATTTAATCGAAGGCATCTCGGTTTCGACGGTGATTTTTATGTTCTCCGGCGGGGCGAGCATGTCGATGATTTCGGGCAAAAGGGTGCCGAGATTGACCGGGACGATTTTTTCTTTGACGCGGCCGACTCTCGAATACTGCAGGATGCCTTCAATAAGGTTGTGCATCCTGTCAACTCTTTGACGTAGCAGCTTCAATTGCTCCTGGCCGTCATTGTCGAGCTTCTCGGCATAGTCGCTTGATATCCAGTCGGCAAGTGTCTTTATTGCACGCAGGGGAGCTTTGAGGTCGTGGCTGGCGATATAGGCAAAATCCTTTAATTCCTGATTTGCGCTTTCGAGTTCCTTTAGCAACTCTGCCTGTTTGGATTCGGCCTTCTTACGTTCGCCTATCTCAGCGGTAAGCTGCTTATTGGCGGTAGTCAGCTCGGAAGTGCGTTCCTGAACTCTGACCTCCAACTCCGTTTTTGTCTTGACCAGTTCGCTGTCGCGTTGCTGTATTTGCTCAAGCATTTCGTTGAAGGCGTCTATTAGCAGACCCACTTCGTCGTTATTTTGTTTGAATGCTCGCGCTGAGTAATCTCTTTTTTCAGACACATCGCGTGCGATTTTGGTCAGGCTGAGAATCGGTTCTGATATTATGCGTTGCAGGCGGGAAGAGATGACGTAAGCGGCCAGTGCAGCGAGGATGAGGACAATAAGAGAGTTTTGGGCGTTTCTTTTCAGTGCCGCATACATAGGGCTGAGGTCTACGCGAAGACAGACCGTGCCGATTGTCTCATTATCGAGCACAATTGGCTCAAAAATGGTAAACAGGCCGTCGGAGGTGTCGTAGCCATTTTCTTTCATTTCAATTGTCAGACGGGTTTTGTCGACTTCGGCCCTGGCATAGCTGGCGAATACCTCAGCGTTTTTGTTATAGATGCACGCGAAGAGTACTGAGGAATCGGCCCTTAGGGCTTTTAGTGTTTCCTGTGCATCCTCTGTGTCTTCGAAGGCCAGCGCGGCCTTGCAGTTGTCGGCTATGATTTGGGCCTCGGTGAGGATGTCTTCTTTCATATTGTTGTCCAGGCCCTTCCACTCCCAGAACATAAACGCTCCACCAACCGGCAGCAGGGCCAGTATGGAGGTGAGCATCACGATGGTGATGAGCTTGTGCTTTATCGCCATGTTCCGGATAAACCGCATAGTCAACTATCCTCCTGCGAATCTTTTTTGAGCACGTTTTTCGCAAGACGTAGAAGCTGTGACCTGATTTTCAGCCCGGCGTTTTCCGCGGCGGTCAGATTTATGTCGAAGCGAACTTTCTTTTCTTCGAGAAAGAAGTTAATAACACCGCCGGATTTGATGAATTCTGCATTATCACCGATCGTAAGAACGGAGTATCCTGCCAGGGCCTCCACCAATTCGGGCACGATTTTCTTCTCGGACGGGCAGATGAACAAAAGATGGCACTTTCTAAGTTCCTCAGTCTGCTTGGTCAACTTTTCCTTGTTATCTTCGGCACTATTTTGGAGCTGGAGGCGACTGTCAAACTTCTTCACAACCAACTTACGGTCTTCAACAGATTTACCTTTGAAAACGTCAGTGGTTGAGCCGAAAGGGTCGTTGCCGATGATTCCTATGATTATCTGATCGCCGTTGCTTGTCATTTTTTCTTCTGGCCAGTCAATGAACTTGAGGAAGTTGTAAATGAACGCAGCTTTTATCTCGTATTCTTTGTATTTTGCTGCGCTGGAATCTGGGCGTACTTCAGAGGCCGGGATACAGATGAGTAACACGACAATGAGAACGAATATGCGACCGACGCGACAGGGGCCTGTGCGTTCAGGCAACGCTTGTTCACTGCTTATATCATTATGAGTTCGCATATTCATTGTAATTTATCTGTCGACGCGGCCGTCTCCTGGTTTGCAGCAGTTTTCAGTGTCCGGTTGACTCTGAAGGATGACCGCAGAATTCTTCAACTTTTTTTTACCCTTGAACATTTTTCAAGCTTACTCTGTATTGTTTTTCCCAACTGCATCGGGTCAAAAGGTTTAGTGATATAATCGTTTGCTCCCATCTCAAGAGCTTCTGCCACGTCGCTCAGCATGCTCTTGGCGGTTAGCATGAAGACAGGGATGTGTTCTGTGCCGGTGTCATTTTTGAGTTCGGTAAGTACCTGCAGACCGTCCATTTCGGGCATAAGCCAGTCGAGCAATATGACGTCAGGTTTTTGTTCACGAGCAAGTTTTAAGCCGATGGCCCCGTCTTCAGCCAAAAGGACATAGAATCCGTCCAGCTTGAGGTTGTATTCAAGAACTCTCCTGATGTGCTGCTCGTCTTCGACGATTAACGCGGTAATCTGTTTACTCATCGGTTAATATCCAATTTTTGTGGTAGTGCCAATTAGGATACATTTACCTGCTGCCGCTTGACGAATGTTGCGGCCTGGTAACTTCCAATCCGGGCGTGCGATTATCTTTCGCAATAGCATAATTTACGGAAACTTATGATGTCATATCATCGGCATCCTGAGGGCCTGATTTAATCAAAGATTGGCTTTTGTGTATGGTCTGGCAGCGTGATTTATAGGATTGGCGGTTTGCTGTTTTCAAGTGTGGATAAGCCCTTTTAGACAAAGTGGTTATGATTATCGGCGAGCGGGTATGGACATGCAGGTTTTCACGAATTTCTATTTATGCGTATAAAAGGGGCCGATAGTCCTATATAGTCGGAATTTGCAGGCAGCAATCAATCGCAGAACAGTTGGTGACAGATGTATCCTGCGGTCGACGGCGTTCTGACTGTTGGGTGATGACAGGTTTGGCTGGTCAATTTTTGAGGACCCCGCATACCTTTTAAGTTGAAGTAGAGCAAAAAAAAAGAGTCATCCCATCGGGTTATCGACGGGATGACTCTGAATGGTAAATCGATAAAATTAAAACTCGGTCGTGTACCCCTTTGTTTGTTCGAGCATTTGCTCATATTCATTGATTACCTGGAAAGCGGTTTTGTTCTCTTCGTTTGCCTGTTTTGTGGCCTTGATGTCCAGCTTGAGTCTGACATTGCCGGAGCCGGTTATAAAGTCTTGAAGTTTCCATACGACTTGGCCCTTCAATCCCCCCGCTACATACCGTTGTATGCCGCCAATATCTTTTGAAGCAGCATTTCCAAAAACTACCTGATAAGTTCCGGCGACATCGTCAAAATACCGCAGGACCATCTTCTTTTTTGCGCCGTAGTCTATCATAATCAGTTCAACTTCGTCCGTGTCCAGGATTGTGGTGTATTGGGTTTTGCCTTCAGCAGTTTTCTCATAATGTAAATGGTATACTTCATTAAGTGTTACGTTATACGGGTCCGCCAGGTCGCCATCAATCACGAGATAGCCATATTCCTTCTTTTTCAAAAGGATTTCTTCTCCGGAGTCGAACTGCCGGCCACCTGTTTTAGTCCGCAATATCAATATGTCGGCCTGAGCGGGCAGGCAAAAGGCAAGTGCGAGTGCTGCTGTAATCAGGTATCTCATCGTTTATAACTCCTTCATTTCTTGCCGGGCTGCAACATATTGTTCGTTGATTGTATCCGGCGGTTTTATAATCTTTGTTTAGTCAACGGCCAATTGTGCAATCTCGACGGCACTAAGCGCAAGGTTATAGACTCGCACATCATCGAGTTTGCCGTAGATGGCCTTGTTTCTGTTAATCCCGTTATTGCCTATTTCTGCGTAGTTTCCGAATTCAGTCAGGCCTGAGTGTGTCCCCAAAGCCCTGAGTAAACCGTCCACATAAACGCGATAGGTTGTGCCGCTCCAGACCAGGGTTACGTGATACCATCTTTGGGTCTGCAGTTGAAAGATGTTTTCACTTGTTGCGTGTGAGTCGCCGAGTCCGACGCATAAATTGCCGTATTTGAGATATAACTGTATTCTGTTCGCCAATGGTTCTGTTGCATGGCCAAACAGGTAGTGACGAGCCAGTGTCAGTTTCTCACAATAGACCCACATTGCGATTGTTCCGGATGTGGTATCGAAGTTTGTTGTCTGTATCTCAACTGCATCGTTTGGAATGCTGAACGCGAGGGCTCCGCCAATTTTGCCGCTGGCCCATACAAGACCGTTCCTAAGCTGCCCGGTATTATTGCTCGGTGATGAATCCGAAGCCGTCTCGCCACTTGTCTCATCAAATGCCCAGTGACCAATCGGCACAATGTCGTTTATGTCAGGTAATTCCACGTCTGTGACCGAAATTGTTATCTTCTCAAAATCCGGGGAATCGCCATGTTCTGCAGTAAACTCGGCTTCATACATTCCGGCATCATCATAACCTGGTGTCCAGGTGAAGACATTGGCCACTAAAGAAGGTGTACTCGGCAAGTTGTGGTAGGACAATTCTAGTGTTGTTCCTGATTTGATTCTTATCGCAAAACTCAGTTGGGAACCCTCGGCTACTGTTTTATCGCCGATGGGAAGAAATTCAAGAGCCAAGTCGGTGATTTCATCGATATCGAGCGGCTTATTGTACAGACGCACTTCATCGATTAGACCGGCGAATGCCTCGTCTCGGAAGCTGATGTTTCCATCGTTGCCTATATCCGCGAAACCATTTAATGTAGTAATAGGCGGATATGTGCCAGAAGCTCTCAAAATACCATCCACGTATACTGCATAGCTCGTGGCATCCCAGGTCAGAGCAATGTGGTACCATGTTGCGGTTGTAAGAGTGTAGATGTTCGTGGCTATCTCATGATTGCCGCTGAGCCCCAGGCAAAGCCGACCCTCATTTGTGTAAAGCTGGATGGAGTTGGTCCAGGATCCTACGCAATGACCAAAAAGATATTTCAGCCCGGATAGATTTGTTGGATTAGCCCATAGCGCAATTGCGCCACTGTTGGTTTCCATATTTGCTGTGCTTATTTGGACCGCATCATTATTGCCATCGAAGTTTAGTTCTCCTTGAGCAGTCCAGACCGGGTCGTTGATGAGGTAGGCGGTGCTGCCGCTATCCGAAGAATCGACCGCGGTACTACCGCTGCCATCATCGAATTTCCAGTATCCCACAAGACCTTGGGTATAAGTATACTGGATTTGTGTTTCCGGCATTTCGTTGCCCGCGGTATCTGTGAGATGCCTTAGAGTAAGCGTGTAATCGGCCCCATCCTGGTGCTCAGTTGTGTACAATGTCACTCGATTGTCACCAATATCACTCCAAATTGATTCTATGATAGTTAGCCCTGTTATGCTGTAGTTGCTTGTGTCCTCCGCGGTGTCTGGGTCCAGTGGCTCATTGAATATTATGTGCACTGAAGACTTGTTGGGCGTGACGGACTCAACTTCCGGCGCCTTTGTATCAGGTGGCTCGACTGTTACCGTGAGCGTGTCGGTATCTGTGGCGTCTTCATCATCTTTAACAGTAAGAGTGATTGTGTGTGGCCCAACGTCCAGCGACACGGTCGAGCTGACACCTGAGGCAATCTGGACGCCGTTTGCATCAGTCCATATATAGCTGATAATATCACCACTTGAACTGGAACCGTCAAGTGTAATCTCTTCGCTGCCGTCCTTGTCAGAGTCGGTCACGGTCTTATCCGGCCCCGCGTCAGCATATATGCCCGTTTGGTCACAGACGTTACTTCCATTTGAATAAATATCGGCAGGATTGTCACGTGTCCAGATACAGCGGTAGTTAGCACGGTACGTATCCCACATTTCTGCGACAAAAGCAGAAAGGGTAGGACCATTGGGAAGTTCGGAAAATACCCTCCAGTCCCCTTCTATGTCCATGTATCTATCTTGGTAATCAAAGATGGCTTTGTGATTCCACAATGTCCTTGCTTGAGCCGTTTCTTCCATTATATGGGCTGCAAGAGTCCACCCTGCCCAAGAACAGGCGGTGCAGCAGTATCTGTATCCGGATTTAGTGCTCGAGTGCCAGTTTCTGTCATCCTGGAACGGATCGTAATAGTGTCGTATTCCCCATTCAGGCAGGCTGATGTCCTGCTGAGTGTAGTCTTCCTGGTCGTTGCATTCGCTGTCGTGGTGTCCGAGCATCTTGCACGGGCCGCCGACTTGGCTGGCAATATCCACATCGGCCTGAGTTACATAGAAGGTTTGGCTGTCCTCGCCAAAGCAGGGCCCGGTACCACATTTGCTTGGAAACGCGGTCGTAGTTCCAATTGCCTTCATTTCTGCATCATTTAGCATCAATCCGGCAAACAATATGGGCCATTTACGCCCACTGGCATGTCCGCCATTTCCAGGCCAATTTTCATGTCCACCTGCTTTAACGATGCTATAATTATCTATGCCAAGCTGCACGAACCGCACAAGCAGAGTTTCCTTTTCCGCATTGCTGTAATCGAGGTGAAGCATCAGGGCTGCGGTGCCGACTTCCGCAGATATCTCTCTGCCGTAATTAGGCATGTTTTCCGCGGGGTGTAACGCACGAGACAACCAGTCGGGAATGTGGTCGATCCATGGTCGTTCAAACATCCGTTCAACTGAGCTGTCCTGGGTGTCACCGGGTTGCTGGTGTAGTCTGGGTGTGCTGGACACAGGGGGCAGGTTGCCCAGCAGCGAATAGTCTAACTGACTCTTGTTGAAACGGATTGTTTTATCATTGTCACAGTACGCCGGCCTGAAGCTGCCGGCAGGTGCTGGAGCGGTCAAAACAGTCAAAATGGCGGCCGTCCTGAATTGCGGTGTTGCGCCGGCTCCATCAACACTTATCGTGGATACCAGAGATGAGCCGGGCTGAACGACTAGCGAGTTCTTACTGCTTATATCCTGGTTGTTCGGCCGGCCTACGTTCAGTGTCGGTTCGAAATTAGTGCTAACGAGGGCACTATCGTAACCGTGTGTGTATCCGGGTGGCCAGGGTGACGGACCGGGCTGTATGGGAGAAGGATTAACCATCGAGCCGTTCTTCACGCGCCCACTGATGTCTGTGGACTTGGGATCGATGTTGATAATAGTGACCGGGCCGACAACCCAGTAATCACCATTTGCAAATTGGCCGGTTTGGTAGTCTTTGTTAAAGGTCCAGGTGATACCGTATTGAGTTACTTGGGTTGCGGCTTTGGAGATCTGCGGCACGAAGATTATAGTGATAATGAAAAGCACCGTAAGCAACGCAAGATATCTGCTTTCTGCTTTTATATACATTGCCTAATACCCTCCGTCATTATATCCCATTTGGCGTTGTAGCTTTCTGCATTGTGGCCAGACACAAATAAACTATAGAAAATAGATTTTGTGTCGCAAAAGCCGACTCTAAAAATTTCCCCTAAACTTGTTTTAAGGTAAACTTTGCTACACACGACTATATTCGGCCATAAATGCGACTTTATGCTTAATTATTGAGCAATATAGGAAACATTTTTTAAGTTCTTATAGCGTCATAAGGCGCAAATACGCCAAGTCCCGCGTATGTATTTACCAGTAGAGTGGTTGTGCGAAATGAGCCGACCAATTTTCAGATAGGCGGTGCTTGTCAACCAGGTAATCAGAGGAAGACGAATATGGAATTCAAAGGGATACCACCGATTCGGAGTTGATACAAATCCGCGTTCTCTCACACGCATAATTTCCGAAGCCATCTTTTGCTGTTTATCAAAAGCACCTATGTGTTCAATTGCCGCATTGGAGAACACAACATCAAAGTATTTATAGGGCCAAGGGAGATTGCAGGCATCACCTATGGTAGCATGGATGTTCGGATAGAGTTGTTGAGCAGATGCAATATGCTCGTGCGATATGTTAATAGCGCAGACCGTGTGCTTCCATGGGTAGCAATCAATGAAATGCAATCCGTTATTGTTTGATGGGTCAACTTCCGCACCCACATCCAATAACCTCATTGCCGCCGTAGGCCCGATAAGTTTGTTGAATAATTCCATCGTGCGCCTTCGGCTAACGTCAGATAAAGTCTTGAAAAATTGCATATCCTTATGGCTCTGGGCTGTTTTGGGCTGATTATTAACTATTCTTGTAGGACACTGCTTGCATACGCATATATACAAAGTAACAGGGCGCAAAGTTTTGTCAAGTGTCTTTAAGTGATTAAAGCGAAAACAGGACCGATAAAATAGACCATATTTGCAAAATACAGCCCAATTGGTAGTAGGAATACTGGAGATTGGTTTGTGATTAGGCGTTTATTTTGGTAGGTGAATCTCGGGATGTAAAACGCCCAAAAAACGGATTTACTCGCTTTGAAATGGGCGTGTATTCAGGAAAAGTTAAATCTGTGTCTTGACAGGATGATGAAAAGTGTATAATTTACTTGTTTTCCTTAGTATTTAGTGTAAACATGGAGGTTGAGGGGCAACAGAACTGTTGGTAATGAGGGTGTTAGTGTTATTGCACTAATATAGGAGGTTTAGCCGATACTTGAATAGTAATAACTTGGTTTAGTGATAATATGCTACCCCTTACGAGTTACACGATTTGGGTGGTTCAGAGATTTTAATTTGAAAGCTATAATTAGCGTCGCGTCTTGAAAGAGGGCACAAGTGCTTGTTGGTAAGAGAATTGCGGAACGAAGGTTTTTGATTGAGGTGGCGGTTTTTGGGGCAATTGTAGTTTTACTGACAGGAGGAACTGGATATAGGGTGGCATCTGCAATCTTGGAAACCGTTACTAATGTGCGGGTTAAGCTGGACAAGCCACTTTACAGTTTCCCCCTTGAGATTACGGGCTGGCGGGGTGAGGATATTCCAATTCCGGTAAACGTTCAAAATATCGCTGGTGCTGATGATTATATAAGCAGATTATATGTGAATCAGAACAGCAAGATGTGGGTTAATTTGTATGTAGCTTATACAGCTCGTCCGCGGACTATGCTTGGGCATAGGCCACAGATTTGTTATCAAGCCAGCGGCTGGATCCATGATTACACAGAGCGTATTAAAGTGGATACCAGTATAGGGAGACATTTACCCTGTTTGCTCCATCATTTTCACAGATCAGAGGAGGAATATCAGGAGCGAGTAGTTTTGAACTACTATTTGGTTAATGGTCGTCTGACGGATGATGAGAGTGTATTCTCTGGTGTGGGATGGCGCACGCCAAATATCGCTGGCAATCCAGCAAGGTACGTGGCTCAGATTCAGATAAGTTCGGTTCTAGAAAATTCGGTACGACGTGCAGCGGAAGATATGTCAGACCTGTTGGTAAAGTTTTTTCCGGAAGAGAACGGCAAGACGCCGGCAGCAGGAAAAATCGGCGGCCCTGTTCAGTTGGATAAGTAGCTTTTACAGCGCTGTCAGACAGCGCTATCTGCATAAAGAGAATACAGAGGCAGTTGAGGAGTGTTGCGAAAGGATAACAGCGCAGCCGAAGGGGACGGAGTATATCGGGAAAACGGTTTTTGCCATCCGCATTCCAAAACATTCTAAGTAGTGTCTTCGGTGGGTCCGGTTTAATCAAGGGAGATGGTGCGACCGCAAAAGGCCCCTACAGTATCTTTGTTCTGTCTACAGGTGTAGTAGCGGGACGAGCGATGCGGCTTCTTCGCACTGTAATATTGGCTCGCATATTGAGTCCCAGTGACTTTGGCTTGATGGCCATTGTTGCACTTGCTTCCGCAGCCCTTGAGGCCCTTACCCAAGTAGGCGTCAAGCAGTCGGTCATTCAGAACACTCGTGGCGCACAGAAAGCATACCTGAACGCTGCATTCTGGATGCAGGCGGTGCGAGGCCTTGGAATTTTTCTGGTTGCGATGCTTCTCGCACCAATTATAAGCAGCTTCTTCGAAAGGCCGGAGTTGTTGTGGCTGGTGCGGGTGGCTTTTATCGCTATTATCTTCATGGGATTTGTGAGTCCGGGGGCATACGTCCTTCACCGGGAGTATAGGTTCGGCCGGGTTGTATTATTAGAGCAGGGAAGCGCGTTTCTGGGTGTCTTGGTTACGGTCGTCGCTGCTTTTTTGATACGGAACGTATGGGCACTGGTGGCGGGATTTGTGGCAGAGGCGGCCCTGTTATGTGTATTCTCATATATATTGGCCCCGTTTTTACCAAGTGTGGGCATAGACCGGGATTGTCTGCGAGAGTTGTTGAAGTTCGCTCGGGGGATGTTTGGGCTGCCCGTCCTGGCTATGCTCAGTTTTCAGATGGATGTTATGATGCTCGGCAAGCTTGTGAGCAACGAGCTGTTGGGTATTTATAGTCTGGCTCTTACCCTGGTCAATATACCAATGGATTTTGTCTCCAGGGGCATAGGCCCTGTTCTTCTGCCTATGTTTGCCGACAGGCAAGAGGACAAAATCCTGGCAAGTAGGACGGTGTTGCGACTAACCAAGGTGATAGGGACTTGCGGGCTGCCTTTGGCGGCTTTCCTGGCCAGTTGTGCGGGACCGGTCCTGACGATAGTGCTTGGGCGCACTTTTGCGGTGGCGGCGATACCCTTTGGATTTTTGTGTACCTTTTCTTTTGTGTTCGCGCAGAGTGTTGTTTTTTCGCAATTATATCTGGGATTGGGGCGTCCACATTTGCACAGACGATTCAATGTTGTCCGTGTTATTATTCTGGCATCGCTAATGTATCCGGCAATAAAGGTCTTCGGGTTATCAGGTGCCGCCGGGGTAATGCTATTGGCGAATTCAATTGCACTGGGCTCACAGGTTTTTTGGGTGCGGCGGCTTATTGAGCTTAAGGTTGGCGATTACATACGGTGTTATCTGCCCGGTTTATTGTTGTCAGTACCGATCATATCTGTCGTTGGCCTGTTGCGACTGTTAACTGTGAGCAGTTCTCTGTTACTGCTCGGTGCCGGGGTCTGCTCATTGCTGGCAACGTATGCCACAGCGGCTTTTGTGTTTTTCAAACGCCGTCAGCTTGAAGCTGCCAATAACAAGCAGGATATAATAACCAGTTGTACCGGCGTGGCTGTGCCGGGAGACGCCTGAGAGGAAATAATGCAGGTGAAACCACACATGAGTATATGCCTGCTCGGTGCATCGTTTCAGACAGGTAATCTGGGTGTTAGCGCGCTTGCCGAATCGAGTATTAAGTTGATTCTTAGCCGCTGGCCCGATGCCCAAATTACGCTTCTCGGCGGAGGTTATATTCCCGGCGAGCAGAATCTGATGATTGGCGGCAGGACCGTTAATTTGGAGGTAGTTCCGATTCGGTTTTCCAGGAACATTCTTCTGTCTTGCCATTTCCTGCGATTTGTGTTTTACGGCGTTTTGGCTCGTTTGCTTCCGAAGTCCCAAATGAGAAACCGGCTAATCTCTCATAATCCCTGCTGCCGGGCCCTTGTAGAGGCGGATTTTGTAGCGGACATGACTGGCGGTGACAGCTTCAGCGATACGTATGGTTTCGGCCGGTTTTTCTATGCCTTTCTGCGTAAGTGGCTTGTTCTGCTCTATGGTAAAAAGTTGATTTTAATGCCCCAGACTTATGGGCCATTTCGGTCGCGGACAGGCAGAATGTTGGCAAGGTATGTCCTGCGAAGAGCGGAGGCGGTTTTCGCCAGAGAGCAGCGCAGTCTGAAGCTGGTGCAGGATTTGATACCGGGGCCGGAGGGGCATAAGGCGCGTTTTGTGCAAGATGTCGCCTTTGTTCTGGATAAGCACAAGCCGAAGCGGCTCCAGACACAGTTAGACGGTATTGGGCATCGAGTGACCATGGTGGGGCTTAATATAAATGGCCTGGTCTATAACGGTGGCTACACAAGGAACAATATGTTCGGCCTGAAATCACATTATCCAGAGTTTATCCGCAGTCTACTCGAAAATATTCTGAGCAAAGATGATGAGTCACTGGTCCTGTTGGTCCCACATGTGTTCCCGCCGGCCGGCTACGAAGTGGAAAGCGACACAGGAGCTTGTGAAAAGATATGTGAACAGCTCGGTGCGGAATTTGTTCGCAGGATAATTCTTGTGAAGGGCCCGTATGACCATAAAGAGATAAAGTACATCATAGGCTCTTGTGACTTTTTCATTGGTTCGCGCATGCACGCGTGTATAGCAGCGTTATCCCAATGCATACCCACGGTCGGAGTTGCGTATAGCGGTAAATTCGCCGGTGTCTTCGAAAGTATCGGGCTGCTCGACTGTGTGGCGGATGCTCGTGTTCTGGATGAGCGAGGTTTGATTGAGAAGGTTTGGTCGGTCTTTCAACGTCGGGACGTTATACGAAAGCATTTGGAGCAAGTGATACCGCAGGTGAGGGAAAATATACAAAGTGTGTTTAACTCGCAGGCAGTGTGAATGATATCCGGTTTATTATATTAGCTTTTTAAGTCGGGGCATTTGTTTTTCTTCAATTCTGTTGTCGGTATCAAGGATCCTCGCTGGTGAAAGCGGGGTATTAGTCAGCAAAAAAGGAGGACTTAATGAGTTTATTCGGCCGGTGGAGGATTAACGGCGGTGAAGTTTAGTCGCGTTGACGAGGTTGTTCGCTGGCGCTTATGTATGGGTTGCGGCGCATGCGTGGCTGCGTGCCCCGAGGCCAATATCAGTATGGTGGACATAGTAGACCAAGGATTGCGTGCGAAAGTTAATTCCGCGAGTTGTCAGGGATGTGGCCGATGCGTGGACGTTTGTCCCGGTGTGAAGCTTTCTCATCAGCCGTTCAACGGTGATACTATCCAGGTACTTCGGGAAGAGTGGGGCCCCGTCCTGGAAGTATGGGAAGGGTATGCCGCTGATGAGGAGATTCGTCTCAAGGGCTCTTCCGGTGGCGTTTCAACGGCTTTGGCTCTTTTTGGCATCGAGCACCGACAGGCAAGCAGCGTGTTGCAGACCGGCTATGAGCCGGATAAACCCCTGGTTAATGCGTCGGTATTGAGCAAAACCAGAGAAGAATTGCTTCACTGCAGCGGGTCACGTTACTCACCTGCTGCTCCCTGCACTAAGCTGAATCTCGTTGGGCAGACGGACCAGCCGTTCATATTTATTGGCAAACCATGTGATGTGGCGGCAATGCGTTTGTTTGCCGGCGTTGAACCGGGTGTAGCTGCAAATCTCAAGTTGGCGATAAGTATCTTTTGTGCAGGCACGCCGGCGACCAAAGGCACACTTGCTTTGCTTGACCGGCTCAACGTCAGGCCGAATGAGGTACAGGAGTTGAGGTATCGTGGTCTAGGCTGGCCGGGCGCAACAACCGTAAGTGTTAAGGGTACACACAGTGAGGTCAGGCAACTTGATTATGAACAGTCGTGGGGAGAAATACTGAGCAAATACGGCCAGGTTCGCTGTCGATTGTGTCCTGATTCGACGGGCGAATTTGCTGATATTGCCTGCGGTGATCCGTGGTACCGCGACTTTGGTCCCGATGACCCGGGCTGGTCTTTAGTGCTGGTCAGGACGCGGCACGGCAGGATGTTTTTGCAGGATGCGATGAAAGCGGGATATGTTCAGCTCCAACGGGTCGACCCCGCTGTACTGCCGCTGTCGCAGGCGGCTCTTTTGCAGCGTAAACGCCATCTATGGGGCCGTCTGAAGGTGATGCGAATGATGCGTGTGCCGATTCCCAGGTACACAGGATTTTCTCTGTTCAGGAACTGGACTCGGCTTTCGGTTCGCGGGAAATTGCGGTCACTTTTCGGCACCTTGAAAAGAGTAGTATCACGGGGCTGGACTCGACCGTATCAGCCACAATGGCCGTATGAAAAGTCCGGGGCGGAAGTCCCTCGAGGCAGTTTGGGGTGAAGCACATAGACTAAATACTATGAACGGCCTGACTCCTATAGTAGCGTTGTTCTTTTCCTCGCTGGCTTTAATATTGGCGCCACATTACGCCTTTGTGGCGTATGTTGCGGCGCTATTATGGTATCCCAGCTATCTGGTGATGAAGCTGGGGACTTTGGATATCCCGATAGCCAGGGTGGTGGTTGCTGTTCTGCTTATGCGTTGCTTATTGGACAGTCGGATAAGGAGCAGGTTTTCCTGGTCTCGACTGGATGGCTGGGTGGCATTCAGCATGGCAGTTTATGTAGGAGTCTTCTGTATAAGTATACCGACCCGGTTTACCCTTGAAAACCGTGCCGGCTTTCTGATGGATACGTTGTGCGCCTATGTAGTGGCGCGTTTCCTGATTAGCGACTATCGGAGTCTGGTGGCGGTCCTGAAATGGATGGCGATAGTATTCGCTCCGCTGGCGGTCTTGGCCGTAATCGAATCGCTCACCGGCTGGCGTGCCTTTGCTATTGTTGGAGCTAACTCACCGGCCTTTATGCATTTGTCTACTTATGCTCCTCGCTGGGGTTTGGTGAGAGCGATAGGTCCTTTTAGTCATTCCATCCTGCTCGGTTGTGCCTTCGCAATGTTTCTACCGTTGTTGTATTATCTGCGGCATGCCGGCGGCAATTGGCGTTTTTGGACGAATATCTTTTCAGCTCTGGTCGTTCTTGGTGCGTTAAGCAGTTTATCAATGGGCTCTTGGATTATGGTGGTGGTGGCCATTTTTTGTCTTGCTATCGAACATCGTAAACGGCTGGTTAAACCCATACTGGGATTATTCGCATTCGGTTGCATCCTTGTTGGAATCATAAGCAACAGGCCCTTTTATCATGTTATAGCTTCGTATGCTAACGTACTTGGCGGCTCAGGCTGGCACCGAGCCAAGCTTATTGATTTGGCAATTGAGCACTTCAGCGAATGGTGCCTGCTCGGTTACGGCGACAAGGACCCCGGCTGGGGCGAAATGCTTGGAATGGGTGCTACCGATGTCACTAACGAGTTTCTCCTCGCCGCTGTGAGGTATGGTCTGTTGGGCTTGATAGCTTTGTGCAGTGTGCTTGTTGTTGCATTTTTAGGAATGGTCCGAGCCAGCAGGAGCACTATCAATCCCCTGCTGAAGTCCTTGTACTGGGCGTTTGGCAGTATTCTGGTTTCTGTCATTGTGACGTGGATGTCGGTTAGTTTTTTCGGTCAGGTGCTGACTTTGTTCTACTGTATTTTAGGGATAATAGGTACGTTTTGCTTTAAGGCAGATGGTGCGATGCGTGTTAATGTTCGCAGGACTGTCCGTCACCACGCTGTTCCTGTTATGCTGTCTCAAAATGCCGTCCGTCGATAGTCTGTGAATTTGGAAGCTAAACAACACGAAGGCAGGGAGCAGGACTGGACAGCCACAGTGGTTGATAACCTCGAGGATATAGAAAGGATACGTCCGGTCTGGGAGCAGATGCACAGCGCCCAATCGTATCCTACGCTTAATGCCGAAGTGGGCAGATTCACCACCTTTGTTCGCAATGCCGACCGCCAGGTAACGCCGCATATTGTTCTGGTTAGTCATGGCGACCGGGCTGTTGCGATGATAATTGGAAGGATTGAAAAAGCGCCTCTTAGCTGTAAGATCGGATATAAGTCGCTGTGGAGCCCAGAATTGAAGCGTCTGGCGGTTGTGTATGGAGGGGTAATTGGACAGCTAGACCGCGGGGTGTGCGAGTTTATTGTGGAACACTTGTTTGGGATTCTAAGTTCGGGCGTGGTTGATGTAGTGTTTTTTAATCACTTACCGGTTGATTCATTAATATACAAGGCTGCTCGAAGCGCGCCCACATTTCTATGCAGGGACTATTTTCCCGTGGTTGAGCCGCATTGGCGGACGGCAGTTGCCAACAGCCCTGATGAGTTCTGGGCCGGCCTGTCGTCAAGTCGGAAGCGTTACTTGAAACGATACATGGGAAAGCTCGAAACCAAGACCGACGGTGCCATCAGGATAGAGGTTTATCGCGATGAGGCCGAGGTGGATTCATTTATGGATGTTGCTTCGCAGATATCGCATCTCACATATAAAGCGGGAGCAGGATTTAGTTTTGATGATACACCTTTAAATCGTAGTCTTATCCGGCAGGCAGCGAAGAGCGGGATGTGGAGTGGGCACGTTCTGTTTGCCGGAGAGCAGCCATGCGCATTTGATTTCGGGGTGCGGTGCGGTAGTAATTACGTTGGCCAGCATATCGGGTATGACCCGCAGTGGAGTTCGTGTAGTCCAGGGACGGTGCTGTTTATAAAGCTTCTTGAAGAACTCAGCAAAGACCCTTTTGTGCGGAACTTTGACTTTGGCTTCGGCCCGTCGGAATACAAGGACAGGTTCGGGACGGATTCGTGGCCGGAGGCGTCGTTGTATCTTTTTGCACCTAAGTTGCGTCCTGTTCTGGTGAATTCGGTCAGGTCTGTCCTGACGGGAGGTTCTTTGGTTGCTATTGGGTTGCTGCGCAGACTTTGTCTGCTGGGTGTGATTAAGCGTCGTTGGCGGGAAACATTACAGGCCAAAAGTGCCCGTTAAGTTCGATGATTGGTGAGAAGTAACGGTGTCTTTATGTTGTGGATTTTTTTGGGTGTTTGTTTTTTAGTTCTTTTGTATCTGGGTGTGCCCTGGCTGCACGGCAGATTTTGCCATTTTATACTTAAACGAAAGGCCGACAGTTGTAAGGCCGTTGTTCTGACCTTTGATGACGGTCCCGGAAAATATTTAACACCTGCTGTTTTGAAGATTCTTGCCGAGAACAATGCAAAGGCGACGTTCTTTTTACTCGGCAGGAACATTCCCGGGTGTGAGGATGTTGTTGCCGCAATTGCAGAACAGGGCCATGAAATCTGCTCACACGGCTATGAACATCTGAACTACCTGAAGATATCACCTCTTCGGGCGATAGGCGATATTAAGCGTGGTTGGCGTGCTATAGACGCCGCTTTGGGTATTCGCCAGGGCAAGTATACTTTTCGACCGCCCTATGGCAAACTCAATCTTGTATGCCTCCTGTACCTGTTGGCCTGTCGTGTGCGAGTGGTTTATTGGTCTTTGGACCTTGGCGATACCTCGGTGCGAGGCCCTGACCCTCAAAAGCTGGCCGCAGCAATAGAGACAGATAACGGGGCTGTTGTTCTGGCCCATGATTTCGACCGCAGAGATAAAACAAGGGCGCAGCTTGTGCTCGACTCGGTTCGCTCGGTCCTGAAAGCGGCGGGACGGACGGGAAAGCAGGTGCTGAGCGTCTCGCAACTGCTCAATGCCGGATAGGAAGACCATTGATGCTGGATGTGTCCGTCATTATCGTGAATTGGAATACAAAGGATCTTCTTCGCAACTGTATCAAGTCCATCTGCAGGGAAGCCGGTAATATTTCATACGAAGTGGTTGTAGTCGACAACGCATCTTCTGATGGCTCCGCCGAAATGGTGAAAGATGAGTTTCCGCAGGTCAGGCTCCTTGGCGAACAGTGTAATCGCGGCTATGCCGGCGCTATAAATGATGGGATTGCCGTAGCTGAAGGCAGGTATGTCCTTGTTCTCAATAGCGATACGCTTATTTGTGACTCGGCTATTGAAAAGACGGTTCGTTGTGCCGACAAACATCCGGAAGCTGCAGTGGTGGGCTGTCAGGTACGCGAGAGTAGCAATAATGTCCAGATGACCTGTTTTCGGTTCCCTTCTTTTCTTAATTTGTTCCTTGATACATTAGGGCTCAACAAGATTTTTCCCAGGAACGCCTTTTTTGGTCGCGAACAGATATTGTGGTGGCCACGTGACAGCGAACGGCAGGTGGATGTGGTGTCGGGGATGTATATGCTTGTCAGGCGAGAGGCAATTGAGCAAGTCGGACCGATGGATGAATCGTACTTTCTGTATTTCGAGGAGACGGACTGGTGCTATAGGTTTTCAAAGGCCGGGTGGACGATGCTGTTCTGGCCCGGTGCAAGGATAATCCACGTCGGCGGCGGCAGTCACAGTACCGACCAGAATGCTGTCGAGGCATACGCACAATTCCAAAAGAGCCGCCTGTTGTTTTTTAAAAAGCGCTACAATCGCTTCGTTTATTCGCTCGTGTGGCTGTTGGTGATAACTCACACGTTGCTGAGGTATCTTTATTGGACTATGCGGCGTTTTGTGAAGTCTGTTTCAGGCGGAATTGCATCATATGAATCCGTCGAGGTAAAGAAACGCCGTCTTGTGCTCTCTTATTTATTGTATTCTCGGCAGGGAGCCGGAGTGAAGGAAAAGACTCTGATGTCTGTTCGGTTAAGTGGTGTCGTCAAATTTTTCTTTGCAGCCGTCTATGCGGTCATCCTGCCGTTTGTCCGTAAAAGGCCTTACCGGGTTGTGCTTTATTATCATTCCATAAGGCCGCGGCACGCCGAAAACTTCGCTAGGCAAATGGCCTGGTTGTCAAAGTCGCGTTGTAAGGTAGTCAGGGCCTCGCAGATACTTACTGCCGAGGCCGGTGGCTGTGACTGTGTGCTGGCTATAACATTCGACGATGCCTTTGTAAGTGTTCTTGAGAACGGCCTGCCTGTTCTCAGGCGACATGGCTTCAGTGCATCTGTTTTTACTCCCGCCGGCAATCTTGGAAGAGCACCGGTTTGGAGTATCAGCGAGGACAATGCGGACCGATGCGAGACTGTTATGGGCGGCACGCAGCTACAAGAAATCGAGGGGCAGGGTTTTGAAGTCCTTTCGCATACACTTTCACATTTGCCTCTGACGGAGCTTAATGATAAGCAGCTCTCAAACGAGCTTTTAAAATCAAGACTGATACTGAAAGAGATATTGGGACACGAAATTACGGGCGTGAGCTATCCGCACGGTTCATTCGATGAGCGGGTTCGCAGGGCTGCGGAGCGTGCCGGCTACGAAATCGGATTTACCATTGAGCCGTCGATAGTTAACGGTACAACCGACGGATTGAAAGTAGGGCGGTTCGAAGTCTCGGCGGGCGAGCCGTTAACGGTCTTCAAGCTGAAAGTTGCTGGTGCATACCAGGTTTTAAAACACTTAAGCGCCGTTAAACGACTTCTTGCCGGACGCAATACGGCTGTGCAGAGCTAAAGGATGAGTTTCAAAGTTATTATTGATGAATTTGACAGGAGTGAATGGGAACGCCGTGCCGGCGAGTTCGATGACTACAGCATATATCAGACCTGGCCCTATCAACAGGTGCGTGCTGATATGGCGGGACAATCTCTCAGTCGCGCTGTAGTGATTGATGAGAAGGGGGCTGCCCGGGCGATGTGCCAGGTAAGGATGAAGCATGTCCCCGCAGTTGGTCTGAGAATCGGCTATATTCAGTGGGGTCCTTTGGTTCGCGGGATGGATGGAGAATTAAGGTGCTGCCCGGAGGTATTGACTATTCTTCGTCAGGCCTATGTCGGTCCAATAGTCAACGTCCTGCGTATTGTACCCAATGCCGAGGCCGACGGTATCGGGGCAGAGTTCGAGAGGATGTTGGACTCGGCTGGTTTCGAACGGCTGGACCGTGTGAAACCCTATTACACAATGATGGTAAAAGTGGATGGCTCCGAAGAGGCCATTCGCAGCCGGTTGCACCGCAGTTGGAGACGGGGCCTGTACAAGGCCGAGCGGAACGGGCTTGAAATAAAAGAAGGTGCGAACGGCAGTTACTTTGAAATACTACGGCAGATGTACATTGAGGCGCAGAAGCGAAAGGATTTCAAGGGGCTTGATCCGCGAGAGTTTGTGCAAACCCAGATGCTGCTTGCGCCCAGTGAGAAGATGAATGTTGTTGTGGCGTATTGTGATGGCGAACCGGTGGCGAGTCACGCGACCAGTCACCTGGGCACAACCGCAGTTGGGACGCTTGCCGCCACTAACGCCAAAGGGCTGGAATGCTCTGCAACGTATCTGGTTTGGTGGAAGACCTTCCTCGCCGCCGGACGTGCGGGCATGAAAAGATATGACCTGGGAGGTATTGACCCGAAGAAAAACCCGAGGGTGTATCAGTTCAAGCAACGGATGGGAGCACAGGAAGTGCATTATATTGGGGAGTATGAATTTTGTGCGAGTAGGGCAGTGAAGGCGGTTGCGCATGTTTTGGAAAAGGCGTATCGCCTTGTTAGACGTTAAAGAGCAGTTACGGTTGAGGCGTTGACTTGAAAGTAGAAAAGAATGCCGCTGTAGATTTCGTTGCGGGTACGGTTGAGACCTCGGTCTTTGATAGTTTCGAGGACCTATCTTTTCTTCAGGTCGAATGGGATGAGTTTGTTCAGCAGGTTGGCGGCGAGATTTTTCTGTCGTTTGACTGGTGCCGACTCTGGTGGAAATACTACGGTGGCCGACGGCAGCTCAAGGTCTTTGTATTTCGCCGTCAGGGACGTATCGTTGGCTTAGTACCATTATTTTTCGAGAAACTGTGGCTTGGTCCGGTTTTCGTTCGGGCTGTTAAGCTTGTCGGTTCTGATTTCACTATTCCTCACTTTAGTATTCCTGTCGACCCTGCATATATGGAGCCGGTGCTGCGGGCTTTCTTTGCTGCTGTCGCCGACTACAAGCTGGACATAATACACATCGGCCCGATTGCCGGCATTTACAGCCAGTATGACCGCCTGCTCGATACCTGCCGCAGTCTGGTCGGTGGTTCTTATTCCCTCGTTGCTCGGGATATTGATGTGCAGACATATTTCAATGTGCCTGAGACATGGGAGGACTACCTTGCCGCTTTAGGTGCCAAAGAGAGAAGCAAGATGAAGAGGCATTATCGCCTTGCGCTCAAGGCAGGAGCTAATCCGGATACCACTGTATTGGCTGATTGCGCGACGGAGGAAAATTTTGACGCTGTCTTTACTGATTTTGTTAAGATGCACCAGCGGCACTGGTGCCGGTTTGGTCAGCTCGGCCACTTCGCCGACTGGCCTGAAGCCGAGCAGTTTCATCGTGAAGTGGCTGCCGCTCAGCTCAAGCTCAACCGTTTGTGCCTGTTTGCGGTAATGCTGGATGATACCTGTCTGGGCTATAAATACGGATACATATTTGGTAACAGGTATTTTGATTTTCTCGATGTGCGCTGCGACAGTACACGGATGGCGAATATCGGGCTTGGGTGGATTATGTATGGTGAAATGATAAAGAAGGCAATTAAAAACAAGGCCACCCATATTGACAGCATGCGTGGCTATTATAAGCATAAGCTCGAAATGGGCGGCCAGCTTCGGCACACCATGAGTGTGTACATTATTCGCAGGGGGTGGAGCAGGTTAACTCGAGCGTGGCTGTTTCGCTTCGCCGCCTGGCTGTTGAATCTTTTTTATTACCGCATCTGGTACAACAAAGTGGCCTCGCGTCTGCGGCTTAAACGAAAAGGTCTGTGGACGAGCTGGATACGATGTAATTGTTTTTCCTGAATTGGTTACCGGGGTTTGGGATTTGCGCAAGTATTCGCCGGCAACCAGCCGTTTACTTCAGTCTGTAACTACTATTTAAGGTTGGATGTGCTTTTATGAAGTATCAAAGTTTCTCAGACCGTCTTTCGCGATGGTTTCACCACCGTCTTTTATACCGCCTGTGGTATTCTGTAAAGTCCGTTGTTTATCTGTGCCCGTGCATTCAGAGGTTTTTGAAGGCGGTGCTTGGTGACAGGTCGTCGTACCGCAGCCGGGCTTTCTGGGATAACGAGCTGGCTGGTTCAAAGTCCTTCTATCTTGATGGCACGCCATATGTAGCCGTACGGGCTTCGGTTGTTGGCTCGCTTATCAGGCATGGTGCGCCGGATGCCCGATCCTTGCTGGATGTCGGCTGTGGCGGGGGAGGTTTGTTGCGTGTCTTCTCAAACGACGGCCTGGAGCAATATGTGGGTGTCGATATCAGCGAGTATGCGGTCAAGAAAGCCCAGGAAACTCTGCGCAAGGATGTTGGGCTGCCCAGTACGCGGTTCTATGCATCCGACCTTTGTGCCTTTTCGCCCGATGATGGCCAGCATTTCGATGTGATTGTTTTTAATGAGGTTCTGTATTATCTCGATGTTGATGAGGCCGTGGGGCAGGTCGAGCGCTATTCGAAATGGCTTCAGCCGAACGGTATCCTGTGCATTTCCATGAAAGACGACCCGAAGTGTCACGCTATCTATCGCGGGATTAGCCGAGGATTCGAGCACGTAAACAGTATACTCTTCCAGACCAGCCGGCCTCATCACGGCATAAAGTACCGAATCGTCGTAGACGAGGAAATTCCTGTCTTTTCGATAGGTCTTTTTAGTCCTCGTGGCAAATCTTGATTATAGCATCCTTAGTCAATCGCTACATCAGAAGTAAAGGAGTTTAGTATGGAAGACAATACCGATATTGCTAAGAGCAAAGTGGTCGTTATAGGCTTGGATGGCGGCAGTTTTCAAGTCTTGCGTCCGCTCATCCAGGCAGGGTTTATGCCTACGCTGGGGCGTTTCTTGCGCGAAGGTGCATCGGGGACGCTGTTCTCGACCCGCCCGCCGGTAACTTGTCCCGCTTGGCCGACAATGTACACGGGTGTAAATCCCGGCAAACACGGTGTGTTCAGCTTCACCTGTCGCACCGAGAGTCGCAACAGTCCTCACACGGCCTCTCTGCTGGATGTGCGTGCACCGGCTTTATGGGAGCTTCTTGGTGATGCTGGTTATCGTGTAGGCGTTATGAATGTCCCCATCACATTCCCGGCTCAACCGGTCAATGGTTTTATGGTCTCCGGTTTTCCCGCGTCCGATGATATAGCTGATGTTGTCTGGCCACGAGAGGAATCTTCCCGGTTGCTGTCTGAACTTCCTGATTTCGTGGTTAATTGGCCCGGGCTTGCTGAACGCAGTCTCGAAAAGAAGGGAAGACTCGGAGTGATTGAGACCGCCAATTCTTTGTTGCAGGCGAGGATTCGCTCGTTCGAATACTTCCTCGACAGGCATGATATCGATTTTTGCTTCCTGGTGTTTGAATACACCGATAAGGTTCAGCACTGGTTCTTCCCGCTGCTGGGGGCCGCAGACGGCTCGCTTGATAAGGAATCTTTGGATGCTCAGAATTTATTGAGGCTGGGCTACGCCGAAGTTGACGCTGCGATAGCTCGATTGGTTCAGCGTTTCGGCGAGAATACTAACTATATTGTCGTAAGCGACCACGGCTTCGGTTCTATTGAAAGGATTGTCTATATCAACCATCTCTTGGAGAAACATGGTCTGTTTACCTCCCGGTCTGCCAAGGCGGTCGCTGCACGGCTGGCCGGCAGGGCGCGACTGCCGTTGCGCATCCGCCAGATGCTCGGCCTGGCTCAGGATGAGCCTTGGCACCGGCTTAATACATGGGAATCGCCGCTGACCAATTTTGGCAAAACCCAGGCCTTTGGGGGACATCAATACGAGCAGGCTGTCTATGTGAACGCTGAAGGTGTTTGTCCGCATGGGATTGTCGGTCAGGGCCAACAGTATAACCAGGTGCGGCAGAAGGTTGTTGAAGTACTTCGGCAGGCCAGAGATTCCAAGAAGGATAAAAACATCTTCGAGGGTGCGTGGATAGGTAAAGATGTGTACAAAGGCAAATACCTTGATTATTCTCCGGACGTCATCTTTGAACTCGCGGCTGGTTATATGGTCTCATCGGGTATAGGTCTGTCGTGTGTGCTTGAAAATGGTTTCCTGCGGGATGCCCGTCCTTCGGATGCAATGGGTTACCACCGCCCGGACGGTATCTTTATGGGGTGGGGACCTGCCTTTGGTGCCGTGCAGAATGTCCAGACCTCGCTGCTGGATATCGTGCCCACTGTGCTGGCGTTGATGGACCTGCCTATGACGCAGGATATGGATGGCCGAGTAATTGAGGAGGCGATAAAGCCGGGTTCGATTTCGCCGGCCAAGATGAGTAATAAAAAATCCGCTCACAAGAACAAACGCGACTCCGGTAGGGTGTATTCAGTTGAAGATGAGAAGCAGATTGCGCGTCGACTGGCGGATTTAGGATACCTCTAAATTAGGTTGATGTTTACTTGAGGAGTGGTCTCACGGTTACAGGATTACAGTCTCGTCGTTCGCATTATCGATGCGGGCTGTTGTGTTGTTCGCCCCGGCTTTTGATGAGTAAGGGTGTAGCACTGGAGCGTGTGCTGTCGTTTGACATGGACCGGGCTTGTATGACGTATTTGGGCCGCAATGCGATTTGGCAGGCCGTGCACGTCCTCGGGCTTGGTCCGGGTGACGAGATTTTGGTGCCCGCCTATAACTGTGGTTCTGAAATTGACCCCCTCATTCACCGGGGGCTGACGTTAGTCCCTTACAAGGTGAGGAGGACCACTGGTATCGACGCAGAAGACATAAACGCGAAACTCAAACCTCAAACGCGGGCGGTTTATGTCACTCATTATTTTGGATTTCCTCAGAATCTTGGCGAGCTGGCCGGCCTTTGTCGGGACAAAGGATTATTCTTGATTGAGGATTGTGCTCTGGCCTTGTTCAGCCGGAATGGTGTTGGGGCGATTGGGCACAAGGGGGATGTCGCTGTGTTCAGTTTTCGCAAGACTCTGCCATTGCCGGATGGCGGTATGCTGCTGCTTAATAATCCTGATTTGCCGATTCCGGAACGCCTGAAGAGGCCGCCATTGATGCTTGTATTGGCAAGACTGGTCCCGTCGCTCGGGCGGTATGCCATGCGGTGGTCGGGACTCGATTTTAAAGCCGTCGAAAAGTCCTATTGCTTCGTCAAGTCGGGTATTGGTCGTCTGTCCGGCTCGCGTGTGTTTTCATGTGGCCGTATCGCAGTCGATGGTACCGACCAGCCGGGCCTGAGCAATGAGGATTGTTACAACCCGAGGATTTCGTCCTGGGCTGCTTCCAGTGTGTCGAAACGGATTATTGCAAATGTGAAGCCCGAGGACGTTATTGCCAAAAGGCGGGCGAATTTTGAATTCCTGCTCCAGGCAATCAGTCAAGTTGCCGGCGTCCAGCCGCTCTTTGAACAATTGCCGCGGGGTGTTTGTCCCATTGTCTTTCCCGTATTGACAGACAGGCGTTCCGAGCTGTGTTCTCGACTGGCCGACCGGCGAGTCGACTCCATCGAGTGGTGGGCCGGATTTCATCCATTCATCCGATGGGATGAGTTTCCCGATGCAGTTTACCTGAAGGGGCATGTTCTGGCGCTGCCGGTGCATCAGGACCTTGGGTTGGAGGATATGGCTTACATAGCGGATTGCCTGCGCCAATGCACTCAATGATAATAACCGATTTGTCGGATGTGTCTTTTTGATTTGAGAGTTATCGAATGACGATTGATAAGCGAATAGTCTCCAGTGAACACGGCCGAAAGCCGGGTAGCTTTGACGGTGTTTTGTGCTTCGGTGGTGTTGATTGGTGGTATCATAATCGTGCTCATTCCGATGTGCAGATAATGCTGAAGCTCTCGGAAAAGCTGCCTGTACTGTTTGTGAATTCAATCGGCATGCGAACGCCGCTGCCCGGCAGATGCACACAGCCGGGAAAGAGGATTCTTCGCAAATGTTCCAGCATTCTTAAGGGCCTTCGAAAAGTAGGCCCGGCGATGTGGGTCTATTCACCGCTTATGTTGCCGCCGGGCAGCTCGGCTCTGGTGCGCAGAATTAATGCCCGGTTGATAGCGATGCAGGCTCGCAGAGCGCTGAAACGTATTGGCATTAACCACTGGTTCACGTGGGTTACAGTGCCGACGGCTGTGGATGTGCTGGATTATCTGCCGGATAACCCGATGGTTTTCAATCGCTCGGACAAACATTGCAAATTCCCGGAAGCCAGGGAAGATTTCGTAAGGTCATGTGAAGAGAGATTATTGAAGGCCGGTGATGTTGTGTTGTACGTCAACTGCAAGCTTATGGCCGAAGATGTCGGCTCCGAGAGCAACAAGTATTACATTGGCCATGGCGTTGATTATGACCGCTTCGCTAGTGCTTCAGTTGACGAGACGGGCATACATCCGGAGCTTGCCGGTTTAAAGCGGCCGATAGTGGGTTTCTTCGGTGCCATCGACGACTATACCGTTGACCTGGAGTTGTTGAAATTCGCCGCCCAGTCGCTGCCGGAAATGTCCTTTGTACTGATAGGACTGAGCACCGTTGATATATCGGATATAACGTCACTGCCGAACGTTCGTTATCTGGGCTTCAGGCCTTATCCGGAGATTCCGAAGTTGGGGGTCTGTTTCGATGTCGGTATCATGCCCTGGCTACAAAATGAATGGATAGAATACTGTAACCCGGTGAAGCTGAAAGAGTATTTGGCTTTGGGGATTCCTGTGGTGACGACACCTATCCCCCAGATCGACGAGTATGGGCAACTGCTCAGCGTTGCCAAGACACCTGATGCATTTGTTCAGTCCATTCGCAACGCTGTAAAAGAAGATAATCAAGATTTAAGAAGGATTCGCAGACAGGCCGTCGAGAACGATTCGTGGCGGCACAAAGCAGATGAGGTTCTGCAGCTGGTTGATAAGCTTGCCCACGCCAGCGCTTTGTCAAATCTGTAAGAACTAAAACCAGATATGTGTGGTATTGCGGGAATAGTTAATTATTCAGTTGAGCAGCCGGACACAGATATTGTCCGGCGAATGATGGAGGTTCTGCGGCATCGCGGACCTGATGGTGATGGCATTTACAGCAGTTGTAATGTGGCTTTGGGCCACGTTCGCTTGAGCATCATAGATGTGGAAGGCAGTAAACAGCCGCTCTCCAACGAGGACGGCTCGGTTTGGGTGACGTATAACGGCGAAATATACAACTATCGTGAGTTGCGGGAGAAGCTGGTTTACCTCGGGCACCTTTTCAAGACCGAAGGTGATACCGAGGTACTGGTTCACCTTTACGAAGAGTACGGCCCGCAAATGGTGAATCACCTCAATGGTATGTTCGCGTTTGCAATATGGGATGGCAATAACCGGTCTTTGCTGTTAGTCCGGGATCGAATGGGTATAAAGCCGCTATATTATTGTCGAACATCGGATGAGTTTATATTCGCCTCCGAACCAAAGGCCCTTTTGCAGCACCCTTCTGTGAGTTGCCGTCCGAGTGAAGAAGGTATCTGGCACTATTTGACTTATCGCTCGGTTCCGGCGCCTCAGACACTTTTCGAGGGAATAACCAAGCTCAGACCCGGGTATATGCTTATCCTTAGCCAGGACGATTTTATGGAGAAAAGCTACTGGGATATTCCTTTACATGCCGAGCGAGACAAGGTTCCTTTCAAAGGCGGACGCGCCTTGCGAGATGTAGGCCAGCAGGTTGAAGAGCTGTTGCTTCAATCCGTTAAGCGCCGGCTTATAAGTGATGTGCCACTGGGGGCGTTTTTGAGTGGCGGTATTGACTCCAGCTTGATAGTCGCAATGATGAGCAAGCTTACAAACGCACCCGTCAAGACCTATTCAGTGGGCTTTCGCAGCTTCGCCAGTTCCGAACTCGGATATGCCAAAATCACAGCCGAAAAGTATCAAACCAACCATCATGAACTGGTGCTCGAAGAGGATTGCTTTGCTGAACATCTGGAAAAGCTCACCTGGTTACGGGATGCTCCTTTGAGCGAACCGGCTGATGTTCCTTTGTATCTGTTGGCCGATATGGCCCAAAAGGATGTAAAAGTGCTGCTTTCGGGAGAGGGCAGCGACGAGACCTTTGCGGGTTATCCTAAATATGCCTATGACTTTTTGTCGCCAGCGGTGGGAATGCTTCCCGGGGCAATAACCCGTTTTATGACGAACAGACTGCCGGCTAAATTCAGACGTGCTGAAATCGCACTCAAAAGCTTATCCGAGCCGGACCGGGCCGAACGCTGGGCACAATGGTTTTCGCCGTTTAGCAGGCAGGAAAAGCTCGCTTTGACTTCAATGACTAACTCCTGGCCTAATCCGAGCAGCCAGTATGTCCAGCGGACCGGTATTTGTAGCACGCTCGACCAGATGCTTTACACTGACTGCAAATTGTGGCTGCCGGACAATCTCCTCGATAGAGGCGACCGAATGACTATGGGGGCTTCGGTTGAGGGCCGGGTTCCTTTTCTCGACCACGAGTTTGTGGAGTTTGCTTTTACTCTGCCAACAAACCTCAAGGTCCGGGGCTTTGCCCGCAAATGGCTGATAAAGCAGATCGCAGTTAAATATCTCCCTGAGCAGATAGTGTATCGTCGCAAGGTTGGTTTTGACGTTCCATTGGCCCAGTGGTTTCGAGGTAAGTTGCGGCAGATGTGCTACGACCGTATATGTCAGCGCAACGGCCTGCTTGCTGAAGTTATGGCACGCGGACAACTGGAGAAGATTCTCGATGACCACTGCACCGGCCGTAAGGACAACGCCCTGAAAATATGGACGCTTTTGGGACTTTCTCTCTGGGCGGAGGTGTTTTCCGGAAGGATTAGTCACTCAAGAGTATAAGGATTATATATGAAGGAGTTGGATTAATGCTCAAAGGTGCTGTAATCGGATTTGGGCGGATGGGAGTAACCCATTATGCTCTCTTAAACACACACCCGGAGGTTGAATTTTCGGCGGTTTGTGACTTGTCGACATCCATGAACGAGATTCTAAAGAGGTACATGTCTGTGCCATTGTTCAGTGATTACCATAAAATGCTGACGGAAGTTGAACTGGATTTCGTGATTATCGCGACCGCAACGGTATCTCATGCCGAGATTGCGAAGGCGGCGATGGACAAAGGTCTCCATGTGTTTATCGAAAAACCTCTCTCGCTGACGGCATCGCAGAGCGAGGAACTGGTTCGTCTGGCACAGGAGAAGAACATCGTCAACCAGGTGGGGTATTTCCTCCGTTTTAACGAAGCTTTAGGGGCCGTAAAGAGATTTATCGCAGAGGGCATGATAGGAGATGTCGTACACTACAAGAACGAGATGTACGGCCGAACAGTGCTGAAGAGTTTGAAGTCGAGCTGGCGGAATAAAAAAGAGATGGGCGGCGGCTGTATGCTGGATTTTGGCTCACATTGCATTGACTCTTCGAACTACCTGTTCGGGCCGGTAGAATCCGTTTCGGGTAGCTTGCTCAAGAGTATTTACTCTACGGCTGTCGAGGACACTGTTTTCAGCACCCTTGAGCACGAAAACGGTGTAAGCGGAAATATAATGGTCAACTGGAGCGATGAGTCTTACCGTCGGCCTTACAACCGTATCGAAATATTCGGCACAAAAGGCAGGATTGTTGCTGACCGGCAGGAGTATCGACTTTACCTTCGTGAGGCCCGGAGTAAGGATTCTTACGTGAAGGGCTGGAACGTGCGCTATCTGCCGCAACTGGATAAAGGAGTGCGGTTTGCCATACGTGGGCCCGAGTTTACCAATCAGCTTGACCATTTTATAGACTGTATCAGGCAGGGCGGGCGTCAGACGATATGTACTTTTGCAGATGCTTTAAGAACCGACCGTGTTATGCAGCAAATAAGAGATGACTTTGCGAGGAGAGCTAATTAATGATGGACCGGATTATATTGGGTGACAATCAGTTCTTTGGCGTTAGCCATATGTCTGAGGAAAGAGGCGTGGCCTCGGCTATCAGGTTCCAGGACCTTAATGCTGTTATAAAAGTATTGGATATTGCGTATGACTGCGGTATTCGCGGCTTCACGTTCAGCACGCACGAGGGTGTGCGGTTCTTGTGTGACCACTTTCGGGCGAATCCCGGCAGGTATTCCGACCTGAAACTCTATCCTGCGCTGCCGTATGCTCACAAGTATGCCAGACTGGTTAACGAAAAGGGTATTATGGGTGCAATATCGGATACGGTTTTCTCCGGCAGTGTGGTTGGACAGGTTGCCAGCGTGGTTGTAAGAGGGGCCTCGTTTATGATAAACCGCAACCCGAGAGAAGTTATGAAGATACTAATCGATGCCGAGATGAAAATGTTTCGTGGCCTGAATATCGAAGTCATATTCCTGCAGAACATTGTCACCGATTTGCTGCTGGGACTCGGCTGGAAGGATGTCTTTAGGGACTTTGTAGAATACATCGAGAAAAGTTACAAGGTTCGGGCTGGCTTTATGACGCTCAATATGCCCAGACTCGTCACGTTTCTGCTCGAATGCGGCATTGAGGAGCCGATAGTCTGCTCCGCGATAAATAAAGTCGGCTTTCAGATGAATCCTGACGTTAGCTCATATGAAGCGGCACTTAATGACGATAGGCCGTTTATCGCTCTTGCAATGTCCGTAATGGCTGCAGGTGTCGTGCCTCCGCAGGAGGCGTTTGAATATGTGGCGCAGTTTAAGAAGGTGAACTCGATTCTGTTTGGCAGTTCAACAAAATCACACATTGAGCAAGCGATAAGTTTAATCCGGAAGTGTTCGTGATTCCCGTGGTAATTCAGCCGGCTGTGGGGGCACTTAAGCCGGTCATATTCAAGATGGTTTGTCTGTCGGATGGTCGGTAAAAAAATATTGAAAGATGGTAAGGCATTGCGAATTTGTGCAGGGGCCTCGGCAGGGGGGCACACCAACCAGTTGTTAAGACTGCTCGATGCGTCGCGAGGATGGCCCTGTCAGCCGTCGTTTTACGTGACGACTTTGGAAACTTTTTCCGGTAATTTTTCAGGTAAAGGACCGGTTTATGTAATAGGCGAATGTAACAGGAAGCACCCGTTAAAGGGATTAATGGTACTCATAAGGAGCTTGAAACTGGTCTTTCGGGAACGTCCGGATGTGGTAATAACAACCGGCTCTCTTCCTCTGGCTATATTTTGCTTTTTGGGTAAGTTGTTTGGTGCCAGGATAGTGTGGATTGACAGTATTGCAAACGTTGAGAAACTGTCGCTAAGCGGGAGTTTTGTTCGCCGTTTTGCCGACCTTTTTCTCACGCAATGGCCTGAGATAGCCGCCAAGTATAGAAATGTCGAGTACGTAGGTTCGCTTGTATGATTTTCCTGACGGTGGGAACACAGTTTGCCTTTGACCGGCTGGTCAAAGCTGTGGACGAGGCCGCTGATAGCGGTTCGCTCTATGACAGGATATACGCCCAGATTGGTGAGACCTCTTACGTGCCTCGTAATTTTGAGTACGTTAAGTTTTTGGACAAAGCCACCCTTGACGACTGTATTGCCGGGGCCTCGGCCGTTATAAGTCACGCTGGCATGGGCATAATATCAGTTGCTATGGAAAACTCCAAACCCTTGCTTGTGGTGCCGAGACGAAAAAAGTATAAAGAGGTTGTCAACGATCACCAGGTGGCGATTGCAAAAAAGTACGAGCAATACGGCCACTTGTTGGTCGTATATTCTGAGGAGCAACTCCCGGACAAAATCTCTCAATTGCAGTTTTTTGTTCCAAGACCGCGCCAAAGTCAGGAGCCCGTTGTTGCTGAGCGAATTTGCAGATTCCTGAACGGGATTCATCCGGTGGGGACATAATGACGACTAATCGTGCCGAACAAGACAGTGTAACGGTCGTAATATTGGCTGGCAGCAGGGATTTTGGCCGATGCCCCATTGCCTCCCGCCTACCTGCTTCATTGTGGCCTGTCCTCGGCCAACCTGCCCTGGTGCGGGTTATCAAAAATCTCGCTGCCCAGGGCTTTAGAGAAGTGTGTGTCTGCTCCGAGGGAGGCGTCGGGTCCTTCAAAAAGCTGGTGGTGGAAGACCTCGGTGTGAAGTTGAGGTTTCTTGAGGAACCTTTCCGTGCCGGCACCGCGGGATGCATACGTGATGCCGTGGGAAGCAGGACCAAAAAACTGATTGTGGTCGTGCCGGCGGCTATGGTTTCTCCGCCTGACATAAACACAATAGTCCGTGCGCACTTAAGGCAAAAGGCCGACCTGACGGCCGTGCTTAGTTCACGCCGCCAAGACCTGCTGGAAACTTCTACCGGAATATACGTATGCAATCCGACCGTCATCGGGAATATACCGGAGTGTGGTTATTGCGATATAAAAGAATGGCTCATACCTGAGCTTGTGCGTTCCGGCAAAATCGTCAAGGAGATTGATTTGTCTCCGGATATCGGCAGTTTTCGTGATGCGCCCGGCTATATGTGTGCTGTGTCTGATTATATCAGGCGCCAGCAATGCCTCGATGCTGAAGTGTCTTCGCTGCGTCGCAGAGATGGGCAAAATTTGTGGGTGGATGAGACGGCTGAAGTTGACCCCACGGCTAAATTTTTCGGACCTGTTGTGGTAATGGCAGGCGCGCTGGTGGCGAAGGAGACGGTAGTTTTCGGACCGACGGTTATAGGCCAAAACTGCAGGATTGGTCGTAACAGTCTTGTTGCCGGCAGTGTGCTTTGGGACGATGCACGGATAGGCGCAAATTGCCAGCTACGCGACTGCCTGCTGGATTACTCCGTAAATCTCGCGAACAATACCATTGCTCATAACAAAGTCATTCCCCTGAAAAGGAACTCGGTTTTTGTCCGGATTCCGAAACTGCTGGGCAATAGTGCCCGTAACCTGCAGGATTTCATTGGGCGAAGCTTTGCAAAGTCTCGCGGCACTTCTGCTGCGGCAGGGGCGGTGTCGAAAACCGCCTGCTTTGCGGCAGCCGTTATCACCGCCGCTTTTCTTTGGTCCTATTGGCCGGGCATCGTTGACCTGTGGAATGTCTGGCAGCGAAGCGACGAATACTCAAGCGGCCTGCTCGTGCCCTTCCTCGCGGCTTACATTTTATGGTCGAGGCGGGAGCGCCTCAAAGCCATTCACATAAGACCGTCGTGGTGGGGTTTGGCTGTCCTTCTGTCCGCCGAGGCCTTGAGGTTATTCGGGCAGTTCTTTATGTTCAGCTCTGCGGAACGGCTATCCATTGTTGTGAGCATCACTGGTCTGGTATTACTTCTGCTTGGCTGGCAGTTTTTCAAGAAGACGGCTACTGTAATGCTGTTTTTGTTTCTGATGCTGCCTTGGCCTCGCCGTGTTCAGGCAGCGGTGTCACTGCCTCTGCAGCAGTGGGCGACGTCGTCGGCAGTGTTTTGTCTCGAGACGGTGGGATACGAGGTCATCCGGGAAGGCAATATCATACATATTGGTGATTCTTCCGTGGCGGTGGCTGAAGCCTGCAATGGCCTGCGTATGGTCACTGCATTTTTTGTAATCAGCGGCTTGGTCGTGCTACTGGCAAAAAGGCCCTTGTGGCAAAAGGTAATCGTGCTGGCCTCGAGTCTACCTGTCGCTTTGCTGTGTAATACAACCCGGCTGGCAATCACGGCAATTGTGTTTACTGTGGTTAAGGGCGAGCACTGGGAAAAGACATTTCACGATTTTGGCGGCTATGCGATGATGCCGCTGGCCCTTGGCCTGATAATAGCCGAGTTATGGGTGCTGAACCGGCTTACGGTATTGCCCGACAAAACCGAGCCGGTGGTAATTACACGTTGATTAGGAACCGATATGATAATATTGTCTTATTAGAGAATACCAGATGGATGAGCTGACAAAATATGAAGGCGAGGTTATAGGACCCGGTATGATACCCGTTGGTCCGGTGCCTGAGATGGCTGATACGAGCCCCGTGGATGTGCTTGTTTCCTTGATGCTTCGTCGGTGGCGAATTGCCGTGATAACCTTTGGCGTTATCTGTGTTCTGGGTCTGTCTGTGATATGGCTTTTACTGTCGCCCGCCTATGAGGTGACTGGGGCCATTAGAGTTGCCCCGATTCTGTCGAACATCCTGACAGGCGAGGCCGACAAAGGCGATGTGTCGAATTTTCAGAGCTTTGTGAACACTCAGGCCGAAATAATTGCCAGTATGCGTGTTATTCAAAGAGTGGCCGACGACCTCAGTGACAGGGGGCTGTCCTTTTTCAACACGGCGAAATCGAAGTTCGTTGCCAAGTTTGAAGAGGGGCTTGGGGCCAGCGGCGCCAGATACGACCGGGCGGCTATGCTCAAGGAAGCAATTAACAAGGAGGTCATAACTGTAGCGCCGGCTCGAATGACTGAACTGATTAAAATAACGATGACAAGCGATAAGCCCGAAGAGGCCAGACATATTGTTGACGCCTTTATCCGCGCATATATGGCCGTTGAGGGGTTAAGGTCCACACAGGACGAAGACCAGACACTAAGCGTCCTCGAGAGCGAGCGTCGGGCATTTGCCGAAAAAGTTCAGTCACAGCGGGAGGCGATACAGCAGTTGGCGAAAGAATACGGCACTGTAACACTGGACGGCCGGCAGAATATGATGCTCGAACGGGTCGCGGGACTGCTGTCGGATCTGACAAAGGTCGAAGCACAAAGGATTAATCTTGAAACCAGGATTCAGGCCCTCGAACAGGGAACAGAAAAAGGCCTGCCGCAGGAGTGGCTCAGAAAACGCAGCGAATATATCAATAACGACCCCGGAATGCAGGAGCTGCTTCGAAACGTTATTCGCCTGGAGCAGGACCTTATCTCCGCAAAACAGCTTATGACGCCTGAAAACCCTATGCTCAAACAAAAAGAAGAGTTTCTCGAATCCTTCAAAATCCGCCTTGACGAAAGACGTCAGGAGGTGAGTAAGGATTTTGACGCTCTTGCCGCCGAAGAAATGGATATGGCAGCCAAAAACGAGTTGCTCACCGTTCGTTCCCAGTTGGATGAGACTATTGCTCTTGAGAGCCGGTTCCGGGAGAAACTTGAGGCGGAGGATGAACGGACGATAGAGCTCGGTCGAAAACAGCTTGCCATTCAGGATATGCAATATCAGTTGGCACTCGATGAGCAGATGTATGACACGGTGATGCGACGGATTCAGTCGCTTGAGATGGAGCGCAAGCGCCCGGCGAGAGTTTCAGTGGCCTACAATGCCGATGTCACGAATGTGCGGGACAAACGCTTCAAGTATACAGCGGCCCTTCTTTTTGCCTCGCTCGCCGCCGGAATGGGGCTGGCGTTTATAAAGGATAAGATGGACCCAAGCTTGCAGTCGCCTGACGATATAGCAAGGCGCGTCGGAATCAGAATAATCGGCACTACGACAAGCCCCAGAACCATCAAGAAGGCACTGCTGCCTAAGCAGTTGACCGAGGATTACCAGACAATACGCGCAAACCTCGGATTGCTCGACGGCGGAGGAATGCCAAAGAAGGTGGTAATAACAAGCCCGGGGATGCAGGACGGCAAGACCACTTTCTCAATAAATCTTGCCACCAGCTTGAGCAGGGCGGGACAAAAGGTGCTTCTGATTGACGCAGACCTGAGGAAGCCGGACATTGGCCGATTGCTCAATGTCCCAAGGGAAATGAGGTGCCTGCAGGAAGTGCTCATGGGCGGTGCCTGCGATGATTCGACTTTAGCGATTGTTTCGCCGGGGCTGAGCGTCCTCGCTGCTGATTCGCGAAATGAAATGGACCCTTATGAGCTGCTCGTTGCGCCCAATACTGCCAGGGTGATAGACTCGCTGGCTGAAAGTTACGACCATGTTATTATTGATACGCCGCCGGTCCTGGCCTTTCCGGATGCTCTTATACTGGCTAAGCTGACTGGTGTGGTGATTTTGACAAGCTTCGCTGGCCGAACAAGCAGCCGTGACTTTAGGGAGTGTAAAGACCGGCTCACACAAATTGACGTCAGGATACTGGGCACTGTTATGAGCAACGTTGACCTCGGCCATACCTATTATCGCTACGGCTACAACTACTACGCACAGCAAGACCGCGGAAAGACCGACGGCGGTAAAGGTGGGAGGAGTTCGCTGCTGTTGCCTTCGGAAAAGCCCAGGAAAGATTCCGACCAGACCGGTTCCTGAAATACAGAGTCGCTGCCTTCAGTATAGTCTCACGAAGTTCCAAGCCGAAGAAATTATGCAATTAGTCGTCGTTCCAAAATCACTTGATAATTCCCAGGACGCTTCAGAATCCCTGCTGCGGCTGGCATTTTCCTGCCTGCCGTTGAGAGAGATGGTCGTCGATGGCATCTCCGAATGTTGCGATATGAGGCCTGATGACCTTGCCGTTGCGCTTCCCGGCGACTGGAAACGGGACGGTGACGCCGAGGATCCGCGGCTCCTGCGCTACGATGGCCAAATCCCTGTAGATATTGGTGTGAAGTCCCGTCGGGGAAAATCCTGGTTTGTTATTTCTGATGGCAGGTTCCTTGCGCGGGCCGATACGGTTTTGCTGTGCGAGACGGTGAAGCAGTTGCATTGCGACGTCGTGGCGGTTACCGTGGAGCCGCATCTGCAGGCGGGCATGGAAAGGGTCCTCACCGACTCCAATCATAACCTTGTCGGGTTTCGTCTGCTTTACGCAGATACCGTTAGGCGGGTCCCGCTTCCGCCTGACTGGCCCCATCATCTGTTCATAAGCCCTGATGTCCTCAGCCGGGTCTTCGATGAGGCAGTTCTGCCGGGAACCTTTGGCGAGTTTGTTAATAACTGTCTTTCAAAATCCGTGAAACTCGGCAGTATCGAGATTGGTGGAACTCTGCTCGACCTTAATACCGAGAAAGGTCTGCTTTCACTTGTTTCGGCAGGATTGGCAGAACGGGACGGACGTCGCAGACGAACGGGTAGGCAGGCCGATTACAGCGATGTCGACATAGCACCAAATGTCAAACTCTTCGGCGAAGTGTTTTTCGGACGAAATATCAACGTTGGCCCGGATACGATTATTGCTGGTCCTGCTGTCATTGGCGAAGGTGTACAAATTGCCGAAAGAGCGGTAATACGTTCCTGCATTATCGCACCGGGTGTTGTGGTTCCGCCTGGCAGTATCATCGAGTGCAGGGTTATCAGAGATACTCGCCAAATTTCACAGTCGCTAAGCATGGAGACAAAAAAATGCCCGGATACGGTTAGTCGCCCGGAATCGTTTGGCAAGCTTTCCGGCAGAGGGTGTTTCCGGGTGTGGCCGAGAATTTCCTATGCTCGATGTATTAAAAGAATCGCCGACGTCATAGCTGCGGCGGTGGTGCTTGTTATTTTTGCTCCCGTTTTGCCTGTTATAGCAGTGGCAGTGAAACTGAGTTCGCGGGGCCCGGTCTTCTTCAAAGACATTCGCCAGGGTCTGCATGGCAGGCCCTTTGCCTGTCTCAAATTCAGGACGATGAGTGTAGGCGCAGATGAACTGCAGGAAAAGCTCAGGGGATTAAATGAAGCCGACGGCCCGCAGTTTACGATGTCGGATGACCCCCGGCTTAGCAAAGTCGGACGATTCCTGCGCGAGACCTATCTGGATGAAATCCCTCAATTCTTCGCCGTGCTGCTCGGCCGGATGAGTCTCGTCGGGCCCAGACCATCGCCGGAATCGGAGAACATTCTTTGCCCGTTCTGGCGCGACGCCCGGCTGTCCGTCAAGCCGGGTATCACGGGCCTTTGGCAGGTCTGCAGGACACGCCAGCCGATGAGGGACTTCCAAGAGTGGATACATTACGATATAGAGTATGTGAGAAACCTTTCGATGACTCTTGACCTGTGGATATGTTGGCAGACAGTCAGAAAGATGGTTGCTAACTTCATCCGTCAATTTTAACAAGCCGATATGGGAAGGGGAAATGGACCTATGAGGCGCAGATATTTCAATTGGAAATTGCTCGTTGTGCTCGTGATGGGAATTGGTGTTCTGGCTGCGACTGCCTTGGGGCTGCGGCACTGGCAGCGAGGCCGAAGGGCTGGACAGGGCCTGACACTTGGCAGCGAGGCATACAGCGAGGGCAAATGGCAGGATGCGGCGGACCAGCTCGGGCGATATCTGGCGGTTGTGCCGGATGATGTTGACGTTCTGATAAAGTATGCCGAAGCACAGCTTAACATAAGACCTCTCAAATCGAGCAACGTCCAGCAGGCCATAGGGGCTTATAGAACGGTGCTGCGGCTTGTTCCGGGACACCAAAAAGCCGCCCTCAGGTTGTCACAGATATATATCGGAATTTCTGCGCCGGGAGACGCCGAACAGATAGCAGACAGGGCACTTCAATCCACCCGGTCCGTGGAGCTTCAGAGAATTTTGGCGGTTGCATTGGCCAGCCAGCGTAAATTCACTGAAGCGGCGGCCCGGCTTGAAAATATCCTACAAGTTGACCCGAACGATATTGCTTCTTACGAACTGCTCGGTAAGCTTGTTGAGCAGCGCCCGAAAGATTTCAACATGACTTCGCAATTCTGGTTCGACCAGGCCGTTGAGAAAAATCCCTCTGCCGCAGGGGCTTATATCGCACGCGGTGCGTATTACCAGCGACACGGTCGAACGGCACAGGCGATGGATGACTTCTCACAGGCCGCGCAGAAAGATATTCCAGACCCCAATGTGCGACTTGAACTGGCGGATTGGTTTCTCAACGCAAGGGCTTTGGAGCAGGCTGGCGAGCAGCTTGATATTGTTGCCGACCGAGAGCCGTCGAGTCAACTCCTGTGGCGCATACGCGGCAAACTTGCTATCAGGTCCGGCTCTAAAGAGATGATGCAGGAGGTGGCCCGGCAGGGGTTACAGCAGCTTCCGAAACAGATCTGGGATTTTATGCCGATTGCAGCCGAGTTGTATTTACGAAGCGACCGTCTCGATTTGGCGCAGGATTGCATATCTAAGTTGAAACAAAAGGACATCAGCCCTGATAAGACGGCCTTTCTCGAAGGTCTGCTGGCCGAGGCAAAAGGGCGGGATTATGAGGCCATCAGGTGCTGGACAAAGGCGATGGAGTTGGGTAATGGACAGGAGAGCTTGCGAATCGCACTTGCAAATACCTTGGCGAGGCTCGGCGACTACCGCTCAGCTATTCGGCAGTTACGCGCACTTGTTTCGGAACAACCCAATAACATCAGGGCAAGGACTGATTTGGCCAGATTGCTGGGCGAAACCGGCAGTTTCGCCGAATCACTGGAACACGCCCGTGCCGCTGTTGGAGTTGCACCGAAAGACACTGGTGTGGCTCTTGCCTATGCCCTCGCAAGGGCACGGCTGCTTTTCAGTGGGACCAAAGATTATTCTGAAGATGCCCTGAATGATTTTGAACAATACCTCGACGGCCTTGATAGCGCCGAGAGTATTGCCGCTGATGTCGGGCTGCTCAAGCTTCAGTTGGCGGTTTATAAATCAGATTTCGCCACTGCCGATAAGTTATTGTCTCAGCTTAAAAACGAATATCCTTCGGACGAGAGAATAGTCGTCGCCGAAGCGGACCTGTTAGCTGCACAAGGCAAAACAGCCCAGGCCGAGTCCGTTTTTACCAATGCTATTGACACATCATCGGATTCAGTTTTTTTGGTGCGAAGTTTTGCCCGTCTGTTATCGCAGCAGGGCGCAACGCGTCAGTGTGAGCAAATGGTCGTCGGCGCAATGACTCGCTGTCAGCAGCCCGATGCAAAAAAACAGTTGGGCTTACTGTTGGCGGGACTGTATGCGGGCTCGAAGCAGCACCAAAAACGATGTGAGTTGCTCATTGGGCTTGCTGAAGAGTTTCCCGACGACATAATGGTATTACGACAGAAGCTGTCCTGCCCGGCTGTTTTAAGGGACTCCGCCCAGTCGCAAAAGCTCGTCGATAAAATCAAAGCCCTCGAAGGCGAACAGGGTTGGCAGTGGCGGTATGAGCAGGCCAAGGCCTGGTTTGCCGGGGATAATTTCAAGACCTACTATCCGCAGATTGTTACTTTGTTAAAGGAAAACCTTCTCGCTGACCCGGACAACAACATTAGCCGGGTGCTGCTGGCAGCAGCTTATGAACGGGCGGGTGAAATGCGTCTGGCAATTTTAACCTACGATGAAGCACTGAATCGTTCCCCTGATGATATTCGTGTCATTGTCGCCGCTGCCGGTGCCCTTTATCGGGCAAACGAATACGAGCGTGCCGACCGATTGCTCAAAAAAGCGGCGCATAGTGAGCTCGCTGGCTCCGAATTGAAGCAACTACAACTTCAAAGCTTTATGAGACGCGGCGAGATCGATTCTGCCGGCGAGGTCCTCAAAGAAATTTTAGTTGCCGACCCGAACAATCAATCGGCGGCCTTGTCCCTGGCCCTTTTGGAAATACGGTTAAGACATTTCGATGACGCGGCTGAACTGTTGGACGACTTGAGCACCGCTGAGCCGAACTCACTGCCGGTTGCTGCTGTGCTTGCGGAGCTTATGCTGCGTCAGGGAAAAGCTGCTGAGGCAATCCAAATTTGTAACGATGCCGTTCGTAATCTCAATAACGCAGAAGCCCTGGCCCTAAGAGGCAGAACATATGCGGCACTCGGCGAAAAAGATAAAGCCGAGGCCGATTTTGAGCAGGCCGTCTCAATTGAGCCCAACAACGTCGAGGCTCAACTGGCAAAAATCGATTTTCATCGTTCTGCCGGTCAGATGGACAAAGCTGTGGTCCAGATGCGGCAGGCATTGGAGCTTGCCCCCCACGATATCCGCCTTTGCAAGAATGCGGTGCTGCTCTACCTGGCAAGCAGCGACCAGAGTTTGAGACGAGAAGGAAAGTTACTTCTCGATGATGCTTTGCAGACGAGCCCGGACGATTTGGAACTGTTGTTTTACAAAGCAAGACTGCTGATGAGTCAGCAGACTGCGCCGGCAATTGATGAGGCGAAGACCATTTTCGAGGCAATCACTCAGCGACAGCCGATGGCCTCTGAGGCCTGGCTGTTTCTATCTGAAATCGCGGCCGGCCAGGGACGCTCCGCCGAGGCAATCGATATAACTCTGCGAGGCCTTGCATATTTGCCCAATGACAGAACGCTGCTTTCTCAAAGAGCCAGACTTGAAGGCGCTCGCTCTCCTCAGCTTGCCATACCCACGCTGCGTGCCTTGCGGGAGCTGGACCCCAACGACGCGGTTACGGCAGTCCGGCTCGCCGAAGCATATATCGCGGCACACGAGCCACAGGAAGCGATTCAATTACTTAAGTCTCAATTGGAGCTCCAAAGAAAACCACAGAACGAGGTCAGATTGAAAATTGCTCTCGCGATGGCACTATACAAAACTGGCAAACAGGATGAGTCCGAAGAAATCTTCAGTGTTTTGCGGCAGTCTATGCCCGATGACCCAAGGCCGCTGCTGGCACAAGTCCGGCTTCTCAAGGATGACGGGCTGTGGAATCAATTGGACCTTGCGGTTGCCGGCTGGTGCCAGTTGCATCCTGATGATGTCAACGTCCCTCTGGTCGTGGCTAAAGAATTGGCTGCCAGCAAAGAGGATGCTCCGAGAAAAGTTGCTGAAGATTTGCTCAGAAATCTTCTACAGCGAAAGCCGGATTCCATCCCGGCAATTCATTTTCTTGCAATGCTTCTGCAAACCGGCGGTCATTACGATGAGGCAGTCCGGCTTTATGAGCGTATCCTCGAAATAGACCCTGAGAACGCAATTGCCATTAACAATCTTGCCTGGCTCCTGTGCGAGGCCCAGAAGCAGTGCGAGCGTGCCCTTGAACTGGCAAACAGGGGCCTTGAGAAGACGCCAAATTATGCTGACCTGCTTGATACCAGGGGTGTGGTGTATTATCGGCTCGGTCGCTTTGAACAAGCCGTTCAAGACCTTAATTTTTGCATCAGTCTTTATCCCCGACAATCCTCGAAGCTGGCCGCGTCGAACTTGCACCTGGCAAAGGTGCTTGTAAAGCTCGGCCGGACAACTCAGGCCGTTGAAACGCTTAAAAAAGCACTCGACCAAAACGGCACAGTAGGGGGACTGACCCCTGATGACCTGACCGAGGCAAAGCAGCTTATGCAGGAATTATCAGAAGGAGGAAATTGATATGTGTTCATCATTACACAGAACCGAAACGAATCAAGGCGTGTTGTCAGGTCGCGATGTGGGTTTCTGTGACCGCCCAAACATCCACCTGCTTGATGACGAACAGTGGCTTTTTATCAGGAAGCGATTTCGTATGAGTCCTCGTGAGCTGGATGTTGCCCGGCTTGTTTGCCGCGGCTTGAGCAATGAAGAGATTGGACAACGATTGAAAATCAAAACTGCTACGGTCAAAACACATCTTCGGAATGTCTATCGCCGAGTCCGCGTCCAGCGCAAACTTGATATGCTCCTGAAGTTCCTCGAACAAACGGCCAGCCACGCAACTAACGCTGATGTTGGCATACGCCTGCCTGTTGTAGAAATAGAAGCTTCCCGCAAGCCCAGCCCCAAAGCTAAAAGCCCCACTACCGACTAAATTGTCACTGATTAACAATTCCTCCCTTGCAACATTGTATAATCTGCTTTTCTGTCTTCTCTTCTGAGCTTTCCCTTTTATCCCATCTTGCAATCCACCTGACCAAAGGTCTTTTTTTTTACGTCTTTCAAGGTATTTATACCACTTAGGGCATACTCTATATGAAGTAGATAACTCAGTTTTTGCCCCCAATAAATTTTTTCGTTTTTCTCTTGACAGGTATCGTCCTGACGAAGTAGTATAATCGAAATGCAATGATAATTAGCGGCGGGAGGGAACCCACCCGGCGATGTAAATGCCTGCGGAGCTTCACTGAAAGCTCCAGGAGGGCAGCAAGATAATTGTCAATTGATATAGAAGCACTGTCTAAAAGTTTTTGCTGGTGATGACAGTGTGGAGGCGGAGAAAAACGTGTTATCGTTCTGTGGCTGGTTTGTGTTGACGGTCTGGCTTGCGGATAAACCCGAGCCAGACAACGCTATCTTGCGGCGTGTTGGGGTTTCAGGTTCATCCTCCAGGTATCGCCGTTCGTCCACAAACTGGCTGCATTGTTTGCTTCATACCACCTGTAACCTGTCGAATTGTCACCTTGGTACCTGCTCAGGGTGCGCGCACAAAAATCCCCCGAGTGTGTTCGCGAGACACTCGTGGAGCTTCAAAGGTGGAATGAGGCACCATTAGTTTTTGTGCAGGAGAAAGGAGAATAAATTGTGAAGGAATTTGTAAGGAAATTTGTTTCTGTAAGTATCTTTGTGATGGTTGTTGCTGTCCCTGCTATGGCGTCGCCTACCCTTCATTTCAGTGAAGGTGTAGGCGATGGCTGGTCCTACGATGGCGCCGGCACTATCAGTTTTCACGATGTCGTGGTGGATGCCGGTCTCGGCAGCTCGTTAGACCCGATTGTCGGAGCTCGTGTCAATATTCCGGCAATGTCCGTTTTGGGTATTTCGGGCGGTCCGTACACACTGGCTCCGGTCAGCAGCACAATCGAGATTACCAGTGCCGATGGTTCTGTCACTTACCTTAGTGGAACACTTGGCTCCGGCCTGTTGCTTCCGGCTGGAACAGCTGCGCTCGGATACTGTATGTGGCAGGCCGATATCACGGACCTGAGCGTCTATAATCCGATTCTTTCGCCCGCCCTGGATGCCATGGCGGACTCTTCAGCGCTTAATTTTGACATCGCGTTCGCTGGTGGCGACCCGAGGGGCTTTGACTATATGCTCGACCACGGCCTCAGAGGAGGAAATGGCTTCACCGGGTCAATGACGGCGATTGTTCCATCTCAGACGACAGTACACGTCCCGGCTCCGGGTGCTCTGCTTGTAGCAGGCATTGGAGTCAGTCTTGTCGGCTGGCTCAGAAGACGAAGCATTCTTTGAAAAATGCCGGATTTTGAATGGTAAGAAAACAAAGCATAAACATTGATGGCAAGGAGAAAAAAAATGAAAAGCTTAATGACAATTGTTGTTGGTTTGATGCTCGCAGCACCGCAGTTGACGATTGCCGGTATCGCGGGAATAGCTGGTGGAACGGGTGCACCGGGCCCAACACTGGGGCCGTATGGGATGATTTCATTTCCCGATGATACGAGAGACAACTATAGCACCGTGTCGTCCGTTGATTCACCGCTCGGTGGAACTGTGGACTTCAGCATTGATATGTCACTGCGTGAAATAGGAAGTGGCTGGGCCACCTGGAGCCACGGATACACGGGAGATGTATACTTCACGGATGGTGCTACTGATGTTACAATGACTCTTCCGGCTGGAACGCTCGCATTCTATCTCTATGCGGAGCCGGACCCGTTCGAGGTTTGGACGATTACCGCAACTTCGCAGGATGGAACTGTCGTCTCGCAGGACGTTGACGGACTTGGTGGTGCTGCCTATTACGGATTCTACGCCGATGGTGGCGACTTGATAACGACGATTACGATTGAGTGCGATGAGGATTTCGCAGTTGGTGAGTTTGGAATCGCTGCCGTCCCGGCTCCCGGTGCTGTTCTGCTGGGCTCTATCGGCGTAGGCATTGTCGGCTGGCTCAGAAGACGAAGCATTCTTTGAAAAATGCCGGATTTTGAATGGTAAGAAAACAAAGCATAAACATTAAATGGCAAGGAGAAAAAAATGAAAAAATTAATGGCAATTGTTGTTGTTTTGATGCTCGCAGCACCGCAGTTGACGGTTGCTGGCATCACGGGAGTGGCTGGCGGAACAGATGCGCCGGCCGCAACACTCGGACCCTATGATATGACCCCGTTTGCAGATGACGCGACGCCGGAATTTAGTCCTGTGACGTCCGTTGCTTCCCCGCTGTGGGGCACTGTGGACTTCAGCATTGATATGTCACTGCGTGAAGTAGGAAGTGGCTGGGCTACCTGGAGCCACGGATACACGGGAGACGTATACTTTACGCAAGGAGGTACATCGGTTGCATTGACTCTTCCGGCGATGACGGGTGCATTCTATCTTTATGCGGAGCCGGACCCGTTCGAGGTTTGGACGATTACCGCAACTTCGCAGGATG
>CAZQWM010000005.1:69787-98280 GCA_964597035.1 uncultured Pirellulales bacterium
TGTCGGCTGGCTCAGAAGACGAAGCATTCTTTGAAAAATGCCGGATTTTGAATGGGAAAAAAGAAGCCTAACCAATAATAGCACGGAGACAAAAAATGATAAGGTCAATGACAATATTAGCAGCAATTGTAATGATTGCTTCGGCGGCCCAGGGTGGAATTCACTCCTTTCCCTCTGAAAGCTCCAGCGTCGTCGGCTCATTGGGTTTCATTAACGATGAAGAGATAGGTTGGTTCTGGTCCGTTGGTCGTGGCGATATGGTCAGCGAATCCTTTGCTGACCCATTAGTGTGGGTGGACCGCGCCATATTCGACTTTGCCGTACCGACGAACGTCCTAAATAACGAAGCACAAGTTGACTGGGATATCCTGATAAACGACGTTACTATCGGGTCGTTCACTATCAATGAAGGATTTACTGGTTCGGTGCTTCTGGATTTGAGCTTTGCGCCTATAGCAACTGATGGAGGACTTTACGAGGTGACACTGTTAGTTACAAATGAGGTGCCCGGCGGCTATGGTTCACATTCGCTTGCGTACGCCGGAGACTACTCACACTCCGTTGAGCTTATCAGTGTCGTACCGGCCCCGGGAGCCGTTATGTTAGGCGGTATCGGCGTAGGCCTTGTCGGCTGGATACGCAGAAGACGGGTCATTTAAATGGACCGCTCCGGTTTTTTTGTGAGAGCGTTGAAGAAAAGATAATTGAGTAGTTAAAACGCGGCGGGGGGGGCTGAAAGCCCCCTTGCCGGCAGTTTGTGTGGTGTGACTGCTCGCGGGGACTTTAGCTCATAGGTAAGTGATAGTCCCCGTGCGATAAATTATCAGGACATTGTTTCTGTGGCGATATGCAGAAAAAGGAGTTGTGTATGCGCGATTCAATAACGTTGGTGATTTTGCTGGTGGTTATTATTGTTACCCCTGCTTCGGCGGTCTTGACGGAAGACTTTGAAACAAATCCTTTTGGGCCGACCGGCGACTGGCAACGCTCGGGCGATGTCTCCTGGACCGGCGGCGGGGCCGGAAACGATTACATAAAGTTCGGCAGGCTGCTTAGCGATGCCGACAATCGGCTTTGGTGCTCCTTTAGCGCGCCCGTGACGGGTGAGTATAGCATAAGCTTCGATTATAGATTCTACGGCCTGGATTGGGCTCGTCCGGATGACAGGGTCACTGTGGAAATAGGGCTTGCAACTGACCCGCTATTTACGGTTTTCAGCGCGTCATCGGATGTTGACCTGACGCTTCTGCCCGGACAATGGCTCAATATAACGACGCCACCGCCGGTTGTTAATCTCGAAGAAGGTCAGCAGTATTGGCTGGAATTCCGCCTTGTGGAAGCAATCGGTTGGTGGACGCCTCTTACCTGGCTGAACGTGGATAATGTCAGTGTGCAGACGCTGGCGGATGTGATGCCTGCTGTAGTGCCCGCGCCGGGTGCAATACTGCTCGCCGGTGCAGGAGTAGCGGTCGTAAGTTACTTCCGAAGACGCCAGGTTTTGTAGAATTTCGACTGTACTGTAGCTTTTACGCCTCGATGCTGTTGCCGTTTGTTACATCGGTAACAGCATTATCAAGCTCCGGGTCGAGCAGGCCCGGTTTTTTTATAGCCGGGCGGGGTATCATCGCTCCCACAGCCATAGTTCGGAAAGTATACCTAAATCGGCGACGTCAATAATTCCGTCACCGTCCAGGTCCTCAATGGCAGTGATTTCTTCATTCCACTTGGTGGCAAGCTGGGCGAAGTCAATGAAATTCACTTTTCCGTCGACGTTGAAGTCGGCGATATTGCCGGTTTTGCTGGCGTAACGCGTTCCGCCGTATGCGCCCATATTTATGCGTTTGCCGTTTGGCCACGGCTCGCGCGTCCAGTTGGAATTGGGGTCGCCGGCATCCAGGCATGGGCTGTTATACTCGTCGTGCACCCATACCAGCGGTGACTGGGTAGTCAGGTACGCATTTAGCAGTATCTCAAAATCTAAAAGGTCAACTTCGTTGTCGTCATCAAGGTCAGCCGACAGATGCTTACCCTGTAAGCCCCAGAACACGGCAAATTCTGCAAAGTCGAATATATCTACAAAGCCGTTTTGGGTCAGGTCAACATCGGGATATGCATCGGGGTCCCATCGGCCGGCATCGCTCTGAAGGTGAAAGTCCCACAAGTTCGGGTCGCCATTCGTGTCGAAAAATGCAAAACAGGGGTCGCTATCGATATTGCCTTCGCCCCAGCCAAGCAGGTTACAGGGGTCATATATGTCCTCTTGTCCGCCTGCTATATTGCTGAAATCCAGAGAGACTGTCCCCGGCCTGCCGGTCTCGGATTCCAATCCTATTTGGGGGCCTGTTGTTGCCGTGTTTGCCCGGATGATTGAATTCACGAGTGTCACGCTGCTCGCCGTGCAGAACACTGCACCACCCCTACCCTTGAGTGTTGAGTTCGCTGCTAAGGTGCAGTTAATTATATGAACTTCGGCCTCGTCATAGCAGTCAACTCCGCCGCCATCCAGGTGGTTGGCGTCATTGTTCTGGAAGATACAGTTCTTGAAGGTTGGCTGGCCGCCCCAAATCTCGACGCCCCCACCGTAAATTTCTGCAGAATTGCCGGCTATGGTGCATCGCTCGAAGACTATGTTGCTGTCGCGGCAGAAAGCCCCGCCCCCGTGCCAAGCGGCTGAGTTTGAGCGAATTACGCAGTTACTAACGATAGCGCTGTAGTTCTGGCAATAGATGCCGGCACCCTTGCCATCCGTGTGAGCATTTGTGATTGTCAGCCCTTTGATGATAAAGTTCGAATCCTCGCTTGTGTCACTGTAAAGATAGAAAGCCCTTCCTGCCCGGTTTGGGTCGATGATTGTCTGGGCGACTGCGCAGGGGTCGTTAGGGTCGATACCGGTGATGGTGATTGTCTTGCCGTTTGAGTTTAAATCATAGTTGCCGTTTCCGCTGTAAATGCCGGGCAAAATCACGACAACGTCGTCGTTGTCAGCAGCATCCATCCCCGCCTGGATTTTTCTGAAAGGGTCACCGATTGTTCCTGAACCGGGGTCGTTGGGACCGTTACAGTCCACGTAGAATACCTCTCCCGCTACCGCGGATGCGCACAAAAGCAGCAGCACCGTTGCCGAAATTCGACTTATCACCTTCACTCCTATCGAGGTGTGTGGCCCGCCGATTGCAGGCCCGTTCTAATCCCGCTATGTCAGAACCAGCGACGGTTCGCGCCATCTGCCGATTCCATCCCACCATCCTGATATGTAGTCGACAAATTGTCGCCTTCCGTATTGTTGTCTGAAAGCTTCTGAGGCCATTGCACGAAGCTGTCTCATACAGGCCAGTCCACCAGCCCGCCAGGCCTCGACTCCTATATTTATCACCTCTGACTCGGCCTCTGCAAGGTCACTGGTGTCTGCGGCAAGTAAATCCGCGAGCCGAGATGCCTTGTATGCGAACATGCTGCGCCATCGGCTTTCATTCTCACATTCTTGCTCGAGTATATTGGCCAGCAACTGCTCACGGTCTGCTTGCGCTCGTTGTTTTCTTTCCTTTGCGCGGGCGAGTCGCTGGGCGCGATGCCGCCTCGGCTGAGGCGCCAAAAGTTCCACCGAACTGGCAATAGGGTCAATGAAAACCCATGTAAGGAACGTTGCACCTATAGTTCCAAGTGCTACTACCCCGGGCATAGAGCTGGCCATTTGACCTGTCATTGCGAGAACGCCTCCAATAGCGCCCAGAAAAGGCGTCGAGACGTAAAATGCCATATAGTATTTTGTGCTGGTAAGGGGATGCTCTGTTTGCACCCCGTGTCCTTTGGGGGCGCCTCTGAAGATGGCAAACAGGTACAAGCTCACCAGCAGGGTTACCATAAGCGCCCAGTATCCGGACAAAGAGAATATCGCCAGCCAGTTGAATCCCGCCTGCCGAAGCGCCAGAATAAACACATATCCGGTGCACAGCATAAACCAAACCGTGCTGGCTAAATGGAACCGTCTGATTGCCTTTATGTAATTCATACCGTCGTTGTTTTTGCCCTTGTCAGATATCAGTAACCGGCACTGGAGCCGCCGTACCCGCCTACGTAGCGGTCGCCGCCGCTCTGCACAACGTTCACGCCCGAAAACGCCCTTGCTATCGGCCGAATTATCTCTTCTATCTTCATGCCGATGGCAGCCAGTACCGTCGGTGGAACGTATATCACGTCGCCTTCCTGCAAAAGCACGTTTTTGGTTGTGTCTCCGTGTGCTGCCATCCTGTCAAAGTTCATCTCGAAAATTTTTGGCCTTACGCTTAAATCCGCCGATGGCCTTATCACCTGAACTCTTTCGAGCCAGGCCATTGGGTTCGGCTTCGCTTCGGCAATTGCGGCCAATACGCTGTCCCGCCCTGAGTATAGTTTTGGGCCGGGTAGGTATACCTGACCGAGCACATAGTACAACTTGCTTTTATATGCTATCAGCCGCACTTCGATGGGTTTTTCTCCGATTAACGTATATAGTGCGGATAATTTCTCCTGCATATCGTCGGCGAGTTCCTGACAGGTCTTGCCCGCCGCCATAAACTCTCCTATACCCTCGAAGCCCACTCTGCCGTCAGGTCGTATGCGCTGACGCTGCTGGTGAATTTCGGTAACTTGCACACAGTGAACCTCAATTTCATCGGGTGGCTGTAAAACGTAGTTTTCAGTCGTGACCTGAGTCTCGTGCGGCTTCAAAAAGGCCTCGATGTCTTTTGGATGAGATGAAAAACAACCTGTAAGGCACACTACCAAAGATGTTAAAATTACCGCGCTTGCTATAGTGGTTATGGGACGAATACGCTTCATTGGTTAAGCTCCTTTCTCTCCTTGAATTATTTGGCCCTATTGGCCCCTGTGACCGAACCTGCCTAAACAAAATCAACTAACATATTATACAATAGCAGCTTCTGTGTCAAGTTTTTACCCCTTTTTACCCCTCAGCTCGTAGCGGCCCGCAAACGTCCTGAACTCCTTTCCGCAACTGGCGGATAATTACCGCAAAAGGATAGAGTAAATATGACTATAGCCGGGAAAATCCCCTATACAGCGACCTTGTTAAAATTCTGACCACGAAAGCACCATTATGGTCTTCTCGGCGTAAGTGTTATACCATATTTAATCCGTTTGTTATCCGATTGCCGCAACTGGTATAATAAGTTCCAGCAGTTCCTCGATTGTGTAGGACCTGGATAAGTCTACGGCTAAAATACAGCCGTGCTCGTGGTCCGAGGCGAGGATTATCATATTCCGACCCCCTCGGCAATAGCCGCTTTCCTGCCTTTGATGACCGAGGATGAAAACCTCCGCCTCCAGCGTTTCAGCCATCTTGTCAAGCAGTTGCTGGCTGTGGTTTCTGCCCCAGGTCAGAAGATACGCCGAGCCGGGCTTGACTACGTCGTTGATTCTAAGCGGCCTCTCAAAAATTCTATGGTCGAACTTCTCGAGATAGCGGTCGGCGGGCAGAGAGTGGGAAATGAATATGCCATTCGGACATCTCGCGGCAAGGGGCTGTGAAAACAAAAATTGTCTCATTGCCAGCTTGACACGACCGCTGCCGTTGATAAATTCCCTGTCAAGAGCACTTCGCATCGCAACATTCATTTCCTTGCCGTTTTTCATGACCTTGGTATTATTGATGAAAGCAGTGTCGTGATTACCCATAATGATGTGAACACGGTCGGGATACTTTAGCTTGTAGACGATTACGTCGAAGAGCAGTTTATATGACAGACACCCTCCCTCATCGTCTTCCGGACCGCCGTGTATGATTTCATGAAGGACTACGTGTGTCTCGGGATTGTGCTCGAGGTCGGCAAAAGAAACTATCCTTTGAAAGTTCAGCCGGTGACCGTGGATATCCCCGGTAATGACCACCGTTCCCTGCGAAGGCAGACAAACAACATTACCCTTCCTGAATCTGTCTGCGTTATTGGCTTCCAGTCCTTTTTTCAACAGTTCGATTGTTTTGTCAGGCATCTTTCGAGTCCGCAAGACTGAGTCCCTAACCTGTTGAAAATACTGATGTAAGGATAGCCCGGAAACGCGGATATGTCAAGCTTTATTGAGAATCGCTCTTTGGCTTGATGGTCAGTATGCTGTGAATCATCAGGTCCAGGCGGGATATCACGGTCATCATATCGGCTGGCCTTTTGATAGGGTCATCTTCCACACAGTCCATCACAAGTTTGGAGATGCCCGGCGGTATTTGTGACCTGATTTCCTGTGGCGATCGAAGCGTTTCCTGCACAGGCAGGCCGAATGGGTCCTTTTTCGGTATCAGTGTCGGGACTGTCTTGCCCGTCAGTGCCCAGTACATTGTTGCGCCCAAGTTGAATATGTCGGTCTTGGGACCGAGTGGTCTGCGCCTTACCTGCTCGGGTGCGATGTAGTCGGGTGTTCCCTGGATGCGATGTTTCGTCGTTCCTATTTTACAGCTTTGTCCTAAGTCGATGATTCTGATGGCCCCGGCTTTGCTCATTAGAATATTATTCGGCTTTATGTCGCAGTGAACGAGGCCTGACTGATGCATCGCATTAAGTCCCGTCGCCACCATTCTAAATACTAACAGCACGTCGAGTAAGCTCAGTGCCGGCCCGTCCTCCAGCGATTGACCGTCGAAATACTCCATCGCAAGCAGCAGCTCTTTTATCTTGAACATTCTGCGAATCTTCTTGAGCTTGTAGCATTTGCGCACGTAGGGATGATTCACCTTCTGCGCGATTTTATACTCGGTTTCGACCTGTTCGAATACACGGGTGTCTTCGGGTTTTTCAAAAATCACCCGTTTTAAGGCCAGTTCAGTCCCGTTCGAGTCATCGGAGGCAAGGTATATCGTGCTGCGCGCACCGACGCCTAAACGCTTCTTGATGCTGTATCCGCCTATGTCTAAAATGTCTTTTGCCATATCTTATAAGATTTATGAAACCTGCGTCTGTTTGTTACTTACTAGGCCTGCGACCACCCAATACTCTGTATATCTCGGTCTTGGACCGGGCCCGCTAAAACTTGAAGACCACTTAATATACAAATTCCTTGCCCTCTTGTCCAGCGGTTGCTTTTAGCGAATATCGAGCGCAAATAGGCGGCCTGGCTTGACATACTCCTTAATAACTGGCATAATCCAACGTCTAAGTTATATTCCCCGATAGCTCAATCGGTAGAGCGAGCGGCTGTTAACCGCTAGGTTGTAGGTTCGAGCCCTACTCGGGGAGTTAAAGAGGGCTTCAGGCCCTCTTTTCAACTCCTTCGATAGGCCGAGTCTAAGTGAGCTTGCCCTGAGCGTTAGCGGCTTGCACAAGTACTGCGTCCGGCGTATAAATAATCCTCGTATGGCCGAAGATGCCAGAGAATGTTGGGTAAATTGCTGCAACCTTAAGGATGAAAAGTTCCTTTCCGATGATGAGCGTATAGCCATTGACAAAATGCAGGATGCTCTTGAGCCCCTCGATGACCAGACAACGAAAATCAGGCAGCTTATTACACGCTTCGAATCATGCTATCATGAGGCCGACAAGGAAGCTGTGCTTATCATCAACGCCATAGGCGCCGGCCGATGCCCGGCCGAATCAAACGAAAGACCCGCGCAAAGAAAGAAGGAGTTACAAAACTCCAGAGACATACTCTCTGCCTGGTGTCAGCAGAAATCTCTTAAAAGTATGAATCTCGAAGTAAACGGCATTTCAGCAGACCAGCTTGTTTCTTTACTGGGAAAGCGAACATCTCTTAAAGAATGGCAGGTCCAGCGAGTCGTTGATAAAATCACCCAGGCCCTGGACCCTGATATGACCTATTGTAATTTGGCATTGGGTGTCGGCGACTATGGTCAGCCCGTCGAAAATCAATTAGTCCGGCATTATAAAGACTCTTTGGATTTTCTTCAGCAAACCAAACAAACGATTATACATGACACTGTGAATGGCCAAAAAGCCGAGATTTCCCTCGCGATGGCCATAGACCTCTTGATGCCGTGTCACTGGGATTTCGTCGGCTCCCTTGTTGCTGTTCTAAAGGCAATCAACGGAGACCTTCATCCTGCTAAACCTTTGACTTGTTGTTCTCGCAATATTGGCTTGAGCCCGCTTTGCGATAGACTTATAGTCATATCTAACACACTTAATGCCTTGTGGCGGGATGCTGAAATACCGCAAAATGCGGACCGCGATATCCCTGCTTTATTAGGCCCCCAAACCACCGCAAAATGCTGGCTGGCTGCGTCTTTGGATAAAACCATAAGGTTACAGTTGGCTGGCAGCTTCCCGCTTTCTCTAATTTGAACCGTTCGTTGAAATCTTGGCTTTCAATCATTCACAGCCAATAAGAAAAAAAACCTAAGAAGGGGCTCAGAGGCCTCTCCCCGTATCATCGGGTTGGCAGGAGGCAGCGGGGAGAAACACTGTCTCAATAGCTCCCTAATGTTATACAGAACTTTTTTTGCCTTTGCCGAGGTTTTCTGATATAATGGATTTTTAGAAACCTCTAAGAGCAAGGCAGGGTGTTAAAGTGAGCAAGGCAGGGTTACTGTTCATTTTCGTGGTCTTGGGTGTGGCGGCTTTTTCCAATGCGGCGGCAGCGGTTTTTTCAGACGATTTCGACGATGGTGATATAGGTGATTGGACAGTTACTACCACGGGAACCGGGACTTTCGATGTGTCCAGCGGCAAATATGTAAGCTCTCCCTATAGTGTTCGTATGAAGTCTTTAGCGAGTGGTGATAAAGCTATAGGTGTGTCGCCTTCTTATGATTTGGAGCTTGAAGACAATTACGACGTCTCTTTCTATTTCCTGATACCGGGAACGGATAATCATTGGTTTGAAGTGTTCAATAATCATCACATCTATCTTCTCATTGATTCTGGGGATGATTTCAAGTGCTATGATGGAAGCACAAGCTACTTGATTGATGAGTTAGCCACTGACCAATGGCATCTTATAGAGATTAAGGCACGTTCCTCTTTAAACAGTTACGATGTGTACCTGAATTCGCAATTCAAAAGAACCTGTGATATGTGGATTCATACCGGCTTTGAAACAGATTTCCGAATGGGAGACAGAAATAGTGACGGGACTTATTATGATTATGGCGAGGCGTACTGGGATGATATGGTGATTACACAGCCGGTAGACTCCGATGGCGATAGCGTTATGGACCCAAATGACAACTGTCCCTATGTTCCAAATCCGGGCCAGGCCGACAGGAATGAAGATGGCTGGGGTGATGCCTGTGAATGTGAGGCCGCCAATCTCGATGGGCTCGATGTTATTGATTTTTCGGATTTTGCAGTTTTTGCACCTGACTGGCAACAGTCCGGCACGGGCTTGGACGGTGATATTAATAGTGATGAGGTCGTCGACTGCAATGATTTGGAGATACTTGCGTACTATTGGATAAGCGACTGTTCCGAAGACTAAGCTTCCCGCCTGTAAACCTGTTAAGGTAATTCAACTTCTACGCCTTCTTCGAAGTCGCTGAACATTTACCTTGTGCATATATAGTAACAGCTATCTTAACAAGCTTAATTTCCTCCTGAAATATTAGCAGCGTTTTAATATATATTCTGCCCATTGTTAGGATAAAAAACCGGCAGGTTATTTCTTGTCGAACCATCTGTGGCTGCTGGCGTTAGTCGGTCATGGAAATTACATTGACCGTTATGCCAGAAAACACTTGCTTTTTATGCCTTTTTCTGATTAAATAACTGTACTGTTAAAGACCTTGCACAGAGGTAAATTGGAAGAAATGGCAAATTCGACAGCAAATGAGGGTGAGCAGCTTCTTCCCAATCACACATCCGGATTCTTATGGTTTCTGCTTATCATTTTTTCATTTTTCCTTTTCCCTTCCCTTGCTCTGGCTAAATACAGCGGTGGTGCCGGTAATGTGGATAATCCGTATCGGATAGAGACCGCCGAGGACTTGAATGATATCGGCAGCCATACCGAAGACTGGGGCGCACGCTTTGTGCTCACCGCCGACATTAACCTGTCCGGATATACAGGAGAGCAATTTAATATCATTGGCAATGGTTCGCAATCCTTCACCGGGTATTTTGATGGTAATGACCACACTATCCGCAACTTCAGCTATAACAGCACCGGCTCGAATTATATTGGAGTCTTTGGGAGGACCGGCGCTGTTTTTGAGGACGCCGGACAGATAAGGAACCTCACTCTTGATAATTTCGATGTTAACGCCGGCTCCGGTCGTTTCGTTGGAACACTCGTTGGCCACGCCAGGGGAAGTGTTATTAACTGCAGGGTGACTAACAGCATCGTGCGTGGAACAGAAGAGGTCGGCGGCCTTGTCGGCAGCTTCGCTTATTCTGTGCTTGCCGATTGCAGCGCCGATTGCAATATCGTTGCCGACGGGTATACCGGAGGATTGACCGGATATTGCGGAGGCCAGGCAATGATGATTCAGTGCTGGGCCGCCGGCCGGGTAACGGGCAGAGAATATGTGGGTGGTCTTGTGGGGAGAAACTCCGGCCAAATATTCAGATGTTATGCGTCGGCTGACGTTACTGGACTGGAGGGTGGTTATGACACAGGCGGATTGGTTGGTCTGGCAGACCCGGATTCCCTTGTTCAGGATAGTTTTGCACGTGGTGATGTTGAAGGGGGTATGTATGTGGGTGGTTTTTTGGGGACTAACTGGTTAGCCAGTGTTATAAACTGCTATTCTGTCGGTTCTGTTTCAGGCGTTACTTTTGTGGGAGGATTTATCGGTAATAATAATTCGCCCGGTTCCAATGTCGCCTGCTTTTGGGACAATCAAAGCAGCGGTCAGTCTTTCGGCGTCGGAGCCGGTTCCGCTGACGGAATATTCGGCAAATCAACGGAGCAGATGATGACCCAAACCACCTTTACGGATGCCGGCTGGGATTTCAATAGCCCTGTATGGACTATTGACGAGGGTATTGATTATCCGACGCTGGTTGCGCAGGAGTATATTCACGATTACGGCGGTGGCACAGGCACCACGATTGACCCGTTCCTGATTTATACTGCCGAGCAAATGCAGCAGATTGGTTTGAATGAGCATCATTGGGACTTGCATTTCAAGCTTATGAACGATATTGATTTGGGCCTGTATGACGGCCGGGAGGGAAGGGCTCGTTTCAATAAAATCGGTTATTACAACTCCTCTTCCGATTACCGTGCTTTTTCGGGCACATTTGACGGCAACGACCATACCATTTCCGGCTTCGATTACAACGCTCCCGTGGAGGATTTCGTCGGCCTGTTTGGTTATGTGGATGGGCCGAACGCTGTAATAAAAAATCTCGGTTTGATAAGCCCCAGCGTATTCGTGTCGCAGGGTTTTCAACAAACCGGCTCACTGGTTGGCCTGTTCAAATACGGTAGTTTGGAAAATTGTTACGCCCTCGATGTCAATATAACCGGCGATTATATGGTCGGAGGTCTCATCGGCCGGCTCAGAGAAGCTGAGATGTTTAACTGTTGGACAAGCGGTGTGGTCACTGGCGTCGAAGAGGTCGGGGGGCTCGTCGGTGAAAACGATAAGGGCGAAATCCATTATTGCCGGGCGAGCGTTTCTGTTACTGCAAGCTCTTATAGCAGCGGCGGGCTGATAGGGGAAAGTTCTTGTGGACTGGTGAACCGTTGCAGTGCAGACGGGGATGTTAACGGTTCAGACATTGTCGGCGGGCTGATTGGTACTAGTCCTCTTGTGTATAGCGAGGGTGTGACCTGCACAGGAGACATAATTGACTGCTGGGCCGCTGGGAACGTCACCGGTGCAATGACTGTCGGCGGGCTTGCCGGAAGCAGTTTTGGTTCAACCATTGGTTGTTACGCCCTCGGAGACGTAAACGGGACTTATTACGTCGGCGGCCTTGTCGGTAATGCCGGCATTGTCTCCGAATGTTACGCCACTGGAGATGTTACAGGAGGCGATATTGTCGGCGGTCTTACAGGCACAAACGGCATTGTTATGTCCGATTCTTTCGCAAGGGGTAACGTTTCGGGTGGTTATACGGTAGGCGGATTGACCGGAGCTAATTATACGACTCTTCAGCACTGTTATTCCGTCGGTTCTGTCTCTGGCCTCGGCTCCGTCGGCGCTCTCATCGGACATAACGATGAGGATGGTGATGTCGTAAATTCCTTTTGGGATAAGCAGTCCAGTGGTATATCTGTTATGTGCGGCAGCTCTTACGGCGCCGGCTGTGATAATTCCTTTGGCAGGACCACTGCCGAAATGAAAACAAAAGCTACCTTCAACTCCGCTGGCTGGGACTTTGTCGGCGAGACCCTTAATGGCCCCAATGATGTCTGGGGTATCTGTGAAGCAACTAATTATCCCAAGCTCGTTTCGTATATTCCTTTGCCGGGCGATTTCACCTGTCCCGACAGGGTGGATATGAAGGATTTTGCTAAATTGGCGCAGCAGTGGGGCTTTGGACCTCTGACGCAGGATTATTATCCAGACCCGGGCGACGGTATCGTGAATTTATTCGATTTCGCGGTTTTTGCCCAGAGCTGGGCTCTCTCTTATGATGCACGGGACCTTGCGGATTTTACCACCGAGTGGCTTATGGCTTGCCCTACGTATGCTGATATTGCCCCGCTGCCTGTTAGCGATAACGTCGTGGACTTCCTTGATTTGGCTGCTTTGGCGGATGACTGGCTGAAAGAATATTAACACACCCTGCGTTTCTCACTTCCTTAAGACGATTGTTGCAAATCAATCCCTGCGGACATATAAATTATTTGTTATGACTACTGATGCGAAAAAGAGAATCGAGCAACTCCGTGCCGATATACGCCGGCACGATTATCTCTATTACGTCCTCAACCAGCCCCGGATAACCGACCAGCAATATGACAAGCTCTTCGCCGAGATAAAAACGCTCGAAGAACAATATCCTGAGCTTATCACGCCCGATTCACCCACCCAGCGGGTGTCCGGTCAGCCGCTCGAAGGTTTCAAAACCGTTCGACACACTATACCTATGCTCAGTATTGATAACACCTACAATGCCGAAGAGCTGCGGGCGTTCGATGAAAGGGTGGCCAAAGGCCTTGAAAGCAGAGATTACGATTACGTCGTCGAGCTGAAAATCGACGGCGTCGCGACAAGCTTGCGTTATGAGAACGGCTCACTCGCCATCGGCGCCACTCGCGGCGACGGCAGGGCGGGCGACGACATTACCGCCAACGTCCGCACAATCAAGGCCGTTCCGCTTTCGCTGCTCGGCGACGATGTAAAAGTCCCCGAAGTGCTCGAAGTCCGAGGCGAGGTTTATATGCCCACAAAATCGTTCGTCGAGTTGAACAGGCAAAGGGAAAAAGCAGGCGACCCGCCTTTTGCCAATCCCCGTAACGCCACTGCCGGCTCGCTTAAACTTCTCGATTCAAAAATAACCGCTCAGAGAAACCTGTCCTTTTTCGCCTACGCTACTGGCGAAATTTCCCACCCGCTGGCTAAAAACCACTACGAAACCCTTCAGGCATTTAAAAAACTCGGCCTGCCCGTTAACCCGCACATCACGAAGGCCAGAAACATTAATGAGGTCATCAAAATATGTAACAAATGGGACACCGAACGAACGAAGCTCGGCTACCAGATTGACGGTATGGTCATAAAGGTCAATCGCTTCGACCAGCGCGACATCCTCGGCTTCACTGGCCGGGCGCCCAGATGGTGCATCAGCTACAAGTTTGCCGCCGAGCAGGCCGAAACCGTCATTAAATCCGTCGTTGTCCAGGTCGGCAAGGGCGGCACGCTGACCCCCGTCGCCAATCTGGCGCCCGTGTTTCTGGCGGGCACTACCGTCAAACGCGCAACCCTGCACAATTTCGACCAGGTCGGCCGACTCGACGTCCGCGTTGGCGATACCGTAATTATCGAAAAAGCCGGCGAAATAATCCCCCAGGTCGTCGAGGTGAAGAAAGACCGTCGAAAGGCAGGCGCAGCAAAGGTCAAGCCACCCCAAAAATGCCCAAACTGCGGCGGCGAAGTCCGCAAAGATGAAGATGGCGTTTACCTCCGCTGCATAAATCCACATTGCCTCGGAATGTTAAAAGAGCGGCTGCGCTACTTCGCCGGCAGGGGACAAATGGATATCGAGCATCTCGGCGTGGCACTCATCGACCAGTTAGTTGACGCCGGCTTAGTCAAAAACTTCACCGACGTCTATAAGCTCACCAAAGATGACCTCGTCGAGCTTGAGCGAATGGCCGACAAAAGCGCCCAGAATGTTATCGATTCGATTAACGCAAGTAAAACCAGGCCGTTATGGCGGCTGGTCGCGGCTCTCGGCATTCGCCACATCGGTGCACAGACCGCCCAAATCCTCGCCGAACACTTCGGCTCCCTTGATGCAATCATGGAAGCACCAGTTGACGAGCTTCAGGCCATAGAGCAAATCGGCCCGAAGGTCGCTGAAAGTGTCTATGACTTTTTCCATGACCATAAAAACTCCGCCGTTATAAATGACCTTTTGGCCGTTGGTGTTAACCCGGAATTGCCAAAAAAGACGAAGCCGAAGGGCAAACTTGCCGGCAAAACAATTGTCGTCACCGGCACTCTCGGAAACTTCAGCAGGCAACAAATCAAGGAGGCAATCCGAAACGCAGGGGCAAAGGCATCTTCCAGCGTCAGCAAAAATACCGATTTCGTCCTCGCAGGCGACAGCCCCGGTAGCAAGCTCGATAAAGCCCGCAACCTCGGCGTCAAAGTCATCACCGAAGAAGAATTTATGGAAATGCTGTGACCCTCGACGAAAAATATATGCAGATGGCGCTTCGGCTTGCCCGCCGCGGTCTCGGCTGCGTCGAACCCAACCCCGCGGTGGGGGCGGTCATTGTCAAAAATGGGAGAATCATTGGCACGGGCTGGCACAAAAAATTCGGCGCCCAACACGCCGAAATCAACGCCCTCGAACACTGCATAAAACATCGCCACTCCCCAAAAGGCGCGACAATGTATGTCACGCTCGAACCCTGTTGTCACTTCGGCAAAACCGGCCCCTGCACTAATGCCATCATTGCTGCAAAGCTGAAAAGAGTCGTAGTTGCGACAATTGACCCGTCTCAGCACGCAAATGGCCGGGGTATTCGGTTGCTTCGAAGGGCCGGAATAAAAGTCGATATCGGAAATTGCGAAAATGAGGCGAGAGTCCTTAATGCACCGTTTCTCAAATTCGCCGCCACGGGCCAGCCGTGGGTAACACTCAAATGGGCACAATCTGTCGATGCCAAGCTCGCCTGGAAAGCAAAAGCACGAAAGCACAGATGGATAAGTTGTGAGCAAAGCAGAAATGACGCCCACAACCTGAGAAGGCAAGCCGGCGCGATTTTAGTCGGCATTAATACCGTCTTAAAAGACGACCCGCTGCTGACGCCTCGGCCGAACCGCGGCAAAAAGCCGATACGTGTCGTTCTCGATAACCGCTTGCGAATCCCCCTTGATTGCCGGCTGTTGGCTACTGCAGAAAGCGGCCCCGTTCTCATTTTATCCAATAGCAGGGCGGTTAAGAAAAATGCCGCAAAAGCCAGGAGAATCAGTCAGACCGGTGCGAAGCTGTTCACTTTTCCCGATAAAACAAAATCGAATCTGAAGTTTTTACTCCGGCTGTTGGCTAAGCTCGGCACTCAGCATCTCCTTGTCGAAGGCGGCCCCACCGTCATCGGCTCATTCTTGAATGAAAATCTCGCCGACGAAGTTGTAGTCTATATTGCGCCGAAAGTATTGGGTGCAGGCGGTGATGCAAGTATGGCAGGCCGGCTGAGCACCGTGCCGTTATACCCTGTTGCTCTTAAGCTCATAGGCAGTGACATTCGCATAAATGCCTTGACTGAGCTCGGAACAAAAACAGCCGGAATCGCACTCGTCTCGGCGAAGGTAAAGCCGTAGCCGGAAAGGAACAACTATGAAAAAAATTGAAGTCTTTGGCCTGCAGACCATACCGAAAATCGAACAGGGTGACAACCTCGCTGAGATTATCCATCGATCCGCCGCGGAAGAAATAGCCGGCCTAAAGCAAAAGGATATCGTCGTGCTTACCAGCAAAATTGTCTCCAAGGCCCAGGGCCGTATGCGAAGAATGGACGAGGTCGTCCCCGGCCAAAAGGCCCTCTACATATCGAGAAAAACAGGCAAGGATGCTAAGTGGCTGCAAATGATTTTCGATGAGGATAATGAGATCCTGGCGATTATGCCGCTGAAGGGAATCATCGAAAAATACATCTTCGGCGCCTCCGAGGATTCCGCCGTTACCGCCGGGCTTGTCGAGCACGAGCAGGCCCTCTGCATCACCGCAGGCAAAGACGGCCGGCTGCATACCTGCGACGCAGGTATCGACGGCTCGAATCACGAAAAAGGTATCGTCAGCTTGTTGCCAACCGACCCCGACCAGGCCGCCCGCGACATAAGAAAAGACCTCGAAAAGCTCGCCGGCTGCAAACTTTCTGTCATCCTCGCCGACACCGAGATGATACCGTTTGGCACAATGGATTTTGCCGTGGGTTCGTCGGGCATCGACCCCGTCTCGAAGCAGTTCGGCCACAAAGACATCTTCGGCAAACCCAAATTCGGCGGCATTGACCTCACCGCTCACGAGTTGTGTTCCGCCTCCGCTCTCGTCTTCGGCCAGACCGGTGCAGGCATCCCGGTAGCCGTAATTCGTGGCTATGAATACCAAATCAACGAAACTGCAAACGTCGCAAATACCTTGCTGCCCGGCGGCACTGGAGTCGAAAATGCCATCAGACAAACCCTTATCGCAACCTCTTACACCAAACCACCCCTCAAACGCCTTTTATTAAAAATCGCCTCCTGGTTCATTTAATAATCAATCATCAATGACCTATCATTCAAGCAGTTTTTTGCTTCTCAGTATATGATGGTAGTGCTGGGCAAACCGGTGCGCCTCGTCGCGCACGTATTGCAGTAGCTTCAAAACAGGCGAGTGACGCGGCAGTTTCAATGGCCTTGTGCTTCTCTGCAGATATATTTCCTCCTCACGTTTCGCTATAGCTGCTAATTTCAAATTAATAATTTGTTTCTCTGCGGTCTCTGCGTGCTCTCCGTAAGGAGCCCCAAGGGCCGCGGTAAGCAGTTCTTTTAGTGCAGTTTGTGCGGCATGCAGTTGCCCCAGTCCCCCGTCAATCAAAATCACATCAGGCCATAGCTCTTCGCCCCTCAATGCATATTTGTATCGCCGCTTCACCACCTCAGCAATCATCGCATAGTCGTCGATACCTTTTACTGTTTTGATTTTGAATCGCCGATACCCCGCCTTGAATGGCCTGCCGTCGATGAACTTCACCAACGCCCCGACCGATTCTGCCCCCGCGATTGTCGCAATGTCAATCCCCTCGATAATCCTTATTGGATTGGGGCTGTCTAAAATCTTTTGCAGCTTAACTAATGCCTCTGTCGGGTCTGCCGCAAAAACCTCCGGCTGAATGTCCTCGTCGGGCGTCCCTCTACGGTCTAATCGTTCTATCAGCCGAATCCGGTCGCGCAGCATCGCCGCCTTTTCGTATTCGGTCGCCCCCGACGCCTCTTCCATCTGTTTCCTTAACTGCCGCAGCACGGTCGTTCGCTTCGACCGTAAAAACTTAACAACGTCTTTGATTATTGCCTTGTATTCCCGCTTTTCGATTCTGGCCCCGCACGGCGCGACGCACTGGTTTATACTGTAAAGAATGCACGGCCTGAAAAATCTCCGCTTCTCGTCGTCTGTCCGTATATCTAAATTGCAGCTCCTGAACTTGAATATCTTCTGCAGCTCGACAAAAACCGCCCGCAATTCTTTCGCACTCGCAAAAGGCCCGAAAAGTCGCGTCCCCTTCGACCTCGGCTTGCGAGTGATATACACACCCGGAAAATCATCCGATGCCGTAATCTCCAGATAGGGAAACGTCTTGTCGTCAACTAAGTCCGTGTTGTAAGCAGGGCGGATATCCTTCACCAGCCGTGCCTCTTTCAGCATTGCATCGACCTCTGTCTCGGTTTCGAGATAATCGACCGTCTCGACCTTATTGAGCATCTCGACTATCTTTGGCCCGCGCGTCTCGCTCAAATCAGCGCTTGGCTGAAAATAGCTCGCCACTCTCGACCGAAGGTTCTTCGCCTTGCCGATATATAGAACCTCCTCCTTCGGCCCCTTCATAAAATACAGCCCCGGCCCAGCCGGAAATCCCTGTATCTGTTCGCGTATCGCCTTCAATCTATCGGTTTTGGTCCCCATATCTTGTGTCATTGTAATGCCGTTTTGCTTGCCCCTGCAAGCCTGCCCTCGACTGCCCTTATCGGGGGTTGTAAGCAGGTGCATTCCCGCGAAAGCGGGAATCCAGTTCTGCGTTCTATGTTCTGTCTTCTGTCTTCTGTCGTTTATGCTCTCAAGAGCACTGTTCGGCTCATAAAGACCCTTGGCCCTTTTTCGCACTTGAATCCAGTTGAAATTGCCGTTTTGATACTTCTTTCAAACTCTTTTTTCGATACATGAAATTTGGGTTCTATGACCAAGGCCTTGCCTTCTGGTCTTAGAATCGTTCTTATTTCCTGAAAGAAACCTTCCTGGCTGGGGACCTCATGGAGCACGTAGAAGGCCAGAACAAAGTCTGCCTTTTCCGAAATCCCTATTCTATTTTCTTCGCACTTATGTAATCTGATTATTCCTTTGTTACTCTCGTTAAGTTTGTTCCTTACTTTTTCCAGCATTCCATCTTGTAAATCCGCCGCGATAACTTTCCCGGTTCTACCGACCATATCTGCTATTTCAATTGAAAATAAGCCGGAGCCGCACCCAACATCCAGAACAGTCATTCCGCCTTTAATGTGACCTTGCAGAATGTTTTTGGGTTTATGAATCCATCTCCTGAAAATACAATCGAGCATCCATGCTATTTCGATAGGGCATAGCCTATGAGCATCTCTTTTCATAATTTGGTTCACCTCGTTGTAAGTCATGCCGGGCAAACGGGGTTAGGCGCCCGTTTTTGAGATTTTTTCTTTTGCCCCTTAATCCTACCTAAACCGAGTCCCTTTTCAACGGCGAAGTTTTTTAGAAGCGTTTCAAAAGAAATTGCTTCCGGTTTTGGTCTTTGGTTTTAAACTTAATGTTTTAAACTTTACACTCCTTCCGCCGTCTGCGGACAATGAACAATGAACAACGAACTATGAGCTATGAACAAAGAACCATAACCCTTGCCAATTATATTAACGCCGATACAATTCTGACGTCACTATGCTCAAAAAGCTCGACTTAAAGACCGGCCAGACGCTTCTTTTCATCGGCGACAGCATTACCGACGCCGACAGGAACAGCCGCGCCTACAAACCCTTCGGCTATGGTTACGTCCACTTCATCGCCAATCACCTCCTCGCCGCCTACCCGGCCCATAACCTCAATATCATTAACACCGGCATCGGCGGAAACACCATACGCGACCTCAAAAACCGCTGGCAAACCGACTGCATCGACCACAACCCCGATATCCTCAGCGTCCTCATCGGCGTCAACGACGTCTGGCGGCAGTTTGAAAGGGGCTTTCTCTCGCCAAAGCCCGTATATCCGGAGGAGTATAAGGCGACTTACGTCTCGCTTCTCTCGGATGTCAAAGCTAAATGTAACAGCCGGCTTGTGATATGCGACCCGTTTATGTTCTGTGACGATTTTAGCAATCCCATATTCAAACAGCTTCGCCTGTATATCGAAATAGTCCGCATGCTCGCAGCGAACTTCGACGCTGTTCTGGTTCCTCTGCAAAGTTTAATCGACGAGCAGATTAAAAAAGTCCCGGCACAAAACTGGTCGCTTGATATGGTTCATCCGTTCCTTTGGGCGCACGCCTGGCTCGCCCAGCAGTGGCTAAAGGCAACTGGTTTGTATTAAAGGCCGTTTAGTAACTGTCATTCCCGCGCAGGCGGGAATCCAGAAAGCTGTTTTTTATGTAATATGTTTGGTTGGAACGGTAACGACAACCTCGTAGGGCAGGGCTTTGTCCGCCGAAGGCGGATTGCCACGCCGATTCATCATCAGGTAGGGTCTGCTGTCCTGCCTCGGCTCGTCGCTTCGTCGAGACGGGTGCACACCTTTTTATCTAAAAACAGTTTTAATCTATATCTAACATTTTTGGTTGCGGCCACTGGCTGCTTCACCAACGTTTGTGGTTGTGTAAAAAATCCTTCGTGTCTTTGTGACTTTGTGGCAGGGGGAAAAATTTTTTCGCGACGTAGCTTGTGCTGCTACAAAGGGATATGAAATCAGCGTAAAAATTTGAATAAAAATTCGTTAGTTGACGCTTTACAGCTTATCAATTTGAGGATACTTTGCCGATAGTGATTTTTGCGGGGCCTACTCAATATATGGCATTATTCCCGCCCTGGTTCACAATATATAGCGTAATCTTGTTTGGCACGGAGGCGTTCTTATGTCCGGAAAATTCAATCCTGAGAACCCTTTCAAAGGAATCCGACCGCAGGGGCCGGCCGCTGCTCGTTCGACCGAGCACCAGGGCTTGAAAATCGAACAGTTCTTCTCCACTCCGGGCCTCCACCCTTTTGAACAGCTACAGTGGGAAAGCCGCTCCGCAAAAATCACAAGCGACTCAGGAAGCGTCGTCTTCGAGCAAAATAATATCGAGGTACCCACAACCTGGAGCCAGTTGGCGACCAAGGTCGTCGCAAGCAAGTACTTCTATGGCGACGTAGAGACTGGCCGACGCGAAAACTCCGTAAAGCAGCTCGTACACCGCGTCTGCCGAACAATCGCCGACCGTGGCAACAGGGATGGCTACTTCGCAACCGACGACGACGCTGAAATATTCTATAACGAACTAACCTGGCTTTGTGTTAACCAGTGCGGCGCTTTTAATTCGCCCGTCTGGTTCAACGTCGGCCTTTACGATGTCTACGGAATCGAGGGCAGCAAGCACAATTACCGCTGGGACCCCGCCAAAGACGCTGCCGTCGAATGTCAAAATAGCTACGAATATCCGCAATCATCCGCCTGTTTCATACAGTCCGTCAAGGATTCGATGCAGGACATTATGCGCCTTGCTACCAGCGAAGCGATGCTCTTCAAGCATGGCTCTGGCACTGGAACAGACCTCTCAACGCTTCGAAGCAGCAAAGAGAAGCTCTCAGGTGGCGGCAAACCCTCCGGCCCTTTGAGCTTTATGAGGGTTTACGACCAGATTGCAGCGGTAATTAAATCAGGCGGCAAGACCCGCCGCGCTGCAAAAATGCAGTCGCTAAAAGTAACCCACCCCGATATCAAAGAGTTCATCACCTGCAAGGCCGAAGAGGAGAAAAAGGCCATCGCCCTTATCGAAGCCGGATACTCCGGCGAACATAACGCAGAGGCGTATAACAGCGTAATGTTCCAGAACTCAAACTTCTCCGTCCGCGTGACCGACGAGTTTATGGAGACCGCCGAAAAAGATGCCAAATGGGCAACATACGCCGTCACCTCCGGAGAGAAAATCGGCGAACACTCCGCTCGCGAGCTGATGCAGCTTGTCGCCGAAGGAACTCGGCTCTGTGGCGACCCTGGTGTGCAGTATGACAGCACCATTAATCGCTGGCACACCTGCCCCGGCTCAGGCCCCATCAACGCATCAAACCCCTGCAGCGAGTATATGTTCATCGATGATTCCGCCTGCAATCTCGCATCGCTCAATCTGATGAAATTCCTCAAGGAAGACGGAACATTCGACGTTTCGGCCTTCAAAAAAGCCATTCGTATATTTATCATCGCTCAGGAAATCCTCGTTGACAACGGCAGCTATCCCGACAAGCCAATCGCCGTCAACAGCCACCTGTTCCGTCCGCTGGGCCTTGGCTACGCAAATCTTGGCTCGCTGATTATGGCCCTGGCCATCCCCTATGACTCAGAACATGCCCGCGCACTGGCCGCCGCCGTTAGCGCTGTCCTCACGGGTACCGGCTACGCCGTTAGCGCCGAAATGGCTTCGATAAAGGGGGCGTTCGATGAATACCAGAAAAACTCCGAAGCGATGCTCAAGGTAATCAACCTGCATCGTCAGCACGCCTGCAACATACCCGAAGCGCAATGCCCCGACTATCTGCGTAACGCCGCAAAGGACGCCTGGGATGAGGCCTTCGACGCTGGCTCGAAAACCGGCTTTAGAAACGCACAGGCAACCGTCCTCGCCCCTACGGGCACAATCGGCTTTATGATGGATTGCGCCACCACCGGTATCGAGCCGGATATTGCCCTGGTCAAGTATAAGCTGCTCGCCGGCGGCGGAATGCTCAAATTAGTCAATAAAACCATCCCAATGGCACTCGAACGCCTCGGCTACAGCGCCGACGAGGTCAAAGCCATTACCGATTACATAGACGAGCACGAGACCATCGAAGGTGCCGAAAAACTCAACCCTGAGCATCTGCCGATTTTCGATTGTGCCTTCAAACCCCGCAACGGCAGGCGCTCCATTCATTATATGGCACATCTCAAAATGATGGCTGCCGTCCAGCCCTTCATTTCAGGCGCTATCAGCAAGACTATTAATATGCCAAAAGAGACCACCACTGAGGAAATCACCGCCGCATATACACAGGGCTGGAAGCTCGGCCTAAAAGCCGTCGCTATCTACCGCGATGGCTCAAAAATGTTCCAGCCCGTCTCTACCAAAAAGCACGGCGACACAAAGGCCAAAATCACTGCCGATGCCGCCGCTCCAGCCAGACCTTTCAGACGACGCCTCCCCGATACTCGCCACAGCATCACCCACAAATTCTCCGTAACAGGCCACGAGGGCTACCTCACCGTCGGCCTTTACGAAGACGGCCAGCCCGGCGAGCTTTTCATCACTATGGCCAAGGAAGGCTCCACCGTCGGCGGCTTGATGGACGTGATTGGGACGTGTACGTCGATGGCACTGCAGTATGGTGTGCCGCTGATTACGTTAGTGGATAAGTTCCGACACGCGAGGTTCGAGCCGGCGGGGATGACGTCGAACCGGGATATCCCGTTTGCCAAGAGCTTGATTGACTATATCTTCTGCTGGCTGGGCTGCCAGTTCATACCCGGCTACGCCGAGGCGAATACGCCGAACAGGGGGGCCGCCGGCGCGGGTGCGGAGAACAAGAATATTACAACCGCCCGGCAGGTCGTCGAGAAGACCCGAGACCTCGCCCAGCGTATTGCTCAGGCGAGAGCCGGGGCTGAGACGGCTGAAACCGCTTTTCGCAGCCCTGTTGCGGACGCTTCGGCTGGTAAGCCCACCCTACAGAAGGCGGGTAAAAAGGCCGGTGGCGATACTGAGGATGAGGATGCATTCGGCGAGATACGCACACAGCCGGCATTGCGGCTGAGCGACAGGTTCTCCAGCTTAACAGAGGACCAGGCGGGAACATTAGTCGCGGCAGGGGTGGCTGAACAGACCCAAGACCAGTCAGAGGCAGAGGCACAGCTTATGCAGCAGTTCAATTATCAGTTCGAGCATTTTCAGGACGATGCGCCGGCCTGCGATATCTGCGGGGCAATAACCGTCCGCAACGGGACCTGCTATAAGTGCTACAATTGCGGCAATAGTATGGGCTGCTCATAATTCGTTTCTCGTTCCTCGTGATTCGAAAACAACGGGTAGCGGAAGGGGATAGTAAAGACGCGGGTTGCGATACGCATGGCGATTAAAGGGAGGTTGGCGGGATATGGCTGAGATAGATTCGAGCGAGCAGAAACGGCCGGAGCAAATAGTCGAGATACCAATATCGATTTCAGCGTTCGGAGTGCTGAATATCCTGTTCGCAAGCTACTATCTGGTCCGCATGTCATTAGTATTACACGGTATAGTCAAGGGATATGAGGGCTGGGAGACACTCGAAACTCCCGAAATATTGGATATGCTTTTATCAGCTTTCGGTATTGTCTTTATGAGCTGGCTTTTTGTGCTGGGATTCGGGCTTATTATGATGAAAAGATGGGCGAGACGCGGAGCGGTTTTGTACGGCTGGATTCAGGTTGTATGTATGGTTATTGCACTTGGTTGTTTTGTTATTTCAGTGAAAATCGGCTGGACGTCAATGCCCAAGGATATACGGGCGTTTATTAATCTCAATAACGGCATAGCTGTAACTTACTGGATATATATGGTTTTGCTTCTGGTGCTTATGAAAACGAAAAAGGTGAAGAGGGCGTTTGGGGAATAGAATTCAGCGTACAGCGTATAGCGGATGGTTAAACCGGAGGATGCGTAGATGCGTTTCGGGCCGGCGTGTGCGGAACAGCAGATTATAAGTCGTGTTTTTTTTCTTGTATTTCGTTGGGTTCGTAAGATATAATACAATCTATAATTTAACCGGCTTCCTGTGGTCACTCGTGTGGGAAGCAGTGAAAAGGAGGAGAATATGAGCACGTCGACCAAATTCAGACCAGTTGTTCTAATGTTAGTAGTAGTGCTTATGCCTGCATCAGCCGGCACCTTTGCTGCTGAGTCATGCGTTCAGCCAGACAATGGCTCAGGCACAGTCACGTTACCGCCTGTAGGATGCGAGTATATTACGCCCGACGAACCTTTCAAGATAATCGACGGACTGCCCGTCGGGACTACTATCGAGATGGTCGGAATCCTGAAGGATTTTGTCTGTTGCGACGGTCCGTCATCCTGTTCGACCTGCTCGCTGAGTCTTTCTGCGGGCGAGTGTGAGACGAGCGGCGGCACACTGAGTGGTGATGGGCACTGCTTCGAGGCGATACTCGAATTGCACGTCACCGGCACTGGGGACTTAGCTGGTTACAATCGTATGTTGTTTGTGTCTGTTTTCGGTGAGATGCATACCGGGCCAAGAAATCCCGGGGACCCGGTCCAGAGTTTTGCCAACAGAATCTACAATCTATCCGGCGAGATGTTCGGCGACCCTGATTTCTGCGTTTTCCGTATCCGGGGCGGTTCATCCTTCGGCTATGGCCCAGATAATAACGGGCAGACTGTGCTGACAGAGCTGCCCTCAGGCGACTTCGCCGTTGACAGTTTCTTCGACATTACCTATCAGATTGACTTCGATGGCTGTCCCGGCAGTCCAATCGATGGCCTCTCCGGCACAACCACCGAAACAACACGCATGGAAATGGGCTTCGCGCAGTGTCAGCCGAAACCGGATGGCAGCGCTTGTGACCCGACGGCGTGCCTGGGTATTGGTCAGAAGTGCCAGCCCGTACACATCAACTATGACCCCAATACCGGGGAGACAATAGTGCTTGACTGTGCCTGTGGCGAGCCCAATGACTGCCATATAGATTTGGCCGGTTTTGCTCCGGCTAATAGCTGCCTCTTACCTGACAACGGCACAGGGACCGTCACGTTGCCGCCAATCGGCTGCGAATACGTTACCCCCAGCGAACCGTTTAAGATTATCGATGGTCTGCCCGTCGGGACTACCATTGAGATGGACGGAATCCTCAGGGATTTTGTCTGCTGCGACGGTCCGGCATCCTGTTCGTTGTGCTCATTGTCTCTTTCCGCGGCCGAGTGCGAGACAGCCGGCGGCACGCTCGGCGGCCATGGAGACTGTTTTGAATCAACTCTCGAACTGCACGTCACCGGAACCGGTGATTTAGAAGGTCTCGTTCGCACGTTGTGGGTGCCTGTTTTCGGCGAGATGCATACCGGCCCAAGAAATCCCGGCGACCCCGTCCAGACATTCGCCAACAGAATCTACCGTCTCTCCGGCGAGATCTTCGGCGACCCGGATTTCTGCGTCTTCCGTATCAGGGGCGGCTCATACTTCGATTATGGCCCCGATAACGATGGACAGACCATATTGACTCGACTGCCCACAGGCGACTTCGCCGTCGACAGCTTCTTCGACATCACCTATCAGATTGACTTTGAAGGATGTCCCGGCAGTCAACTCGATGGCCTCTCCGGCACAACCACAGAAACAACACAGATGGAAACGGGCAAGCCCATGCCTGCTTGTGAGGGTGATTGCCCGCCCGGTATGATATGCGACACAGTTTTGACGGCGATTTGTGCGGATAGGACAATCGATATCCGCTGCCTGGTGAGACAACTGAGTGCCGACCTCAACAGAGACGGCATAGTTGACTTAGTGGATTTTGCTGTTGTAGCTTCCCAGTGGTTGACACCAGGACCATAGCGGATGAGAGGAGTGTAAAATTTAAAACTTTAAGCTCAAAACCAAAGCTGATAACTTTGTGTTTTGGTTTAGCATTTATAACTTTTATCCGCCGGAGGCGGATTAAGTTTTAGACTTACCCATAGGTGGACATTTGCATTTTTAATTTTTTTCTTAAAAAAGCTGCAATAAACCGGTGGCGAGATGCATTTATATATATGGCAGGGTAGATTCTGCGCCTGCGGGCGGAGAATTCCTGTTTTTGCCATTAAAATCGGACAAAGGAGCGGGTTGGGATGCTGCTTTTGGGTGTGGGGCACGTGCCGGCCCGCTTCGCTTTCCTGCCACAAAGACACGAAGACACAAAGGTAATTCTTAGTGACTTAGTGGTGAAAAATTGGCCGTGAAGGGGCATGAAGGTTTTTAACCACGAATAAGCCCGCCTTTGGCGAGCCGCAGGCCTCTTGGCTCGTCTCGCTCAACGCGAGTCGAAGCGGGCCTTCGAGCCGAGGGGTCTCGCTTAATAGCGGGCACGGATTAAATGGATTTTTTTAGCCACCCGGCTGCCTACTGCTTGCCCCCGGCTAACAAATTGCTGGGGAAGGCGGGGCAGACAGGGTGAGGTTCCGGCGTAATATCGTAAGGCATCCTGCGGAGCCGACCCTTACGGGAGTGGTGAAAAATATGTTGCATAAAAAGCTTGTTTTCTGTCACCATTTAACAATATAATATCTCCTTAAGACTGGTAGAGAATCACACCTTTGCCCGTCAACATCGCCGTCCGGAAGACGCCTTTAGGGATTTAAATGAAGATTTTGATATTATCATCTAATTGGAAGAGTTGGCTATGTAGCCAAGCGTTTTATATGTGAAATGTCAGTAACCAATAAAAGGAGGACAGGTCCCATGGAAAGACACATCAGAAGAACTAAAGGTATGTTGGTGAATCCCCTGGCAGCAATGCTCGGGACGATTGTCGTTTGTCTCATCCTGCCTGCACAGGTCGCTATGGCCTACTATGGGGTTAGTGGGTGGGTCTTCGTGCGGGCAGACGAAGCAGGCGACGCGATTTCCCGTAGCCAGGGGGGACAGTCAACCGTTTCGTTGTCGGATGAAGCGGAAGCTTACGCACTCCCCGGCCAGAGTAGTTGGGCAAAATATTCTGCCAGCATTCTATCAGGCATAATGAAGGCATCCCTCTATGCACGCAACGGTTATGGGATGTCGGGACCAACTGGGCCCCGGTGGTGGGACGCCGAGGCAGGAAGTAGTGTCACAATGAAGGACGTACTGGATTTCAACTTTCCTGAAGGGTATTACGAAGAAGACGAGGTCGTAACCATCAGCGTGTCTATACATGGATTTCAGAATTCATTTGTTAACTATTCTTCAGAGATACAATACGAAGGACGAGTCGTGGGCCCATATGGCCAGGACTCCTTTTCCTTTAGTTCCGGTCACATCCACGGATATAAATCCTATAATGAAGATTTTGAGCTTACTGTGACAGTTGTGGAGGCGGGAACAACCATAACTGAGTCGTACCTCATTCCTTGCCAGGTACAGTTCTATTTAGGGCCGTTTTCAGCAGGCCTTCACTACATCATGCCTCCTACCTGGTCTTACGCCGATGCGGACTTCTATAACAGTATGCAGATTACCTCCGTGGAGGTGTCGGAGGATATAGGATGGAGCTCCGAGTCCGGTGTTTTCCTGACCGCTCCCGAACCGTATAAAGCAGACATAAACACAAATGGAGCAGTTGATTTTCCTGATTTTGCCATTTTAGCATCGGCCTGGAAAAGTGAACCGAACCAGCCGAACTGGAACCAGGCCTGTGATATTTATGACCCAAACGATGATATTATCAACTTGTCAGATTTGGCGGTTTTGTGCGAATACTGGCTGGTAGGTCACTGAAAATTAGCGGATGCTCGATGCAGGTTACAGGTTGCTGGATGCTCCAGCCGAAGGCGGGGGGATCTCACCACTCCCGTAAGTCCCGCAAGTCCCGAAGAGGGACACTGTGTGGGACACCCAATGGTGGGACGGCTAAGGCGGGATTAACACGGATTTACACGGGGGCCCTGTACCAGGTGCGGTACAGGGCTGATATTTTTTTTCTGATTGGGGTGCAATAAATTGGGGGTGAGGTGCAGCTATATATATATAGCTGGGGTGATTTTGCGCCTGCGGGCGGAGAATTCCTGTTTTTGCCATTAAAATCGACTAAAGGAGCGGGTTGGTATAGTGCTTTTTGGGTGTGGGGCACGTGCCGGCCCGCTTCGCTTTCCTGCCACAAAGATACAAGATTAAATAGTTTTGAGTTTTTAATGTTAGGTTTTGAGTTGCGGAAGACACAGGACGGAATAAAGAGTTTTAAGTGTTGAGTTTTTAGTTG
>CAZQWM010000006.1:0-92692 GCA_964597035.1 uncultured Pirellulales bacterium
AGTTGCCCCTCTACCCTATGGCGCGAACTTGCGCGCTTTTGTCGAAAACTAAGGGATTTCCTGATATAAATCGAAGGGCCAAAATGAGCTTAAGTGCTGGTAAGTAAAGGAGTAAAAAATTTTTTAAAAAAGTCGGCTTCTAAGGGTTTTCGACTTGCGCGCTTCTGCTGAACAAATGTTTAATACAAACGTTTAATACGTTTGTTTAATTTGCATGTCTTAACAGGGGAGATTCGGCGTTCAACGACCTTTGCGGCGGTCAGCTTTTGCGGTGGTCAAGCGGTCGAAGGCCCAAGTCTATGGGCATGGAGGGGCAGGCAGCAAGACCCTCCGGGCGGCGAGGGTCCTGCTGACAGTGCTTGCACATCATCTCATAAACGGGCCTACAAACGGAGAACTTTCGCCCTGTCTGAGGAAGTGGCCCGATGGGCCTTCACCCAAAAACTCCGAAAACCAGGATTCGTGCTCGATTTCTTCGTTGAGAATGGCCTGAGCCAGTGCGTAGGTGCGGTGGTCCTTACCGGCGGTGATATTGCAGATATTGGTATATCCCCTGACGGCACATCGCTCGGCCTCGACCAATACCTTTAACATCGCCTTAACGTCGGTTGGGTCCTTCGGCAGGGAAGCCGGCGGACAGGCGGACATATCGTGAAAAGTGCGCATATCATCCGGCAGCTCGCCTCCCAACTCATAGATTCTCGGGACCAGGGCCTCGAAGTGATTGCGGTCCTCGATGCGTGCGGTCTCGGCGATTTGCTTTAGCCCTTCGCCTTCGAGTCCTATGAGATTGACTCGCAGAATTGTGTAGTAATAATATGTTGTCAGCTCTGCGGCGGCGTTTTTTACAAGCAGCTCAATCAGTTCGTCCAGGTTTACCCCGGCCTTTTTAACCATTTCTCTTGCAACCCTTGCCATTTTAAGTTCCTTTCGCTTAAAGTTTTCCAATTCGAGTTTAATGGAGCACCAAACCCGATTCGGTGTCCACGATTATTTCTTAGATAAGAATAATTCTTATTCCCTCTCAAAAAAATTTATCTCTTCTTCCGGCGGCACTTGTCGCACAACCCTTCCACAACGACCCTGATACCGGAAACACTGAACTTGCGTCTTATTATAGCCGGCACTTTCAGTTTGTCAAATCCTGTATCCTGAAAGTCCACTATCCTGTTGCACCGGTTGCATCTGAAATGATGGTGCGGCTCAATATCGGGGTCGTACCTTTTAGGCTCGCCGTATCCTTCCACGACATTAACCAGTCCCATCTGTGAAAACGTGGAAAGCGTTCGATATACCGTATCAACTGAAATGTCGGGGAAGTCCGACTTTACACGATTATAGATATCCTCAGCACTCGGGTGTTCCGTTGAGCCCATCAGGGCAGAGTAAATCGCAACACGCTGGGGGGTGATGCTGATATTGCGTTGTCTGCATTCGGCCCGGAAAGACTCTAGGGCAGCTTTTTTGTTCAGAATTTTACTCTGCATTGCAAATACCTTTGACAAGGCAGTATAACGACCGATTCTTTGCGGGAAACCTTATTTCTCAGCCCAAACCACGGTTTCCAGACACACATCTTTATTTGCCACTCTTTATTATATAGGAATAATTCTGATTTGTTCAAGAGTTTTTTTGTTTTTTCGGTTTTCTGCTACCTCGGCAGCGTCTTTGTCCGACCTCTGCCCGGCGCACCATCGAGACAGGCGCCCCAGTGGTGAAGGTAGTTCAAAAAGAGCAGGCCTGCTCTGATAAAGCAGAACAGGCCTTGTCCCCTCCTAAAAACTCGTTTTCGGCTTTTACAAAGCCGGGCATTTCAAACAGTTTCAGTTTGTCATAATCAACGGCTGACCCGTCGCGTCAAGCACATCGCGCCAGAGGGCCCCTTCGGGGTCAATGCAGTTTCGCCGGGACACGGCAAGGCGAATCGGTATATGCACATATTCATCGTGCATAAGTCCGATAAGTACTTCGGTCCTGCCCGACATTGCCGCGTGTACTGCATTCGAACCGAGTCGCTCGCAATAGACCGAATCGGTCGTATTCGCAGGCGCGGCACGTATTATGTAACTGGGGTCGATATATTTCAAGCTTATTTCAATGTTTTTCTTTTTGAAGTAGTCATTAATTTCGCGCTTGAGGTACAAGCCGATATCGGAAAGCGCTTCGTTTCCGGAGGCATCGACGTCGCCTGATTTTTGAAGAAGGTTTTGTCCCGCGCCTTCGGCTGTGAGTATCACAGCATGGCCACGGTTTTTTAGCCGAGTCTCGAGATGGGTAAGCAAGCCATTGTCACCAGTGAGTTCAAAAGGCACTTCGGGGACAAGGACGAAATTGACATCGTTTAGCGCCAGAGCGGTTTCGGCGGCGATGAACCCGGATTGTCTGCCCATAACTTTGACAAGACCAATCCCATTTGGTGCGCCATGCGCCTCGGCGTGTGCTGCGGCGATGGCGTCGACGGCCTTCGCCACGGCGGTGTCGAATCCAAACGAGACCTGAACGAAGCTGAGGTCGTTATCGATGGTTTTCGGGACGCCGACAATTGCGATTTTAAGCCCGCGATTATTTACTTCCTGCGATATTCCCAGTGCGCCGGTCTGAGTGCCGTCACCGCCGATGACAAAGAGCATATTGATTCCGAGTCGCTGGAGGGTATCGGCTATCTCTGAGGCCTCGTTGCCATAACCGCGGGACGAGCCGAGTATAGTTCCTCCGTCGCGGTGGATATCGACGACGACGTCCGGCGTTAAGGGTAGCATATTGTATCCGAAACTCTGAATCAGGCCCCGGTAGCCGTATCGGACGCCGCTTATTTTTCGAACGCCGTAACGGTACCAGAGGCACATTACGATAGCGCGTATGACATCGTTTAGGCCGGGGCACAGTCCGCCGCAAGTAACGACGGCGGCGTGGACATCGGAGGAGTTGAAGAAGACTTTTTCTCTGGGGCCTGCCTTTTCCATCAGCTCGGTTTCATCCGGCTTGTGCGGGGGTGAATTGGCGGAGGTATCAATCGTATATATCAGGCACTCGTCATCGCCGACATAGTTAGCGATGCGGTTACCGCGGACCTTTGAGAATTTAATAGGAGAGTCAATCGTCGCCGGACCCAGCTTTGGAATGCGAAAATCCAGTTGGCTCATATCCAAGACTCCAGACAAAATCACATTTGAATAGCCACGTCAGGGGGCAGGTTGTGGTCCTGCAACGACGTGGACAACGATGGTATTAGTTTTTCCCGGCCGGCCAAGCGGCTGGCCGGCAACGAGGACGACCTTGTCGCCTGATTTTGCCAGTTGACGAGAGACCAAGAGTTCATCCGCAATTTTTACGAATTCATCAACCGTCGGAGGTATCGGCAGGCAATAAGGCAACACGCCGTAATCGAGGCACATCTGCCGGCATCTTTTCACATCAGAGCTTAGTGCCAGTATTGGAACATCAATTCTGGCTTTGCTCAGGAGCCGGGCGGACTCGCCGTGTTCGGACCAGACGACAACGAGGGCCGGGCTGATATCGTCGACCACGTAGCCGACGCTTCGAGCTATTGACTCGGTTACCCTCAGGTCGTCCGTTGTTGTCGTTCTCGGATGCTTATTGGCGTGACTGTCGAGCCAGGTCTCTGTAGTGCGGGCGATTCGGCCGATGGTTTTCACCGCTTCGAGGGGATACTTTCCTACGGCGGTTTCGCCGGAGAGCATAACGGCGTCGCAATAATCCATTATCGCGTTAGCGACGTCCGATACCTCCGCGCGTGTGGCCACGGGGTTATCTATCATACTCTGGAGCATTTGGGTCGCCACAATCACGGGCTTACCCATTTGCCTGCACATATCGGTGGTGCGTTTTTGAATCAAGGGGACCTCGGCCAAATCCATTTCGACGCCGAGGTCGCCGCGAGCTATAAGAACGCCGTCACTGACCGCTACAATATGGTCGAGATTCCTGACGGCCTGGGGTTTTTCAATTTTCGATACCACCCTGATAGATGAGCCGGCTTTTTCGAGATAGTTTTTCAGCTCGGCGACTTCATCGGCAGTGCGGACAAAGCTCATCGCGAGAAAGTCGAGGTTGTTTTTGACCGCCCAGTCAACACAGGTCCAGTCGCGTTCGGTGATAGCGGCAACACTGACGTCGGTATCGGGGAGGTTTATTCCCTTGTGGCTGAAGACAGGGCCGCCATCGATGACTTTGCATAACAGGCGGCTGTCGCTTCGCTGAGTTGCCTGCAGGGAAATGCGACCATCGTCTATGAAGATGCGGTGGCCAACGGCAACCTCGGTGATTAAGCCGGGGTAATTTGTGCAGAATTCGTGGGCGCTGCCTGTTTCGTCGCCGGGTACGATGGCAACTTCGTCGCCGGGATTGAGTATTTCGCCTTCCGGCTCAATCCGGCCTATTCTTACTTTAGGCCCGCAGAGGTCGCCCATAACTGCGGTAGAATGTTCGTGTCCGGAACGGACGGAGCTGAGGGTATTGAGCAATTTGGCGTGCTGAGCGAGCGTGCCGTGGGAGAAATTGAGACGAAATACACTGACACCCCCTTCGAGCATAGCCCGCATAGTTTCGGCGTCCGTGCACGCCGGTCCAAGCGTGACGACAATTTTTGTCTTGGTCATAAAGCCAGTCGATTTGTAATTATACTCTTGGATACGAGCCGAGGAAGTAAGTCTTAGGCAGCGGACCGGTCAGCGGCGACGCATATTCAACAAACGCATCAGTCACGAAATTCTCCTGGGCGTTAATGAACTCGTCAGGCATTGATTTACTTTTTTCGGCGACGTTTCGAAGCTCGGTGCAAATATAATCGACGGCGTAATCGGGGCCGTTAGCGAGCCGCTTAATAGCGACGGAGCCGCTTTGCTCTCTCATCGAGAACTTTACCGCTTCCTGCCCGCATTTAGTGGCTTCTTCGACATCAACGGGTGACTGAAAGCCGACGAAGCTTCGCTGGAGATAGCCGAAGGTATCGGCACGGACACGTTTTATTTTGAGATGTCCTTTGAGCTGGTGTGCGAGGAAATCGGCGAGAGCGCCTGTGCCGGAAAGCTGCACATTTCCATGGGCGTCTTTTTCGTCAGCATCAGCTATTTTCTTCGCCCAGAGGACGCCATCGGTATCGCATATTCCTTCACTGACGGCGATGACACACCGGCCAAACTTTTCATAGACGGCATCGACGTCGGCGAGAAACTTGTCCATGGAGACCGGCTTTTCAGGGAAATAGATGAGGTGCGGGCCGTCGTCATCGTGCTGTTTTCCGAGCATTGAGGCGGCGGCGAGGAAGCCGGCGTGTCTGCCCATAAGCACATCGACTTTTACGCCGGGCAGAGCGCGGTTGTCGAGGTCGTCACCCATAAGGGCGCAGGCGACGAACTTTGCGGCGGTGCCGTAGCCGGGGCAGTGGTCGGTGACGAGCAAGTCATTATCGATAGTTTTTGGGATGTGAAAGGCGCGCATTTCATAGCCGACCTCGGCAGCCATAAGGTTGATGATGTGAGCGGTATTTGCGGAGTCGTTGCCGCCGATGTAATAGAAGTATCGCACGTTTCGTTTTTTGAAGACGTCGAAGATTTTCCGGCAGTACTCCTGGTCAGGTTTGTCCCGGCTGGAGCCGAGGGCAGCGGAGGAGCAGCCCCCGATACCGGCTGCGTCGTGGATGGATATTTTCGTGAGGTCAATAAAGTTCTCTTTGACTATTCCCTCGACGGCGTGGATTGCCCCGTAGAGATTCTCTATTTCGGGATGTTTACAGACTTCTTCGATGACGCCGACCAGAGAGGCGTTTATAACGCCGGTGGGGCCGCCGGACTGTCCTACCACTGCATTTGCCTTCGGTGCTTCAGCCATTTTTATTACTTCTCCGTCTATATATTACCGGGCTGTGGGATTTACAAAACGATTATTATAAGAGCCGGCGTCAGGCACGCAAGTATAATCCCCGCCGGGGGTCTACGAGCCGGAAAAAGACTCCTGACCCCTTTTTCTCTTGACTTTTCGGGCCAAAAGGGTTATTATGGTTATTGAGTTTGTTAACGGAGGCAGGGCGGTTCGCCGCTACTCAAGCGGTGGAGTAAATATGGGGACGGGTGTAATAAACAGGCATTTCACAGTGAGCCGATTCGTATTCATAATCGCGCTGATTGCCGCAGGCGCAAGTTTCGTCGGCGCTGCTCCTATTTCCGACATATCGGTTCAAACGGTAGAGGGGTGGTTATCCAGCCCGCCTTACGGGTGGACGTATTCCTTCGATATTGGCTTTAGCGACCTCGAGGTGGGCGTGGAAATCCGGATAGGGCTGGAGGGAGATGAGCCGGGGGCGGAACTGCTAACCGTTTGGGAAAACGGTATAGAGGATATGTGGAACCGGCAGTTCGATATCATCGATGCGTGGGGCGAGGTGAGCGATCCATATCACTATCACGTTAACTTCGACGTGGTTTTCCCTGAGGACCCGCTGGCATCGGTGCATCACGCGGTGCACGTTACAGACGGCATCGGCAGGGGAAATATGCTGAGCTGGTACACGACGAGCGACTGGGGCAGCGAATACAACGGAGCGGCGGCGGCGCACGAAGTCGGGCATATGTTCAGTTTGTTCGACGAATACAAAGGCGGTGCGAAGGACCCTAACGACCCGATTGAAGACCCGACGAGCATTATGGGTTCTCTGGACGGCGTGGCCAAAGAGAGGCATTATGAGCCGTTTTTAGACTGGCTGCAAGTAATGGCACCTGAGAGGGAGCTATTGATTGGGGAATACGACCCGACGTGGGTGATTCCGGAACCCGCGACGATAGTAATTTTAGGTCTGGGTGTGCTTTTCACTATTCGTAAAAGACCCGGTCACTGACACCAAACCAGCTTTTGAAAACGTTTCTCGATACTCCTCAAACTTCAACGGCCTTGTGCGGGCTTAGGAAGTAGAGCCATTTGGCCAGGATTTTTCGGCCGGTGATAGCTTCTGCGGCCTGAGCGTAAAGGTCAAGCTGGGTGCGATACAAATCCGCTCGGCGGGCAACCTCTTCGGCAGATACATCGTCGGTTTTGAAGTCAACGACCAGAAGTCCATTCGGCGTTTCAATCAGCAAATCAATTATTCCCTGAACGATAATCGAGTCCTGTATTACGTGCCGTGGCTGCTCAAGGTCATTTTCTTTCCACTGCGAAGCGGGAACAGCAAAGGTAAACGGCCATTCCCGCTGGACGGAGTAATTTCTGTCGAGAGCCATCCGGCCAAGCTCAGTATCGAAAAACCCGACTATCGATTCGGCATCTATCTGTAACGCAATGGGCTGAGTGATTGCACCATCTGCTACGAGAGTGTTAGTGAGACTGCGGACGGCCTGGGGCGTTACGGGTTTTGAAAGGTCGATTCGCGATATGACCAGGTGCGTTGCCGTGCCGATGGCTCTTCTGTCAACGTCGCCGGTCTGCGGTGCGGCGAGAACAACGGCAGGTTTTTTGCTCAGGGCGGTCGAATAATCAATTCTTACAAATTCGTCATTGCGGTGGGTCCACTGCGTTACGGTCCTTTTTGCCGGCAGCAGCGGCGCGTCGCCGAATTGGTATCGCCAACTGAGTCGCTGTTTTAGCAGTGCCAGGTCCTGTGTGCTGCGTTTTGCGGACTTCGTACTTCGTCTGGTGGTTCTGGTGTGTTTTGCGTTTTGTACAAGAGCGACCAGGCGAGCAAGCTCCGGCTGGTCGTAAAGCCGGACAGTAAACACATTATCCTGGACGTTCGGAGTCGCCAAACCGGTTTCAAAGGTCTTGTGCAGAAGTGGGGCCTTAGTCAATGCGGACAAAATCCAGTCGAGGTGACTTTGGCAGGATTCGAGATACCATTGAGGGATTGGCTGGTTTTCGAAGAACGATGCGGCGGTGAGAATGCTGCGGCAATTACTGCTGTCTTTGCAGCCCACCAATACAAGGCGGTCCATCGCCCTTGTCATTGCGACGTAGAGGATTCGCATCTCTTCGGCAAGCGATTTACGCCGGTTGTTGTGTTCTGTTACCTGATAGCCGAGTGAGTCAAGGCGGGTGTTGGTGTCGGTATCGATTATGCGCAGGCCGAGCGTGAAGCGTTCATCCATAAGGCAATCAAGTTTGGAATCTTTTTTGCTGAACCGGCTGTCGAGGTCGGCGACGAAAACGACGGGGAATTCGAGGCCCTTGCTTTTGTGGACGCTGAGGACCCGGACGGCATTCGGGGCGGCGGCTTCGGGCTCCGCGGGCGACCAGTCCTCGCCAGCTGCCAGAAGTTTCTCGATAAAATCGATGAAGCGGGTAAGCGAGGGGACACCGGAAGTGCCTGCAAAACCCTCGAACTGGACGGCCCTATCGTGCAGCTTCAGCAGGTTTGCCTTTCGTGCCCGGCCATCGGGCAGTGCGCAGACGAACGAGAACAGGCCGGATTGACGATAGATTTGCCAAATCAGCTCGGCGAGCCGACCACGACGGGCGAGGGTGCGCCAGTGGTCAATTTTGGCGAGGGCCTTTGAGAGCTTATCGGTAAGGCCAAGTTCGGCGGACTTCGAGCAGGCGATGACACAATCATAAAAGTCAAGCTTGTTGTCGTCGGCTTTTCCATGGAGGCGAATCTTTGCAAGGTCGGTGTCGGTGAGATTGAAAAGCGGGCTTCGCAGGACTGCGGCGAGGGGTATGTCGCGCCGCGGGTTGTCGAGAACTTTCAATAGAGACAGCATATCGGTAATTTCTGTTGCTTCGAAATAGCCGGCTGTCGCTTCGCAGCTTACGGGAACGCCGCTTAGGCGAAGAAGCTCGACGAAATCGGATTTATTTGCCAGTGAGCGCATCAGGATTACGATGTCACGGTATTCAACGGGGCGGGAGGCGCCGGTCTGCCTGTCTAAGATTTGCATAGCGGACTTTTCTGCGTCGGCGCCGACGAGCTGCTTAATACGGTCGGCTATCATAACGGCCTGCAATTGTCTGTTGGTATACTCTGCCTCCCCTTCGTCGGACTGTGACTTGTCGAGTATATGCAGCTCAACAGCAGGAGCGGCCAGCTCTTCATCCCTGGCTTGCGGGGCCGGCTGGAGCCGGGCCGAGGCATCGTAATCGATATTGGCAAATGAGGCGGTCATTATCCGGCTAAAAACTGCATTGACGAAATCGAGGATTGGCCTGCCGGAACGGAAATTGACGTTGAGGTCCACGCGGAGACCGTGCCCGGCGGCCTTCGGTTCGGTCGATGCGAGTTTTAGACGTTCGAGAAAGATTTCGGGTCTGGCGCCTCGCCACTGGTAGATGCTCTGCTTTGGGTCGCCGACGGCGAAGACGTTACCGGGAGAGCCGACCATATCGAGTATTGCCTGCTGAACGGAGTTAATGTCCTGGCACTCATCGACGAACACATATTTGTATTTTTGCCGCAACGAGCCAGCAACCTGCGAAGGTTTGATTTTGCCTTCGGCCAATACTTCAGAAGTCAAAAGTCGCAGGGCGTGATGTTCGAGGTCGGCGAAATCGAGACAGTTGATTGCCTTTTTGGCTTTTGTGTAAAAGAGGTCAAACTGCTTTACCAGCTCGATAAGAACCAATGTCTGGGAGCCAACGGCACCTGCGAATTTGCTCAGGTAGTCGGGATTCAAAATCGCCAGGTCTTTAAGGCCTTTGACCGTGTCGAGGGCGGTTCTGACCATTTTCCCAATCAAGTCACCAAGGGCAGGCGGGAGGTCTTTAGGGGAGAAGACCGTGGGCTTTTGAAATCCAATTATAGCCGATTCGGCGGTGTCCCATCGGCCTGCTTCGAACCATTCGAGGAACTGCCTGACAGGTGCGATGTAGTCGCGTTCGCATTTTTGCGACCATTCGCCGGCCGGGTTGTTGGCCCGGTAGATTTTCAGGGCAAAATCGAGTCGGCCAAAGGCGTTTTGCAGGTGTTCTGTGATGATTTTTCTCTGGCCTTCGGCGAGGTCGGTTGCGAAGGGGTCCGTTGCTTCAGCGAAAAACTTTGCGCGGGCGAGCCAGTCGGGGCGAGAGACAACTGTGTCGAGAAAATCGCTTATCTCAATAATTACGGCGGGGAAGCCATCGGTCAGCCGGAGGTCTCTCCGGGCGAGAAGCTGTCGAAGGCCATCGGCAAGATTGGGCTGCTTCCAGGCCCAGTCGATTGTCTTTTCGAGTGTTTCGGCTTTTAGCAGCTTTGCCTCGTCGGCGTCGATTATGCCGAAGGTTGGGTCGAGACCAAGCTCGTAGAAATGCTCGGTTATCAGCCGTTTGCAGAATGAGTGAATTGTGCTGATATCGGCGGCGCCGAGGAGGACGAGCTGGCGGCGGAGGTGCCGGCGAATGTCTGGGTCTTTTGTAGCTGAAACGGCCAGGTTCAACTGCACGGCAATGCGGGAGCGCATCTGCTCTGCGGCCATATCGGTAAACGTTACGACGAGAACGCTCCAGACGTCGGGGCAGGCGGAGATATTTTTCACAGCATCGACGCAGCCGGCGGACATAACGGCGGTCTTGCCGGTGCCAGCGGAGGCAGAGACGAAGACGTCGCGAGCGTGCTCGGCAATGGCACGGCTTTGCTGGGTAGTCCAGTTAATCTTTTTTTGAGCCATCGATATTCTTTATTTGTTCAAGGACCTGCTGCTTGTCGACACGGCTGAGCAGATTGTAGTCATTTATGCGCCAGTCGAACCGGCAAACGGGTTTATAGTCGCACCAACTGCAGGGCGATATTGTTCCGAGGCGATACGGGGCGACGGCGATTTTTCCGGATGCGATTTGTTCGGCGAGGTCGGCTATCTTACGGGAGCAGAATTTCAGAAACGCATCGAAATCAGCGGGGTAAAGCGCACCGAGCATATTGTACTTTCCGTAAGGGTCGCCGTCTTTTTTAATATAAAAGTTGTAGAAACGGCTGTCTTTCGAGGCGGTGGGGTCGAGCAAAGAAGCATACTCGCCATTGAATATGCCGCCTGCTTTATGGGCAAACTTCGTTCCAGCGGTGTCAATTTCTGCGAGTGAGGTCTGTTTCGGAGCGGCTTCGATGGGGATATAAAACGCACCGGCGATATCGTCGGCGATGCTCCGAACGGCGTTACGGACGGTGAGCATATAGACAGCAAGCTGGATGTCGAGGCCATAGAAGAATTCCGACCAGCTAAATGAACTTTTGGAACCCTTTTTATAGTCGAAGACCAGAGCGACCTTTCGGCCTGAGATCTGTGCAATATCGAGCCGGTCGATTCTGCCATTGAGTGAAAGCTGCCTGCCGGCGCTAATAGCGATTTTGAATTCGCCGATGGTTTCGCCCCCGGATTTCGGCTGGCCGAACGAAATTTCAGAGAGAACGGGGCGGAAGCAGCCAGCGGAAATCATCCGTGATACGGCGACGACACAATCGTGCAGGTACTGGCGTGCGGAGCTGAGTAAAAAGGCATTGTGTGGGCTATGCGCGGTGAATTTGGAAATAAAAGAGTCGTCCCGGCATAAATTATCAATCTCCTCGTCAAGGACTTTAGTCAATTCGGAGGGGGTGACTTTTTCAAAGTCAATTTTCTCTTTGACCGCCCTTTTGAGGAACCGGTCGAGCGCCTGATGGTAGAACTCGCCTACGTCGAGCGGTTCAAGCTTGAACTCGTCTCGCTTTTTTAGTTCGAGGACGTGCCGGGCAAAGTGTTTGTAAGGACAGGCGGCGAAGGTACTCAGGCGAGAGGCAGAACTGGTCAATTGTCCGCCAAAAAGAGCATTCACAACGCTGTCATCAAGACAGGCATTGTTTTCATAGCCGATTGCACGATTTACTCTCGAACCAAGCTCTGCAAGCTGGTCGTCGTTTTGCATATCACTCAGAATAGCCGCAAGCCGGGGGTCATCGGAAGGTGATTGTTTACCGAGTCGGCAGCAGAGCAGGTCCTCAAGCTCATACTCGCTGGAGACTTCTTCGATTTCGGATGGCTCCGGGGCCGGTGTCTCGGGTTTGAGGTCTTCAAAAAGCTCGCAAAGGTTATCGACAAAGGGCGAACGGACAACGGCACTTGCCTTATTGTCAACGGCGGGCCAGGTGATGCATAAAAATTCGGATGGCCGGGTAAAGGCGATGTAGGCAAGATATGCCCGATTAGCCAGCTCCTGCCGGATGCCGGGTGGCAGGTCGAGGCCTGAGGACTGAGCAACGAGGCGGTCGTCTTCTGTGAGGATGCTGTCGAAAACAACGGGCGTGGGAAACTGCCTTTCGGTCGCGCCAATCAGGAAGACGGCCTTCAAATCGGGATGACGGCTCCGCTCGATTGAGCCGACGAGGACCTGGTCGAGATTGGGAGGTATGAAGGCGAGGGTTATCTGCGAAAACGCGGAACGGATAATAGCAAAGAAATCCTCACAGCCAAGGGGACAATCGATGAAGGCCTCGGTCAGCTCGTCAAAGACATCAAATAGGTACTTATAAAGCTGGCAGTGCTCGTCGGCAGTTGCGTAATCGGCCCGGTTGAGGGCATTTTTGACCCAAGCCGAGATGCGTTTGTGAATATCGATGGTTTCGAGAAAATCGAAAACGACACCTTTGAACTGCCCGGCAGTCATCAGGCCATTTGTGTCGGCGGCGTCGGCAAGATGTTTTTTCAATCGCACCAACGGTGCGATTGCTTTTCGGCGGATATGGTCAACCTGCTGCTCGTGAAAACGCTCGGCCTTTTCGGCTGCGTATTGCCAGGGTGCTGCTGCGGTCCAGTCGGAGGCAGTTATTCCGAAGGCGATGCAATAATTTTCCAGAATGTCAACCTCGCCTCGCTCGATATCGAGCAGGTCCGACTTGAGATACGCGAACACGTCGGCGGGTGAGAAATCATTCGTCACGGCGGCGAGGGCGGAACAAAGCAATTCGATAACGGGGTGCTGATTCAACGGCCGGCGCCTGTCGATAAAAACGGGGATTTTGTAATCTTCGAACGAGGCCTTGATGTAATGAGCGTAGCGGTCGATGTCGGAGGCAATTACGGCGATGTCGCGGTATCTGCAGCCGGCGTCTCTTACGAGTTTGGCGATTTGCGAGGCGACGAAGCGGACTTCGGCGCGGGCGTTCGGTGCCGAGACGATACGGATTTTATCCTCGGCGGCCATCTTAGGCAGGGCAGGTGTAAATACGGTGCGTTCGAGGTGGGCAAGCGGAGGGCTGGCAGAGAAGCGTTGCGGCTTGTCGAGAATCAAAGGATTTTCGAGTTTAAGCCGGCATTTTTTTATACCCTCAACGAGGTCGGCATAGGTCTGGCCGGTGGGGCTGAACAAGTCGGCGGGGTCAATTCGGGCCTTATCGGGATTAGCAAGGTCAATTGCAGCGGAGTCGAGGCAGAGGGCAATTCGGGCGTCGTTGACGGTTTTTAACAGCCCGGTCAATAGCGCAAGTTCAGCAGAGGTGAAGCCGGCGAAGCCATCGACCCACAGCCGAGCACCTTTCAGAAAAGGCGCCTTGTGAAGTGCCCTGCAGGCGGAAACCAGTTGCATATCGGGGTCGAGGAACCTGCCCTCGATGAACTTCTGGTACTCACCGAAAACAACGGCGATATCGGCGAACTTGGCGGCGGTGAGGTTGTCGGTTTTGGTTTTTTGAAGCTTTTGGACGAGGTTTTCGAGGTCTTCCGGGGTGTTGGCATATTGTTGAAGCCGGGTGATGGTCTCGGCGAGTCGCAGGCCGAGGCCCGGCAGGCGAGCGGAACCGGAGAAGACCTTTAGCCTAGTGGAGCAATCGCGGAGGATTCTCTGGATGACCATATTACGGCCGAGCCGGGAGATGAAGGGCCTGGCGGAATTCTTACCAAGGGCGAGATACACGAGGCGGTCGAAGGACAGGACGTGGAGGCGGTTATAGCCGGTAATTCGGCGGTCGCTGAGAATGGAGCGCTGGGCCTGGTAGGTGGCCTGTTCGGGGACGAGATAAATCAGCGGCCGGCTGTCCGACTGGAGGAGAGCATCGACTATTGCATTTACGCAATAGTGCGTTTTACCCGTGCCGCTTCTGCCGATGATAAACCGAACAGCCATAAGGGACATCCGAAAAAAACAGGTGAATCGATGTATCAACTCTTTTGCCGTAGAGTATAATAAGAGAAGGCGGATTTGGCTATGTTAGAGGTCACGATGAGAAAAAAGGCATTAGAGGGTGTGAAAATCTCGGTGCTGGCGCTGGTTTTGGCCCTCGGCGGGGTATGTTTTGGCGATACGTTCACCAATCGCCAGACGGGTGCGAAGCTGCACGGATATGCAATGAGCCAGGCCGAAGACGGACGGACAAACGTGCATACCCAGGAAAAGGGGGTTATGGAGCTTAATCCGGCCGAGTGGGAAATCACGCGTGATGAGTCAGGAAGAAACAACAAGGTAGTGGTGCTGCCGGTTGAAGAAGCGATTATGTTAGAGATTGAGACGGACGCCTTCGAGAAGGCCTTAGCGGCGGCAGCCGACAGCGGACCGCTTTTTATACTGATTGAAATGGATACGCCTGGCGGACGGATTGATATGGCCCAGCGGATGTGCGCGGCGATAACAAAGACGACAGACTATTGCAATGTGATTGCGTTTGTCAGGGGCGGCCAATATGGCGGCGCAATATCGGCGGGAGCGGCGGTCGCTCTTGCGTGCGACAAGATTTATATGGCGAAGAATACGGTCATCGGCGCCGCAAGTTTAGTGTCTCTGACAAAAAGCAAGGAAGAAAACAAAGACAAGAGTTACACCGATGTGATTGACGAGAAATTCAGCTCGCTCTGGCGGGCATACCTTGCCTCGCTGGCGCAGCAGAACGACCGGCCGGGATTGTTAGCGAGGGCAATGGTTGACAACGACATCGAGGTAATTGAGGTAAAGCAGTCCGAAAAGAGACTGTTTATAGAGCCGACGAACAAGACCACCGACCAGCAATTGGTGCGGACGTGGAGCACAAAGGGGTCGCTTTTGACGCTGACCGCGGAAGAGGCGGTGGACAGCACGATAGCAGACGGATTAGTCAGCTCGCGGGAAGAGCTTTTAGGGCAATTGCAGGCCGGCGACGCGGAGATGGTGGTTGACAAGAGTATGGAAAAGGCCCGCAGAGAAATGGATATAGTGCGGCGACAACTGGAGGGGATAAGAAAGTCGCTCGATATGAAGATGAAACAGGCACAATATCCACAGCCGGCACCTAAGGCACTTGGTATTCTGCGCGGGGCCAGAGAGGAATTCGAGACGCTGATAAGCATGGCAAAGAAATACCCCGACCTGAAGCTGGATGTTGCGGCCTTAGAGGACGAGTTGAATTCGGTCAATGCGAACTTCGAGAGAATAATGCTGGAGACGAAGAGGCGCAAGTAGCTTCAAGGCATCCAGGGCCCGCCAAATATCCTGCAGAACAGGGGCAGCATACTGTAGTATGAAGGTAATCGGGATTTCAACCAGTCCGAGAGAGCAAAGCAACAGCGACATACTTCTGCGCCGTGCATTGGAGGGGACCGCAAGCACGGGGGCGAATACGGAATATCTCCGTCTGGGGGATTACAAGATAGCGCCGTGCTCGGCCTGCGGGGCGTGCTACAAGACGGGCGAGTGCGCGATTAAGGACGATTTTCAAAAGGTGCTCAATAAGATGCTCGATGCGGACCGCCTGATTTTTGCGACGCCGATATACTTTATGAGCGTCTGTGCGCAGGCGAAAATCCTCATCGACCGCTGTCAGTGCCTGTGGGCGACGAAGTACGTGCTCAAACGGCCGATTGAGCAGACGCAGGGGAGACATCGGCTGGCTATGGTCATCGCCGTCGGGGCTACAAAGAGTAAGAAGATGTTCGAAAGCGTCAGGATGACTATGAAGTACTGGTTCGACGTGCTCGACGTGAGATACTTCGCAAATCTTTTTGTCAACAAAATCGAAGAGGCAGGCAAAATTGCGGGAAATGCCGAGGCGATGAGCGAGGCGTTCCGGCTTGGCGCGGAACTTGTAGGTGCAGAAGAAACGACACTGGAAAAAACGATAGACGTAGAAATAACGGCGGGTTAAGCAGAGTCGTGTCTAATCGTGGTCAAGCGTGACGGATTTTCTCTGTCGTTTGAGTTCGGCGCGGCGGCGTTTTCGAAGGAGGCGTTTCTGTTTTGCGGCGTATGGGACGGCGGTCGGTTTTCTAACGGGTTTTTCTTTGAGTGCGCGGGTGAGCAACTCGGCAAGGCGTTTAAGGGTGGCCCTGCGATTTGCCTGCTGGGTCCTGTGACGCTGAGAGATGACTTTTAAGACACCGTCTTTCGAAATCCTGTTCGCGAGACGGGCCGAGAGGCGTTTTTTCTGCACATCGGTCAGCCCCTTCGAGGCAGAGACATTAAACAGAAGTGTGACACGGGTATTTAGCTTATTGACGTTCTGTCCGCCGGGCCCGGTGCTGCGGGAGAACCTGTAGGCGATATCATTATCGCTGATAACTATATTATCAGTAAGGCGAATCATAAGACAGGTCCACCATGCTGCTTATAGTTCGGAAATCCTGAATGAGGAAATCTATAATCAATACCCGGCATTCGAAAACGTCGCCGACAAATAACGCCTATAAATCATGTGCCAGCTTTTCACCCAATAACTTCGCATCTTTTAGCCGGTCGGGCTTTTTGAGAATATCGCCTTTTGCACTTACTCCGGGAACGATGAGCCGGCCAACGAGGTTCATTTCGAGATAGCTAAGTGCTTTTTCAAAAAACTCGACAACGGGCCTGGCCGTTTCGATGGTCTCCTCTTCAAACGGTATTGTGATGACGGCCTTTCTGCCTTTTATCTTTATCCTGTTTTCGGGACAATTGAAATAAACGAAGCGGTCGATGAACGCTTTCATCAGAGCGGTCGGGCCATACCAGTAAACGGGGGTGCCGAACACAATTGCATCGGAGGCAATTATCTTCGGGTAGATATCGAGCATATCATCGTTCTTACTGCATTGTTTTCCCTGCCAGCACAAATGACAGCCGTCGCATTCTTTGATGTTCAAATCGCCCAAGTATATCGTGTCAACTTCGGCGTCTTTTGCGCGAGCGCCTTCGGCGATTCTTTCGACGAGTATATCGGTATTGCCACCTTTACGCGGACTGCCAACTATGGCCAAAATTCTTTTCATTTGAAAAGACCTGTTGATTAGTCGCTTTCGCGAGTGATTTTTGCACCGACGGGATTGAGGCGCTGCTCGATTTTTTCGTAGCCGCGGTCGATGTGATAAACTCTGTTGATGACGGTCTCGCCCTCGGCGGCCAGCGCAGCCAGAACAAGCGCGGCCGATGCGCGGAGATCGGAAGCCATTACTGGGGCGGCTATAAGCTTACCTACACCGGAGACAATGACTGCTGAGCCCTCTTTTCGCAGATTCGCCGCCATACGGCTAAGCTCGGCGACGTGCATAAACCTGTCTGGGAATATTTTTTCTATTATGATGCTGTTACCCTCAGCAAGGGCAAGCAAGGCCATAAATTGTGCCTGGAGGTCGGTGGGGAAGCCGGGATACGGCTGGGTGGTTATATCGGCCGAGTGAACCCGGACGGAGCAGGCGACGATACAGCCGGAATTTTCGGCTTCGATGGTAACGCCGATACTGCGGAGCTTGTCAACTACGGCCATAAGGTCGGCGAGCCGGCAATTATTTACGTGCAGGCATCCCTTTGTGATGGCAGCGGCGGCCATAAACGTTCCGGCCTCAATACGGTCGGGGATGACCCGGTAATTAAACGGCTGGAGCTTGTTGACGCCTTCGATGACGAGCCGGGGCGAGCCGATGCCGGATATTTTTGCGCCCATCGAATTGAGGCAGTGTGCAAGGTCTGTGATTTCCGGCTCGCAGGCGGCGGATTCGATAACGGTGGTTCCTTTGGCGAGGGTTGCGGCCATAAGGACATTTGCGGTGCCGAGGACGGTCGAGCCGAACGGGCCGCCGAGGAATATCTCATTGCCTCGCAGGCCACGACCGGCGTCGGCAACGATGTAACCGTTTTCGAGACGGATTTGTGCACCCAGCTCGCTTAGCCCTCGAAGATGGATATCGACAGGTCGATAACCGATAGCGCAGCCGCCGGGCATCGAGACCTCTGCTTTGCCCCGGCGGGCAAGGAGCGGGCCGAGGATGCAGATACCTGCCCGCATTCTGCGGACAATGTCGTATTCACCGACGGGTTTTTCTATGATGGTCGAATCGATGGTGATGCTGCCGTCGGGCCGCCTGTTGACCTTGCAACCGATGTCGGTGAGCAACTGTGAAAAGACGAAAATATCCGAAAGCTGAGGGGCCCCTTTTAATACGGATACGCCGGGCGCCAGGACGGCTGCGGCCATAATCGGTAAAGATGCGTTTTTCGAACCGTTCACAGCTACCGTGCCGGAGAGCCGAACGGGACCTTCGATTCGAAATATGTCCATAGCCATTTCCCTTGAAAAGCAAGGAGCGCTTTGCAATACTTCGCAAGCCGGATTGCGTTAATGTAATCCAATCCGACTGTAATTTCAAGACATCAAGGCCAAAACCATTATGGACGTCTCCCGGCCCGCAGAAGCTATAGCAGAAATTGTCAGCAAGGTGGGAATTATATACCCCTTCATCTGTCTGACGGGGCCATTCGTGCTCGGGGTGTGGCTGCTCAGGACGTCTCTGGGCAGAAAGTCGCTGGTCGATTCGCCGATGCGTCGTAACAACCTGCCGGCTTATCTTGCGCTGGCTCCGCTTTTTGTGTGGTCGGTGGTATTTTGGGCGCTGGGCACAACAAAGGAGAAGATGTTAGGAGCTTTGCCGGACTGGCAGGACGCCCTTGCCGGCAACGTGATAATCTGTATCGGCGCCATACCGGCGGTGATAACAGGTATTGTCCTTGCAAAGATTTTCTTTGCCCGCCGGCTAAAGGGATTCGGACTGAACCCGGCGACAATCGGGCGTGACTTTGCGGCGGCCCTTGTGAACCTGCTGGCGATAATGCCGGTGGTGCTGGCTATCATTGCAGTAACGACGCTTGTCGGGCAACTTGTGGTTGGTCCTGAATTCGAAATGCCCAGACACGAGGAGCTTAAGCAGATAATCGCGTATCCACAATGGCAGTTAAGAGCGTTGATTTTCCTCACTTCGATTGTAGTCGTGCCGGTAGCTGAAGAGATGATATTTCGGGGGATGATTCAGACAGCGCTGCGGTCATTCATTGTCAGGCCCTGGCCTGCTATTGTGTTCGCCTCTGTGATATTTGTCATTTTCCACGCAAACCCTCAGCACTGGCCCGCCCTGTTCGCGTTTTCCATGTGCCTTGGCTATACTTATGAGAAAAGCGGGTCGCTGTTTCGCTGCATTTTTTTACATTCAATGTTCAACGCCCTGAGCGTCATTAACGCCCTGCAATCACCTTGGTCGGCATAGGAAGATTCGCTGGGCTGGCAAATCTAATTCTTTTGCTCTGGGCGCTGCGATTGCACGAAAACACAAAGGTTAAAGGTCAAAGTTCAAAACTAAAACTGAACTTTTCAGTTTTTCGCTGATTATCGCGTTTTTGACGATATTCCAACGGAATTTCCCCTTGACAATATATCGGTATAAAAGTAATATATATTAGTCTTTTGTATGAGGGCAAAAGGTAAAGCCTGTCACGGCGGAGTTTTTAAGCGAAGCCGGAAAGAAGGCGAAGAGCATTAGAAGTGAAATTAACCAGGAGAAGATACAAGCGAGGAGATATTTTTTGATTCACCGTCAAAATGGTATAATATACCCTGTATTCGAGAGAGTCCATAAAACAATAGCGAAGAGATAGAAGGATTCTTTAATGAAAAAGGTTACGTTGTTTTGGATTATGGCGCTTATCGTTATCGTCCCACAGACACGTTCGGATGGCGCTGTTTTTTCATATACGCTGGAAATTACTTCAGGAGGGGCCAAAACAAGCGGAGGTATTAGCGGGAATGGAGTAGGATATCTGAAGCTCAATGGCAGGTTTAAACTAACTATTGACTACAACAGCGGCTACGCAGACCTGGAAGACATTGATATTTCATTCAGCAAACCCGGCTATCCGCTGGCTTTTGACTGGGGTTCACTCGAAGGAACGTTCAATCTCGGGACTCTTTACCTATCCAGCTCCAATCCTGTAAGCGGGCATGACAATTATTTATTGGGAAATTTCGATGGCGATACAGCATTTCTGGAGGGAGTCGTCCGTGATAATTTGCACGACGGTTATCAATATAACTGCACTATAAATGCCAGGGTCATTTCCGCGTTTACTTCGAACACACCGTTATATGCCGGCGGAGAAATTGTAGCTTGGGGAGCGGAGGAACAACCGGGACCGTCGCCCTACCCTAACTTTGGCCAATGCATTGTGCCGTCGCCCAATATGGATTTCAATGCCATCGCAGCCGGCTATTTGCACTCAGTTGGCCTTAAACAAGACGGCTCGATTGTGGCGTGGGGACAGAACAGTCACGGTGAATGCAATGTGCCTTCGCCCAATACAGCTTTTAAGGCCATCTCGGCCGGCTGGTATCACTCGCTTGGCTTGAAACAAGACGGTTCGATTGTCGCCTGGGGAGGCAACTATGAAGGTCAATGCAATGTGCCGGAGCCTAATGCGTGTTTTACGGCCACATCGGCTGGCCATGGTCACTCGCTTGGTCTAAAGACCGACGGCTCGATTGTGGCTTGGGGGAGGAATGATTACGGTCAATGCAATGTGCCGGAGCCCAATACGGATTTTACGGCCATCGCCGGAGGCCAGGTTCACTCGCTCGGTCTGAAGGCCGACGGCTCGATTGTGGTATGGGGATGGGAAGGTTACTGCGATGTGCCATTGCCCAACACGGGTTTTGTAGCCATCGCAGCCGGCGGGGTTTACTCGCTTGGCCTTAAGCAAGACGGCTCGATTGTGGCATGGGGAGTCAACACAGAGGGCCAATGCAATGTGCCGGAGCCTAATACTGATTTTAAGGCCATCTCGGCTGGCGTGTATCACTCGCTTGGTCTGAAACAAGACGGTTCGATTGTCGCCTGGGGAGCCAATGCAGAGGGCCAATGCAATGTGCCGATGCCCAATACAGGTTTTACTTCAATCGCAGCCGGCGTGTTTCACTCGCTTGGCCTGAAAAAGTATAATTTCATTATTACCAAGTGCAACGTTAGGGCCGGCAAAACACAGGGTCAGGATTCCTTCCGGGCGTCCGGAAGCTTTGAATTACCGGCGGATTTTTACTTCAGTGACGTAAATCACATAGACGTCAATATTATTTCGCTTGTCGATGATGTGTCTATTTATTACGAGACCGTTTCTTCCAGCATCGTAAACGGCAAATTCAAATACACGCTTAAGATTCCGCGCGACGGACCGGGGGCAATTACCTCGTTGAAAGTCGATTTTCGCAGGAAACTCTTTTCAATAAAAGCAAAAAAAGTCAACCTGACAGGCCTGGCCTGCCCGCTGCGGCTGCAATTATCGCTGAGCAACGGCATCACTCTGTCAGGCGATGCCGATGAATCGATAGTCAACGGCAAAAAGAAGTCAATCCCGATTCGCCTTATGATGACCTATAGAGACATTCTCGTCGTAAACAAGGCAAAGGCCAAACACAGCAGTAAACAGTTCTCCGATAGGTTGTCTGTTTCGGGAGATATTGCGGTGATAGACACAGATGTCAACCTGTGCAATGAGATTGTCGATTTAATCTGGAGTAAAAAAGAGGTGCTCCATCTACCGCAGGGCATCTTCAAGGCCTACGGGACGGGGCGTCTGTTTAAATGCAGCACGGTTATTTGTTACGCCGGCGGCTGGACAGCAACCGTCAAGGCACGGGTGGATATGGATAAGGGGAAATTTAAGCTATCGTCAAAAGGCGCTATTACGGCTGATACCGCGTCGGAACCAACAACGTTCGGCATCAGATTTGCAGATTTCAACGAGACGGTATATGTTAATCGCGCTACCGGCCGTTAGTGATCGGGCCTGAGTTTAAGATGCCCAGGCACGAGGAGCTTAAGCAGATAATCGAGTATCCGCAATGGCAGTTAAGAGTGCTGATTATCTTTACCTCGATTGCAGCCGTGCCGATAGCCGAAGAGATAATATTCCGGGGGATGATTCAGACGGCGCTGCGGTCATTCATTGTCAGGCCCTGGCCTGCTATTTTGTTCGCTTCCGTGATATTGGTCATTTTCCATGAAAACCCTCAGCACTGGCCCGCCCTGTTCGCGTTTTCCATGTGCCTTGGCTATACTTATGAGAAGAGCGGGTCGCTGTTCCGCTCGATATTTCTGCATTCTCTGTTCAACGGCCTAAGTGTTTTTTCCAATCTGACGAGGTAGATTCAACCGTCAGGGAGGGTTGTTTAAGGCAACATAGCTGGTTTCTCGGTGATTCGAGTCCCATATTTCTTCCAAAAAGCTATTAAACACGTCTTAAGTCGTAAAACAATTTCAGTCAGCAACAAAACCGGCCGAAATGGATGTATTAGGACCACTTACAGAGGAACGGCGATGCAAAATCCAGTGAAACGCCAACAAAATATAATCCTGATTCTCGGTGTATTCGCAGTCTCTACGGCCGGTGTCTACGGCAAATACAGCAGTGGTACGGGCGGGCAGAAGGACCCGTACCAAATTGCAACCTTCGAAGATTTGCTGGAGCTTGCAGCGGATATAAATAACTACGATGCAACCTTTATTCTCACCGCAGATATCGACATAGCTCCGGACCTGCCCGGCAGAAAGGTCTTTAGCAAGGCCGTAATCGCGGGGGGCGAATTTGCCGGTGTTCTGGACGGCGCAGGACATAACATCAAGAACCTGACCATAGACACCAATGGGGATAGAGGCGATCATTTAGGTTTGTTCGCGACCATTGGGGACGGCACAATAAAAAACCTCGGCCTGGAGAACGTGAAAATTAAGAGTGGGGTCGGCTCACGATTTATTGGTGGATTGGCCGGGGAAAACGGCGGTACTATCACCAACTGCCTAACCACGGGGACAATCTGCAGCGGTAATGATTCCGACTGCATCGGAGGACTAGCGGGAGACAATTGCCGCGGCACTATCCTCAACAGCTTATCGACGTGCTCTATAGCCGGAGGAGCGAATTCAAGCAATCTGGGAGGGCTTGTGGGAGGCAACATGGGCACCATCAGCGAGTGCTATTCAGCAGGAAAAGTCACTGGTGGGATGGTTTCAATGTGGCTGGGCGGGCTGGCAGGGTCCAACTGCGGGATTATAAGCAACTGCTATTCGATGAGCGCTGTTACCGGCGGGAAATATTCTTATAATCTCGGCGACCTGGTAGGAGACAGCTCCAACGGGACTGTCGTCAACTGTTATTCAACAATCAAAATTAAGGCGACGGGCTTCAACATATACTTTTTTACAGTCAGCGACAAAAAGATATACCTTTCTGATAGGGCGACAACTTTTTGCCGTCGCCAGTAAGACGGCTAATCGTATATTCGCTCCGAGCAAACCTTTCAAAAGACAAGCCGCTTCTTAAGCCGTCTTACCGCAAAGAAACCGACAATAAAAATGAAGGCGACGATATAGAGCACATCAAGCAACAGGCGGGGAGGGTAAAGCCCTGTGCAGACGGCGCGGACAAGCCGAACGGAATGAGTCAGGGGCAGAATCTCCGCGACTGGACGAATAAAGCCAGGCAGATTGGAGACAGGGAAAACAACGCCTGAGAAAAAGAACATCGGCGAGATAATACCCGTGAAATAGAAATTGAAATGGTTAATAGTCCTGACAAAAGACGTTATCAAAAGCGCCAGAGTGGAAAACATTAATCCCGTAAGCAGGCCAACACAAGGCGCGAGCAGACTTCTCGGCAGCGATACAATGCCGAAGACAGTAAGGATGCACAGGACGGCAAACGAGAAAAAAAGTCCCTTGGTTCCCGCCCAGATGATTTCGCCGATGATTAGATTGTTGGCGGTTAAGGGCGCTGCGAGCATACCGTCGTAGACCTTCTCGAACTCGAGGCGAATGAAGGTTCCGAAGGTGCACTCAAAGGAAGCTGTGAACATCGCAGTAGTTACGAGCAGGCCCGTGCCCAAAAACTCGATATAGGTGAGGCCTTCCATAGACTGGGTGATATATTTGCCGAGTCCCAGGCCGATACCCGCCAAAAAGAGCAGCGGCTCCAGAAAGGGCGGCAGGCCGTTGCTGAAAATGTGCCTGGTATAGACGCGCATATGCCGAAACCAGACGCTATAGAGCCGGCTGGCAAGCGGAGGGTAGAGACATGGTTTACTGTCTTTCATTTAGCTGCCTTCCGGTTGCCTTTAAGAAAACGTCTTCGAGATTGGCCTGTCTCAAGTAGTAGTGAGCGCCCTGAATCTGGCCTGCCAGTCGCTTTAACCGGTCGGCATCATCGCTATACAGCCGGAGCGTCTCCTGAGTGCGGTCAACACGAACGGCATTGAGGACGGAGCCGTCGGCTATGGATTCGAGCGAATGGCTGCCTGTAAGCTCGAGGACGTATTTTTCGACTTTGCGTTCGAGCAGCTCCGAGGGGCTGCCGCGCATTACGGCCTGACCCTTGTTCATAATCAAAACCATATCGCACAGTGCGAAGGCCTCTTCCATATAGTGGGTAGTGAGCAAGATAGTTGTGCCCTGTTTTTTGAGCTGGCGGAGCTTGTCCCATATCAGATGGCGGACCTGGGGGTCGAGGCCGGTGGTCGGCTCGTCGAGAATCAGAAGCTGCGGATTGTTCATAAGTGCCCTTGCGATAACGAGGCGACGCTGCATACCGCCGGACAATTCCTTGATTTTGGCAGTGAGCTTGTCGGAAAGGTCCATAAAACCAAGCAGATAATCGATTCGGCTCCTGGCGGAGACGCGGTCGAGAGCGTAAAACCTCGAATAGACCATAAGGTTGCCGATTACGTTAAGCTCCTCGTCGAGATTGTTTTCCTGGGGAACAACGCCAGAGAGATATTTGATAGCAAGCTCCTCACGTGCCGGGTCATAGCCGAAAACGTCAATTAAACCATCACTATTTTTATCACGGGTGCACTTGCCATAGAGCATTTTGAGCATAGTGGTTTTACCTGCGCCGTTTGGGCCGAGAAAGCCAAAGCAGGAGCCAGCGTGGACCTCAAAACTCAATTCATGGACAGCGCGGACTTTGCCGAAACACTTGCTGATGTTTTCTACTTTAATCACAGTCGGAGACATAAGAAAATCTTGACAGTAGTATCACCCCAGACCTTGCGGCCTAACGACCTCCCTAAACAAGCATAGCCAAGGGTCTAAAAGAAAAGCAGAACAATGCCGACAACCACTGCAATGGGGCCCAGGATTCTACAAATCTTGCCGTATTTGTCGTGCCAGTCTTCCATCTGGCCGGGGCCAATGTACTTGTCGAGCGACACGATTCGATACGCAACCAGAGACAGTAAAACCCCAACAATAACCGCTATCAATGCAAGAAACGTATTCATAACTCAGTTCCTTTCCAGTGCTTGATATTGATTACAATTGCCATCGGCTACAAAGCTATTTTATTCCGAGGACATCGGCCATAGAGTACAGGCCGGGTTTTTTGTCGAGCAACCACGCGGCAGCGCGAAGGGCGCCGCGGGCAAAGGTGTCCCTGCTGTGGGCGGTGTGGTTCAATGTAACCGTTTCGCCCAAGGTACTGAAAATTACAGAGTGGACACCGGTTATATCGCCTGCACGAACGGCGTGGATGCCGATTTTGTCTTTTTGCCTCTGAGCGTCCTTGCCATGTCTGCCGCAAGTCAGCGAATCCGGATACGGCTTAGCCGTCGCGTTGCAGATATTCTGCGCCAGTGTCAGGGCCGAGCCGCTGGGAGCATCCTTTTTGAAACGATGGTGCTGCTCGATGATTTCGATGTCATATTCATCGCCGAGCATTGAGGCCACTCTGCCGACAAGGGAAAACAGGGTGTTCATCCCAACGCTCATATTAGTTGCGCAGACAATCGGTATTTTTGACGAAGCGGCTTTGACTTTGTCCTGCTGCGAGTCGCTAAGGCCGGTTGTTCCGAGAACAAGAGTTGTCTTGCTGCCGGCGCAATAGTCAATTGTTCTGTCGGCTGCTTCGGACAGAGAGAAATCGACTACGACATCGGCTATGCCAGTGAGGCTACCGGCGACTTTAATGCCAAGCTGCCGGACGCCCGCTATGATTCCTGCGTCTTTGCCAATGTCGGGATGGCCCGGCTTTTCGACGGCGGCAACAATATCAAAACGCCCGGCCTCTAAGGCAAGGGCGATGATGCGTTTGCCCATCCTGCCCGCGGCACCGGAAATTATAAGTCTGGGTCTAATTTTTAAGCTCCTGCAAATCAAAATATAACGCGAGGAATAATCTTAACCTATTAGAAAGGCACTGACAAGGGCCAGAGGTCTTAGTGTAAGTTCGGGTGAAGGTATGATTGTCATCCGGCGGAAACGAAGGTGAGCGCAGCCAGCCGAAGCGGAAGGGCATGTATCCCTGCTTTTCACCGCAAAAGATAAGGAAGTACGCAACCATAAAAACCTGAGTATGCTCTTTGACAAACGAAAATGGGAAGGATTGTCCGATAGTTTGGGTTTTTACAATTTACTAATGTGGTGGTGGAAATGGGCACGACCCAATAATCCTTCGGAACAAACGATAAAAACGTCGCGTCAGCACCCGCTGCTTCGTATTTTCGAAGCGAATAGGCAGGGGCGACCTATGGGCCACCTCTATGATGATTCAGCCATCGAAAGGGCCGTTTTTGGTCAACTCCTTCGCCGGCACAAAATCCTTGTGCCGACACTCTTTCGCTTCTCATCTTTCAGCTTGTTTCTTCGTTCAGCAGGTCAGGCCGGACTTTGCGCGTCCGTTCGAGCGACTGCTCTCGCCGCCACTTTTTGATTTCGCCGTGATTGCCTGACAACAATATCTCCGGCACTTTTCTCCCCCGAAACTCCTCTGGCCTGGTATATTGCGGATACTCTAAGCCGCCTGCGGTGAGCGAGGTCGAACCGCCGTCTGCCGATTCACTGAAACTCTCATCTTCCGCCGAATCCTCATCCCCGAGCGCTCCCGGCAGCAGACGCACTACTGCGTCGATTATTACCATCGCAGCAAGCTCGCCGCCTGAAAGCACGTAATCACCAATCGAGATTTTCTCCGCCTCCAGCCCCTCGCCTATTCGCTCGTCGAATCCCTCATAGTGCCCGCTTATCAGTATCAGCCGTTTCTCTTTGCTTAGTTCGAAGGCCTTTTTCTGTGTGAACGTCTCACCCTGTGGCGTCAGCAGTATTACCCGGCCTTTATCGCTGGCCGATTTTTCTACATGTTCGAAGCAGTCGAAAACCGGCTGGCACATCATCACCATCCCCGGCCCGCCCCCGTATGGCCGGTCGTCAACCTTATTGTGCTTGTCTTTTGAATAATCGCGAATGTTCGTGAGATGAATTTCAACTACGCCTGCTTCCTGCGCCCGTTTGATTATCGAATGACTTAGCGGCGAGGCAAACATTTCCGGAAAGAGTGTAAGAACATCAATTCGCATCGTCCCCATCCCAAAAGTCCCGACTTGATGTCGAGGGTTATGTTCTCACTCCTTTGCTTCCGGCTCGTCCTTTTTCTCCTCCTTAGGTTTGTCTTCCGCCTTTTCCTCAGTCGGTGCTGTTGATTCAACTGGTTTTTCTTTCTTCTTTGTCTTTGGCTTTTCGTCTTCCGGTGCTTTTTCCTTTGTTGCCTCGGCCGGCTCCTCTTTTTCCTGTTCCTTGGGCTTTTCTTCCGTCTTGTCCTCTACCGGCGCCGGTTCTTCCTTTACCGGTTCAACTGACTTCTCCTCTTCGGGTTTACCAACCGGCTTTTTCTCCGGTGCTGCCTCAGCCGGTTTTTCCTTCTTTGGTTTTTCCTCCGCCTCTTTTTGTTCTTCGGCCTTCGCTTCGGCTGATTCTTTCGCCTTTTGTTCCTCTTCCTTGGCCTTCGCCTCTGTCGCCTCCTTTTCCTTCTTTGCCTTTTCTTCCGCTTCCGCCTTCACTGCTTCCGCCGCCTTTTGCAAGGCGATTCGGTCGGCACTTGTAAACGGCACGCCCGCGGCTTTCGCCCTTTCTCTCGCTATCGCACGACGGGCCTTTCTTTCCTCTGCGTATTTATGTTTGATTCCCTGACGCAAAAGTATATGCGACACCGCATCCGTCGGCGTCGCACCTTTATCGAGCCAGTATTTTGCTCGTTCGATATTCAGCACGATTTCCTTTTCCGGACTCTTTTCGAGCGGGTCGTAATGTCCCAGTTTCTCGATAATCCTGCCGTCGCGTGGCGCCCGGCTGTCAACTACATTAATCCTGAAAAACGGCCGATGCCGCCTTCCCATCCGCGAAAGTCTGATTTTTGCCGCCATAATCTGCTCCTTTTTCCTTACGTCTATAATCAATTCCCGCCCCCACGTCCTGCTGTCGCAGGACAGCAGCGGGGGCAAGACTCGTTTAGCAATAAAACCCGACAATATACCAGAATCACTCCCAAAGGGCAATGCCCTTTCCTCTCATTTTTGAGGATTCCTAAGGCGAGAATCAGGAATGAGTCCTACCAATCAACGCGTAGCCATTGATGAAAATCGCAAGCAGACCCGATTCTATCTTTGCATCCGCGGCAATTTTATGAATCTGTTCCTCCGTCAGATTCTCGGCATTTTGTTTTTCTTCGGTTGTCATAATCGCAACCGCCCGGCGAAGCTGCTCCAACTCTTCGACCGACGGGCTGACTAACATTGCCAGCTCACTGCTGCCCCTGATGTCGGCAAACTGGCTCCGCACCATTTTGCCGTATTCGCTGCCCGCGAACTTTGATAGCTTCTCGAGGTACTGCTCGATTGTGATTTCAGGTTTGGCTGTCACGATTTACCGTCTAATCTTTTTGCCCCGCCGCACGATGACTCGCTTCCTCCGCGAACGCTGCTTAATCTTCTTGCCCGAGCTCATCGCCGAGGTAAGCGTATTCAGATTGAATCCCCCGCTCATCAGCGCTTTCAATCCCGCCAATTTCCCGCCCGACATTGCCTTGAGCATATCCCTACTTCGCATAAATGTTTTCACAAGTGACGATACGTCGTGTGGCCCAACGCCCGCACCCGTGGCAATCCTCCTTCGCCGGGAGGCATCTACAACGTCCGGGTTTTTCCGCTCCCTCATCGTCATCGAGTAAACAATTCCCTCCATCCGCTTGAGCTCGTTATCGTCGAAGTCAAGCTCACCGAGTCCGCTTGCGCCCGGCATCAGCTTGAGCATATCCTTCATCCCCCCCATCTTCTTTACCGCCTGCATCTGCTTGAGGAAATCATCGAAGCCGAAGCTGCCTTTCGCCATTTTTGCCTGCAGCTTCGCCGCTTCTTCCGCGTCGAACTGCTCCTGTGCCCTCTCGACCAATGTCACCACGTCGCCCATTCCGAGTATTCGCGACGCCATTCGGTCGGGGTGAAATTCCTCCAGCTTGTCTAACTTCTCTCCGACGCCGATAAACTTTATGGGCTTACCTGTTACGGCCTTTACACTCAAGGCCGCGCCACCTCGCGCATCGCCGTCGAGCTTCGTCAGTATCACCCCATCAAGCTCCAGCCGCTCGTTGAATTCCTTTGCGGAATTCACTGCGTCCTGACCGGTCATCGAGTCGCAGACAAGGTAAATCTGGTGTGGCCCAGTTGCCTTGGCGACGTCGCTTATTTCCGTCATCATTTCTTCGTCGATATGCAACCGGCCCGCCGTATCCAGAATCACAACGTCAAAGCTGTTACCCTTTGCGTGTTTGACCGCGTTTTTGGCGACCTTCACCGCGTTTTTGCTCTGCTCGCTGTAAACCTCGATACCGAGTTGTCCGCCAAGCGTTATAAGCTGCTCAATCGCCGCCGGCCTTTGCAGGTCATCCGCAACAAGCAATGGTTTCTTTCCCTTGTCCGCGATGTATTTTCCTAATTTCGCCGCCGTCGTCGTCTTGCCGCAGCCCTGCAGGCCCGCCAGAAGCACAATCGTCGGCCCCGGCGAAACGTAATATATCTGCGTATCCACCGGCCCCATCAGCTTGGTCAGCTCGTCGTTGACAATCTTGACGAAGACCTGCCCCGGATGCAGCGACTTGATTACCTCCGCACCAATCGCCGCTGCTCCAATGTCCTTGCAGAATTGCTTGACCACCTGATAGTTGACGTCCGCCTCCAACAGTGCCTTTCGAACGTCGCGCACCGCATCCGATATATTCGCCTCGGTAATCCTGCCCCGGCCCGAAAGCGACCGCACCACCGAATTGAATTTTTGCGTCAGTGCATCAAACACGGCTTCTTATCCCTTTTTCGACTGATAAAACCATGGGGCGAGGAACAGCCCCAAAATCCTAATTATAGTTGCCTGCATCTTTTTTTTCAACGCCCGAATATCTTCGCGACGATTTGCGCGCGCACAATCGCCCGTTTCACAATCAAAATTGCTGCGGAATCAACTGCCCTGTTAGGTGGATTATCTCCAGTTCGAATTGCCCTGGATGGATTTGATTATGTGCACAAGGACCTGGCGGTACTGGTCTTCACCGCCCTTGAGACCGCCGACCTGAATCTGGATTGCCTCTCCGGCCAGCGGAACCTGAACACTCCACAAGCTCGTCATTTCACCCTGGGAGGGCATTTCGGCGAGGAACACATCGAGTGTGTGCGATTTCCATTGTTCCTGCTCCACCCTAACCAGTAGGGCATGCGGCAGGCTTTTGCGCATTGCCCGCTTGAATTCTTCGAGCTGCTCAACAGATGGCTTGCCCTTTCTCAGTGCCAGAGTTCCGTGTAGTCGCATTATATTGACGACAACCTCGGGCATACCCTTTGCACTGTAACGGATGTATGAGTGAATTACATTTCGCCCCGGCGGAGGATTTGGGTGCTTGATAAAGCCCTTCGGCAATTCCAGACGGAAACCAAACCTCGGCTCAAAAACAGGAACAGAATTCGAGAATATCTGCGGCATCGAATTAAGCTGCACGAGTGTGGTCCTGCTTGAACGGCCGGCCATCGACCGGATAAAAGATACGGCTCCAAAGTTCAGCGTAATAACGCCGCCGTTGAGCAGCAGACCGATTAAGGAACACCAGACTGCAACTTTTCCGCGACCCCTCAGTCCTTTTATCAGTCCCACAATCGCCGACAGAAATCCGGCCCATACGACAATCATCGCCGATGCGGCTAAAGTGAAGTTGTATCCTGAAAACCTTATCGGAAAACTCGCACCCGATATATTGATGCAGATGGCAATCAGGGCCGCAAGAACACTGAATATCGCGATTTTCTTCCCGGATTTTCTCGGCGGCGGGACCTGTTCAATATCCTCGTTCATTGTATGACTCCCATAAAATGGCGAGTTTGGCAATCAATGGCCCTGTCTTGACAAAGACAACTGCAAACACTTATACCGATTTATTCGGCTCGCTAAGAAGCGATACTTAACGCGAAAGTCAAGTTGCCCCCTCAAAAGGGCGATATGGTACTGATGGGACTACTGTAAGCGCAGAACCCCTGTAACACACGCCATTTGTGATTTACATTGAGTCAAGAGCGTCCGATAGTATAGGAGTCGAAGCTTGGGCATTGAACTATTTCAGATTGAATCGGGCACAAAACGCTATACTTATACAATCTGGCTCAGGTTTATAGCCCTTGCGGCGGTCCTCGCAGTTGCCTTCGCGGTGTTCGGACAGTCATCCCTGTTCACCAGTAACGACTCTTCCCTGCCGTGGTATGAGGAATCGCGTATCCTCCAGCCGGGCCAGATTCCGCAAGCCAAACCTTCCGACAACCAGCCGCAACTTACTCGCGTCCTGCGATACAAAACCGAGGCCGAGTACGATGCTTACTCCCGCGGAACCGTCAATCTCCTCATATATCCCGACGGGACCGTAAAGGGAGTATGGAACGGTGAATACAACCAGCCCGATGACATTCATCGGCTCATTATGGCCGCCAGCTTCGCCGGTAATACAGACCCGTCAAAACCCTGCCTCTACGACCCCAACAATCTTTATTTCATAACAAGAGGAACATACACGTTACTCGAAACACAGCTCACCACCGGGAGAAGTCGCGGCATCAACGGCTATATCTACGTTTGCGGCTGGATGGCCCCCGACTACGGCATCCTTGGCGAGCTGACCATCACCGAGAACAAAAAATCTTTTGATACCTTCTCCTGGTCCGCGTATCCTAAAAACTGATTCACTCCAATTCCGGCGTTGTCCGTCCCGACAACTTGCATACTCGCTGCCTTTGAGTTATCGTATCCCCAGATATGACTCAAAAGCCGCCTGCTAACGATAATCGCATGGGAACCATTAACCCGTATTTCCGCAGATTATATGACTGCTGACCGGCTCTTATTTTCAGCCCCCCGGACAATCGGCCGACGAACCCGCCGAGAACGCCTGCTGCTCTTGGCTCTCTGTTTTGTTGCCGCTGTTCGTGTGTTCATCTTCAGCGCCGCGTTTCCCTTCTTCAATAATGTCGATGAATCGTCCCACTTTGACCTTGTCTTCAAGTATTCCCATGGACATCTGCCTGCCGCTGCACTGGAGAAATACGACCCCGAGGCCGCTGAAATCATCGTTGCCAACAGGGGCGGCGAGTATCTCGACCAGCAACGCGATGATTCGCACATTGTCGTAGCCCGCTCCATAGCCTTTCTCTGCGACCGTGTTAACCCAGAGACTTGGGCTTGGCCGGCCTACTATATCCTGGCCGGCGCCTGGTGCGCATTCGGCCGGTTTCTCGGCCTCGCAGATGGCCTACTCCTCTATTGGATTCGCTTCCTGAATATTCCTATTGCCGTCGCACTCGTTTGGCTGGCCCGGCTCTTCGGCCGGCGGTTCTTCCCCGAAAGCCCCCAAAAACAAATTGCCTTACCTCTTATAGTCGCCTTCTTCCCACAGGACACCTTCTATGCCATAACCGGTGACGTCCTGTCGCCGCTGGCCTTTGCAGCAGCATTCTATATGCTCGTGCAAATCGCCCTTGAGCAAAAATCCCGGTCATATCATCTCCTTGCCGGTCTGGCCGTCGCTGTTACCTTCCTCACCAAGGCCTCAAATATCACAATCCTCGCGCTTGCCGGTGTCGTCATCCTGCTTAAAATAATCCAGACCTTCCGGCAGCATCACCTCAAGCAGTACCTGCCCGCTCTGCTTGCCTTGCTCGTCGCTGCCGTTACACCCATTGCCTTCTGGCTTGGTCGTAACTATGTTCTCTTTGGTGATCCTGTGGGTGTGGCCAAATCGATAGAGTTCCGAACCTAGACACAGAAACCTCTTGGCGAAATGTTCAGTCACCCCATCTTCACGTCCGCCGGTTTGTTTTATTTTCTTACCGAGCTTACAAGGACCTATTGGCGAGGTGAGTTCGTCTGGCGATGGCAAAGAATCGCCTCTCCCATTATGGACTCATTCTACATCATATCCTCCGCACTTTTCCTGGCTGCTCTGCTGTTCGGTAGAGCCAGGACAAACAGACCCTTTCGCTTCGCACTCGCGGCAGGTCTGTTTGTCGTTGTCGTGTCGGTTCTGTTCCTCGCTTTTATGTCTATGCGATATGATTTCGGCCGGTGTTTCTATCCTTCACGTGACAATCCCTTCTTCGTCTCCGGCCGGTTGATTTCAGGCACGATTCTTCCCTTCCTGCTGCTTTACATCGAGGGCCTGCACCGAATCCTCTCCTGGATGCGCCTGCCACGCGCCTTGCTCTCCGTAGTTGTTGTAATCGTCGTTGCCATTACTGCTTCCGAGATACTAATTTCACTTCCCGCGTTTGTCAGCCCATATAATTTCTTTCATCTTTGGTAGCCCTGCTACGTCCGAACAGCCGCGCACACTTGCCCCGGCTTATCCAATCGTGTATCTTATCTTATATGGTCGTTACTAAAGAAATACAGGTCGATACAAAAGGTAACTGCTGTATCGTTGACATCACTCCCCAGACCGCCCGGCTCGTCGCTGAATCCGGCATAAGAGCCGGAACAGCAACGCTTTTCAACGTCGGCTCGACCGCCGGAATCACTACCACCGAGTACGAACCGGGCCTTGTCAAGCACGATATAAAAGCCGCCTTTGAAAAAATCGCGCCTCAGGCGGCTCGCTACGTCCACGAAGAGACCTGGCATGACGACAACGGCCACTCGCATGTCCGGGCCTCATTGCTTGGGCCTTCGCTGTCTGTCCCGATAGTCGATGGAAAGCTCACCCTCGGAACCTGGCAGCAAATCGTTCTCGTTGATTTCGACACCCGCCCGCGCAGCCGACGGGTTGTCTGCCAAATCGTCGGCGAATGAACTCTTTTCCCTTGTGTCGTGGCAGCGGACACCTATGATGATATCGGTGAGTTTTGAAGGCACAGATGTGTATGGAAATACCACAGCTTGTTGACCGTTCGAAAAGGGTGGTTTTATGAATCCAGATGTCGAAAAGTATCTTCGAACCGCCGAGGAACTCCTGCGAGAGATGGAACATCTGATGGCGGGCGGCTATTACAGAGGAGCCATGGGACGGGCCTACTACGCAATGTTCCACGCCGCCAGCGCCGCTCTGCTGGCAAAAGGCCTCAAGGAAAACTCGCAGCACGCCATCATCCCGGCTTTTGATGAGGCATTTGTCAAAACCGGCCTCGTTGATAAAAAGTTTCTCGGCTACCTGCGTGGTGCATTCAACACCCGGACAGAACGCGATGGTATCTCCTTTGCCTCCGCGGACCACAGGCAAGCACAGACAAATCTGCTCAGAACAAAGGAATTCATCACCGCCTGCAGACAACTGTGCCGGTAAGCCCGGAATTTTTTTTTGTTGTCTTCAACCTCACTCAAGCTCTGCCCGGCAGCCGGCGGCTCAAGGCCATTGACTAACCAGCCGATAACGAGTAGTATTCTGCGCTGGCTCCGGCTGCTTATAAAGATTCAGGAGACCTGACTTGTTTATGAATCCTAACCGCCAAAGAACGCTCTGGTGTTTAATCTCGTTTTCTCTGTTATTTATCTTCGGCTGCCAGGGACCGGCTGGCTCCGGAACTTCAGCTCGGCTCGCAAGCGACCAGGAAGGGCTTGGCCCCACAATAGGAGCACTGGCCGACGTTTTCGCCTCTGATGCCATACCTGTCACCGGTTATTCGCTGGTGGGCGGATTGAATGGCGCCGGCTCCGAACAGTGCCCCGCGCAGGTCAGGACATATCTCGAAAAATACATCCTTCAACACCTCTCCGGCGTTAACGTCAATGTCGATGAGCTTATCAGCAGTCCGGATACCGCCGTTGTTATTGTCGAGGGTATCATTCCACCTGCCGCCTCCAAAGACCAGCACTTTGACGTCAGGGTCGCCGCTGTGCCCGGCACCGCCACTACCTCTCTCGAAGGCGGCTCACTCTTTGGCGCCGACCTCTACGAAGCTCGACGGTTCGGCTACAGTATTAAATCCCTCGGCATTGCAGAAGGCCCCGTTTATGTCGACCTCCTCAACGCAGGCAATCTCGACAAAAGAAGCGGCTATGTCCTCGGTGGCGGCACGGTTCTCAACGAATATAAAATCAATCTTGCGCTTCGCCAGCCCGATTACCGCGTCGCTAGCCAGATACGGAATCGAATTAACGAACGCTTAGGCTACGATACCGCCTGGGCACTTGCTCCGGGAAGTATCGAGCTGCGCGTCCCGCTCAAATACACCGACCAGAAGGTGAGATTCCTCCGCCTCGTCCGGGCCACATACCTGACGGTTCCCCCCCAGCTTGTTGAAAAAAGAATCGTTGCCCATATTCGCGACCTTGCCACATCATCCAACAGGGAAAACAGTGAAATCGCCCTTGAAGCAATAGGCAATGCCGCATTACCCAGACTCGCTGCACTTCTCAATTCATCGGAACCAGAAGTCCGTTTTCGTGCCGCCCGATGTATGCTCAATCTCGGCGACCAGAGGGGTCTGGATATACTTCGGGGTATGGCCGAAGATAGAACTTTCCCTCATCGTGTTGAGGCAATCGAAGCCATTGCCGCTGCCGTCAGCTTGATTGATGTTGCCCCAATGCTTCGCAGTTTGTTGCGGGACGACGACTTCTCCGTCCGCCTCGCTGTCTACAAAATCCTACTTCCCCTTAATGACGTAACTATCTCCACTGAGCTTGTAACCGATGGCTTCTACCTCGACCAGATTGCCCAGGTCGGTAAACCTGCCATATTCGTCTCACGCCAAGACCGTCCACGGGTCGTGCTGTTTGGTGCACCCATTCAGTGTCGCAGTGACATCTTTGTCCAGACACCCGACCAGACCATAACCATAAACGCCCCCGCGGGCGCTCAGTCCGCCACGCTAATATGCAGGCACCCCACCCGTTCCGATGTCATTATCAGCTTGAAAACTTCTCTCGACCTTGCTGATATCATCCGCACATTGTCTCGCGAGCCGGTAACCAAAACCGGCCGAAATAACCCTGGACTCGGAGTCGCTTACTCGGTCCTCGTCGACCTGCTGAGTCAGATGGCTGACGCTGGAGCCATCCAAGCCGAATTTCATCCGGGGCCGCTCCCAATGACCCTTCCGGTCCGTTCTCCGCAGAAGTAGCTGCTATTGTCGCGAAGGACGAATTGTCAAGAAATCACGCCGCTTCGGCCGATAATGTTAACACCTGACGGAATTTGATTGAAAGGTTAAAAAGCAGCAATTAGTATAAACATTAAATCGGCTTCACTGCCGTTTCCAGCTTGGCAGTGACAATTATTGTGAAATTATCGGACACTATGAAATTACGCCTCTTTGCGTCCACGGTTGGTTACACTTGCAGGAGGGTGTCCACTGAATAGTAAATTCGGCCTTCGGCTGACGCCGTCGGCTTACCCTGACTTTCTCTGGTGCATAGATGAGACTTGAAAAAGTTGTTCTCGACGGATTCAAAAGCTTCGCTGACAAAACGGAGTTTGTCTTCTCATCTCCCATAACCGGAATCGTCGGGCCAAACGGCTGCGGCAAAAGCAACGTCGTTGATGCCGTCAAATGGGTCTTCGGCGAGCAAAGCGCAAAGAGTCTCCGCAGCGGTCGTATGGCGGACGTTATCTTCAGCGGCTCGGCCAGCAGAAAAGCCGCCGGCTGCGCAGAAGTAAGTCTGTTTCTCTCTAATACCGACGGCTCCGTAACGGGCCGGCTGCCCGTCGATGCCGACGAAGTCCAGATTACCCGTCGTATCTATCAAAGCGGCGAAAGTGAATACCGCATTAATAACAAGCTCTGCCGGCTAAAGGACATCCGCGAGATGTTTATGGATACCGGCGTCGGCGTCAGGGCTTACTCCATTATCGAACAGGGACAAATCGAACGTCTCCTGATGTCCTCACCTGTCGAACGGCGGGCCATTTTCGAAGAAGCCGCCGGCATCAGTAAATACAAGGCGCACAAAACCGAGGCATTACGCAAGCTCGAACACACCGAGCAAAATCTTCTCCGGCTCGCCGATATCCTCGGCGAAGTTGCCAGCCGTCTGCGAAGCGTAAAGCTCGCCGCCGGAAAGGCAAGAAACTACCTACAGTACAGCCAGCGGCTAAAAGAGCTGCAGGTCAATTACTCGCTCGCCGAATTCGACAAAATCTACAAGACCACCGCGCAGAAAAAAGCTGACCTTGCCGAGACCGAAAAAATCTTCGCATCCGTTGCCGCCGAGATTGCCAAATACGATGCTGAGTTGAGTCAGACAGGCCACCGGATTATAGAAACCGAAAACGACATCAACCGCACCGATAACTCCCTCGTCGCCGTCCAGAGCAAAATAGAGCAGCACTTGCAGAGAATCGAATTCCTCCGAGACAGGATAAAAGAGCTTGACCAGAGAAAAAACGATGCCGTCGCCAGGGCACATCAGCTTGCCGAGCAGAAAACTGCTTTTGCCGTAGACCTCGAAGATTGCCGCGCACGCCAGACGCAAAATGAAAAATCCCTCGAACAGTGCTCAGGGGATATCGAGCAAACCCAATCGGCCATCGCCGACGTCAATGCCCGCTGCTCCTCGCTCGAAGCGGAGCTTGAGGACGAAAAATCCGGAATCATAGATATTGTCCGTCGCACCGCCCAGCTTCACAACGAGCTTCAAAGCATATCGGTCTATCGCTCCAGTCTGTCCTCTCAAAAGGACCGCCTCGCGGGCCGGGCGCAGGTGGCCCGTGACGAGCTTGAAAAGCTCCTCGCTGAAAAGGCACAGTGCGAGGCGCGCCAAAGTGACATCGAAAACGTCATCGCCGACCTGACAAAAAGTCTCGACGCCAAACGCAAAGAATCCGAGTCCTGCGCCCGCCGAATCGATGAGGACCGAAAACGGCTGGCCAACAGCAAAGAGGCCAAAAGCGCCCTTACCGGCGAGCTTGACGTTCTTACCGATATGGAAAACCGTCGCGAAGGCGTCAAGGCAGGCGCAAAACGAATCCTCGAAAACATCTCACGCTTTGACTATGTCGAAGGCATCCTCGCCGACATTATCACCGCCAATGTCGATTATGCCGCCGCTGTCGAAGCGGCTCTGGAGGACAGAACCGACGCCGTCGTCATTTCATCCACAGAAAAGCTCATCGCCGACACCCAGGCAATAGATGAGCTTGATGGCCGTGTCCACTTCATAACTTTGGACAATCTCGCTCCCTTCGTCGATACCGTCGATGTCTCTACAATGCAGCAGGTCAAAGGCCGGCTCGTTGAGTTCGTAAGTTACCGGCCCGAATACGCTCAACTCGTCTGGTCGCTCTTGGGCAAAACACTTATCGTTGACTCCGTTGAAGTTGCAGCCTCTCTTTCGCAGCAGCTTGGTCCCGATTATCAGTTTGTAACGCTCAAAGGCCAGTTCCTCTCAGGCGATTACCTCATTAAGCTCGGACCCCTCGGCCGGGCAGCAGGTCTAATCTCACGCAAGAGCCGACTACGCCAGTTGCAGGACACTATCGCTAATATCACCAGTGAGATAGACGCACTCCAGAGTCAAATCGACGATGCTCTCCGCACCGGCGCCCACCTCGAAAAGCTCTGCAAAGACCTCCGCACGGCAGTCTATGAGGCCAACACCGAAAAAACCCAGATAAGCTCGAAGCTGGCCGCCCTCGAAGACGGCATAAAACGCCTCAGACAGGAACAGCCCCTCATCACCGGCGAAATCGACCTGATAGAAACGCAAATCGCACAGTCCGTCCAGAATGAATACCAGTCCAAGCAGAAGCTCGAAGAGCTTGAAGCCGTTAACACCGAACGAAATGAGCGAATCACTCAGTTGCAAAACGACTATACCGGGCTAAAGACCCAACAGCAGTCGCTCGTGGATAAATTGACCAACCTCAAGGTGTCGCTCGGCCAGATTACCGAACACCGACAGTCGCTAAAGCAGACCATTCAGTCTCTCCACAGCCAGCTTCAGGCAAATGCTTCAGCCGTTGCCGCCGCCGAATCCGAAATCAAAAATTCCACCGACCAGGCCGACGCCTCCGGGGCCGACATACTCGCCTGCGAATCCACCGTCTCGGAGCTGTTCAGCGAAAAAGACAAACGCCAGCAGGATAGCTCGACTCTCCACGACAAAATCGAGTCCCTTCTCGCCGAGCAAAAACACTATGACCAGCTCCTCCGCGAAAAACGCGCCCGGCAGGCCGAAATAGAGCAGCAGATAAACGAGCTTAAAGTCGAGCTTGGGGCGCTCGAAGTCAGGCAGCAGGACCTCGCCGACAGGGTCCGCGACGAGCTGCAAATCGACCTTCTCCAGGCCTATCAGAGCTATCAGGACGGCTCCGTTGACTGGGAACAGGTCCGCAACGAAATCGCCGAGCTCCGCGGTAAAATCGAACGACTCGGCAACGTCAATCTCGACGCAATCACCGAGCAGGACGACCTCGAACAGCGCCACAACTTCCTCTCCACCCAGCTTGAAGACCTAAACTCGAGCAAGGGCCAGTTGCAGCAGCTTATCAACCGCCTCAATAAATTAAGCAGGGAAAAATTCAGCGAGACGTTCGAGCTTATCAGAACCAGTTTCCAGGAAATCTTCCGCAAGCTATTCGGCGGCGGCAAAGCCGACATCATCCTCGAACAAGGCCCCGATATCGACATTCTTGACGCCGGCATCGATATAATCGCAAAACCGCCCGGAAAGGAAACTCGAAGTATCTCCCTACTCAGCGGAGGCGAAAAGGCTTTGACCGCAATCGCACTGCTCTTTGCAGTATTCAAGACAAAACCTTCGCCGTTCTGCTTCCTCGATGAGGTTGATGCAGCACTCGATGAGGCCAATAACGAGCGTTTCGACGCTATGGTAAAAGAATTCCAGAAAGACTCGCAGTTCATCATCATCACCCACTCCAAGCGCACTATGAGCATCACCGATATGCTCTACGGCGTAACTATGCAGACCAAGGGCGTCAGCAAGAAAATTTCCGTCAGCTTCGACCACTACGCCGAGGAACCCGCCGCCGCTTAATACCCACTTGGAACACCCCTTACTTGTCATTCCCGCGAAAGCGGGAATCCAAATCAATCCGCAATCTCTTGCCTTTGACGTCCGTTCTATTAACACCTATAATACATCCCTTTCGAGGACTCAAAAATGGAGCTTGTTCTGCTTGTCATAGCCGTTGTCCTGCTCGTGCTCGTGCTGGCGCTGGTCTATTCACTAACCTCTCGCACCAGGGAAAAACTCACAGAGCAGACCTCCGCCGTCGCCGCTCTGCAGCAGCAGCTCGAGGCCGTCCGCACATCCTCCGACACTACCCGCACCGCCCTGCAGGATTCCCTCCAGAAAGGCCAGGACTCCGTCGCCAAAAATCTGCAATCCAGCGTCGAGACCCTCACTAAGCTGCACAACCAGATTGGCCAGGTAATCTCAGCCAGCACACATATGCAAAAAGTTGGCGACGAGGTCAAACGCCTCCAGCAAATCTTGGCCAGCCCGAAACTGCGAGGCGGTATGGGCGAATGGTCGCTCGATAACCTGCTCTCGCAAATCCTCCCACAGGCGGGCTACCAGCTTCAGTATACTTTCAAAGACAATCAAAAAGTAGACGCTCTGGTAAAGCTGGCCGACTATTCCGTACCCATCGACGCCAAGTTTCCGCTCGAAAATTTCGAGCAGCTCCAAAAAGCCGAGACCGACGACCAGCGAACGCGTTTGAGAAGGCAGTTTCACAATGACGTAATCAGGCACATTGACAAAATCGCCACCTCTTATATCAGGCCGGCCGAAGGAACCGTCGATTTCGCGATGATGTATATCCCCGCCGAGAACGTATATTACGAAGCCATCATTCAGTACCCCGACGACGCGAAAAACATCCTCCAGTATTCGCTCGACAAAAAGGTCATCCCCGTAAGCCCCAATCTGCTTTACGCGTATCTTATGACCGTCGCGATGGGCCTCCAGGGCCTGCAAATCGAAAAACAGGCCGCTGAAATACGAAATAACCTCGCCCGGCTGAACGCCTCTTTCGCCGATTTCACCGACACCTGGGAAGTCCTCGGCAAACACCTCCGCAACGCATATTCCCAGTATGACGAAGGCCACAAAAAACTCGACCGCTTCGCAATACAACTAAACCAGATACAGGCCTCGGAGGAACCAAATGAGTAAGAATTTAGGAATAGGATTTAGTGAAGTTGTAAGTTTTATTTCAGGTGCAGCGATAGCTATCTTGGCAGAACCAATAAGAAGATGGGTGTTTAAACCAAAGATAAATGTGCGATTTGAAGAGCATAAAGGGTGTGTTGTTAGGACGATAGGGATTTCTCGAACTATGGACCAGCCCATAGATATGTATTATATAAGACTCAGAGTAGTCAATACTCGCCGTTTCATCGCTAAGGATTGCAGTTCTTATTTGGTTAATATCGAAAAAGAAGAAGAGGGAAAATTTTCAAAAACCGAGTATTGCGATAGTATTCCATTGGCTTGGTCTTGCCAAGGCGAGAAAGATAGATTTGTACCTTTAGACATCCCCAAGGGTGTCAACCAATATATTGATGTACTCAATACAAGAATGTATTCTGACTCGTTCAACCCTCAAATTATGGCCATACCATTTCGATACCAACCATTGTTTAAGGAAAAAGGGAAATTCCGTTTTACAGTTGAGGTTTGCGCAGAAAATATAGCTCCCACTAAAACCACTCTTGTTTTTGAGTGGAATGGTGTTTGGGACAAGTTCACAGTAAACGGACAAAAACCGAACGCCAGGGACGTAACCCTGGGTGAAACCCAGGGCTAAATACAATGCCAAGAACACTTGGATATATGCTGACTTGGACTACTTATGGAACCTGGCTTCAGGGCAATAAACGTGGCTATGTAAAGAAGGGCAAAACATTGCCCGGCGATGATAAATTGTTGGAGGCAAATAAAAACGCACAGTCAGGCCGGACTATTCGACTAACTCCTCAACAGAAAAAGATTGTCCACGATGCGATTACAAAACAGGCAAATGAAATCGGCCAAAAAGTTCTTGCGCTTTCAGTTTGCTCTAATCACGTTCACCTTGTCGCCGAGTATATTCCAAAACCGGTCAGCCGGGTCGTTGCGTATTATAAAAAGGCGGGCCGGCTGGCGTTAAAGGAACATGGTTTTGACGGCAGACTCTGGACAATAGGTTACGATAAGAGATTTTGTTTTGACCAGAAGATGCTCTGGAAGAAAATAGATTACGTGAATCAACACACAAAATAGTATTTAGCCCCCGGTTTCACCGGGGGTTGTCAAAAATAGAAGGGACTATATTTATGAGAGGCGACGGCTATTTTGTCTTCTGGCCTGTCCAGACGGCGCAATCGAGCGACAAAACAGGAACACGGAAAACCGATAAGAGTGCAGACTGATATGTTTATTAAATTCATTGTTTGCCCGCCGTATTACAGGCGGAAGGAAGGTCTCAGCTATGAGTAGCAGAAGATTTCTGAGTTTTGCAACTTTGTTCTTTGCGTTGTTTTTTTCGGGATGTGGCGGTTTATTGGAAACCGACAAGCTTTATGACGGCTTCAGGAGTCCGCCTGCCCAGGCCAGACCCTTTGTCCGCTGGACCTGGTCAGCCGACCGTCCGACCGAAGACCAAATCATCCGCCGGCTCGACCTTTTCAAACAGGCCGGCTTCGGCGGCATCGAAATTTGTCCGGCGCCCGGGATGCTCGACAAAGACGGCAACAACCGGCTCAGGTTCACCGCCGACGCCGCGAGCAACTGTCAAATGCTCGTTGACTTGACCCTGCCCGTTGCCGGTCTACCCTTGCCGCTCACCGAGCAAAGTCAGATTGTTACACTCAGCAAAAAAATGCTCACAGGCCCGGCCACCCATATTGAACACATAGACGACCTCATCAAAATCCCGGATGAAGCACGACCAATCACCTCTTCAAAGAAACATCGCCTGCTCTTTTTGCGACTGATACCACGGGACCGCACTACGTTCACTTCCGGCATCAAGCTAAGAGATAAAGTCGGCCCGGACGGCTCAGTCGAATTCGAAGTTCCCGATGGTAATTACACCCTTTATGCCGGCTTTCAGCACGTGGGCTTTACTCAGACCGGCAAAGATGCCGCCGGCCCCGTCCTCGACCATCTAAACGTCCAGGCCGTCGATAAATATTTCAACAATATCTCCACAAAGCTCGCACCTATGCTCGGCGACCAAATCGGCGGCCCCATTCATGCCCTCGTTTACCCCGGCGTCGAACTCTCCGGTGCAAACTGGACAACCGATTTTCCTGTTGAGTTTGCGCAGCGACGTGGCTACGACATAATCCCTTATTTGCCAGTCCTTTTTGATAACGGCATCCCCATAGAAGGGACCCGTTTCTACGAAATTGTCCGCCGAAGCCGATATGATTTCTACACCACTCTGGCCGAGCTTTTCCACGAACGCTTCATCGCGACCTTCAACAATTTCTGTCACGATAACGGCCTGCTTTGCCGGCTCCGGGCCGCGGGCGATTCCCAGTTCATCGACATACTCAACGGTGCTATGCTGCCTGATATCCCTCAGGGCCGAATCGCCGTCGTATCAGGCGAACAATTCAGCGACCCCAACCGCCTTTATTGCATCGAGAATAAAATCGCTTCTTCTGCCGCCCATCTCACCGGCAAATCCATCGTGGATTGCGAGCTGATGGCCGGCAGCGCCGTCGAATCGTCGCAGTTTCCGCGGGACCTCGACGCCGCTGACAATCTCTGTTTTGCATCAGGTGCCAATCACTCCGTGCTGAATATCTATGGTAGCACCTCCCTGCATGATTCAGCCCGGCTCGACACATTTTTTGACGAATCTAATTCCTTACTTCTTAAAAAGTGGACCGAACGCAACGCCCGGTTGTCTTATCTGTTCCAGAACTCCAAATACCGGGCCACCATCGCCATTCTCTGTCCCACAAGTGAAATCTGGAGCGATTTCGGCCTGAGCAAAGATCAATTCGTCAATTACATCTGGTATATGTTCCCCCTCTGGCAGGCCTTGGGCAGTATCGGCTACACCACCGACTACGTCAGCGAAAAGGTCATCCAGAAAGCGACCTTTGAGGATGGCCGGCTCCATTTCGGCTCCCAGGCCTACGATGCACTCATAATTCCCGAGACCTTCTCCGTCGAGCTAACTACCGCCCGGGCGCTTCGCTCTTTTGTCCGGGCGGGCGGCAAAGTCGCTTTCATCGGTCAGTCGCCCCTCAACGCACCTGGCTTAAAAGAAGTCCTTGAACGCTCCGTCGGCGTCGATGTAACTATCGATTATCTCCGAAGAAAACATCCCGCGAGAGTTATCTTTCTTCGTCCACCCGACATGGAAAGTGATAATATAATCTCACTGGTTTCCGAACTGACCGAAAGATTCGCTCTCACGCCCACCGTCAAAATTGCTCCGCCTGCGGACAAGCTTCGCTTTGTTCATTATCTTGCCGACAGCCGCAACATATTCTTCTTCACCAACACTGACCCGGCTGCATCCGTTTCCTTCACTGCGCAGTTCGACATCACCAGCAGCACTGCCTGGCAATGGGACCCTGTATCAGCAAATCGCAAACGCTTCCCATCCGGCGGTGATAAAAGCCGGCTCGATATCAAGCTAAAGCCGCTCGATTCATTACTACTGGTTTTTGAACCCGACAAGCGCAGTACTAGCCCCGCTATGAAAATCCCTGACGTAGTGAGGCCCCTGCAATGATTTACGAAGACCTCAAGGGCAAAAAAGTCCTCGTTACCGGCTCAAGCTCCGGTATCGGCGCCGCTACCGCTGTCCTGTTCGCCAAACAGGGCTGCTTTGTCGGCGTCCACTATTTCAAAACCAAATCAGGCGGTGAACAAACTCTGAAGCGAGTTCGAGAACACTCCGACGGCATACTCCTCAAAGCTGACATCCGCAGCCAAAGACAGGTAACCAAGATAGTCGAGCGCTTCGCAAAAGCCTGCCCGCCGGGGCGGGTCGCCCGCGGAATCGATGCCCTGATTAATAATGCCGGCGACCTTATCGACCGCCAGCCCTACGAAACCGCTACCGCCGCCTACCACGACGATATATACCAGACCAATGTCCGCTCCATCTTCTTCGCCACCCAGGCCGCCTTACTGTATCTCAAAAAATCTGCCGGCTGCATCATTAACGTTGGCTCCATTGCCGGCCATCACGGAGGAAGTGTCGGCTCTGGCATCTATGCCGGTGCGAAAGCCGCCGTCGCCGCCGAAACCATCGCTATGGCAAAAGAGTTCGCCAAATACGGAATCCGGGTTAATTCCGTCATCCCCGGCCTCATAGAAACACGTTTCCACCAGCGATACAGCTCAGCCGTACGACGCGCAAAAGTCGCTAAACAAACCCCCCTTGGCAGAAACGGCACCGCCGATGACATCGCAAAGGCAATACTTTTTCTCGCAAGCTCCGAAGCCGCGGGCTTTATCACCGGTGAATACATCGCCGTCAATGGCGGCCTATATATGCGGGCGTGAGAACAAAAATCTTTGGGAAGGAAGCTTTGATATGAGTACGAAAAATAAAATGAATCGCAGGACTTTCATCAGGAGAACGGGTGCCGGTCTGGCTGCAGTATTGGCCAGGCCGATTGGCGCAACCGTCGCGCAGGAACTCGCACGCGGGAAAATGAAGCTCGCCATCGTGGGCACGGGTATCAGGGCAATCGATATGTGGGGCAAAGACGTACTCGCCGATTACTCCGACTTAGTGGAATTCGTCGGCTTATGCGACCCCAACCCGGGCAGACTCGAATTTGCCAAAAATTACATCGGTGTAAATTGCCCCGTGTTTACGGATTTTGACCAGATGCTCCGCCAGAGTTCTCCTGAAAAAGTCATCGTTACTACCGTAGATGCTTATCACGACCAGTACATCGTAAAAGCTATGCAGGCCGGCTGCGACGTCATCACCGAAAAACCAATGACCACCGACGAGCACAAATGCCGCGCAATCCTCGACGCCGAAAAGAGTACCGGCCGAAACTGCATCGTCACGTTCAATTACCGCTACTCTCCACATCGCGCCCGGCTGAAAGAGATGCTCAACTCCGGCGAAATCGGCACTGTGACCAGTGTTGATTTCCACTGGTATCTCGACGTTTACCACGGCGCGGATTACTTTCGCCGATGGCATCGGCTTCGCAGTAAAGGCGGCACGCTCCTCGTCCACAAAGCCACGCACCATTTCGACCTATTGAACTGGTGGCTCGACTCCGACCCTGCCGAGGTCTTCGCCTATGGCACACTCGAGTTCTACGGCAAAAACCATCTCTTCCGCCACACAAACTGCCGCAATTGTCCCCACAAAGATAAATGTAAATTCTTCTGGGATATGACTAAGGACGAGAAATTGATGCATCTGTATGCCGATAACGAGCAATATGACGGCTATCATCGCGACGGCTGTGTCTGGAGAGAGGATATCGACATATTCGACAAAATGGCCGTCCAGATGAAATACGCCAACAACGTCCAGGTCAGCTATTCGCTCACTACCTACTCCCCTTATGAGGGATACCGCATCGCCTTCAACGGCACAAAGGGGCGCCTCGATGCTTGGATTAAGGAAAGACAGCCCTGGGACGAGCCGCCGAGCGACCAGATACGCCTCACCACAAACTTTGACAAAACGCAGCTAATCGACGTCCCGCACTCCGAGGGAGGTCACGGTGGTGGAGATGCCCGACTCAAAGACAAAATCTTCAAAGACCCCGATTTGCCGGACCCCTTGAAGCAGTCCGCAGGAACGCGCGATGGTGCTATGTCGGTCCTCATCGGAATCGCTGCTCGAACGAGTATTGATACCGGAAAACCCGTAAGAATTGCCGACCTGACCGACATAAAGCCGCAGCCCAGAAGACCGGTTTGATAATTGCTGTTGCGTTTAACGATGGTTTCTTCTTGCTTTTGATGGTGCGTTTTGGTATAAGCATCATTTACCACTTTTAATGCAACGGACTATAACCAGGATTACCGGAAAATGCGAACATCTGCACGGACGCAAAAAAAATCTCGCCGCTGCGAGCCGCTCCACAAATCTCACAGGCGCTGCCGCACCGCCGAAAAATCCTGGCTCATCACTCCGCCCGACCCACGCACCGACCGGCTCGCAAAATCGCTCAGGGTCTCTCCTTTGCTGGCGCAGCTTCTGATAAACCGCGGCGTAACCGACTCTCAATCCGGCTCCGCTTTCCTCAGGCCAAAGCTCGCCGACCTTGTCAGCCCCGAATTGCTCCCCGGCGTCCCCCAGGCCGCTGAAAGAATTAAATATGCTCTCGCAAAAAAACAAAAAATCACTCTCTATGGCGACTACGACGTCGATGGTATCACGGGCGTCGCAATCCTCTGGCAAATCCTTACTCTCCTCGGTGCAAACGTCGATTACTACATCCCGCACCGAATCGACGAGGGCTACGGCCTCAATTCCGACGCCGTCGAATCCATAGCAAAATCCGGCACGCACTTACTAATCACCATCGACTGCGGCATCACCGCCCACGCCGCCGCCGAGCTTGCCTGCAAACTCGGCCTCGATTTGATTATCACCGACCATCACCGCCCGGCGGAATCTTTACCACCCGCCCTCGCCATCGTTCATCCCGCTCTTGACGATTCTTATCCCAATCCGGATTCCTCCGGCTCACTCGTTGCCTTCAAGCTCGCCTGGGCCGTCGCCGACATGTTCAAGACCGGCTCTCGTCTCAGCCCCGAAATCCGTGACTTTATGCTCAGTGCCACCTCTCTCGCAGCTATGGGAACCATCGCAGACGTTATGCAGCTTCGCGGCGAAAATAGAACACTCGCAAGCTATGGCCTCAGTCTCCTTTCCGACACCAAATTGCCCGGCCTACGCGCCCTAATCTACTCCGCCGAACTTTCCGGAAGGGGCCTCGACAGCTACCACATTGGTTTTCGACTCGCGCCGATGCTTAACGCCGCCGGACGCATCGGCCATGCGCGACTCGCCGTTGAGCTGCTCACCTCGGCCTCGTTTCCTCACGCCGCACAAATCGCTGAATACCTCAAAAGCCAGAACGCTCAGCGCCAGCGGTTCGAGCGAAAAATCTTCAACCACGCCTGCCAGCTCATCGCTAAAAACCGGCTCGACGACCCCGAAAGAAAAACCATCGTCCTCGCCGACCCGTCCTGGCACAGCGGCGTTGTCGGTATCGTCGCCTCCAGAATCGTCGACAGGTTCTACCGGCCCGCTATTATCATTAATTCCTCCTCGGCTCTCGCCCAGGGTTCTGCTCGCTCCATTCCCGGCTTCGATATCCTCGCCGCCATCACCGCCTGCTCCGAACACCTCGTAACCTTCGGCGGCCACACAATGGCCGCGGGCGTCACCCTCCAGCCGGAAAGCATTCAAAAGTTCGCAGATGCACTCGAACGTTACGCCGCCGACCATTTGCCCGGTGAAATCTGCACCCCTGTCCTTAATATCGATGCACTTGTATCTTTGTCGCAGTTTAATTATGAATCCGTTTCCGAGCTGCAGTTGCTTGGCCCATTCGGCCAGGGAAACCCGGAACCCCTCTTCGCTGCAAAAGGCCTCCGACTCTGCTCGCCTCCCCGAAAAGTCGGCACCAATGGCGACCACCTCCAGCTCGCCGTCACCGACGGCACTAACTCGCTCCGCTGTATCGCTTTTCGCTTCGGCCCGCTCGAAAAGAAACTCCTCGAACGCGAATCCTTCAATATCGCCTACCACGCCGCAATAGATACCTTCAACGGCAACCACTCCGTCCAACTGGTTGTTGAAGATATCCGGTTTGAATAATCAGCGGGCCACCGTCACCTTTTCAATTTTGAACCTGCCTAACGTCGTCGCCATATTGAAAAAGTCCGCCGGCTCGCCGTCGCCGCTTGCCAGCGCGATATGTCCGGCGTCGAATCCGCCTCTTCCCCCTGCCTTGAACGCCGAATCCAGCCCCACCCATTTCCCGCCGATATATGCCTCCGTCCACGCGTGTCCCCCGAAGCCGCTCCTGCCCGCAAAATCTTCGACGTATGCTACGCCGACCACTACCCTCGCCGGTATCCCGGCTGCCCTGCACATCGCCGCGCACAATACTGCAAACTCGCTGCAGTCGCCTTTCCTGCTCGCCGCCACCTCCGTTGCCGACGCGTATCCGACCGACAAGCTCATCTCATTTACGTAATCCGCCACAAACGCCTCTATCCTTCTCGCCGCTTCACCTGCGTCCCTGGCGCCCTTCGTCGCCTCCTTCGCAAGCTCGATTATCTTCGCATCGTCGCTCTGCAAATATCTGCTTGGCCTGGTTGCCTCCATAATCTCCTTGTCCGTCCCCTTATAGGGATACTTTGCACCCTCCGGCATCTTCACCGGCTCAACCACAACCAGCACCGTCCCGTCGTTCTGTTGTCTGACAAGCTGGTTGTCCCCCGAAGGTATCTTCAACTCTCCCGCTCCCTCGACCGGCTTCAGCTCGTATGCAATCGCCTTGGCGCTACTAACATCTCCCAGCGGCTCGGGGCTGGATACGAACATCTTGTCCCCTATATCGAAATACTCGTTGTCCGCCAGCGCAAACTTCTTCGAGCACGCAACCAGTTCCACGTTTATCCCCATCATCGGCATCACGGTCTTCAATGCCGTAAATTTGTCATCAACGAAGCTTGTTATCACCATCTCCCCCATACCCGGCATACTCATCGCCGTATCGACCTTTGTCAGTGTTACAACCCTGCCGAGCAAATCCACTTCCTGCTTCGCCCCAATCTGCACGCGTGAATCGACCGCGCTCATAAGCGACGGGCTGAATATTTTCAGGTCATAGCTTGTCCCCTCCTTTAGTCCCTTCTCAAGCGCAAATAGTCGCACCGCCTCCGCCATCATCGCTCCCGCAGGCCAGGCGAAGCTGTTCTCCTGCACCTGCCCCATTACTGTTGCCCTGACTTTTACTGTCCCGTCGTTGCCTACCGTCCCCTCCGTCTTCATCCCCATTCCCATTCCCATATCCTGCTCCGCCGCAAACGATACCGGCTCTCCCTTTGTCGTCTCGACGCTCGCCTCTATCGTCTTGACGGTGATGGCAGCGCCCATCCGGCTCATCGTCATCTCGCTTTCCTCCGTCGTCTTTACCTGCCCGTCCGCCTCAATCCTGCTGTGCACAGCGTGTCCGACCTTGGCTCCATCCATCAATGCCGCGTAATATTCGACCTCATTGCTGTCCGCCCACGCGCAAACCCCCAATTGCATTACGATAACCATCACCCAAAACAATCTCGTCTTCATAACCGGCTCCGCTCGAAATGGTTTATAAAGCTTTTTTCAGTACCCATTGCGATTTAGTATAACCCCTGCGTTGCATCCGGCAAGCCATCACTCTAAAATACCAGCGTCTATTGTTCGCAGTACGCACTTGTCCGCCTTTTACCCGCCTGTGGCGGGGTGGCGGAATACGCAATACGAGCTTATGACGTTTGATGAATTATTAAATCTTGTCCGCTCGCCCGCCCGGCCAGCTCTTTGCGACGATTCACGCCTCGTCCAGCCGGGCGACGTCTTCGTCGCCGTAAAAGGCACTAATTTCGATGGCCACGACTTTATCGGCCAGGCCCTCGGCAACGGCGCTCGGTACATCGTCTGCCACGCTGACTTTCCCTGCCCCGAGTCATACGCCACTGTTCATGGCGTCATCCCGGTTGACGATACTTCTCTCGCCCTGGCCCTCCTTGCTCAGGCCGCAAATGGCGAACCCGCCTCCAAGCTTACCAACCTCGCCGTCACAGGCACCAACGGCAAGACGACCGTCGCCTTTCTCGTCCGCTCCTGCTTCGACGCCGCCAGCCAAAAGTGCGGCCTGATTGGAACCGTTATCTACGACACCGGCTCCGGCTATACCGACGCCTGCCTCACTACCCCCGACCCGCTCACAATCGCCAACAGCCAGGCACGGATGCTCGAAGCCGGCGCAAAGTATATGGTTATTGAAGCAAGCTCTCACGCACTCGACCAGAACCGACTCGCCGAAATCGATTTTCACGCCGCCGCGTTCACCAATCTAACCGGCGACCACCTCGACTATCACCGAACGACCGAAAATTACCTCGCCGCCAAGACAAAGCTCTTCGAATCTCTCGCCCCCGACGCAACCGCCGTCCTCAATATCCAGTCCCCTTTCGCCACGCACATCGCCGAACGCACTAAGGCCCGCATCTTCTCCTTCGCTCTCGACCAGCCAGCCGACCTCTCCGCACGCATCGAATCAATCGACATCACCGGCACAACCTTTACGCTTCACTATCGCGACAAAAACCTCCGCATAAAAACTCCGTTGCTCGGCCGGTACAACGTCGCCAACCACCTCGCCGCCGCGGGCCTCGCTCTCGCCGCCGGTCTCGCTCTCGACACCGTCGCCGAAGGCCTCGCCGCCCTGACCGCAATCCCGGGCCGGCTGGAAAACATACGTCCCGATGCCCCCTTTACCATCCTTATTGATTACGCCCATACCGACGATGCCCTGAGTAATGTCCTCTCTACGCTAAGACCCCTCTGCACGGGCCGGCTTATCCTCGTCTTCGGCTGTGGCGGCGACAGGGACAAAACTAAAAGACCTCGTATGGCCAAAGTCGTCGAAAATTTCGCCGACCTTGTAATCGTAACAAGCGATAACCCTCGGACCGAAAATCCCGACAAGATTATCAGCGATATCGTCGCCGGTTTCTCAAACCCCGATTCCGACAAAATCAAAATTGAACCTGACAGGCGAAAGGCCATCGAAATCGCCATCGGAAACGCCGCCCCCGACGACGTCGTCTTGCTCGCAGGCAAAGGACACGAAACCTATCAGATCATCGGCACCAAAAAACTCGACTTCTCCGACAAACAAACCGCCCTCGAAGCCCTTGATAAACTCTAATGAAACCACTCACACTAAAAAATCTCGCCGATATCATCGACGCTTGCGTAATAGGCGGTTCTCACGCGATACGCGATACGCAATACGCAATACGAGTAAGCACCGATTCAAGATCCGTCAATCCCGGCGACTGCTTCTTCGCAATCAAAGGCGATAACTTCGATGGCCACAACTTCATCGAAGACGCCTTCGCAAAAGGCGCCCTTTGCGCCGTCGTCGAAAAGGACATCTCCCCCGACCAGTTCCCCGATAGGGTAATTCTCAAAGTTGACGACACCGTCAAGGCACTCGGCCAATTGGCCGCCTGGTATCGCAGCGACTGCAATTTCAAGGTCATCGCAATCACCGGCTCCGTTGGCAAAACCACAACAAGACAAATTCTTTACGCCGTCCTTGGCCGGCGCTTCCGCGTCCACCAGTCACCGAAAAACTACAACAACTTCGTCGGCCTGCCCCTTTCCATCCTCTCCGCCTCACCCGATGACGAGGTTCTCATCCTTGAGCTGGCAACCAACAAGCCCGGCGAAATCGAATATCTCTCTAAGATTGCCTCTCCCGATATCGCCATTATCACCAACGTCCATCCCGCTCATCTCGCCGGCTTCGGCTCCGTCGAAAACATCGCCGTCGAAAAGCTCGACATTTGCACGGGCCTGCGCCCCTCCGGCAAGCTAATAATAAACTCCGAATGTCAAACTCTCCTCGACGCCGCTAAAGCTGCCAACCTGTCCTTTCGCACCTTTTCTACTAACGATGCCGATTATCGCGCCGGCGAAGTATCCATAGGTCCGCTCACCAGCAGCTTCACTATTGATGATGTCACCGTCTCGCTTCCTCTCCCCGGCCGGGGCAACGTCGAAAACGCCCTCGCCGCCTGGTCGGTCTGCTCACTGCTGGGTATTTCCGCCAGCGACTTCGCCGATGCCGCAAAAACTATTTCCGCCGTCTCTATGCGCACCGAGCTGCTCCAGCTCGGCCCCCTTACCGTAATCAACGATTGCTATAACGCCAACCCCGCTTCAATGAAAAACGCCCTCGATATCCTCACCAGTCTCGCCGCGGGTCAAAATCGCCATTCCGTTTTTATCTGTGGCGATATGGCCGAATTGGGAGATTCCGCCCAATCTCTCCACCGCCAGCTCGGCCGGGATATCACCCAGGCCAACGTCCAACTGCTCATCACTGTCGGCCCGCTCGCCGCTCTCGCCGCCGAATCCGCGAAAATCACACAGACGCATTGCTTCGCTGACTCAACTGAGCTTTGCGATAACCTCCGAAATCTGATAAAAGATGCCGATATAATACTGGTCAAGGGCTCGCGCATTAATAAACTTGAGCTTGTTGTTGATAAACTAAAAGAATTCTTTTGTGCATCTCGCACCGGCAATGGTGCACGAGGCGCTGGTCACATAAGACAAAAATAAAATGATTTATCATCTTCTCTGGTACTTGCGAGATGTCTTCACCCACCGCCTCGGCTTTTACGCCTACCAGGAAGTAATGTTCCGCGCCATCGCCGCGTTGCTCACCAGTCTGCTGATGGCCCTTCTGCTCGGCCCGCGCCTTATCCGCTGGCTTATGACAAAAAAAATAGGCGACCGTCCCGAATTCCACCACGCCACGCTAAACGAGCTTACCCGTCAGAAAACCAACACCCCAACGATGGGCGGCCTCATCATCATCGCCGCCGTACTCGCCTCCACTCTGCTCTGGGCTAAGCTCAACAACCCATTTGTCCAGAAAGCAATCATCCTCGTCCTCTGGTTCGGCACGCTCGGCGCCGTCGACGACTGGCTCAAGCTCACCGCCGAGCATCGCCACCGAAGCAGAGACGGCCTGCGCCCCTGGGAAAAGCTCCTCTTCCAGTTCGGCGGAGCCGTCCTCATTGCATCCTTCCTCTTTATGGACTTCGCAAATATCGAAGACGGCCAGAAATTCTGGCTCCCCTTTTATAAACACGGCCTGCCCCTGGCCAACTGGATGTTCATAATCATCGCTATCTTTTATCTCTCAGCCACCAGCAACGCCGTCAATCTCACCGACGGTATGGATGGCCTTGCCGCCGGCTGCGTCGGAATCGTCGCACTGGTCCTCGCCGTCCTCTGCTATGTTGCGAGTGAAACGATGAGCCGCACCTCCGCCGTCACCTGGGCCAGTTACCTGCTCCTGCCCGCCATTCCTCAGTCCGGCGAGCTATCGGTTTTCTACTGCGCCATACTCGGCGCCGTCCTCGGCTTTCTCTGGTACAACTGCCATCCCGCTCAGGTCTTTATGGGCGACGTCGGCTCGCTGCCCCTCGGAGCCGCTATGGGCTACGGCGCGCTTGTCACAAGAAACGAAATCCTCCTGCTCATCATCGGCGGGGTCTTTATAATAGAGCTTGGCAGTGTCGTCCTCCAGGTCGCCTATTTCAAATACACAGGCGGCAAACGCCTCTTCCGCTGCGCCCCCATCCACCATCATTTTCATCTCGTCGGCTGGTCCGAGCCGCAGGTTGTTGTTCGTTTCTGGCTGATTGCAGTTGCCTTCGCCGCCGTCGCACTGGCCACCCTCAAAATCCGCTAAACTTACTCCTATGGCGGAATCGCTGTTGCTGTTATAATAGTCTCGCACGGCACGGAGATGTTGAAAGGATGCGATACAATTTAATGCCAGAATCGGACGAATTTGTCGAGGCCCCTGCCGAGGTCTCGAAAGCGCTGCGGGTTGCTCTTATCGCTTCCCGACGGACCGTCTTTGACTACCCCCTCTATCTCAAGTATCTCCTCGTTGGGCTCGCCGACGAATCTATCCCTGTCCTGTTGGTTTGCCCGCCCGACTGCGACGTCGAATCAATCGTTCCGCCCGCTGTCGATATTGTCCGCCATCCTGCATTTGATGTCCCCATCCTGCATCCTTACAACATTCGCCTGCTCCTCCGGCGCCTCAGGGAATTTCGGCCTGACCTGCTGCATTGCCTCTGCGAAACCAAAGCCGCGATGACTCGCTGGCTCACGCGCCGCCTCGGTGTCCCCTATATTGTCAGTATCGATTCGGTTCCCGCACGCTGGTTTCACATGTCTGTTTCCAAAAATCGCTGCACCGCAATCATCGCACCAAGCGAAACGATTGCTGAACGATTTTCCGCCGTCAATCCCAAGCTTGCCAGCCGTCTCCAGCAGATAAATTTCGGTATCTTCGTTAACGGCTCTGTCGCCTGTTTTGCCGATGTTAATCGCCTTCCCGGCATCCTCGCCATACAGCCTCTGGATAGGTCCTCCGGCCTTGATAATCTCTTCGGGGCGCTGCGTCGTCTTGCTATCGATGGCTACCAGTTTATGTTCGCTCTCATTGGTACAGGGCCAGCTGAAAAACAAATCCGAAAGAAGCTCGCCTCGCTCGGCCTGTCGAAAATCGTAACCATTGTCCCTAATATCTCCAGTCCTTATTCCTCACTGGGTGCCGCCGACATATTTGTGGTCCCTCGCTCGTCACGTTGCTTCAATGAGCTTTTATTGGCTGCTATGGGTCGCGGCTGTGCCGTAGCCGCGGCAAAAGGCGGCGTCGATGACCTTATCATCGAGGACCAGACCGCGCTTGTATTCGACGCCGAGAACCAGCTTAGTATTTACGATTGTCTGCGTAGGCTACTCGACAGACGTGATGAGGCCCGGCAAATCGCCGCCGCCGCTCAGCAATACCTCCGCCAGAACCACCACGTCAGCGACATGGTCGCTGCAATGTTCCAGCTTTATCGCCAGGTTGCTCGCCCCGCTCAGCCCCAGACTGAATCGCCTGCTGCCTGACACCGCCTCCGAATGAGGTGATTCAAATGCTCGTTTAAACTATCGTTTGTCAAAAACGCGCAGGCCGAAGCGTGAGGGAGGTCCCCAAGTGATTCTTCTTTGGACCTGCTACAGGGAATCCACTTATTCCTGATTCACCCAGCAGAACTCAGAGCACTAAACTCACCTTCGCCAAAGCTGCCATCGATTCCTCTTTTCTGCCTCGGCAGCGCTCAATCCACAATAGTCGGTACGCTCTTAAGCTTTTGCTTCGACCTTTGTCTGCACCAGCTCGGAATCGCTGAAATCAACCGTCACGCTATCTGCTCCGAAGGCCTTGCCCAGCGTCTCGAGCGTTTGCTTCGCTGAGCTTTGTACCTCCGACCGCATTTTATCGACGAAGTCCTTGGCCATATGTCCAGCTTGTTGTTTGGCCTCTTCTTTGAGTCGGTTCTTGTCGGTTTCAGAAAATCCCGGCCCGAACGCCCGATTCAGCAAATCCGGTATAAGCCAGGGCAGCAGCTTCGAGCTTTGCTCATCGTAGAAACTCACGTCGCGGATATGCGTCTGGTAGAAACATTTCGGCATCCCCAATCTATACTCTCTTTCGCCCGTCTGCTCGATAACAAAGTCATTGCTCCGCAGGTCATATCTGAAATCAATCTCGAATTCGAATATCATTGCCATTTTCTTTTCGCTCAACAGCCACTTCAGATATCGCCTGCCCCACTCACCGAACCAGTGGTCCGCAGCGGTAACGATTTCCTTTGTTATCATTTTAAATGCCACAAGCTCGCCAACACTTCGCAGTTCTTCTATCGAAGCGTGCACATGCACCTCCGCGCCGCGCAGCCCTTTTTTGCCTCGCCGTTTAAGCAGGAGTAACATTACCATCGCACCCAAGAAACCCGAAACCGCCCCAATCAGAAAAGCATTCATATTGCTACCTCCCGCAATAATTCAACAACGGTTGGAAACAGCTTCCTACACCAATAGAGTACCCCTTTGTTTCTGAAAAATCAATCAATACTACGTTTGCCTGTTCCGGCGCGTCTTTATACGAAGCTATTGTCAAAATCGTCGAGGAATTCATTACGGTCCTGTTGTTCGTTAACCATAAAAACTACTTTCGATATGGCCTAAAGCAGGTATAATCCAATCAATGTTGAAAGATAAATTTTCCTGTCCATATCGAATGGCTTCCGGTAATCAGACACATCTTGCTGTCAAGAGGAGAATTGAAAATGAATATTATAAATAAAACGGCGATTTTGTTGTTGATAAGCTGCACCTGTTTAAATGCAAAGGTCAATGACATTGTTAAGCAGGATTACGAGGAAGGGGACTTTAAGCTTGTTTTCGATAAAATCGCCGCCGGTATTTACCACGACCAGAATGACTATAAAGTCGTTGAAATTGCGGTAAATCACCTTGCTGAAGATATTAAAAACGTTACCGGTGTGACGCCTGTAGTCTACACGGATTCGGGAAAAGCCGGAAACAGTGTCGTAATTGTTGGGACCATCGGACGCAGCGAGCTAATAGACCGATTAATCAAGGAAGGCAAAATCAACTCTGCCGGTGTTGCCGGGCAATGGGAAACGTATGCTTTGCAGGTCGTCGATAATCCCATGGAGAATATAGATTCTGCTTTGGTCATTTTCGGCAACGACCGCAGAGGTACCGCCTATGGCGTCTTTGAGTTGTCGAAACAAATCGGCGTTTCGCCCTGGTACTGGTGGGCTGATGTGCCGGTCCCGAAAAAGAAAAATCTGATAATCAAAGAGGGTTATTACTGCGACGGGCCGCCTTCGGTGAAGTATCGGGGCATCTTTATCAATGATGAAGACTGGGGCCTTAAACCCTGGGCCTCCGAAACTTTCGACCCTGAACTTGGCGATATAGGCCCCAGGACTTATAAGAAGGTGTTTGAACTTCTCTTGAGATTGAAGGCAAACCACTGCTGGCCTGCAATGCACGAATGCACCAGGCCATTCAATTATTATCCGGATAACAAGAAGGTTGCAGACGATTACGCCATCGTTATGGGTTCGGCCCACTGCGAGCCGCTGTTGTTCAATAATGCCACGGAATGGGATATAAAAACGATGGGCGACTGGCGCTATGACACCAACAAAGAAAAGGTCTATGAAGTGCTGGACAAACGTGTCTCGGAGAACGGCCGATTCGAGAATGTATATACCGTAGGTATGCGGGGAATTCATGACAGAGGGATGAGAGGTAATTTGAAACTGGAAGAGCAGATTGCTCTGCTCGAACAGGTCTTCGCCGACCAGCGCAAAATTCTCACCACACATATAGATAAAAAGATTACTGAAATCCCCCAGGTTTTCATCCCATATAAAGAGGTAATGACGCTTTACAACAACGGGCTTAAAGTTCCTGAAGACGTTACATTAATGTGGGTGGACGATAATTTCGGGTATATTCGTCGCCTGGGCGACCCGCTCGAACAAAAGCGCTCCGGAGGTGCAGGCGTCTATTATCACCTCAGTTATCTGGGGCCGCCTCACGAATATCTGTGGCTATGCACCACGCCGCCCGCCCAAATCTGGGAAGAGATGAAAAAGGCCTATGATTTTAACGCCCGGCGGGTATGGGTGGCCAATATCGGGGACATCAAACCCGGCGAATACGGCATGAGCTTCTTTCTCGATTTGGCCTGGGACATCAATGTAGTGGACCACTCCAACATCTGGTCACATCTTTCTAAATGGCTGGAAGGTATCTTTGGCAGTGAACACTCGGAAGAGTTAATGGCCATTATGAAGGAATATTATGCACTCGCATTTGAGAGAAAGCCGGAGTTTATGAGTTTCGGTGATGAATTTGCTTTTTTCCATTGGGCCGAGTTATGGAAGGACAGCGAATACAGCTTCATCAACTACAGGGAGGCGGAAAACCGCCTTGCCAGATACCGGGCAGTCAGCGACAAGGCGGCCGGACTTTATGAAAAAATGCCGGACGACCTGAAACCCGCCTGCTTCGAACTGGTTTACTACCCCGTCGTAGCGAGCAGTTATATGAATCACAAGATACTGCTGGCCCAGAAGAACAGATGGTATGCCGGACAGCAAAGAAGCAGCACCAATGATATCGCGCAGCAGGTAAAAAATTATTATGACAAAATCCAGGACATCACGGAACAATACAATCAACTGCTGGATGCAAAATGGAAATATATGATGTCCTGGAAGCAGAATAAGTACGCTGTTTATTACCTTATGCCTCCTCTCGAAACCATTCAGGTCCCCCCAAAAGCTCAAATGGGTATTTTCGTAGAGGGTGATGTGCCGAGCAGGGGGATTGATTATCTCTATAAACTGCCCTGTTTCAATTCCATCTATGACCAGAAATATTTTATCGAAATATTTAACAAAGGCAAAACGCCTTTCGATTTTAAGGCCGCCCCAACCGCAAAATGGATTAAACTGAGTGATTCCAAGGGCCGGGTCGATACCGAGAAGCGCATCTTTGTAAGCATCGATTGGGCCCAGGCCCCGAAGCAGGAAATGTTAAAAGGCCAAATTAATATTCAGGGCGCAGGCGCCGAAGAGACAGTTTATGTGAATTGTTTCAATCCCGCCGAACCGGCAAAAGATCAATTAAAAGGGATGTTCGTCGAGAACGACGGAGTTATTTCCATTTCCGCGGAAAATTATAGCCGGAAAGTGGAATCAGCCGGTATTACATGGGAGGTCATCGATGGCCTGGGATTGACTGGAAAATCGGTTATCATGTCCCCCGTAACTGCCAGCTCGCTGTATTCTTCAAGTCCGGATTCCCCGCGCCTCGAATATGATATTTATACATACAACAGCGGTGTAGTTGAAATTCACTCCTTTGTTCTGCCTGTTTTCGCAACCAACAGCTTCAGAAGCGCCCAGTATGCAGTCTCCATCGACGAGGGGCGGCCGCAAACTATAGATATCAGCGCGCCTGAGTATAGCGGACAGTGGAAAGAAAACGTTCGGCGAAATGCTTCAAAAAACACCACACGCCACTACATAGACAAACCCGGGAAACACACCCTCAAAATCTGGGCTGTTGATACCGGCATGACGATTGATAAAATCATAATCGACCTTGGCGGACTCAGAATGTCGTATCTCGGCCCGAACGAAACTCGCATTAGAAAATGAATCAATATATAATAAGCAACGATAACCCACCCTTTATCGAAGACAGTTGATAATCAAATGTAAATAAGGAGCTTGGATTATGAAGACGGAGTCAATTTTCATACTTCCTAGTTTGATTGCACTTATTGGTCCATTCTGTTTTGCCCAGGACGATATTGCGGCAAAGCTGACGCCGGCTGCCATAGACGCCCGGATAGCAGAAATCCGAATGGGCGATATAACGGTAAAGACCAAACCGGGTGCTGACGTTAAGGTCGAGCAGGTGCGTCACGAATTTAAGTTTGGCACGGCGATTATGAATCGGCTCGCTGAAAAAGAAACACATTCCCTCTCCCCGGCCGACAGGAAGATGTTTCTCAAAGTCCTTTCAGAGAACTTTAACTTCGCCGTGCACGAAAACGCTCTGAAATGGTATGACTGTGAAAAACAGAAGGGCGTCGTCAATTACTACGTGGCCGACAGAATATGGAAGCTCTGTAATGACATTAATATCCCGATGCGGGGCCACTGTATTTTCTGGGCCAAAGATAAATACGTTCAATCCTGGCTGAAAGAGCTGAATAACGACGAGCTTCGCGCCGCAATCAGCCGCCGGGCGACCGGCGTCACGAAGCATTTTAAGGGCCGTATTTCAGAGTTTGACCTGAACAACGAAATGATTAACGGCGGCTTTTACCGTCGTCGGCTTGGCTACGGCATTATCAATGAAATGGCGTGTATGGCAAAAGCCGGTAACCCGGATATCGCCCTCTATGTAAATGACTATGGCATCCTTGTCGAGAGTGGTTACAACGCCGCCAGCTATATAAATCAAATTGAAAACCTTCTCGCAAACGGTGTCCCCATCGGCGGGATTGGATGCCAGGGCCATTTTGTCTCTTCCCGCGAGACCGACTCTTCAGGCAGGGCGGCTACTACCCCTGAGCACGTTCAGAAGACTCTCGACAAGCTCGCGAAGTTCAATCTGCCAATCAAAATCACCGAGTGCCTTTTTGCCGCTGATGACGAACAGGGCATGGCCAACGAACTGCGAAAGTTCTTTCCCATTTGCTTCGCCCACCCCAGCGTGGAAGCGATTATTATGTGGGGCTTTTGGGAAGAGGGGCACTGGATGCCACATACGGCTATGTGGAAAAAAGACTGGACCCCGACTAAGCAGGTTGCAGCGTATCGTGACCTTGTTTTTAACAAGTGGTGGACGCAAACCGCCGGTAAAGCCGACGATAAAGGCATATATAAAACACGCGCGTTCTACGGCGATTATAAAATCACCTCTGACGGACAGACCAAAAAAGTAACCCTCACTAAGGCAGGGAAATCTATAGAAGTAAGTTTTGATTAACGAAAAATCCGTCTCAGAAGGATTTTATAGCATTATTAGAAGTTCCATCCCGTATAATTATGTGGGGTATTTAATCTTAGTCTTTACTCTATTGTGGAAGGTTCGATGAAAGCTCATAAACTATCCTCGAAAAGCATATTGGCAATGAGGTCTCTTTTGGTTTTACTGGTTCTCTTTTGGCTTTCCGGCTGCACACAGGTCCGGAAAACAAATGAGGGCCTGAAACTGAATGACCTCGAGTATTTTGAAACCCGCGGGCTTAATGTGCTGGTCTTCAGCAACTGGTATAATGAAAATTTTGACGATTCGAAAATCAGCGGCGTTGAGATTATTCATCACGAGGTCAGGACCGCGACAAATGGCGACGTCCGGCTAAGCCCCACGCCCGGACAATGGGACCCCATCCCCGATTTTGTCGAACGCAAAGTCGATAAGGCCAATAACAGCATCGAAGCGTTTTTAACATACCCTGATTATGACTTCAATTACACAATCAAAGCCCAGACCCATAATGGCGGAATACTTTTGACCGTAAATCTCGATAAGCCGTTGCCGAAAGAGCTTGTCGGCCGGGCCGGATTTAATCTCGAATTCCTCCCGGCGGCTTATTTCGAAAAGTCCTATCTTGTCGATGGCAAACCTGCTGCGTTTCCGCTGTATCCCGCCGGCCCGATGGTGGTGCAGGCCTCGGGCGTTATAGAGCCGAAACCAATCGCTATGGGTAAACAGCTTGTCCTCGCACCCGAAGACCCCGCCAGGCGTGTTACCATCGAGACAAGAGACGGCAAGCTTTTATTGTTCGACGGCCGCAACAAGGCACAGAACGGCTGGTTCGTCGTCCGCACACTCATCCCTCAGGACAAATCCGGCAAAGTCATCGAGTGGTTCCTCACCGCCAATACCATCCCCAAGTGGCTCCGGCCGCCGATGATTGCTTACTCGCAGGTTGGTTATCATCCAAATCAGGAAAAAGTAGCGGTAATAGAACTCGATAAGAACGATACTCCGCTCACTTCGGCCCGCCTCCTGAAAGTTACCGCAGACGGCGAATTTGTCGAGAAGTTCAAAGGCGAAGTAAAATACTGGGGCAAATACCTAAGATACAATTATTCCACCTTTGATTTTACGCCGGTCAGGGAAAAAGGGGTATATGTAATTGAGTATGGTGATGTGCGCACTAAAACGTTTCGAATCGCCACTGATATCTACGAAGACGCCTGGCACCCGACACTCGATGTGTTTTTCCCCGTCCAGATGGACCATATGTTAGTCAACGAGGCCTATCGCGTCTGGCACGGCGCAGCCCATCTCGATGACGCGCTGCAGGCGCCGGTTGACCACAATCATTTCGACTTGTATGCCCAGGGACCCACGACGGATACCCCTTACCAGCCGGGCGAGCATATTCCCGGATTGAATGTCGGCGGCTGGTTCGACGCGGGCGATTATGATATTCGCACTCAGACTCAGCATTACGTGGTGCAAAATCTCGTTCAGGTCTGGGAGACCTTCAAGCTCAAAAGGGACGAGACCACCGTCGACCGGAAAATTCGTTACGTCGATATTCACGCCCCCGATGGTGTCCCCGATATACTTCAGCAAATCGAGCACGGCACACTTGCCGTCATCGCCCAGCAGCGAGCCGTCGGCCACGCCATTAACGGTATCATCGTGCCCGACCTCTCGCAATATACGCATCTCGGCGATGCAATAACAATGACCGACAACCTCGTTTACAATCCCAATCTTGCCCCCCACGAATCCGACGGATTCACCAGCGGCAATTTCGACGACAGATGGGCATTTACGAACAAATCGACGCCGTTGAACTATGGCTCCGCCGCCACCCTGGCTGCCGCAAGCCGCGCCCTGCGCGGTTATAACGACGACCTGGCCGAAGAGTGTCTGGCAACCGCCCTGAGTGTATGGGACGACGAGCACAGCCACGAACCGAATTTGTTCCGTCACGGCAATACCACCGGCGGCTGGCTGGAATTTGAGGAATTAAACGCAGCCGTTGAGCTTTTGATTTGCACTGAAGATGCTAAATACGCACAAAGAATAAACGAGCTGTGGCCGACAATCGAAGAACGCTTCCGCTGGTATGCCGCCTTAGCGGTTCGTGCAATGCCATATATGGATGAAGCATACTCCAAAAAAGTAGAGGCCCTGGTTAAGACTTATAATGAGCAGCTCGAAAAGGACCAAGCGGAAAATCCCTTCGGCGTTCCAATTACGAGACGTGGCTGGGCGGGCGGCGGCTGGGTGATTCGCTTTGCCATCACCAATTATATCCTGCACAAGGCCTTCCCTGACATCATCGGCCCCGAATTCACCTTCAGGGGATTGAACTATATTTACGGCTGTCATCCCGGCTCCAATATCTCTTTCGTTTCGGGCGTAGGGACTCGATCGAAAAAAGTCGCCTATGGAAACAACCGCGCCGATTATTCCTTCATTGCAGGCGGTATCGTTCCGGGAGTGCTCATCATAAAACCCGATTTCCCCGAGAACAAGGAAGACTGGCCCTTCCTCTGGGCGGAAAACGAATACGTCATTAGCACAGGCGCCAGCTATATATTCCTTGTAAATGCAGTAAACGATTTATTGAATGAACCGTAATAAGTATGACTGGTAATCGAATTATGAAACACTCACTCACACTAAAAATCGCCGCATTACTACTCTTCGTGTCCCCTCAATGTTTTCTTTTCGCAAAGCCGCCGAATCTCCCGCCGGGGACGCCTCCCGGGCTCTATGACGAGGAGAAGGTTCCCGAATACACCTTGCCCGACCCGCTGGTTATGCTCGACGGCCAAAAGGTCACCGACGTCAATACCTGGAAGCAAAAACGCAGGCCGGAGATTTTGAAGCTCTTTGAGGAGCACGTCTATGGCCATACGATGATTGGTCGTCCCGAAAAAATGACCTGGAAAGTCACTGCGGAAAACCGTTCAGTTCTCGATGGCAAAGCCATCAGCAAAAACGTTGCGATTTACTTCACTGGCTCACCTGATGGGCCCAAGATGGACCTGGCAATTTCTCTGCCGGCTGAAGCAGCGAAAAAGCCCGCGCCTGTTTTCCTGATACCGTTGTGGGGCGCCAATAAGCAGCTCCTACTCGAGCACGGCTATGGCCTTGTTATCTTCGACCCGACCCAAGTCGAGCCGGATACAAGGACCGGCTCTTACGAAAAAAGCATCCGCAAGGTCTTCGCCAAACCCGGACAGACCAAACCCGAGCCAAACGAATGGGGCGCAATCGGCGCCTGGGCCTGGGCTATGAGCCGGGCGATGGATTATATCGTTACCGACCTCGATATCGACGCCGGCAAGGTTTGCATAATGGGTTTCTCCCGCTTTGGCAAGGTCGCTATGTGGGCCGGTGCTCAGGACGAACGCTTCGCAATCGTTTTCTCCGGCGAATCCGGCTGTGGCGGTGCCGTAATCGTTCGCCGCGGTTTCGGCGAAACCGTCAGGTCAATCAATGGTTTCGCCCCGCACTGGTTCAACGACAACTTCAAGCACTACGGCCGTCGCGTCAATGACCTGCCCGTGGACTGGCATATGCTGGTTGCCTTAATGGCCCCCCGCCCTGTCTATATCGCCACTGCCCAAGAGGATTACTGGGGCGACCCTCGCGGTTCGTTCCTCTCAGCCAAACATGCCGAACCGGTATATGCGCTCTTCGGCAAGGCCGGGCTCGGCGTCGATGATATGCCGACCGTTGAAAGCCCTGTCGGCGACTTCATCGGCTACCACAACCGCAAAGGCGGCCACGCCATCAATATCTACGACTGGCGACAGTTCCTCGCCTTCGCGGACCGACACTTCGGCGTCATTCATTAGCTACTGGAATACACTGCCGGGTGGTTCTGAGGTGACGAAACGTCACAACCAGCCGGATTCGCCAAATCAAAAAGAATCACATAGTTTATATTAGTCCGAACATGTACTATCCAGCATCGCTCTCTGTCCAAGGCCACCGCTTCCGCAGCCTTCTCCTTTAATACAAGCCTTTACGCGGCCTTTTCTGGTGAACTTTACCACGCCTATACCAGGCACAGCATAGTTATTGCTCGTTATTGTAATATTGATTGTTCCTGCTTTTGAAGAATCCGACTTGAGAATCATAACCATACTCAGGTTCAACTTTTCAGTAAACCGAATCGCTTCGTATGTCTGCCCTTTATACACAATTTTACTCGTCTTGGACTGAATACAGACAGTTGTGCTTGCCGTCCCATAAAAATTAATGTCAGAAGTATCAAAACCAGGGATTTTAATGTATCCGGTGCAGGGCGACTCAGAAAAATGGCATTGTCCGGGCCTGAGACATCCAGGCCAATACAGTATATCGAAGTCTTCAAAGCCAATTTCTATCCCCCATGAGCTGAGAACAAACTGAATGAAATGTACTCCATCAGACTCATCGGTGTAGTAGAAATGAACATCAGCGCCGCTGTCTTCATACTCATTGAGAATATAAATGTTTGGGAAGGACGTAGACACACTTCTGTATGTATCACCTGTGCTCGTTGTGTAATCCCACCAGCAGGATGTATCATCAAAGCCAGTCAGCTCCCAGAACGTATAGCACGGGCCGAGGTCCACCTTTTCGGGGCTGAATATATGGATGCCGAAGATATCGATTGCAAAATCTACTTCGCCGTATTCGATGATGTCGGCCTTGGTAATGTTTATGGAAAAGGCGCATTTTGCGAAATCGAATTTTGCGACGACACTTGCACCTTCGTCGGCGGTAGTCTTGCAGGCCTCAGCGCTGCCGGATGAAGCGAACTTAACGCCTGGAACTGTGAATACCTGACTGCCGAGTATCACGACCACGGGCTCGGCTTTGTTGGGTTCACCTGCGACGGTGAATGCACCCGTGATTGAAAGCGAGTCGCTCGAATCGGTTTTCCCGAATTTTACCTTAAATTTGTCTATGCGCAGGGTATTCTTGACTCCCATCATAAGCTCAAGAGGAATCGGTTTTTTCGGGCCGTTCACGATGTCCTCATCGGCCACCATTTCGGCGATAAAATCGCCTATTTCAACCTTGACGGATACCGGGCAGGACAGCCCCGTAAGGTCTACGTTCTTCGCTAAAAGGGAGAATTTTTTGGTCTTACAATTGAATTTGAATCGCATTGTCGAGGCGTTGACCTTGCGGGCGTAGTTGTATTTGCTGTTTTTGAACGAAATTTCATCGATAGGGAAAACTATCACGTTTGGCTCGTTCATATCATCGCCGTTGATGGTTACTATAATTTCATCGGCATCGAGCAGGTCAGCCTCTGTGGCGCCGAGCTGGCCGAGAACGAGTATTCTGTCGGCGCCCGCGAACTTCCCGGCCTTGACGGCACAGGTCTTGATAAAGTCCAGGAGTTCAGGGACCGGGTTTTTGAGCACATACCAACTTTGCTGCGACCTCATCTCGACGCCGGATGCGAAGTACTGCTCGGCCTGAACACCCACCTGGTAGTCGCTTTTCCCGATGACAACGCCAGTCAATGTCGTGTCAAGGGTTTGAGGGTGCGCTAAGGACCGGTAATCTTTTTCAAATACATCATCGAAATTTTTCAGATTTTCCACCCAGACCACATACTCATCGACATCGGCGACGGTTGACCAGTGAAGCTGGAGCGTCCCACCTAATACAGTGCTTATAGTGCCATCCACAAATTCAGGGAAACTGCTGCTGTCGTAACTCGACAAAGTCACTGTTTTCGTAGACACGGCACCACCGGCAAGGGTAACCTCGAATGTATAGTCACCGGACGGGAAATCGTCCTGAAGTTCGGCCAGGGAGTAATACATCAGATTTTCATCAAACTCAAAACCGCCTTCCACACTACCCTCCTCGACGAGGGGAAACGTTGATCCTTTAGGAGTGCGCAAGACGGCTGAAATGATGTCCTCCGAATCTCCGTAAAGCCACACATTAGCACTGTAGAAGGAATCCTCTCCTGCCCTTAAGGCGGAAATAAACTTATTTAATATATGACGGTATGGAACCGGAATGACATATCTGAGATACTCGTACTCCTCAACGGTCGCCAGGTTTTCCCTGTTTATCTCGATTTCGGCATCGAAAGCAAAGGCGGGACCTGCGGTATATCCGCAGATTGCACACAACACTATGAAAATGACAATGTTAGTGGTTTTGGGTTGAGACTTGCTCATTTTGAAGACCTCCATACAGGAAAATTAACAGAATATTGACTGTGCGATATAAGAATTATTTATGCCGGGATATATATATTCTCCTTCACTCATGTTATAAAAAGCCCGGGGGCGTCGGCCTCGGGGGTACATTTAATAGAAACAAGGTTACCTAATATATGTAGTTTTGTCAATAAAAATTACATTAAACTTCAGCTTGCTAAACCGAATAGTATTCGGAAAACTATGCATCAACAAGCCCTGCCTTATTAACGATAAATCGACACAGGGGATATTCGCGATGATGCCTGTTACGGTTTTTTCGCAGGTCCCCGGCGGCGAAGCATCACTTTGGTCGTTCCATAAACAGGCCATTGCCAAAGGAAGCCCCGCATTTTTGGCCACAAAGAGGGGGAAATGCGTCAAAAACCAATCAAAAACGGGTCTGTGAGCCGATGTCTCTAATTAGAATGGGCCGGGGAGCTGACATTTAATTAAGGGGAAAAACGATGGCTAAGATGAAATACTGGCTATGGGCGATTGCGGTTGCTGCGGTTGCGGCCGGTCCTGCGCGGGCGGAATGGCTGGACGAATGGGAGCAGAAGTATCTGGAAGATTGGGAAAAGCCGCAAACAACAAACAAAGACCTGGCAACCACCGTCACAATAGAGGGTGTGAGTGAATACATCTGGCGGGGATTCGATATGTTAGACGACCGGGGAGCGTTGCAGCCGAGCATCGAGGTGGACTGGTGGGATACCGGATTCAGCATGATGGTGTGGAGCGCGATTCCGGTGAAAGAAGAGCTCGGCGATAAGCACGAGATGCGCTATATAGGGGCATACAGTGGTGTATTGTGGGCCGATATGCTGCATGCCACCAAATACAGTGTCAACTTTATTTACTACGATTTTACGGAACTGCCATCAACAGAAAGGGATGCTCAGGAGGCAGGCGTGCAGTTTAGCTGGCCTAAGGCGTATATGGCGAGTGACAGCCGGCTTGTGCCGAGCTATTACGTTGGCAGGTTCTGGCCGGCGAAGAGCAACGCCGCGAACAGCGACCAGGGCGGCTGGATACATATCCTCGGCCTGGACTACGAGTTTTGGCTCTTCGGGATGGGTGTGGAGAAACAGATAGGTTATCTTTCGAGTGAGCTTGTCTATAACGACGGGCTGGGCGGCGTGGACCACGACTGGTCGCACGTTGTCTTCGGCGTGGGGACAAAAATGCAGTTCGGACAGGTTAGATTCGAACCGAAACTCAGGTATCAAATATCGTTCGAAGAGTCTGTCAACGACGAAGACGAGCTGTGGGGAGGAGCCAGCATTTCATACAGATTCTGATTCTACCTTATCCTCTGTTGACACCGGGTACGGGGACTATCGAGGGGATAACGGTCGAATTTTGTCCCTGTCTTGAAGACCATATGGGAAAAAATTGTTGTTGATTGGCAGGGTGGATTAGATAGAATACGGAGGTTTTACGAAACTTTTAAGACCTCTTTGAGGGAGGTAAAACTATGGGGAAAACCCAAATCACACGAGCCGCTAACGCACGGCGGGGAAATACCGGAGTCTTTTTAGTTATAGTCATCGCTGTTTTGTTTGCAGCGGTATACTGGTTTGTCATTCGGACGGGTAAAAATGTGCCGGACCCTGATACTGCGCAGGGGCTGCCAGTGTGGCGCGAATGGAAGATTCGCGAGAAATCGACTGCAGAAGATGTCCCGTTCAATGAGCAGCAGCAAAAAATTGCAAAGGCGCTTGAGTACGAAGCGTATGTCAAGGACCCGAATAACGACGAGGACCGGGGCGAGGTGAGTATATTTATTTCACCCGACAGAATGGCTGGGGCAGGCTGGTCCGGCAACTACTACAAGAAGAAGAAAATAAATTGTGAAGTTCACGGCGGCTTGTGTGAAGGCAGGGTATATCCGGGAAAGGTATACCGCGATGGGGACATCGAGGACAATTCGAGACTGTATTTTTTGACGAAGGGCAAGTTCATTCTTCACGAGGCGGACTTTCAGAATACGTCAAGATATAAAATCCGTACGGGGGCGGTTTATATTCGCGGCTGGGTTAAGCAGGACCTCAGTGCCGAAGGTGATGTTACACTCGTCGGCAATGACGACGTAATAGAGGAATATTCGTGGCAGGCGATGCGCCCACTCAAATAATATTGCCGGTTAGCGCAGTGTGAGGGAGCTTATTGAGCGGGCAGTTAATGCAATCCGGCTTCGGCCTGCAGAATTCTTTGCCCAAGCGCACCAGTTGCGCATGATATTCGTTAAACAGCTTCACGTCAGCAGGCAATTTCGATTCGAAAAGCTGTTGTATGCGGGAGTAGTCTGCACTGTCGTCTATTAGCTTGTGGCGGGAGCAAATGCGGGCGGTATAGGCATCAACGACAAAGACCGGCCGAGCGAACGCATAGAGCAGAATCGAATCAGCAGTCTCCGGGCCGATACCTTTTATGGAAAGCAACTCTGCTCGCAGCCGGTCGGTGCCTACGGTATCTAAATTCTTCAGCCGAAGTTTGTAGTTCTCCGAGAACCAGTCGAGGAAGTTTTTCAGGCGTGTTGCTTTTATATTGAAGTAGCCGGCAGGATGAATCAATCGGGCAAGCTTTGCGGTATGAAGAGCGTGCAGCTTGGCGGGGGTAATCAGGCGGGCGGCTTTGAGGTTTACAATGGCCTTTTCGACGTTGGACCAGTTTGTGTTCTGGGTGAGAATCGCGCCGACGATGATTTCGAACTGGGTATCGCCCGGCCACCAGTGCTGCGGCCCGAACCGGGAAAACAGCAGGTCGTAAATTTCAGTCAAGCGCCTGGATACAGCCATCACATTACCCTGTTAAAAAGCAGGATTATAGCAGCGATTATGGCAAAGTCGTATTACGTATTGCGTTGGCAAGCTGTCAGATTGGCGAAGTAAAATGGGATATGGCTGCCAAAAGTGGTGAAGAGAAATGGGACTGGCCGGGGTGGCGGGAGCCGTTCCTTGACTTAACCTCTTGTCATCAAAGGGCTTAAGATGGCAGATCAATAGCATGGTGGCGTTTGCGGCGTTAATGGTATATTATTTGCAGCCTATACTGGATTGTGGATGATAACAAGACCGAGTTTTGTTGATTTATAAAGGAGAACGGGAATATGGCGGTCAAAGACTTGGCGTTTGAAGTAGAGGCGAGACGTGCCTTGTTGAAGGGAGTCGAGAAACTGGCGGCGGCGGTGAAGTCGACGTTGGGGCCGAGAGGGCGAAATGCGATTATCGATAAGAGTTGGGGCGGGCCGACCATAACAAAAGACGGCGTCACCGTTGCCGAAGAAATCGACCTTGTCGACAAGGCGGAGAATATGGGGGCAAAGCTGGTGAAGGAGGCGGCGAGCAAGACGTCGAAGATAGCTGGCGACGGGACTACAACGGCGACGGTATTGACGGAGGCGATGTATAAGGAGGCGTTTCGTAACTTAGCCGCCGGCGCCGATGCGATGGCACTGAATCGCGGGATGCAGGAGGCGGCGAAGGCGGTGGTCGAGAAGCTCAAAGACCTGGCCAAGCCGGTGGATATCAGCAAACGGACGGATATTGTTAACGTGGCGTCGATATCGGCAAATAACGATACCGAGATAGGCAATAAAATGGCGGATGCCTTTCAGCGGTTAGGCAAGGACGGGGTGATAACAGTTGAGGAAGGCAAAGGCCTGGCGACAACGGTGGATTTTGTGGAGGGGATGCAGTTCGACAGAGGGTACCTCTCGCCTCATTTCGTGACGAATCCGGACAGTATGACGTGCGAATTGGAGAGGCCGTTAATACTGGTTTATGAGGACAAGATAAGCAGCGTGGCGAAATTAGTGCCTGTACTGGAGAAAGCGGCGAAAGCGAAACGGCCGTTGCTGATTATCGCCGAAGACGTCGAGAGCGAGGCGCTGGCGACATTGGTTGTCAACAAGCTAAAAGGTATTATCAGCTGTGCGGCGGTCAAGGCGCCGGGCTATGGCGACAGACGCAAGGCGATGCTGGAGGATATCGCCATACTGACCGGAGCTGAGGCGATATTTAAGGATTTGGGTGTGCAGCTTGAGAGCATCGGCGCCAAACAGCTTGGGCAGGCAAAAAAGGTGACGATTGACAATGACAATACGATTATCGTCGAAGGGGCCGGCAGCGAGAGTGCGATTAAGGGCAGGATTAAGCAGATACAGGACGAGATAGAAAAAAACACCAGCGACTACGACAAAGAAAAGCTGCAGGAACGATTGGCCAAGCTGACGGGCGGGGTGGCGCAGATAAACGTCGGCGGAGCAAGCGAAGCGGAGATGAAGGAACGAAAGGCACGCATAGAAGATGCGCTTCACGCGACGCGGGCGGCAATAGAAGAAGGAATTGTGCCGGGCGGCGGTGTGGCACTGATTCGGTGCATCGAGGCGGTTAAGAAACTGAAGCTGTCCGGCGATGAGAAAACCGGCGCAGAAATTGTCGCCAAAGCGCTGTCGACGCCTTGCTATTGGATAGCGGCGAACGCCGGGGCGACTGCAAATCTGGTTGTGAGCAAGGTTGCAGAGGGTAAGGGCGCGTTCGGATACAACGCGGATACCGACAAGTATGAGGATTTGATGGAAGCGGGGGTGCTCGACCCATTAAAGGTCACGCGAATTGCGCTCCAGAACGCAGTGAGCATCGCAGGACTTCTGCTGACCACGGATTGCGTTGTTACGGAACAGCCCAAGGACGAGAAGGCCGCTATGCCCGGACAGCCCGGCATGGGTGGCATGGGCGGTATGGGTGGCATGGGCGGAATGATGTAAGAAAGGTACCAGCGTGCAGATGCTTCGCAAGACAATATTGACAGGGGCCCTGGCAGCGTTTGCTTTGGCGATGTCGGGATGCGCTCAGCCAACAACTGTTGAAGATAAAAGCTGGTGCGAATGGACGGTCCAGCAGAAATGGTTCAGCGACGCAAAATTCGGAATGTTCATTCACTGGGGTATTTACTCGGTCCCCGGCGGAGAGTGGGAGGGCAACAGCTACTCCGGCGAGTGGATTATGGAGCAGGCGAAGATACCGGCGGCGGAGTATGAGAAAATCGCGGGTCAGTTCAACCCGGTCAAATTCGACGCTGCTGAATGGGTCAAAATCGCCGAAGACGCCGGGATGAGATACATCACGATAACGAGCAAGCATCACGACGGCTTTGCAATGTTTGATTCGAAGACCAGCGACTATGACATCGTCGACAGGACACCTTACAAGAAAGACGTGCTGAAAATGTTAGCCGACGAATGCGCAAAGCAGAACATGCCGTTATTTTTCTACTACTCGCACTTGGACTGGCACCACCCGGATTATTACCCGCGGGGACAGACCGGACATAACGCGGGCAGGCCCGACAGCGGAGATTTCAACAAATATATCGACTATATGAACGCTCAGATTAGGGAGCTGTGCGGCGGCCATTATGGAAAGCTCGCGGGTATGTGGTTCGACGGATGGTGGGACCAGCAGGTCAGAAAGGGCAGCAAGAAAACTCACGTCGACTGGCGACTAAAAGAGACTTACGACCTGATACACCGCTTGCAGCCGCAGGCGCTTATTGGCAATAACCATCACGAGGCGCCTTTCGAGGGCGAGGATTTTCAGATGTTCGAGAAAGGCGTGCCGGGCAAGGACGTGTTCAGCGAGTCGGGCCACGTATCGCAGTTGCCGCTGGAGAGCTGCGAGACCATGAATCAGTCGTGGGGATATAAAAAGGCCGACAGGAGTTTCAAGAGCAGCAGACAACTCCTCAAATATCTTGTGCGAGCAGCCGGATACAACGCCAACTTCCTTTTGAACGTGGGGCCTATGCCGACGGGCGAGATACAGCCGGAATGCGTGCAGCGGTTGAAAGAGATGGGCGAATGGCTGGCCAAAAACGGCGAGACTATATACGCCACTCGCGGCGGGCCGATGCCGCCACAGAATTGGGGCGTGATGACGCACAGAGCGGACAAGGCATACGTTCACATAATCAAACGGCCGGGACAGGAAAAGCTGCTGCTGCCGGAGACGCAACAGTTAAATGTCAATAAGGCGTACCTGTTTGCGAACGGTAAAAATGTAATATTTGCGAAAGAAGGTAACATTACGCTGGATGTCAAAGGCGTGGTGATCGACAAGGTTGACACGATAGTGGTATTGGAAATCTAAAAGGACACAAAATAGAATCACAGTATATATAAGGAGGTCAGTATGAAGTTAGTACCACTGGATGACAGAGTAATAGTAAAACAATCGGAGGCGGAAGAGAAAAGTTCGGGAGGGATAATACTGCCGGATACCGCGAAGGAAAAGCCGCAAAGAGGAAAGATTGTTTCGGTTGGACCGGGCAAGATGAACGACAACGGCAAACGAAATCCGATGAGCGTGAAGAAAGGCGAAGATGTCATATACGCGAAATACTTAGGTAACGACGTGGAGATTGACGGCGTGAAATATGTGATACTGCATGAGAACGACATACTCGGAGTAATTGAGAAATAACGAAGGATACGGAGAAGGCAATATTAAATTGAGAGGTATACGAATATGGCGAAGCAAATGATGTTTGATGACGCGGCGAGGGGTCAGCTTAAGGAAGGATTGAGTGAGCTGGCTAACGCTGTGAAGGTCACACTGGGACCGACGGGCAAAAACGTGATACTGCAAAAGAGCTGGGGTTCGCCGAAAATTACCAAGGATGGCGTGAGCGTCAGCAAGGAAATCGAGCTTCAGCAGCCCTTCAAGAATATGGGCGCCAAGATGGTCAACCAGGCGGCAAGCAAAACCGGCGACGAGGTCGGCGACGGCACGACAACTGCGACGATTCTGGCCGAGGCGATATACATCGAGGGACTCAAGCACGTCGCGGCGGGCGCTAATCCGATGGCGATACAGCGCGGGATAAGCAGGGCCGTGGAAACAGTCGGTAAATTCATCAAGTCGGTTTCAGTACCGGTGAAGGGTCGCGAAGATATTGCCAAGGTGGCGACCATCAGCGCCAACAACAACCCGGAAGTGGGAAAGCTCCTGGCCGACGCGATGGGAAAAGTCGGCAAAGAAGGGGTCATAGAGATAGAGGAAGGCAGGGGAACTGAAAACGAGGTCAGCGTTGTCGAGGGAATGCAGTTCGACAGGGGATACATATCTCCTTACTTTATGACGAACCCCGAGAGCTTAGAGGCGGTGCTGGAGGATGCATATATACTGCTGCACGAAAAGAAAATATCCAACGTCCGCGAGCTGATACCGCTGTTAGAGAAAGTCGCAAGCGTCGGCAGGCCGATATTCATCGTGGCTGAGGATGTCGAAGGAGAGGCCCTTGCGGCGCTTGTGATAAACCGGCTGCAGGGTGTCTTGAAGGTGTGTGTGGTAAAAGCGCCCGGCTTTGGCGACAGGCGAAAGGCAATGCTGCAGGATATGGCCGTGCTTACCGGTGGGCAGGTGATAAGCGAAGACCTCGGCATAAAACTGGAAAAAATCGAACTGTCGCAGCTTGGACAGGCGAAAAAAATTGTCGTTGATAAGGAAACGACGACAATCATCGAGGGCGGCGGAAGCAAAAAGGACATCACTGCACGCTGTGACCAGATACGAAACCAGATAGAAAAGACAACAAGCAGCTACGACAGGGAGAAACTGCAGGAAAGATTAGCCAAATTGACCGGCGGAGTCGCAGTAGTCAAGGCGGGAGCTGCTACCGAAACGGAAATGAAAGAGAAAAAAGACCTGCTCGAAGATGCACTGCACGCAACGCGGGCTGCAACCGAAGAAGGCGTCGTGGCCGGCGGCGGAGTGGTGTTCCTGCGGGCGATAGCCGAAGTAGAAAAGGCAAAGAGCAAGGCAAAAGGCGAAGAGAAAATCGGGTTCGATATTGTAGCTGAGGCGCTTCGCAAGCCGACGATTCAGATAGCCGAAAACTCCGGCGAGCACGGCGACGTGATAGCGGCCAGGCTGCTTGAGCGATTAGACAAGGAGAAGAACCTCGGCTACGACGCCAACACGGGCGAGCTTATGGATATGGTCAAGGCCGGAATTATCGACCCTGCCAAGGTCGTCAGAACCGCGCTGGAGACGGCTGCCTCGGTCGCGGGACTTATGCTAACGACAAACGTCCTTATAACCGATTTTAAGGAAAAGGACGAAGAGCAGGAGCCGATACCAGGGGCGGTGAGATAGGTTCTGCCGCAGAGAACGCGGTGAAAGTAAAAAGCAAAAGTAAAGAGGATAAAAGCCCCCGGCTTTATGTTGGGGGCTCACGTTAATATGCCAAAACGCGACTATTACGAGGTTCTCGGGGTAGGCAAGACCGCCTCGCCCGATGAGATAAAACGCGCTTATCGGCGAATGGCAATAAAGTATCACCCCGACAAGAATCCCGATAACAAAACCGAAGCTGAGGCAAAGTTCAAAGAGTGCGCAGAGGCGTACGAGGTCCTCAGCGACCCCGAAAAGCGCAAGCGCTATGACCAGTTCGGGCACGAGGGCCTGCGCGGCGTGGGCGTGCGCGATTACTCGCATATGCGCTGGCAGGACATCGGCAGCATTTTCGAGGATATATTCGGCTTCGGCGATTTGGGCGACCTTTTCGGGGTAAGAGGACGAAGAAGCACCAGACGCGGGCCTTCGAGGGGATATGACCTCGAGACGACGGTTGAGCTTGCACTCAATGACATCGCAAAGGGGACCGAGAAGACAATCGAGTTTACGCGGCAGGATTTGTGCGGCGAATGCAACGGTACGGGCAGCGCAAAAGGGTCAAAGCCGGGCGCCTGCCCGACCTGCGGCGGGGCCGGACAGGTGGCCAGAGGCGGCGGGTTCTTCCAAATGGTCTCGACGTGTCCCCAGTGCAGAGGAACAGGTGAGGTTATTACCAATCCCTGCAGGCAGTGCGGCGGAAGCGGGCGGGTCCCGAAAAAACGCGTTGTGAATATCAAGATACCGGCGGGTGTGCACGAAGGACAGGGAGTGCGGGTTGCGGCGGAAGGCGAGCCGGGCAATAATGGCGGGCCGAGAGGCAATTTGTACTGCTACGTGACGATAAAGCCACACGAGTTTCTCGAAAGAGACGGTAACGACCTGATTTCGGTTGTGCCGGTGAGCTTTACTCAGGCGGCGCTCGGCGCCTCGGTCGATGTGCCGAGCTTAAATGGAACAAGGCAGTTGAAAATTCCGGCGGGGACACAGAATGGCAGCATGTTTCGGATAAAGGGGCAGGGACTGCCGGATATTAGAACGCGACGAACGGGAGATGAGCTTGTACACGTGGTAGTCGAGGTGCCGACGAAGCTGAACTCTAAGCAGCAGGAGCTGCTGCGGGAATTTGCAAAGACGGAAAACAAAAGTGTATTCCCAAAGGTGACAGGTTTTGTTGACCATTTGAAGAAATATTTTGGTGGCAACTAATGGTGCCGAGGAAGAAAGAAAAACCGAAACAAGACTCTCAGACCGAAGAACTGCAAAAGGAAAAGGACGAGCTATTGACCAAACTGCAGCGAGTAGCTGCGGACTACGACAACTACCAAAAACGGGCGGCTAAGCAGATAGCCGAAGGTATTGCGCACGAGAAGGAGAGGATTATCAAGGCAATGTTGCCTGTTCTGGACGACTTCGAGAGAGCCATAGGCAACGCAGAGGGCACCGAAGACGTTGAGTTGCTGGCAAAGGGCGTGAAGATTGTTTATGAGCATATGCTCGCGGCGCTGAAGGCACAGGGAGTGGAGCATATAGCGGCGGCGAGTGAGCAGTTCGACCCTTCAATGCACGAGGCGATGCTGCGTCAGGCAGATGCGGACAAAGAGGATGGTGTGATACTGGAAGAATTACAGAAGGGTTATAAGCTAAACGGCAGAGTTATTCGGGCAAGCAGGGTAATAGTCAACAAGCTGCCGGAGGCCGAAGCAGCACAAGAGCCGGAGACAACAGATACACAGTAAGATATGCCTACATACGAGTATAATTGCAGTAAATGCGGGTATCGATTCGAGCGGCTACAGAGCATAAAGGCGCCGACCCTGCGGAAGTGCCCGAACTGCGGCAGGACAACTCTTAGGCGACTCATCGGAACAGGTGCAGGACTGATATTCAAAGGCAGCGGCTTCTACGCCACCGATTACAGAAGCAGGGATTACAAAGAAGCGGCTAAAAAAGATACACCTGAAAAGGATAAAGGCGAAAAAAAGGAAACGGTAACACCCGCGACAAAGGCCCCGGAGCAAAAGATAAAAGGTAAAAGTAAAAAGTGAAAAGAATTGCAGAGCGGGCTTATTCAGTCAGTCGGCGGCAAACGCTTTCGATTGTGTCAGCCATCCTTTCGGGGGTGAAAATATCTTTAACTTTCTGTCGGCCTTGTTGCCCAAGTTTTTCGCGGAGGTCTTTATCGCCTGTCAACTCAGCGCACGCCGCCGTCAACTGCTCAACGTTCTTCGGCTCAATAAGCCGGCCCGTATTTTCATTGACCACCTCTCTCGCTCCGTCGATATCGAAACTGATTGCAGGCCTGCCACACAGCATCGCCTGCGGCAGCGTGCGGGCAAGACCCTCGCGCAATGAGCAGTGAACGAGAATATTCGATGACTGAATCACAAGCGGTATCTCATCAGGCGATAAAAGTCCTGTAAATCTGAATCTGTCCTCAAGGCCCAGGTCTTTGATTTGCTGCTTGTATTTGCCGGTTAAGATGCCGTCGCCAACGAAGAGCCAGACGGCCTTGGGAAATTGGTTGGCAAGGCGTTTGGCCGAATCGATTATGAATTCATGCCCTTTGAGATGAAACAGCCGTGCGATTGTCACGAGAACAATCGCGTCGTCTGGAATGTCGTATTTTTGACGGAACTGCTTTTTTCGGTCGTCTGGAATGGGCGACAAAAAACCATCTTCCTCGATGGCCGAGTATGCTGTGACAAATTTATCGGCCGAGCCGATACCCGCTGCAAGTGCCTGCTTGGTCATCGCATCGGCAACCGAGATAAAAAAATCGGTCCGTTTCGCTGCGGCTCTTTCAACCGCTATGTAGAACTTATTGAGTAAGCTGCTTTGATACGGATGAAATGCAAGGCCGTGGATTGTATGGACGACGTGCGGCAGATTATGCCCCCACTTGCCCTTGAGTGAGTATGCAGCGAAGCGACCTAATACGCCCGCCTTCGCAGAGTGCGTATGCACAATATCGGGTTTGAGTTCTGTGAGCAGTTTCTTTAGCCGGTAATACGCAGTGATATCGTGAAACGGATTTATCTGCCGGCGAAGCTTATCGACGATTATAAACTTGAATCCCTGATTTTCGGCCTGGTCGTATAAGTCGCCTTCCGGCCCCAGCGCCGGGCCGGTGATAAGGGTAACATCGTGCCCAAGCTGCGCAAGGAGCTTACACGTTATCAGCGTGTTCTCCTGCGCACCGCCTAAAATCAAACGTGTTATTATATGAACAATTTTCAATACTTAATCCACCTCAGGCAGAGGCCCTGGGCCGGAGCGATTGGCCCGGCCGCTCTGCGGTCCTTTGCCTCGATGATTTCGAGTATCTTTTCAGGTCTCATCCTGCCCACGCCGACCTCGACAAGGGTCCCCACGATATTACGGACCATATTATATAAAAAGCGATTGCCCTCGACATCGATATAAATCCAGTCCCGCGAGCTGTGCTCTGCGTTCTGCGAGGAGGCATTGTCTGCGGGCAGATAAACTTCACAGCGGGAAATCGTTCGGACGCTCTCGGTGCGATGGTCGGCGGCGGCGGCGAAGGACTTGAAGTCTTTTTCGCCGACCAGAAGCTGCGCCGCCTCGTTCATTGCCGTGATATCGAGTTTTTCGGGCAGGTGCCAGCAACGACGGATTTCGAAAACGGGCCTCGCCCGGCCGGTGAAAATACTGTAGCGGTAGAGCTTGCTTTTGGCGTCGCCGATAACATCGAAGCCCATAGGGACATCGACGGCCTCGACGACGGCGATATCAGCCGGCAGCCGGTCGGTGATTGCCTTGGCGAAATTCTTGGTCGGGATGGGCGAATCGATTTGAATAAGCGCCGCCTGGCCCACCGCGCTGACGCCGGCGTCTGTCCTCGACGCCCCTGTAACGTCGGTCCGCCAGCCGAGCAGGTCGCTTACGGCATTGATGAGTTCCGCCTGGATGGTTCGCTTGTCGGGCTGGATTTGCCAGCCGTGGTAACCGGTGCCGTCGTAGGTGACTGTCAGCTTTATGTTGCGAACTGCCATTCTCTAATTAGAGCAGTTTTTCGGCGATTTGAACAGCGTTCAGCGCCGCACCTTTTCGCAACTGGTCCCCCGCGACCCAGATATTTATGCCGCGATTTTCGGGTATGGACATATCCTGCCGGATTCTGCCGACGAATACGTCGTCCTGGCCCGTTGCGTCAATCGGCATCGGGAAGCGATTATTCTCACGGTCGTCTAAAACCGACACGCCCGGTGCATCGGCCAGCAGCTTGCGCACCTCGTCAGGAGTGATGGGGTCGGTGAATTCCAGGTTAATGCTCTCGCAGTGCGCCCTGAAGACGGCGACCCTGATGCAGGTCGCGGTCACGGCGATATCCGGGCAGTCGAAGATTTTTCTGGTCTCCTTGACCATTTTGACCTCTTCGAGATTATAGCCGTCTGCATCGAGAGCGGAGTTGTGACTAAACACGTTGAAGGCAAGCTGGTAAGGAAGGACCTTAGTGGTCGGCTTTTTACCCGCAAGGATTTCCCTTACCTGCTGTTCAAGCTCAAGCATTGCGGCCTGGCCCGCGCCCGAAGCCGCCTGGTAGGTGCTGACAATCATCCGTTTAACAGGGTTCGCTTTATGCAAAGGCCACACTGGAACAATCCCGATAATGGTCGAGCAGTTGGGATTGGCGATGATGCCTTTGTGGTCTTTGATTTTCTGCGGGTTAATTTCCGGGATAACCAACGGAACCTCGGGGTTCATTCTGAATGCCGACGAATTATCAACCACGACCGCGCCGGCTTTCACCGCCGCAGGCGCAAAGGTTTTGCTGCGCGACGCGCCCGCGCTGAACAAAGCTATATTGACGCGGTCAAAACTCTTTTCGGTCAGTTCTTCGACAATGTATTCTTTGCCTTTGAACTCGATTTTCTTACCGGCGGACCGGCTACTCGCAAGGACCCTCAGCGAATCGAAGGAGAAGTCTCGCTGCTCGATGATTTTCAAAAACTCCTGACCGACCGCGCCGGTCACACCCGCTATTGCGAGATTACAACCCATACATATTGCTCCTTAAAACCACAAACAGGGGCAGCCACTTCAGGGCTGCCCCGCAATTTACCGCCTTGGACAAACCAAGCATTTTAACGATACTATTATCCAAATGCAACAGGTTTTGACTCGTTGATATTAATTAGCGTCGATCCTTGCGGGGGCATTTTCAACGTCTTTGGCGTGGTCGGCGACGGTAAGAGCCGCGTGACTTCCTGCCGGCGGTCGAAAACCTGCCTTTGTGCAGCCCCAGCACCCGTTTAGGCGTAGCAGGCCTGGTGTAGGTAAAGCCCTCACACTCGACGGGTGTGAGTTCGCGGTCTATGAATCTTTCAATCTGATGAAGCTGCTTAAGCTCATCGAAGCAGACAAACGTAATCGCGTCTCCGGTGGCTTCGGCCCGGCCGGTCCGACCAATCCGATGAATGTAGTCCTCGGGTATCGCAGGCACGTCGAAATTGATGACGTGCGAGATTCCGATAACGTTTATCCCACGGGCCGCGATATCGGTCGCAACCATTACCTGGTATTCTCCGTTTTTGAACCCGTCCAGCGCACGCTCTCGCTGGCCCTGCGTCCGCCCTGAATGTATCGCCACGGATTCAATGTCCGCCCGCTCAAGATGCCGCTGTATCCGGTCCGCGCCGTGCTTGGTGCGCGAAAATACCAGCACGCTGGACATATGCCTGTCTTGCAGCAGGTGCAAAAGAAGAGCGATTTTCTGTTCCCTCTCAACGAGATATAATTTCTGTGTAATTGTCTCGATGGGGTTTCGGGGGCGGCCTATCTGTATCATAATGGGCGACTTCTGCACGCCCGTCGCCAGTGCACTTATTTCCGGCGTCACAGTGGCCGAAAAGAGCATCGTCTGGCGATTTGTGGGCACGGCGGAAATGATTCTGCGCACGTCCTTAATAAACCCCATATCGAACATCCGGTCGGCTTCATCGAGGACCAGCACCTCTACGTGCCGCAGGTCGACGGTGCGTCGATGCATATGGTCAAGCAGACGCCCCGGTGTCGCGACGATAATATCAACTCCCCGACGCAGTGCGGTGAGCTGGCTTTTGATGTTTACTCCGCCATAAATGGCCAGCGTCCGCAATTGCAAGAATCGGCCGTAACGCAGTATGGACTTTTCGATTTGCAACGCCAGCTCGCGCGTCGGCGTCAGAATCAGCGAGCGGACGACTCTCCTTTTTGAAGCGTGCTCGTGGCTCAGCCGGTTCAAAATGGGCAGAACAAACGCGGCGGTCTTGCCCGTGCCCGTCTGGGCGCAGCCGATGATGTCCTTGCCGGCCAGCGCCGCGGGTATCGCCTGTGACTGAACTTCGGTGGGTGCTGTGTAGCCCGCCGCCAGAATACCTCGCACCAAAGGGTCGGCCAGACCAAATGTCTTGAATGGCATCAGTTTATCCTAATAAGCATTAACTTTGACTGGATTATACTATACCGTGCCTAAAAACACGAAGAACGAAATCCACTGACGACAAAATATGAAACACGAAATTCGAGCGACGAGATTCAATGATTATTATTTTGCTCGAACTGCTCGATGAACTTGCTGCCGTTGCTGATGTAAACTAAAGTTGCAACAAGCGCCGCAAGAGCGGCCGACCACCAAAGAACACGCAGAAACCAAATCCAGCCGCCAAACAAACTCGACGCTTCCGGCGCAATAAGAATCGCAGCAATCATAGTAAGCTGTAGCGCAGTGGAGACCTTGCCGGTGAATAGTGGGTCGATGCGGAGCTTGCCGGTAAGAAAAAAGACTATTACAAAGCCGATGAGCAGCAGCACGTCTTTCCCTATTATTAAAACAACGACCGTCGAGGGCAGCAGAAAGCCGTCGACCCCCGCTCGCCGCGAAGCCAGCAGCAGACACGCACTGGTTATCAGCAGCTTGTCGGCCGTTGGGTCAAGAAACGCGCCTAATTTTGTGGCTTGCCCATTTTTACGCGCCAAAAAGCCGTCAAGCCCGTCGCTTAGCGACATAATCATAAAAATTGCGAATGCAACGTAACGGAAAACCTGGCGCATATTATCGCTCAGCGCAGGGTCGTTGATTTTGAGCATAAAACTGACAAACGGCGCGATAAGCAGTATGCGAAGTATCGTAATCCTGTTGGCCCACGTCAACTTCATCGAGCAACGTTTCCCTTTCTCTAATAAAACTGCGCTGCAATGCTGAGAGTTATATACCGGCAAGGAGCAGAGATGGCAAGAGGATAGTCCTTGCCTCAAATAACGTCAGCGATATAATCAGGTGGCTTTTTGAGGGAAACAAATATGGCTGTTCTGAATGTGAATATCGACCACGTTGCGACGGTGAGGCAGGCCAGGCGGACGGATGAGCCGGACCCGGTGTGGGCGGCGGCGGAGTGCGAATTGGCAGGGGCAAACGGAATAACAGTGCACTTGCGGCAGGACAGACGACATATCGGCGACCGGGACGTGCAGGTGTTGACGGAGACAGTGGCGTGCAAGCTGAACCTGGAAATGGCAATGGCGGAGGAGATAGTAAGAATTGCCGAGGGGATAGAGCCGGAGCAGGTTACGATTGTGCCGGAACGAAGAGAAGAGCTGACGACCGAAGGCGGACTGGACTGTGTAACGATGGGGACTCGGCTAAGAGAAGTGGTCAGGCGAATGCACAAAAAAGGGATTTTAGTAAGTGCGTTTATCGTGCCGGAAAAAGGACAGATAACAGCGGCAGCAAGGGCCGGCTGCGACGCAATTGAGCTGCATACGGGACAATATGCCAACGCTGAAACGGACAAAGAGATTAGCAAACGGCTCAACGAGCTTAAAGCGGCAAGAGACCTGGCGTTCAAAAAGCGGTTGATTGTGCACGCGGGACACGGATTAACCTACCGCAATATCGCTCTGGTGGCGGCTATCAAAGGGCTGGATGAATTCAATATCGGCCACAGTATTATCGCCAGAAGCGTGTTCGTCGGGATACGAGAGGCGACAGCCGAAATGATTCGGCTGATTGATAAATACTCACCATAAAAACGCTAAGGCACGAGGAGGTTGTTTTATGATTGCAAGCGCGCTAAGGCAGACAATAGAAAGTTTTGCAAGAGAATTTGATGTGCGGGCTGTCTGGCTGTTTGGTTCAGCCGCCCAGGACGAAACACAAGCAAGCGACATAGATTTGGCGGTCGAGGGACTGGCAGCGGAGAAGTTCTTTGATTTTTATACGAAGCTGTTTTTTGCTATGCCCAAGCCAGTGGACCTCGTGGATTTGTCGCAGAAGCCGCCGATTGCCAGCATCATCCGTGAAAAGGGGATTTGCATTTATGAGCGCAGAAACTGATTACCTGCGGTCGGAGGCAAAAAACGTTGTTGCGACAATCAAGCTGGTTGAAGAGCTTATAGGCAGAGACAAGCTCAATCGGTTCGAGGTTATAGCGCTTGGCAAGCTGCTCCAGGATGTTTACACGGGAGTGGAACGCATACTTAGATGTAAGCTTGAAACAATGGGTATCAAGACATCTAAAACGGAGAGCTGGCATAAAGAACTGCTGCTGAAGTCAAAGAATCGGTCATTGATAAATGACGAAGAGTTTGAGGCAATCAGCAAGCTTCTGGTGTTCAGGCATATGGAGATACACGGCTACGGCTTTATGTTAGATGAGAAAAGGTTGCGCGAGCTGGCCGTGCCTGCTGTCAGGTTTTGTAGGGAGTTTCTTAAGAATTTGTCGGCATAAGTGGGGCGACAGCCGATACGCCACAGGCGTATAAAAATGATTCGGCTGATTGATAAATACGGTAAAACTTAACCACAAATTACACAGATTTTGCTGTTTTTTGACGCAACCAGAAGCAAACCAAGGCCGCCAAAACTCCTTGCCATTTTCAAAATTGGCCACTACTTTATTTGATGGAAAGTCTAAATGTGATATGCTAATAAATAATTGACCTAAAAGGCAGCGTTTTAAATATGTGAGGAAAGACTATGACTCTGCGGGCTGTATTTAATAAAGAAAAAACGAAAAGCATAAAAGATTTAATGCCAAACGAATTAATTGTTTATAAAGTCGCTACACTTGTTGAAAAAGAAGATCCCATTTTAAAAACGGTCTATCAAACGTATATTTCTCCCGTAATGGGGTTTGAGTATTCAGGCGGCGAACTAAGCAATTTTTGGAATCTCGTAAGCAGGGATAATATCCCGCTCGTCGGTCAACCCGGCAAAAGCACAAGTTATTACCCGGGATTTCATTCTTTCGTACAAAAAACATCAGCTGTTAGAATTCTACATAATTTTTTGTTTGATAACGTGTCGCCTTTAACATCTGGAGAATTTCAAGATGTGGTCCTTTTGACGTGCGGAGTACTTAAGGAGTGGATAACTGCCATCGGTATAGAGCTTGACAATGAGCTTACCGTTGTAAGCAACAGGATAATAGTGCCATCTTATCCCCTTACGGATATAAGAGATGATAAGAATTGTGATTGGTTCTTTGAGGCACAATCAAAAACAAGGCAGGCCGATACCCATACGAAGAATGTAATTAATTGGGCCCAACCAAAAGAAAAAACGGCTGCGATATACAGGCAAAACAGAAAACATAATAATATGAGAGAGAAATTGCGATAAAAGCGGCATATCCTAGGATTAGGAACTTTCAAAAAGCATATATTCTCGCAATATCTCTATTTATCGAGACGACGAGCGTGGCAAATTTGGTGCGACATGTCAATCTTTGTTCTTCGAAAATACTTCATGAAACGCCCCACTGCAACGGAAAAAGCCCCACCAACCAAGACGCAAACTGCAAGAACAACGAAGAAGGAAAGTGCAATAGCCCATATCCATATCAGTATCGAATAAAAGGAGTAAATTCCAAAAGCAATAACCTTGACCAACACTTCTGTGCCCCCTATGGTTTGCGTCGGCGTATGAATGAGTAAGGCAACCACTGATAATGCAAACGGTGAAACAGAAATATAGCCATACAGTTCAGATCTTGGCACACGCTTATATTGAGTGAATCCCCAAATATAAAGTAATTTTCCTGAGAATGCAAACCACCCTACAATTAGGGCAAAAGATATAATACCAGCAGTAAAAGAAAATAAACCGCCCCTTTCAAACATATCCCCCAAAGAAGTCAAGGTTCCTATTGTAAACAATTTCCAGATTATAGATGTGCGTCTGAAAACACAAATGGCAGTATAAGCTAACAATATCATCAGAATGATAGAAATTGACGGTCGAATTTTCGGGCTCAGCTTGCCCTTATTATTTTCCATTCTTTTAAAGATGTTTGTTGCCATATGTGAAAATTATACAAAAATCTGCTCTCTGGAACAAGCATCGAGTTAAATCCTGATGTGAGATCAATTGGAAAGGGACTCGATAAAAGCGGTCAGAACCCGATGAGATAAACAGGGCTATAGGGGATAGGAGTGGATATATTTTGCGTAGTAAAGACATTTCACAGGGTGAATAGACTTGATAAGAGCGGGGAGAAAGGGTAGATTTTAAAATAGCGTTCAGCGGGTAGTCAAGAAGGCAGAAGACCGAAGACAGAGGACGGAAAACGGAAAACAAACGCTGAACACCGAACATCCAACATAGAACGCAGAACGAAGAAGGCAAAAGTAAACTTGGATCCCGGCCTACTGCATGCCGGGACAAGAAAGTAAAACTGGATCCCGGCTTACGGCATGCCGGGACGTGGAAGGAAAAAGGGAGCAAAACAATGTTTGCAGGGGCGATGGTAGCGCTGGTAACGCCTTTCAGAGATGGGCAGGTGGATTTCGAGACCTTAGACGAGCTGATTGATTTTCAGCTCCAGGGCGGGATAGATGGTATTGTGCCCGTTGGCACGACGGGCGAGTGCCCGACATTGAGCCATGATGAGCACAAGAAGGTCATCGAACGAGTAGTCAAAACCGTTGCCGGGCAGGTGCCGGTGATTGCCGGGGCAGGTTCCAACTCGACGGCGGAGGCGATTGAGCTTGCGGCCTTTGCGAAAAAAGTCGGGGCGGACGCTACGCTGCAGGTGGACCCGTATTACAACAAGCCGACACAGGAAGGATTTTATCAGCACTTCAAGGCAATCGCGGAAGAGGTGGATTTACCGATAGTGCTGTATGATATTCCCGGCCGATGCGGGGCGGGGATGACGGTCGATACGATAGTGCGCTTAGCGGATGTCGAAAATATCGTAGCGATAAAAGACGCGACGGGGCAGATGGACCACGTCAGCGGAATTGCGACGCAATGCGATCTGACGATACTGTCGGGCGATGATTCGATGACGCTGCCGATAGCATCGGTGGGCGGCAAAGGCGTGATAAGCGTGGTGGCGAATATCGTGCCAGCAGATGTAAAGGCGCTGACGGACGCAATACTGGAAGGTGACTTTGCCGCTGCTCTGAAGTGGCACAAGAAACTTTTTGCGCTGAGCAAGGGGCTGCTTTCATTGTCAACCAACCCGATACCGATTAAAGCGGCGATGGCAATGCTGAATATGGGGCCGGAAGAGATGCGCCTGCCGATGGTGCCGATGGACGAGACCAAAAAAGCGACCTTGAAAAAAGCCCTGCAGGATTATGGGCTGCTTTAGTAATTGAATATTGATTATTGGCTGCTTTGTCACAGGCCAGTCGCTGTATTGATTCGACAGTGGAGATGATATTTACCTTGCGCAAGAACCAGTTTGGAACAGGAGGTGTCAGTATGAATAAAAGAACAACTAAGCCATTCGTTCGCCGATGCGGAGTTGAAACATTATCGAGGATACTCCCGGCGGTTTTGCTCTTTGGCGTTGTGCTAGCTGGGCAGGCAATTGCCGGATGGGAGCAGGTTGACGATATCCTCAGCAGGGTAACTGAGCCGAGTTTTCCCGACCGGGATTTTAACATAACTGATTACGGCGCCGTGGGCGACGGGCATACCGACTGCACCGGCGCTTTTGAAAAAGCGATATCAGCAGCCAACGATGCCGGCGGAGGACGGGTAGTGGTGCCGGCCGGAACATACGTCAGCGGTGCGATTCATCTCAAAAGTAACGTGAATCTTCACGTGTCGGAAGGGGCTGTCATTAAATTTTCGACCTACCCCGATAAGTATCTTCCGACCGTAATCACGAGGTTTGAAGGTATCGAGTGCATAAATTACTCGCCTAATGTTTACGCCTACGAACAGGAGAATATCGCCATAACGGGCAAAGGCACACTAGACGGCCAGGCAAACGAGAGTAACTGGTGGCAATGGGCGTTAAGCCGGACGGATGCCAATGACATAAAGCTCCTGAACGACTATGGCCGCGACGGCGTGCCGGTCGAGGAGAGAATATTCGGTGCCGGCCATTACTTAAGGCCCAATATGATTCAGCCCTATAAGTGCAAAAACGTCCTCATTGAGGGCGTAACAATCAAAAACTCCCCTATGTGGCACGTTCATTTCGTGCTTTCTTCGAATATCACCGTCAGGGACATCAGTGTCATCGGCCACGGTCCCAACAACGACGGCTGCAACCCCGATTCCTGCAAAGACGTGCTCATCACGGGCTGCTACTTCGATAACGGCGATGATTGCATCACCGTAAAATCAGGCAGGAACAACGACGGCAGAAGGGTCAACGTCCCCTGCGAAAACATCGTCGTTCAGAATTGCCGGATGAAAGACGGCCACGGCGGCGTCGTCCTCGGCAGCGAAATGTCGGGCGGCGTCAGGAACGTTTTTACCGAAAACTGCAAAATGGACTCACCCCACCTGCGCCAGGCCTTGCGAATCAAAAGTAACGCCATGCGTGGCGGCTTCATCGAAAATATCTATATGAGAAACGTCGAAATCGGCGAGGTCAACGAGGCCATTTTCAACATCAACTTTTATTACGGCGAAGCTGAGGCAGGCCCGTATCTGCCGACCGTCCGCAACATTAATATCGAAAACGTTACCAGCCAAAAGAGCAAATACGTTTTAGTCCTCAGGGGTTTCTACCGAAAGCCCTCGATTACCGATATCTTTCTTAAGGATTGCTCCTTTAATAACGTCCAGAGTGCGGATATCCTCGCCGGCGTCAAAAAAGTATACTTCGAAAACGTTAAGGTCAACTACATGTCAACCAATTAATCCTTGTACCGTTAGCCAGTGTTTTTACCCTGGGCTTACGGATGACCTATGCCGTTGAAAAGGGCTGGCTTGCGTAGATTTAGGCAACCAAAGAAAACCGTGTGGCTGAAAATGGTTTCTAAGGGCTGTCAAAACAAATACTGGAGGAATGTATGAATCGCAGAACATTCTTAACGAGCGTGCCGGCAATGGCCTTACTTGCCGCGGCAAAGCCCGGCTTCACTCAGGACGCCGACACACCGGCGGAAGCGGCCCCTGCCTTAATAGCGGAAGGTGAAATAATCAAGCTTAATCAGCCCGATTTGAACAAAGGTATTTCCATTATGCAGGCGCTTAAGAAAAGAAAGACGATTCGCGATATCTCGGACAGGAAGCTTTCGCTTCAGCAGTTGTCGGAGTTGCTTTGGGCCGCTGACGGAATAAACAGGCCTGACGGCAAACGCACTTCACCGGCGGCGATGGCCAGGTATTCCGTCGATATTTATGTCGTGCTGCCGGAAGGTGTCTATTTATATGACGTGGCGAAGCACCAGCTTACACGGATTGTAAAAGGTGATTTTCGAAAACTTGCCGGCCAGCAGGATTTCGTATACGTCGCGCCGGTGAATCTGGTTTATGTTCTTAACTTGAAGAACTGGAAGAATACGCCTATGCCTGTGTCGAAGGAAAAACGGGACCTCTGGGTGCGCTTCGAAGTGGGTTTTCTGGCCCAGAACGTCTATCTGTATTGTGCATCGGAAGGCCTGGCATCAGTGGTCAGGGGATTAATCGACGAAAAGAAATTCAGCGAGGTCATTAAAGTAAAGCCCGAACAGGTGGTTCTGGCACAGACCATAGGGCATCCGAAATCCTAAAAACGGGGACGAAACGTTGTTACTATTTGTCCTGTGATTAGGAGAAGGTATCCCCCCTCCTGGGCCAAATCCGCAATCGAAAATTATTATTCCCTTTGTTCTCTTCGTTCTCCATATGGCCAAATCGAGCGATTCCGCTTGATTTTGGGCTGCGCAAGGCGTATATGGAGGGTTTCGTTGGCGCAGAATAGGTACGGTAGAGGTATTTTTGGAGAAGTATCGGAATATGGCAAAGGCGAAGGCAAATGCGATAGTGGCGCAGTCGGGCGGGCCGACGGCCGTAATCAATTCGAGCGTCTGCGGGGTGCTTCAGGAGGCGGCTAAGTGTAAAAAAATCGGCAGGGTTCTGGCTGCGCATAACGGGATACTCGGAGTTCTGCAGGAGGATTTGTTCGACGTATCGACTGAGAAGGCATCGACTATTGAGGGATTAAAGCGGACACCTTCGGCGGCGATGGGGTCGTGCAGGCATAAGCTCAAATCGCTTGACCAGGCGCATGCGGATTTCGACCGGGTGCTGGACGTGTTCGCGGCGCACGATATAAGGTACTTTTTTTACGCCGGCGGCAATGACTCGATGGATACGGCAGACAAGGTGAACAAATTAGCGGCCCAGCGCGGCTACGAGCTTGTCTGTATCGGGATACCGAAAACGGTGGATAACGACCTTGCGTGCACCGACCATTGCCCCGGCTACGGCAGCGTGGCGAAATACGTCGCGACCTGCGCGATGGAGGCCGGAAGAGACACCGATGCACTTTATACCCACGATACCTGCACGATTTTAGAGGTGATGGGTAGAAACGCCGGCTGGATCGCCGCCGCGACGGGTCTGGCCGCGAGGACGCCGGAAGATGCGCCGCACTTAGTATATATGCCGGAGGCGGCGTTTACATGGGATAAATTCGTCAGCGACGTGCGAGAGGTATATAAGCGATTGGGCAAGGTCTTTATCGTTGTAGGCGAAGGGCTTAAAGACAAAGACGGTAAATACGTTACGGCCGATAGCGGTTCGTTCGCAAAGGACGCCTTCGGCCACGTTCAACTTGGCGGCGTTGCGGATATGCTTAAGGTGGTAATCGAAAAAGAGGTCGGCATAAAGGCGAGATGGAACAAATTAGGCACGAATCAGAGAGCAGCAATGCACTTCGCGTCGCTTACAGATGTCAAAGAGGCGTGGATGTGCGGGGCAGCGGCAGTGAAGGCGGCAATGAAAGGCGTAAACGACAAAATGATAACGCTTGTCCGGGCAAAAGGGGATAAATATAAGTGCACGACGGGACTGGCGGAATTGAGGGACGTCGCCAACGGCGAAAAGAAGGTTCCGAGGGACTATATAAACAAGCAGGGCAATCACATCACCGAGGCGTGCAGAAGGCATATAGGGCCGTTGATTAAGGGCGAGGCGCCGATAACTGTCGGCAAAGACGGGCTGCCGGTGTATGTGCGTCTGCGCCGAAAACCGGTGGAGCAGAAGCTGGCGAAGTATATATGATTTTGGGCAGGTATTCATTCGGGATAGGAGACAGATTCGGCCAGCAGGGCAGGGCGCTTCTCGATGCGATAATTGGAGCGGGCAGGGCCGGGGTGGAAGTTACGCCGGTCTGGAACAAATCACACAGGGAGCACACGATAATCGGGACAAAGCCCCCGGCCGTTCGAGTCGAAGCCGCGGATGCGGCGAGGGATATTCTCTGGGAGGGGGTTTATTTTGTCGATGCGGACCATATAAATTTCAACAACGTCGATACGTTTATCAGTTCGAGCAATTTTTTCACGCTTGACGTGGCGGACTTCATAAGTCAGCCGGTAGAGCGGGCCGAGATTGATAAGTTCATTGACGGGTGCGTGAAGTATATCGACGGAATTGTGGTCCCTGGAATTGAGGAAAGCTTGGCGGTCAGTGAGGAGCTGGTGCGGGCGATAGCGGGCAAGTATCTGGCGGCGGTGAGGCAGGTGGGTAAACTATACCGGCATATCGTATCGAAAAAGGGCGTGGGTAATTTCATTACCGAGCTGTCGATGGACGAGACGGACCAGGCACAGACGCCGGTGGAGTTGTTTTTCATCTTGGCAGGTGCAGCACAGGAGGAGATACCCGTTGAGACGATTGCGCCGAAGTTCAGCGGGAGATTCAATAAGGGAGTTGATTACGTCGGCGACGTGGAGCAGTTTGAAAAAGAATTTGAGCAGGACCTTGCGGTGATTGCTTGCGCGGCCGAAGAGTTTGGTCTGCCGAAGGGATTGAAGCTGAGTGTTCATTCGGGCAGTGACAAATTCGCGATTTATAAGTCAATGAACAGGGCGATAAAGAAATTCGACGCCGGGCTGCACGTCAAGACGGCCGGGACGACCTGGCTGGAGGAGCTTGGCGGGCTGGCGCTGGCGGGAGGGGACTATATGGGTATTGCCAAACGGATTTATTCGCAGGCGTATTCGCGTATTGAGGAATTGAGCGGACCTTATTCGTCGGTTATTGATATCGACAAAAGCAAGCTGCCTTTGCCGGAGGTTGTGAATGATTGGAGCGGGAAAAAATTTACCGAAACACTTCGGCACGACAGTTCGAGCGGGCGGTATAATCCGCATTTGCGGCAACTGCTGCACATCGGGTATAAGGTCGCTGCCGAAATGGGAACGGAGTTTACGAATGCGGTGGTCGACTGCGAGCGGATAATCGGGCCGAACGTTACGGAAAATATTTTGCAGCGGCATATCAGGCCGATATTTATTGATTGAAAAACTATTCGCCACGAA
>CAZQWM010000007.1:0-90339 GCA_964597035.1 uncultured Pirellulales bacterium
CAGGGGATCCATTTTTTACTTCTTTTTTTAACTTTTGCTTTCTTCTTCGTGTCTTCGTGTCTTGCCTGCCCCTGTAAGCCGTAAACAGGGGGTGGCAAATACCTTGTCTTATCTCACATTAACGCTTCTGCCCGCCCTCCGCTTGCGATTGACCGTCTTCCTGCCCTTGCTCGTGCGCATCCTCACTAAAAAACCGCTCTTGCGCTTCCTTTTTATCTTGCTCTTGCGATGATTCTCCAAGTCAAATTCTCCTTACACACACATTAACATACCGAACCTTGATAAACCACTGCCGGGATTATACAACAAACCGGCCCTGAAGAAAAGCGCCTGTTTTGAATGTTTCTATCGTGTTTCTATGTCTTTGGCAAAGGTCTGACAAACACTGCTGATTCGCCGGGTCTGTTATTATGATTTTGAAATGTTGTTAGACCGTTCCGAGTTTGCCAGCTGTTAGGCCTTGATAATTCCCCTCCCCTCCAATACACAAAACAGCCCCTGTCCCTGTTTATGCGAATATTCATACAGGTGTTTGGCCGTCAAAATCCCGGAGTGATTAAGGTTCTTTATGTCCCTGACGCTTATTAGGTGGCAACGGTTACCAGCAATCTTCCTCAATGGCAAAAAGGCAGGATAACCAATCATCGGCCAACACTTCTAAATCCTCCCAGCCGTAATTATTTAACCAGGAATCAGCTATTATAGTAAAATCCCCAAAATCTACCTTACAATCTTGGTTGTAGTCGCTGTTAATTTGTCCTGTACAATAATTGTGCATGGCATACTTAACCGTAGCATAGTCAAGGTCGGAATAAGACAAGCTCCTTGAACCTGTTACATAAACATTCCCTTTGCAATCAACCACTATATCGGCTCCACAGCTTACCGAATTCCAGTCGCTTATTATCCAGGCGGCGTCACCCTGAGGCCCGTATTTGATAACCATATACTTGTTGTGTTCATAGAAAAATGGGTGGCCGCCGGTTATATAAGCATTCCCTTTACTGTCCGTCGTTATGGCCTGCCCGGCACAATGATCTGAAGACACACTATATCGAGCTACCCATATTGGGTTTCCATCTGTTGAGTACTTTATCGTCGCAGCATCGTAATAATTGCCGCTGTTCATGCTGTACCCTGTTACAAAAACGTTCCCATAAATATCGATTGCCAACGCTCGGGCAATGTCCGAATTATGTCCGGGACCATCGTATCTTTCCGCCCATAATTGATTTCCATCGGAGTTATAACTTATTGTTGTGTAATCCTGACTTGTTCCTAAACCGCCTGTGTAGCCTGTCACATAGATTTTCCCAAAATCATCAAGTGCTATCGCGAAAGGACTGTCATTAAGATGCGCCGGTCCGTCGTATCGCGCCACCCATAACTGTTCGCTGTTCGGACCGTATTTTACCGTAGCATAGTCCTTGTTGGTATCATCACCTTCGCTGCTGCCTGTTACGTAAACATTGCCTGAACTGTCCACGGCAATGGCATTGGCATGGTCTTCTTCGCCACCGTCGTAAACCTTTTCCCATAACTTAGCTCCCGCCGAGTTATATTTGACGGTAATGAAATTGTAACTGCGAAGGGTTGTAGTTACATATATGTTTTCATCATCGTCTATTGCAATCTCTCCTGTGTTATCAGCGTTTATCGGTGTAATCATCGCAATCCAACGCTGCACTCCATTTGCGTCGTATTTTATGGTCAAATATACATAACTGCCGTCAGATTTCTTTGAGAAGCCCGAAACATATACTGCTCCTGATGCTCCTAAGGCCATAGCACTAACCATATCGTCGCCATATACTCCACCGTCGTATCGCTTAACCCAGAGTTGATTTCCGTTTGCATCATATTTAGCTGTCGCAAAATCATACGTCACTCCTGCCACACTTGAAGAACCGGCTACTATTACATTACCTGAACCGTCAACAGCAACAAAATGGGAGTAATCATCGTCATTAGTGGGGCCATCGTAATAGGCACTCCAGCGCAAAAGCGGAAGTTCTTCGGCTAATATTAGTGTAGCCCAGAGAAACAGAAGCAAAATTGCTGCAGAAATATGTTTGTACATCGGGCCTCCTATCTTGTGAAAAGCATGTAAGAGCTACCAACACATAAACACCTCAAAACCTTCTATCATTCACACAAACAGTATACTCTAAACTATCTCCTTTGGAAAGTAAAAATAGAAAAACCGGCTACAAAACCCAAATACCGGCGAGTAAACCATAAATAAAAAATGACAACAAGTACCTATATCCCACATCTAAACGAACCGGTTTTATTTCGGACTTGTCCACCTCAGCATCGCCAACTATCTCCTCGTCCGCCCCCTCTACTTCTAATCCGCACCACTCAAATCAAAACCTTTCAACTTTTAAAATATCCGTAGTCCTTTTGATCAATCAAAAGGACTATGGCCTTTGTTTTGATATCTATGCTTTGATAATCCGAGATTGTTTTGAATTTCGGATTTCGTACTCCGGATTTTAAGCGTCCGCTGCCTTCTCGGAGCGCAGCGAAGATCCCCGAGTGGCTGCTACTCCTGCAAGCAACAGGGGACCCAACTACTCCGTGGCTGCCTCCTGTGCAGCAGCGCTTTTCTCCTGCCTCGGCATAGCTATCGTCCCCGTCCGCGCAACGTTCTTTATCCCGTAGGGCTTGCACATCTCGATAAACGCCTCAATCTTCGCCTCAGGCCCGCTTATCTCGACCATAATAAATTTCTGCCCTATATCGACAACCTTGCCCTTGAAGGTTTCTATCAGCGCCAGTATCTCCGCCCTTTTATCCGCCGGCGCCGCTATCGTTATCAGCATCAAATCCCGCGCAATCACCGACTGGCCCGCAAAATCCTGGACCTTCACGACCGGAATAATCTTCGCTAATTGCTTGCGAACCTGTTCTAAGACCCTGTCGTCGCCGACGACCACGATAGTCATCCTGCTAAGCTCCGGGTCTTCCGTCCGCCCGACGACTAATGAATCGATATTAAATGCTCTCGCCGCGAACATACCCGCAACGTGAGCCAAAACTCCCGGCCTGTTCTCAACCAACGCGCTTATTATATGTTTCATAATCGTTCCTCGATACTTGATTCTCGATACTCGTTATGATTGTTTACTACCGTCTTAATGAAATTATTTATCATCTTGCCAAGATGGTCGTACTCTTCACAAAAATAGTTATAACTACTCTCATTACTAAATGATTTAGTTTCATACAGCGTCCTTAAATGGTCTGCCGTTTCATCGCATGAAGCAAGAGAGTATATCAGGAATTTGACGAATTCTTGTTTATATTTCCGTCTTCCAAAACCTTCTACGATATTGCTTTTAACTGATTTGCTTGACCTTCTTATCTGGCTGCCTTGTTCATATAGCTCGAATTGTGGCAGCTTTAAGCTCATCTGGTGAACTTCAATGGCCAACTTGTGAGCTTTTTTGTAAATATCCAAATCCCTATAGCTCTTGTACGCCATTTCCAATTCTCTTTATATAACCTGTCATCTTCGTGCATCGAGTATCGAGAATCGAGCATCTAGAATCGAGTATCCAGCATCGAGTATCCAGCATCTAGTATCCAGCATCGAGCATCTAGAATCGAGCATCCAGCATCGAGCATCAAGTATCGAGCATCAAGTATCTAGCATCGAGTATCGAGTATCCAGCATCGAGTATCGAGTATCCAGCATCGAGTATCCAGCATCTAGTATCGAGTATCGAGTCACGCCATACTTTCCAGCAAATCCAGCCCGTCCATCTCACTTAAGCTCTTGCCCGCCGCAACCATAGGCCAGACGTTCTCTTCCCGTTCAACCTTGAAATCAACAACGCAAGGCCGCTTCTCGCCTAACATCTTCTCTATCGCCTTGGGAACATCCGCTTTTTTCTCGACCGTCATACCGACCGCTCCAAGCGCTTCAGCCACCCGCTCATACTCGGGATTCGCCAGGTAAGTTTTTGAATACCGCTTGCCGTAGAAAAGCTCCTGCCACTGCCGGACCATCCCCATATACCCGTTATTGAGGATACAGACCTTAATCGGCAGCTCGTATTCCACCGCTGTGCTAAGCTCCGTCATCGTCATATTAAAGCCATGCTCCCCGTCAATATCAACAACCGTCGCATCCGGCCGGCCGACCTGCGCACCTATCGCCGCCGGCAGTCCGAATCCCATTGTCCCCAATCCGCCCGAGCTTATCAACTGCCTCGGCCTGCGAAACTTATAGAACTGAGCCGTCCACATCTGGTTCTGCCCGACGCCGGTCGTTACTATGGCGTTATTCTCGGTCAGCTCACAAATCTGCTCGATAACGTATTGCGGCTTGATATTCGTCGATTTTTTATCGTATCCAAGCGGATATTTCTGCTTCCACTGTGCGATTCTTTCGAACCACTCCTTGCGCTCGCGATGTTTGACTTCCTTCGCAAGCTCAGCGAGTATGTATTTCGCATCGCCGACGACCGGAATATCCGCCCGAATGTTCTTCGCTATGCTCGCCGGGTCGATATCAATGTGGATAATCTTCGCATTCGGCGCAAACGTCTTCACCTTGCCCGTCACCCTGTCGTCGAACCTCGCCCCGACCGCAATTAGCAAATCGCACTCCTGAACCGCATAGTTCGCGAACGCTGTGCCATGCATGCCTAACATATCCAGCGATTCGGGCTTTGTCTGGTCGTAACTGCCCAGAGCAAGCAGTGTCATAGTAACCGGTATATGGGCCTTTTCGGCAAGAGCGCGAAGCTCATCAGACGCGTTGCCGATGATAACGCCGCCGCCGACGTAGAGGACGGGCTTGTCCGATTTGTTGATTGCCTCGGCCGCCATCGATATCTGCCGGGAATGTCCCTTCGTCCGCAGCCGATACCCCGGCAGCTTCATCTCGACGTCGGGGTCATATTCGGTCTTTGCGACCTGAATATCGACCGGCAAATCGACAACAACCGGCCCCGGCCTGCCCGTCGATGCGATATAAAACGCCTCCTTGACCGTCCGCGCAAGGTCTCTGACGTCTTTGACAATACAGTTGTATTTCGTCACCGGCCGGGTAATACCCGTGGTGTCGGCTTCCTGAAACGCATCGTTGCCGATTAGCTCGGTGCGAACCTGCCCGGTTATCGCGACAATCGGAACCGAATCCATCATCGCCGTAGCAAGCCCGGTAACAGTGTTACACGCACCCGGCCCGCTGGTGACGACTATAACGCCTACCTTGCCGGTGGCCCGCGCATAAGCGTCCGCCATATGACAGCCGCCCTGTTCATGACGCGGAATGATAAATCGAATAGGCGCATCATACAGCCGGTCAAAAAACGGCAGAATCACCCCGCCCGGATAGCCGAACATTGTTTCGACACCCGCGTCAATCAGCGACCGGACTAAAATTTCAGCGCCAGCGAGAAGTGAGGATTTGTCGGCCGAATCGGCCGAACGTGAGGACTTACGTTTCATAACGTACCCTTTCCCGATATATTCCGGCAAACTACAGTTTTCCGGGCCGCTTTCGACAGGCCTGCCGACCCCGCCACAGGGCCGACCCGCCTGAACAAAGTTTCAGGCCCAACTATAATCCCGAAACGCCCCTGAGGGGCTTTCAGGACTGCATTTGCCTGTTTTCAAGCAAACGCACATTAAATTGTAGTACTTACGCATTAGTCTGTCAAATGTTTTCGGCATTTTTTCTCCCCTCCAACAAAATTTCTGGTCACTTTCCGCAGCGAACTCGGCGGTTTTAGGGGAAAGTTCAGGCGGGCAAACTCACCGAAGTACTTCTTCGCTCCCTCGTCGCGAGCTTTCGCAGCTTCAAATTCGCTCTTGAAGGTGCCCAACCACTTAGTTTTGCCTTTGTACTCGATTTTAGCTTTCCAACGCTGCGCCCGAGTTTCAAAAAAGACACCGATAAATCGAGAGGTCGTTTTTGATTTTGTTTTTCGCTTGTTATAAACGTTCTGAGCGTGCGTCGCCAGGCGGAGGTTGGCTCTTCGATTGTCCAGGGAGTCTCCGTTTTTATGGTCAACCAAAAGCCGCTTCCGCGGTTTCATAATCTCACGGTGCATGCGAAGAGTTCTTGTTTTCGTTTGTCCGACATTGTCGCTTCTGACGGCATAGAATTTACCCTGGTGACCAATAACGAACCATTTGAAACTGCCAAGCCGGTAGAAATCGTCTGGATCAAGGACGGTCCATTTGTTCTGGCCAAGGTAAATTTTTCGAAAGGCGCAGCCGAATTTTATTTTGCGATACAGCAATATGGGCCAGCTAAAGATTCTATCCAGCCAGACGGGAAGCGGAATTGTCAGGTTAACATTCATAATTAATCCTTGTTCAGCGTTCATTCCGCCTACGGCGGATAAATGTTCATTGTTGTCTCTATGAACAATGAACCACCAACAACCAACATTTTGATTTTTCTGCCTTTCCTTGAAGGCCCGTTGTCCCTTGCCCTTCTGGGCTGATTTTCCTTCGTCCCGCCTATGAGGCGGGAACCCTCCTTCGCCTTCGGGCTACGGAGGGTAAACCCCCGGATAAATCCGGGGGCTAAACACTTCAAGAAGCACCACAAGTGCCTCCATCCTATGGCGCGAACCGCCGACATAAGGCGTCGGGATTCTTGCCTTACGCTGGATTGACCTAAAGGTCTCTCCATCCTATGGCGCGAACTTGCGCGCTTTTGTCGAAAAATCGTGTTCCCGATGGCTATCGGGATGCACTTAAGTGCTTATAGGGAAAGGGGTAAAAAATTTTTCATTTTTTCGGGGATAGGGCGAAAAGCGCTTGCGCGCTTCTGCTGAACAAATGTTTAATACAAACGTTTAAAACAAACGTTTAATTGGGGAGTCCCCCGCTAAAAAAGTGCGAGGGCAGGCAGGTCCTTCGACTGCGCTCAGGATCTCCGCTTCGCTTCGATTTAATCTTGCCCAGATTAACATATGCGAGTGTAGAATTAAGGCCACAAAAACCGCGATTCAGGGCTGTTAAGTATTATTCTAAGCAGCTTTCAGTTGAATTAGTAATTGGATAAACTGTGTTTTACGATTAGCAATTCTTGGTGCTTCTTTAGGTTTACGAAAGATTTTTAGGTAGATTTAATAGCACATTCTCTCTAATACGACTTATAACCAAACTAAAAACACAAGAAAGCTAAGGATTAAGTCGTTATGACAAAGAATTATAATTGCTGTGAAGTATTGATTTCTGTGAATATCATGATATAATTTAAGTGGCTTATAGGAGGTTTGGTTATGGGAAAAGTTCATTTGTCAAGCAAGGAGCTTGCCGAAGCACGCAAGAAAGCGGTTAGTGGAGCATGCCTTCCAAAGAACATAAGAGATTCTTACAATGTTTCAATCAATGACAATAAAGTTGCTCTATCCAAGAAATCTGATAAGAAAGGTTGAATAATCAACCTAGCACGGAATGCTATACACCCACAACGACGAATATCGAGCAATACACATTAAGGAAGGGGCTCATGTCCAAAGAGAGGAATATCGGTCTCCTTGGAGGAGAGACTTTGCCAGGCTAATTCATTGTCCTTCTTTTCGAAGACTTCGAGGCAAAACACAGTTGTTTCCAGGCCGTGAATCCGATTTTTTCAGGGATCGATTAACCCACTCCCTTGAAGTAGCCCAAATAGGTAAATCGATAGCTATAAAGATAAACCACGATCTAAAATCCAAGGGTCTTAAGTATCAAATTGACACTGATCTTGTAGAATTCGCTGGATTAGCACATGATCTGGGCCATCCTCCCTTTGGCCACTTTGGAGAAAATATCCTCGACCGCAAAATGATCGAATGTGGGGGGTTCGAATCAAACGCGCAGACTCTAAGGTTGATCACAAAAATAGAGAAACGCCACAATATTGATGAAGCTCCGTGTGGATTTTCCAGTAGCGGGCAAGATATAAGAGTAGGGCTGAATCTTGCCGCCCGCTCAATTGCATCAATACTCAAGTACGATGAAGAGATCCCCTTTGAGAAGGACGATAGAATTACCCCCAAAAAAGGCTTCTATCGATCAGAGCGGGATATTGTCAATGCCATAAAAGAGAAAGTCTGTGGAAAAAAATTCCATGACAAATTCAAGACTGTCGAATGTTGGATCATGGATATAGCAGATGATATCGCTTACTCCACATACGATCTAGAAGACTCTTTCAAGGCAGGTTTCCTAAAACCTATTGATTTGATTTGTGCCAATGAGACCGTCCTGGAGAATGTTGCCAAGAAAGTAAACGAAAAATCAGAAACCACCCTGTCTCGGGAAGATGTTAGAGAAGAAATCCATAAGATCTTTTTAGATGTATTCATCTTGCCTGAAGGCTTTGAAGAAGCATACAGAAACCCTTCCCGTGAGGACCTTGAGGAATTACATCTCTTTTCCATAAGATTTGCCCACATAATTTCAGGATCGCTAGCGAGCAACCCGCGTAGGACAGACTTGACATCATCTTTAGTGGGAGGAGCAATACGAAAAGTTGGACTTACCAATATAAATGATGAATTTCCCGCGTTGTCAATCGTCGAGCTTGAACCAGATAAAAAAATTCAGGTAGAGATATTGAAAAACTTAGTCTATGAATCGCAAATCATGTCTCCCAAAATACAGATGGTCGCATATAGAAGCCAAGAGATTATTGAAACCATCTTTAAGACCCTTGCAGGAAAAAACGGATTCAGACTTCTACCAGAAGACTTCCAAGAAACATACAAGGCAGCTCCGAGTCCCCAAGATAAGAAAAGGGTAATATGTGATTTTATTGCCGGAATGACTGATAGATATGCAATAGAATTCTATGGACGACTGACATCTGAGAATCCTGAGACCATCTTTAAACCTATATGAAAAGCTATTTTCCAGATCTTTCTTCTCAATACTAATTACATTTCCATACAAATCATACCGCGAATGGAATATCTCGACAAGTGGCAAGGCCAGAAGCAATGGTCTGAGAGGTGCGTTTGGGTTTAATAATTGCACTTTAAGCGGTGTTTTGCCTCATAATACCGCCTGGCTGCACATCTTCTAAAGTAGCTGCCATTCTGCCCTTTGTCGGCGAGTATTTTATTAACCGCGGCATCCTGCTTGCGCTTTTGCTTTTTCGCCTTTGCAAAAAGCTCCTTCAACGGCACCTCACGGACGTTGCCGATACACGCCACACGACTGCTGCAAAAGCCAATCTCACCGTTGGTTCGTACCACGGGATTTCGCTCAACGGGACACGGATGCCTGCGCTGCTCATCCAAATACTCCTCGCCTAAAATCCCCACCAGTTCGTGATACAATCGTCGATACTCATCTTTGCTCAGCGCTATCGACTCATAATTCGCAATTGCTCTGCCTGTAAATACCGGCGTCTCGAGATAAAACTTCAAGCCGGCCGCTCTGCAGAATCTCGCCACGCCTGGAAGCGAATCACAGTTTATTCGGGTGATTACCGCCTCGACTCCCACTAACTTTTTTCCTTCCGATTTCCGCTGCGCTTCGAGCAGGTTTCTCAGTCCCGCCGGTATCCTGAATCTCCCGGCTCCGCCGGTATCCTTGCAGTCATAATCGACCCATTCGTAAGCATTTTTCTTTCCAGCCATTCTGTCAAAGACGTCCGGCTTTAGACTATACAGCTTGAAATACGTCACCACCTCCCTGCTAATCAGAAACTCCGCGGTATCTGTGTCCAGTACCGTCCCGTTGGTGAACATCACAACGGTCATTCCAAGAGCCCTGATGTAATCAATCAGCTCACGCAGCGACTCATAGAGCAGCGGCTCACCACTGCCGCTCAACGACACGGCCCGTGCGCGCATTTGCTTCGCCTGTCTGACTACTGATTTTTGCTCATCCAGCGTTAATGCATCCGCCACCTCCGTCCCTGCCTCCGTATAGCAACAAATGCACCTCAGGTTACAGCGATGCGTTACCTCAAGATAAAGCAGACGCACCTTCTCCCTGTGCCCGAACACCCGCCGTATTTTGTCCCTGACAGAACGAATTAACCGCAACAGGCCGGACTCTTTTTTTGACTTTCTCATACCTCTCGCCGGCAGCTTTCTATTCCAGCTTCCTCGTCCCTGCCTTGATTTGGCGCATATAAGCTCGCATCTTCATAAAATTACGGCATGACCGTCTCACGAACTTCCACAATCCTTTATGTTCAATTCTCTTCGCAAAAATCGAATACTGCCTGAAGAATTTCAAAAGACCCATCATCTCACTGACCTCAGTGACCTTCCCCGTCTCCAGAAGCTCGTTGGTCTGCTGGAAAATCAGCGGATTGATAATCGCCTCCGTCCCTATCATAACAAAGTCGCACTCCGTCTTCTCCAGCATCGCCTTAGCGTCGCTCGCTGAATATACCCCGCCGTTGCCTGTCACCGGTATCCCCACGCTCTCCCTGACCTTCTTTATATACTCCCAGTGCGCAGGCCCGGTATAGTACTCGTTGGCATACCGCGCGTGAACCGTTATCCCCGATGCCCCGGCCCCCTCTATGCTCTTTGCAACCCTCACCACGTCAACGTCACTGCCCTTAATCCCTATCCGAATCTTCGCAGTCACCGGCACGCTCACGCTTTTGACAACTTCCTCGACAATCTTCGCTATTTGTCTCGGCTTATTCAAAAGACCAGCCGCACCATAATCTGTATCAATCACTTTTCGAAGCGGCCCGCTGAAGTTCAAATCGATTATGTTAGCGGAACTCTCCAACCGCCTCGCCGCCTCCGCCATATAATCTGCTTCGGAACCTATCAACTGAACACAAACCGGCCACTCCTGCTCGCAGGTTTGCTCCTCTGTGCCCAGTATATTTATCAATCGTCCATCTTTGCTCTGGGCCATCTTGCTGGCATCAATAATCCCCACACAAGTCATTGCCGCGCCAAGCTTCCTGTAAGTCATCCGCAGCGATAACCTAAGCATCCCCGCCAGAGGCGCTAGAACCCCCCTGCCTTCCAATCTGACACTGCCTATCTGCATTACGACACTTATACTTATACCTGCCCTGTCACAAAGAAGACCTCAGCCCTGATTTCCTTTTGGGCCTTGCCCGATGACCTTTTGATAAACCTCCTGCGTTTTCCGGGCCATCTTTTGACATGTCAGATTATGAACAATCCATTCCCTTCCCCGGCTGCCAAGCCGGTTGCGAAGCGTCCGGTCCTCTATCAGCTTCTTAAGCGCCCCCGCCAAATCCGATACCGACCGCGACGGAACAAGCAGACCCGTCTTGCTGTCCTGCAAGTGAACGGCGTCTTTAACGCTCGTAAAGCCCGCCGAAACCACTGCCTTCCCGCAGGACATCGCCTCGAACATCACCGAACCACCCGACATGCTCACCAATATATCCAGCGAGCAAAGAACATTAGGCATATCATCGCGCTGCCCGGTGAAAAATACTCGGTCTTTCAAACCGTCCGAACCTACGACCCTTTGGAGGGCATTGTAATAATCTTCGTGGTCACATCGGCCGATTATGAAAAAACACACCTTCCTCGCAACTGTCCGCCGTATTACTTCTGCCGCACGTAGAAACTCGGCCTGCCTCTTCGATTCAACCACGCGTCCCGCAATACCGACACGAATTTCCCCGTCCACCGAAAAATCCCGCCCCAAGACGTCGCCGTTACAGCAGGGCCTGAACAACTCGGTATCCACACCATCATCTATCTGCACTACCTTCTCCGCATCAATGCCCGCCTCAACAAGGTTTGATTTTATTCTCGCCGAAATTGCAATACACACATCAGCCCTGTCAAAACAGTGCTTCCTGACATCTCTCGGCCCAACCGGCGCACGCACGTGGATTATTGAAGGCACCTTAAGTCTGCGCGAAATCCACCTCATGTACCCGCTCAGCCACATATCCGAACTATGCACCGCCGAAATACCCTCATTTCGTAAACTCCTTACGACCTTTTCGGCATCTGCATATCGCAGGAAAGCCCTCGGAAATTTCCTCCATGCACGCACCGGATGAACCAGTGTTTTCACTCCCATCTTATGTAAGGCGTCGGTAAATGTCCCTTCCCGCCGACAAACAACAACCGGCTCATACTCCCGGCGGTCAAGATTCTCTATAAGGTACAGAAGCTGCCTTTGGCTGCCTCCCATCGAGCCGCCGCTGCACAGATAAGCAATCTTCTTTCCCTGAGTCTGTTCCGACATAAAAACTATGCCTCACTTTGAATATTTCCCGGCACATTACCAATCATCACCCGCCCCGCCTCTTCCCTGAGGCTGATTTGCCTGGACAAAAGAATACGTATAGCTTCTAATTATGTCAAGTAAATCTGAGTCGCCGCCCGGATTATTACTGTTTCATCACCGGTAGCCCGCGTATGAGTGTCTATAGAAAAATTGAAAAAAGAATATCAGAGACCGTCCTCATTGCGAAGATGGCACAGCGCATCTGCCCATTTCTGAGCCCCAATTACATCAAGGCAGTTGTCAGGAATATGAGAATATGCTCCGGGTTCAGATACACACCTGCAGAAGCTTTCCGACTCGGCTTCTTCGCTCCCGACTTTGACACCGCTCGTCTGGCCAAATTCATAAGCAGAAAACGGCTTACCAAAATCCAGAAAAAGCTTAATCCCGAAGACCGCGCCGACCTCGCCAAGGATAAGGGCCTCTTCTACCGCTTCTGCCTCGAATCTTCTCTCAGAATCCCTCAACTCTACCTCCTTTGCTACGACAAGACTTCCTGGCTCGACTGCTTAAACAATCTGCCGCGTGTCTCCAGTCAGCAAAAAATCGAATTCGTCACCGGTAAACTGCCTCATCAGTTCGTTCTAAAACCCATTCGAAGTGCCTACGGAAAAGGCGTCGCCGTTTTCACCAGAAACCACACCGGCTTCGTCGATACGAACGGCTCATCCTTTACTCCGCAGGAACTGGTAAAATATCTCGAATCAGACTACCCCGATGCATTTCTCATACAGGAAAGAATCCAGAACCATCCCGATATAGTCGCCCTTACCGGCTCCGGCGCTCTTCAAACGGTAAGATTCATAACCCTCATCGACAAAAAAGGACAACCTCGCCTGCTTCACGCCCATTTCAAACCCATAACAAAACCCGATATCATCATCGACACCCACATCGAAGGCCTGCTCGGCAACGTGGAAGTTCCCGTCGACATCGAACAGGGCATTCTCGGCCCGGGCAACCAGATAATCGACACAGGCCAAGGCATCCTGAAAATAATCGAGCATCCTCTCACCGGAAAACCATTCCGGGGATTCAAGCTCCCCGGCTGGAAACAGGCCTGTCGCCTTGCTACTTCCGCCGCAGTAAAATTCCTGCCTCTAAGGACCATCGGCTGGGACATCGCACTTACTCCCGACGGACCCTGTATTATCGAGGCAAACGTCTGGTGGGACCCGCCCAATCAACACCTCGTAATGGATAAAATTACCGAACAAATGTCTGACAACATATAACACCGCCGCTTTGCACAACCTTAAAATCGCACTAAACAAAACATCCCTCAAAATCGTAACAGGAATAGCTGGATATCGATGAGAATTCGACTATAATAGCGGTGAATTGTTAAACTGATTATGGAGGCCTGCTATGTGCGAGCATTGTGGCTGTGGAAAAAATAGCAATGACCAGACCTTCGAGCAGAAGGTAAAGGATATAATCGAAGTTGTAAGGCCAAACCTGCAAAGTCACGGCGGTGACGTCGAGCTCGTCTCGACCGACCCCGACAATACCGTAAAGGTCCGTCTCAAGGGCGCCTGCTCCGGCTGCCCGGGCGCACAGATGACACTCAAGATGGGCATCGAACGACTCCTCAAGGAAAAAATCCCAGAGGTAAAAGAAGTCGTCGCCGTTGACTAAAAGATTCACATTAATGAATCTTTTAGTCATTCCAGCAAAAGCTGGAATCCAGAAATTTAGCCCCTGAATTTTATCCACCGCAGGCAGATTTGTTTGAAATTTATGTTTTAGGATTTCGGATTTTCACGCAAAATGCTTCGCATTTTTGCGTGCGTTCGGCTTATCGATTACTCCATGCTCGGTGATAATCGCCGTGATATTCTTCGCAGGCGTAACGTCGAAAGCGGGATTATAAATATCAACTCCTTTAGGTATTACCGTCCTGCCCGCGAAATGCCGTTTCCTCATCGCGTCCTCCGGTATCAACAGCACAGCCCCCTCCGCCGACCGTCTTTCCCCAGTCCTGCCTCTCAATTCCCTGATTCATATACCTCTTTCTTATCGACCTGACGCCTATCAGGTCGTATAATACGGTTTTGTAAAGTGGTTGTATTTCGCCTCGACCGGGCCATGCGGCTGTTTTCGTTGTTAGTCATCAAAAAAAGCTGTGGAGGAAATTGGAGCTCAAGATGATTATTAGGAACGAGAAGAAGTCGGATATTGAAGCAATATCAGAAATCACCATAGCAGCTTTCGAGAATAACCCGTACAGCAAACACACAGAGCAGTTTATTATCAGTGCATTGCGAGCCGCCAACGCCCTTGCCGTTTCGCTGGTTGCGGAGATTGAAGGAAGAGTGGTAGGTCATATAGCGTTTTCCCCCGTGACTATTTCCGGCCATAGCTGCGATTGGTATGGTCTTGGTCCAATCTCTGTTTTGCCGGACTTCCAGAAACAGGGTATTGGGAAATCTCTGGTCCGGGAAGGCCTGCGATTGTTGAGAGCGTCTGGCGCAAAAGGTTGCGCACTTGTAGGCGACCCCGGGTACTACAAACGGTTCGGTTTCAGGAATCTCCCGGACTTGATTCTTGAAGGTGTTCCCCCGGAGAACTTTCTTGCCTTGCTATTCGGGGAAAACAAGGCTCATGGCGTCGTGGTGTTTCATGAAGGTTTTAGTGCTAAAAGCTAACGATGGCCAAAATCTACGAGTCCTCCCTGCCCCTGCAAGCAGTAGGCAGGGGTGTACCCTTCGTTGTAAAAAACAGTTAAACCACAGCATTAAAAACTCAAAACTATCTCCGCGTGCTCTGCGGTGGAATTAAATTCGCAATCTTGCGTGCGGTCGGCTTTTCTATCACGCCTCTCTCTGTGACAATTGCCGTGATATTTTTCGCGGAGCTACTTTGTGCAGCCATAAAAGAAAAGCCCTGTCCACAAACAGGGCTTCATGTTTTAATCAGCGAGTGCCGAATTGCCGCGTCAGTTTATGCAGGGCCCGCCGGTCGCACGCTCTTTCGTCTACGCAGCTTCCTGCCTACTACCAGGCCAATGGGAACAGCGACCAGGCCGGCACCGACAAGGCCTGCCTTGACAGGGATGAAATCCGTGAGCTTGATTTCCGTGAATCCTTCGGGAACAGAAGTGCTGAAAAGCTCCGGGGCCAGCTCAACGTTGTAATCCTCCAGGACACAGGTCTCATGCACACGGCACTCAGTGAAGAACGTAAGGACGCTTGGGCCTATGACTATATCTCCTTCTATTTTAATCGGCAGCAGCTCTTTTGTTCCGACCCAAATGACCCCCCTGCCCTGCTTAATATCCAACAGGAACTTAGGCAGAATATCCTGGACAACTTTCGCATCATAAAATTCGAAACCTTCCACCTCAACCCCATTGATATCAGCGGTCCCTAATTCCGTGTAGCCCGCCTGCAGAAGAAGGTCGATAACCCCGACAGGACTCAATTTCTCCACGATTTTGATTTGCTCCTCGGTTGCGGGAAACGCCAGATATTTTCGCAGCATCGGGCAAACTATGATGGCCCGTTGTTCCGGCAGGTTAACAGTTAAGCGGTATGCCTGCCGGCCGCCAATGTACCCTTCTTCGGTGTGGCCGTATAGTTTTGACATATACTTGACGACGTCCAATTTGAACGACAGGTTCGGGTCGCACGCAGGCGAAATAATCTTCTGGCCTCGTATGACCATAGTATCGGTGTCTGCGATTTTCTCCTGCACAGCGGCAAGAAGCACACCGCTGTGTTTTGGCCATCCGAATGGGTTGAGCAGGACCAATGCTATTGTAAGCGCTACAATTGCAGCCGCTGAATATTTTGTGATGTTGCTTTTCATAATGCACCTCATTACATAACAAATTCCGGTTTCGCTACTTCGGCCGGAAGCCTCAAATCCGTGTTTCAGCAATCGTGATTCCTCAGGATGCTCCAGTGACCACCGATGAAAATCGAACTTTGCCGGCTCATGGTACATATACCGCTCCAGCAACCGTTCCAGCCAGTGATTACTATCGTTACGCATCATAAGTCCCCCTGATTGCACAAACCCTTTCTCTTCAGATACACTGCTATTCTTTTCTTCGCCCGGCGAAGCCGGCCGTCAATCGACTGTTGCGTCGCCCCGAGGACCTTCGCCATTTGGCAGTAACTCATTTCGTTGTAAAACCGCAGGAAAATCACTTCTCTTAAACGCCGCGGCAACTGCTGAATGGCTTCCGACAAAATCTTACGATGTTCATCATCAACACAATCCGGCTCGTACTGCGTATGGGCACTGGCAACCTCTCGCTGTCTGGGAAGCTGTCGAAGCATATCTTTGGCCACATTTCGGCAGATGGCCCCGGCCCAGGTACCGAAGGATTCCGGCTTTTTCAGCGTCTTGAGGCCCCTGCAGGCCGCCGAAAGCGCCTCCTGAGCAGCGTCCTGGGCAAGGTGATAATCCAGCAGGATAGAATCAGCCACAGCCACCAGCGAAGGATAATATCGCCTGCAAAGCTCGTTAAAACTTTCCGGCTCCCCTTGCAGAGCTGCTAAAACGAGTATTTCGTCTTCAACGTCTGCCATTCACATAACACAATGCAAAACAGAACTGTCCAGTTCGTCTATTAATATGTCTCAATTGAATTACAAAATCGGCGCAAAATCTACAAGAAATGAACTGAAAAAAAAGGGGCCGGGTATCCTTTAACTCATCCACCCATCAATTGTCTTATCCTCTCCCAATTCGGCCGGTCTATCACTGCCCTCTCGGTAATAATCGCCGTGATATTTTTGGCGGGCGTAACGTCGAAGGCGGGATTGTAAATATCAACTCCTTTGGGTGTTACTGTCCTGCCGGCGAACTGCCTGACCTCATCCGCAGGCCGTTGTTCGATGGGAATATCTTTGCCTGTCTTTGTCTTCAAATCGAACGTGCTCGACGGCGCAGCTATATAAAAAGGCACGCCGTGGTCCTTCGCTAATACGCTTAATGAATACGTCCCGATTTTGTTGGCGGTATCTCCGTTGGCGGCTATTCTGTCGGCCCCGGTAATGACCATATCGATTTTCCCCTCCGCCATCAGTGCTCCTGCCATATTGTCGCAAATCACAGTAACGTCAATCCCCGCCTGTTTCAATTCCCACGCCGTCAGGCGTGCTCCCTGCAGCAAAGGCCGTGTCTCATCCACATACACCTTGAATCTTTTACCCTGTTTTTTCGCCTCGTAGAGAACCGATAGTGCCGTCCCCTGCCCCGCCGTAGCAAGAGCGCCCGCGTTGCAGTGCGTTAAAACAGCCGAACCATTTTTCACAAACTTCGCGCCGTTTCTGCCGATTTTTGCGCACATCTGCACGTCTTCATCGTAAATCGCATTCGCCTCCGCCAGCACGATTTCTCTCAACTGTCCCAGCGTGGCCCCTTTGTGACCCGCAACAAACTCTTTTGCCGAACGCCTGACTCTGTCCAGCGCCCATCGCAGGTTCACAGCCGTCGGCCGGGAACCTGCCAAGTATTCGCAATCCCGTTTCAAATCCGCCAGCGCTTGTTTAACTGTTGCCTTCGCTGAAACTTTCTTCATCGCTAAAACTGCGCCGTAACCTGCTGCAACGCCGATTGCCGGCGCTCCGCGAACCGCCAATGTTCTTATCGCATCGTATAACTGCTTGACGTTGGTGCAGCGGATTGTCTTGAATTCCCCCGGCAGCAAACGCTGGTCGATTATCTCTATGAATCCTTTAACTGGCCCCACCCATCTGACCGTCTTAAACATCATAGCCATCCTTGTTTTAGACAAATCGAAAATCTTGACATTATCCCGTCTTCTTTTTTGCTCTTTTCTTCTTCGCCGACGACGACTCATCATTTAGTTTCTTCAGCAGGTATCTGCCGGTATAGCTTGCCGGGTTTTTGATAATCTCATCAGGCGGCCCTGCCGCGACCACTCTGCCGCCCGCCTCGCCGCCTTCCGGCCCGAGGTCGATTATATAGTCCGCCATCTTTATCACGTCTAAGTTATGCTCAATCACCACCACCGTATTGCCCATATCGCACAGCCGTTGCAGCACGTTGAGCAGGTTATGGATATCCGCGAAGTGCAGCCCCGTCGTCGGCTCATCCAGAAGATACAGCGTATGCCCCGTCGCCGCCTTGCCTAATTCGGCCGCTAATTTCACCCGCTGCGCCTCCCCCCCCGACAGCGTCGTCGAAGGTTGTCCGAGCTGAACGTATCCGAGACCGACGTCGTTTAGCATTCGAAGCTGGCGGATGACGGTGGGGAAATTGGCGAAAAAATCCAGCGATTCGGCGATGCGCATATCGAGGACGTCGGCGATTGTTTTGCCCTTGTAGGTAATCTCCAGGGTTTCGGGATTATATCGCCTGCCCCTGCAGCGTTCGCAGGTAACGTAAACATCCGGCAGAAAGTGCATTTCGATTTTTTTAGTACCCTGGCCCTTGCAGTATTCGCATCGGCCGCCTTTGGTGTTGAAGCTGAACCTGCCGGCCTTATAGCCGCGGATTTTGGCCTCGCGGGTTTTGGCAAACAGCTTGCGAATCTCGTCGAGCGCACCGGTATAAGTCGCGGGGTTGCTGCGAGGTGTTTTGCCTATGGGGGACTGGTCAATCTCGATGACCTTGTCAATCTGGGCCGTTCCGAGGATATTTTTATGTTTGCCCGGCCTGGCACGCGAGCTATACAAGCGTCGCCTCAGTGCGGCCAGCAGGATTTGACTGACAAGGGTGCTCTTGCCGGAACCAGACACGCCCGTAACACAGATGAAAACACCCAGCGGAAATTTGACGTCGATACTTTTAAGGTTGTGCTCGGCAGCGCCTTTGACCTCGATACACCTGCGAAGGTTGAATTTTCTTCTCCTTCGAGGCAGGGCAATTTTTTTTCTGCCGGCTAAATAATCACCGGTCAGGGACTTTCGGCATCTGATTACGTCGGCCAGCGTTCCTTCAACGACGACCTGGCCGCCATGTGCGCCGGCGGCGGGGCCTATGTCGATAATATGCTCGGCGCTTTTGATGACATCCTCGTCGTGCTCGACAACGATTACGGTATTGCCGATTTTCGTAAGGCGCCGCAGTATGCCCAGCAGGCGGTCGTTGTCGCGTTTGTGCAGGCCGATAGTCGGCTCATCGAGGACGTAGCAGACTCCGACGAGGCCGCTTCCCACCTGCGTGGCCAATCGAATCCGCTGTGCCTCTCCGCCGGCCAATGTGCCGCTTCGCCTGTCGAGGGTAAGGTAGCCGAGTCCGACGTCGACCATAAAACCCAGGCGAAGTTTGATTTCCTTCAGGACCTGGGCGGCGATGATGGTTTTTTCGCCGTCGAGCTTGAGCTTGTCGAAGAAGCGCTGTGCCTTTTCGATACTCATTTCGGACAACTGCTGAATGTTCTTACCGCCCACCGTTACAGCCATTGCCTCCGGTCTTAGCCGCGCCCCGTTGCAGGCCTTGCAGGGCAGCTCACCGAAGTAGCCGTGCAGCCGGGCCTTTACATATTCACTGTCGGTAGCCTGCCATCGGCGGGTAAGATTCGGTATGACGCCTTCGAACCAAACGCCGTATTCGTCCTCGTCTTCGGAGGCAGTGCCATACATCAGGACCCGTCGTATCTGTTCGGGCAGCTCCTTAAAGGGGACGGATTTGCTGACACCGAAATCCCGGGAGAATCTTTTGACCAGGCGGTTGTAGAAAATGTTCATTCGTTTGCCGCCCTTTCGCCAGGCGTCAATAGCGCCATTTTCCAGGGACTTAGTTTTATCCGGCACAATCAAATCAGGATCGAATTCGAGCATCGTTCCAAGTCCATCGCAGGTTTTGCAGGCGCCGTAAGGGCTGTTAAAGCTGAACAGGCGAGGCGACATCTCCTCCAGCGACGCCTCGGGGTGGTCGGGACAGGCGAATTTCTCACTGTATATCGACTCATCCCATTTGCCGTCGTTGGCACCTTCTGTCGGCTGCTGGCTCAGGACAATGACGACGCCATCGGCAAGTCGCAGGGCCGTCTCGACCGAGTCAGCCAGGCGGACCCTTACCGATTCGTTTATCACCAGCCGGTCAACCACGGCTGCGATGCTGTGCTTTTTCTTCTTATTGAGCGCGGGGACATTTCTGATATCGTAAATTGAGCCATCCACGCGGACGCGGACAAAGCCCTCTCGCTGGATGCTAGAGAAAATTTCCCTGTGCTCACCCTTTTTGCCGCGGACTAATGGCGAGCAAATCTGGACCTTTGAGCCCACAGGGGACTGCAAAATCCAGTCCACAATCTGCGAGGAGTGCTGACTGGTGATTTCCCTGCCGCAGACCCAGCAGTGCGGCGTGCCGACCCTTGCGAACAACAGACGGAAGTAATCATAAATCTCGGTCGTTGTCGCGACCGTCGAGCGTGGATTGGCGGCGGCACTGCGCTGCTCAATGGCAATCGTGGGGGGCAGGCCTGTGATTTCGCCGACGGCGGGCTTTTGCATCTGCTCCAGGAACTGGCGAGCGTAGGAGCTTAGCGACTCGACATATTTGCGCCTGCCCTCTGCATAAATGGTGTCGAAGGCCAGCGAGCTTTTGCCTGAGCCGCTTATGCCGGTGATGGCAACGAGCTTGTCGCGGGGAATATCGAGATTGATACTCTTTAGGTTATGCTCGGCCGCAGCCGTTATGCTGATTACCTTGTCCGTCCGCTCGTTCATTGGCACCGCCCAAATTACACTCACCGCGGAGCACGCTGAGACCGCAGAGAAAAATTAAAACCTGTGTAATTCCATGTTAATCCGTGTCTATTTACCTTACGTTAGACACTCTAAAATCCGCTGATAATCCAAACTAATCATTGTAGCAAATCCATTCAAAAATGCAAGGGCGGCAAAATCCATTTTTACCGCTGAGAAAGTAGAGGAGGCAGAGACAGCTTTGAGTTTTTAGTGCCGGATTTCTAATTGCGCAAATGCCAAGGGCGGGACGATTTGGCCAGCGTTAAAAACTTCCGGTAATACAGTATGGCGTTAGCATCGTCGCCCTTTTCGTAGCTCATTTCCCCCAGCCGATACGCCGCGTAATGAGCAATGTAGCAATCGGGGTAATTAGCCAAAACCGCCGTATACACCTCCTCGATTATCGGGTCGACTGCTTCTTTTGGCACATTTTCGGCGTCCCGCAGCGCCTCGTAGCACCAGCCGACGGCCGCCTGAGCACCGCAGACGTATTCGAAGTCCAGGTAGTCGGCAGCAACCTTCTGAAAATACTCAATGGCTCCGGTCCAGTTTTTCTGCTCCTGCCGGCAGACTGCAACGATGTAGTAAAATCCGCCAGGCCCGCCCGGATTGACAAAACCGTCCGACAGGTCAACTATTACCCGTTGCCAGACGCCTTCGGCCCTGGCATAGTTTTCCCTCGCTTTTTGTAGCTGCCCCTTTTTCTTTAGCTCCCTTGCCGCCAGATAATACTTCGTTCCCGCCCGGTCAAGACAGCCGATTGCATACGGATGGTCTTTGAAATCAACGATGAATTTATCCAGCAATGCTTCTGCGGTATTGGCGTCTTCTGAGTCGAGGGCATCCTGAATTTCCAGCCGGCGGATATCCAGAACCGCCTTATCCGCCTTAATTGTGCCTGGGTACTGCTCAATTAGCTGCTGATACGTCTGTCCGGCAAGAGCGGCCATTTCGGGCTGGTCTTCGTATTCGCGTGCAAGCCGGTAAAGCTCGACGGCTGATTCCTCCTGCTCCAAAGCTGCCGTTGAAACATCCTCGCCCGCCTGATTCGAATCCTGCAATTCGACCGGAGCAGCAACGCCCAGTTCTGCGATTCTCGAATTCGCCTTCTCCGCGTATGTGCTGGAGGGATAATCCTCCGCTATCCGTCTGTATACATTCAAGGCCTCGTAGGGCCTGCCTGCACGCTCGTATCTTTCCCCAATCCAGTACAATGCCCACGGCAAATCCGGATGCCCTGCAAAGTCAGCCGAAAGCTTATCGAGGGCTTCTCCGGCCTGCTCGTATTGGCCCGACATAACAAGACCCATTATCTCGGCCTTCGAGGCCCCCAGCTTCGCACTTGCGGCGAATTGACTGTAAGGGTAGTCCCGGACTATCCGCTCGTAGTTTTGCCCGGCTTCGGCAAATCGGCTCTGCCTTTCGAATCTTTCCGTTATCCAGTAAAGTGCCTCCGGCAAATCCGGGTTGCCCGCGAAATCGACTGCCAATTTATCCAGCGATTCGTTTACCCCGCTGTAATCGCCGGCCAGGAAAAGGAGCATCACGTCGGCCCTTGCGACGGCAAATCCGGCCTTCGCGGCCCAGGGACTCTCGGGATAATTATCAACTATCCGCTGATACAGCAGTTTTGCATCTTCGAAGCGGTCGAACCGTTTGAACCTTTCCGCGACCCAGTAAAGCGTCTCCGGCAAATCAGGATTACCGGCGAAGTTGCCAGCCAGCGTATCAATCGCTTCATTGGCCTGGTCATACTGGCCAGCCATAATAAGGGCCATCGCGTCGGACTTTGCAGCACCCAGCTTTGCCTTTTCGGCCCAGGTGCTTTCCGGGTGGTCCTGTATGATTCGTTGATAGTTGAGTATCGCCTGGTCGAACTTACTGTTGCGTTCATATCGTTCCGCGAACTAATAAAACGCCCACGGCAGGTCGGCGTCGCCGGTAAATTCGATAGCAAGTTTATCTATCGCCGATTCTGCCTGCGCATATTGCCCGCTGTCTATAAGAAAACAGATGTTTTCCTTGGCCCGGTACAGCTCTTCTTCTACGGCGAGGCACAAATCCGCAGTTACGGATAATAAGCCGACAAGCAACAGCAGAGACAATTGAATTAAAACGGTTTGCTTACCCATTGGATTGCCCTCCGGTTCGTTTGTTTTCGCCACAGGCGAATGAAATGACCTGCTTTGTGCGTTGGGTGTAGACACACATTTTTCTCCATTAACTCCCTAATAAAAGCAGACTATACCGCTTTCTTCGACGTTGTCAAGAAAAATCTTGAAATGTATACCGGCCCGCAAGTCCCCTGGCAGGGACAAGCCATAGTGATTAAAAGGGGATAACCTGTCTTAGTTATCCATCCTGACTTTTTTGTTATTACAACGAGCCGAATTAAGCCCGGATGGATTGAGCAATCTGGCCTGTGAGGTGGTCCAGAACGGCGTGCATATTCTTGTCGGTTTTTCGCATTTCCCCGATTTTGCCACAGGCGTGCATAACAGTCGTATGGTCCCGGCCACCCAAATGCCCCCCGATTTCCTCCAAGCTGTGCTTTGTAAGCTGGCGGGCAAGATACATACAAATCTGTCTCGGCTCGGCTATGCTCTGGCTTCGCTTTTTGCTCTGCAGGTCCGCAAGGCGAACATTGAAGTGCTGGCTTACGGCGTCGGCAATATCGCTTATCGTTATGTGCCTTGTGCCCGCTTCAATCTGGCCGTTGAGGGCCGTCCGGGCAAGCTCAAGGGTTATGTCTTTACCCGTAGTTACCGACACGGCGTAAATCGTCGTGAGGGCCCCTTCAAGCTCTCTGATATTTGCATGGACCTTGCGGGCGATGTAGCCAGCCACTTCTTCGCCGATATCCAGGCCGCGCAGATGCGCCTTTTTCTGGACGATGGCTATCCGCGTCTCGTAGCTCGGCGGGTCGATTCGCGCCACAAGGCCCCAGTTGAATCTGCTGATAAGCCGTTCCTCGAGCACCGGAATTTCTGCCGGCGCCCTGTCGGCGCTTAGAATTATCTGCCTGCCGCTGCTATAAAGTGCATTAAAGGTATGGAAAAATTCCTCCTGGCTTTGCTCTCGCTCGCTGAGGAACTGTATGTCGTCGATTACGATGGCGTCGACGGTGCGGAAACGATTGTGAAAGCCGGGCAGGTCGCCTTTTTCGATGGCCTGAATGAACTGGTTTATGAAACCCTCGCAGCTTAAGAGCTGAAGGACGGCGCGGTCTGATTTTCGTTTCATTTCGTGGCAAACTGCGTGCAGCAGATGAGTTTTGCCCAGGCCTGAATTGCCGTAGATGAACAGGGGATTATAGGTGTCACCGGGCGACTGGCTGACGGCGATACAGGTAGCGTGAGCGAGTCGATTGCTGGGGCCGACCACGAAATTGTCGAAGGTATAGTCGGGATGGAAGGTCGGTTCATTTGCGTCGGGCGAGACTGCGGCGTCGGCGGGGGTGTGGCCATTAGCGGAAAACTGAACGGTAACGAGGTGGCCTGTAATCTGTCGGGCGGCCCTGGTGAAAGCGTTTCTGCAGTTGCTGCGCAGGAACTGTGCGCAGGCGTCATCTGGGCAGGCGATTTCGAGCAGGCCGCCAGTCATTCGCGCAAGGTGCAGATTATCAAACCAAATGCGTGTGTTGACGGGGTCGAGAGATTTTGCACGGTCGAGTATATCCGTGAATATATTTTCAACATTGCCGGCTGCCAAACCATACTCCTTTATGATACTGTACCCGTCAACGAAAAGAAGCTATTGCACACAGGCGGCATCCGTGCCAATCCAATGGGCGAGAAAAAAAACACCCGCTGTAATATAACGGAGACCATCCCTGGATTGAACGACGAGGCAAGTGTAGCCGGGGCGAATGGGCTTGTCAAAACAAAACATTTTTTAATACGGGAAAAATAGTATCAAGCGGCAGAGTGTAAAGGGGCACTGGATTATTCCATCAAACCAACGGTGGATAAACCCGCCAGACAGAGCGGCGGATAAACCTTGAATTCGACAGGATATTTTGCGAGACTGCACGGCGTGGTGTTGCACTAAAACAACAACCTTTGTTTGCCGGACAGGTAACTATGGGGATTTTTTCCAAGACTATTGGGTACTTCAAGGAGCGGTTAGGCAAAACGCGGGACAAGATAAGCTCGTCGTTGTCGTCGGTACTCAGCTTAGGCAGGAATATCGATGAGGAGTTATTAGACGAGCTTGAAGAAACGCTTATAAGAGACGACATCGGGGTCGAGACGACAACGAAGCTAATTTCAGATTTACGCGGGGCTTATCGCAACAGGCAAATCGGCAAGGTCGAGGATATCGTGCCATTTTTGAAGGAGCACATCAAGGGCTACTGGCCTCATCAGGACAGGCAGCTTCGTTCGGCGGGGAGAGGGCCGACTGTGATTTTAGTTGCGGGTGTGAATGGGTCTGGGAAAACTACCAGTATTGCCAAGCTTGCCTACATTCTCAGCAAAAACGACAGGAAGGTTATCGTCGCGGCGTGCGATACGTTTCGGGCGGCGGCTGTGGAGCAGTTATCTATATGGGCGGAGCGAATCGGCGTTCAGATAGTCAAACACAAGATGGGCAGCGACCCGGCTGCGGTGGCTTACGATGCGTGCGAGGCGGCGACGGCAAGGGGCGTGGATTTTCTGATACTCGATACGGCCGGCCGGCTGCATACGCAAAAAGACTTGATGAAGGAGCTTACTAAAATCCGCGACGTGGTTACCCGCAAGATACCGGATGCGCCACATGAGGTGCTGCTGGTATTGGACGCGACGACGGGGCAAAATGCGATTGCCCAAGCGAAGATGTTCACCGAGGCCATAAGCGTATCGGGGATTTTCTTGGCGAAGTTAGACGGCACGGCTCGCGGCGGGATAGTGATTGCAATCAAGGACCAGCTTGATATACCGGTGAAATTCGTGGGCTTAGGCGAGAAGCCGGAGGACATAGCCGAATTCGACCCGGAAAAATTCGTGGAGGCACTATTTACATAACCATCGCAGAGAGCATATAGACCACAGAGAAAATTTAGCCACGTGTTACCACTGAAAAGAAAAGGACTGCTGACCCTTTTTGTATCTCGTATATCGTACTGTGCTGGTGGTGGCCTCAATTTTCCTACGGGAAATTGAGGCATACGAACTCCTTATGGTACTTTTTTGCAGCCTTGTCGTACACCTTTGCCGCCTCGACTTCGTCATCGAAACGTTTGAAAAATAGCGTTTTCCCTTTCTACTTCACCCGAACTTACACACAATTACTCACACTAAGGGGCCGGGAAAAAATGTTTGTTATTATTAGCAAAAGGGTTATAATGCTGTGCTTTTGTGGCGGGCGGAAAAAGCCCGCGGGAAATCCAATGTGTAGCTGATCCCGGCTGAATCGTAAATCAGAGATTAACTAAGCAGGAGTTGAACAAGTGAAAACCGAACTGCTCGACAAGGTCGAAAGCAAGAGCTTTAAGAAAGACACGCCGTATTTCGAAATCGGCGATACCGTAGAAGTTGCCTGCAGGATAAAAGAGGGCGACAAGGAGCGGATTCAGGTGTTTTCGGGCACGGTAATCGCGCGGAAGGGTCGGGGTATCAATTCGACCTTCACGGTGCGCAGGATAGTGGCAGGGGAAGGAGTCGAGCGGGTATTCCCGGTGCACTCACCCAATATCACCGACATCAAGGCAACAAGAAGCGGCAAGACGAGAAGAGCCAAGCTGTATTATCTGCGCGAACGGACGGGCAAGGCAACGAAGCTGGCACAAGAACACTCGGAACATACCGTCGCCCGCTAATATGGGACGCGTGCAAAGTTGTGGCTGTTGTTAAACAGAGGCAGGATAGTCAGAGACAGAAAACTGCTGGGCAGATGGGGGGAACAGCGGAGCGAAAGGTTTCTTAAGAGAAAAGGACTAAAAGTCCTTACACGCAATTATTCCTGCAGGGCGGGGGAAATCGACCTTATAATGGTGGATAGCGACAGGTCGATTGTCTTTGTCGAGGTCAAGACAAGGACCGATGAGGAGTTCGCGCCGACGGAATCAGTGATAACAACACCGAAGATGGACAAGATGTCAAAAACCGCCCGCTATTTTCTTTCGGCGTATGAGATAGAGAATCGGCCATATCGATTCGATATTGTTACAGTTACGCTCGGCAAACGCGGGCCGGCGGATATTCGCCACTACAAAAACGCATTCTTAAGATGACGCTTATGAACCTGATTGATACGCATTGTCATTTGACGTTTGAACAATTCAGCAATATCGACGCCGTCATACAGCGCAGCAGGGATGCAGGTGTAACAGGCTGGATAACGGTAGGGACGGACCTGGTCGACAGCCGAAAGGCGGTGGAATTAGCGAAAAGGTTCGAGAATATGTTTGCTGCGGTGGCGATTCATCCACACGAGGCCAAAACCGCGGACGAGGCAGCACTTACAGAACTGAAGGAGCTTGCAAAAGACAAAAAAGTTGTCGCCATCGGAGAGACGGGGCTGGATTACCATTACGATTTCTCGACGCCGCAACAGCAGCGGGATTGCTTTGTGAGACATCTGGAAATTGCGGCGGAGCTGAATCTGCCTGTAATAATTCATTCAAGGGAAGCGTTTGATGAAACATTAGGCGTTTTAGAAAAGGCCGGTTCAGCGGTGAGTAGAATCGTTTTTCACTGCTTTTCCGGCTCGGCAGAGCAGGCGAAGACGGCTATCGACAAAGGTTACTTCATATCCTTCACAGGCGTGGTCACTTTCAAAAATGCCGAGAAGACTCGCAAGGCGGCTGGGACCATCCCCATCGAACGGTTGATGGTTGAGACGGACAGCCCGTATATGTCGCCTGAGCCGATGCGAAAGCAAAAAGTCAACGAGCCAGCACTGCTTGTGCATACGGCTAATTTTTTGGCGGAGCTAAAAGGAATGGAGCCGGCTGAATTTATCGCGGCTGTCACAGCTACGACAAAACAATTCTTCAATCTGCCGAACACAACCTGAAAATTGACTATGAAGACCAGAAAGCTGCACAAGTGGGATTTGACCTACAAAGAGGCGATACAGCTTCAGCGTCGGCTGGCCTGGCGAGCGCGGTTCAGACCGATAAAGAAGGAACCGAGACTTATTGCGGGGCTGGACTGTGCCTTCAGCAAAGACGGTAAAAAAATCTTTGCTGTGGTGGTAGTAATCAAGCTGAGCGATTTTGAAGTTATAGAGACAGTGACGGCAGCACGGAAGGTTTCTTTTCCATACGTGCCTGGCCTGCTGTCGTTTCGGGAGGCGCCGGTGTGCCTGGCGGCGATTGAAAAACTCAAAACCAGGCCCGATGTTTTTATAGTTGACGGGCAGGGAATCGCACATCCCCGGCGGTTCGGGCTGGCTTCGCATATAGGGGTGCTTATTGACAGGCCGACCGTGGGCTGCGCAAAAAGCCGGTTGACAGGCAGTTTCAAACAGCCCAGACAACGCAGGGGCAGCTTCAGTTTTCTGACCGACGGAGCCGAGGTGATTGGCGCGGTCGTGCGGACGCGAGCGAATGTAAAGCCGGTATTTGTATCGGTGGGTCACAAATGCACGATGGAGAACGCCAAGGATATAGTGCTTGCGTGTACGACGAAATACCGGCTTCCGGAGCCAACACGACTGGCGCACCAAACAGTTGGTCGAGCCAAGAACGGTATTTTATAAAGAACTCTAACGAAGCAAATCAAAGACAAAATATGGTACCACAAAAGGGACAGGTCATTGAGCTTGTGACAAAGGCGCACTCGGAGAACAGAAGAATCGTCGCGCCGCTGGTTGGATTTCCTGGCTGCGATATAACGGGCTTTTCGATAAAGGTGGCACAGCAGAACCACGGTGTGCATTTTGCCTGTATCAAGGCGCTGGTGGATTTATTGCAGCCGGACATTGCTTTTATGATGATGGATTTGTCGGTCGAGGCCAACGCCCTGGGACTACCAGTAAGGTTTCCAATTGACGAGTCAAGCACGGTTGAGCGGCACCCGGTGGAGACACTGGATGACCTTCAGCGATACCGGAGAGTGAACATACTACAGGACTCACGGATTCAATCGTACATCAAGACGGTTGAGATGATGGCGATGGGTCTGCCGAAGGATGTCTTGAAGTGCGCTTACGTGATCGGGCCGCTGACACTGGCGGGACTTCTGTGCTCGGCGGAGCAGGTCGCGCTGGATTCTATTCTAAATCCACAGATTCTGCACGCTCTGTGCGAATTCGCGACTGATATTATACAGGATTATGCGGGGGCACTGATAAATTCCGGCGCAGATTTGATATGTATAGTGGAGCCGACGGGAGCAATTCTGGGGCCGCAGCAGTTCCGTGATTTCAGCAGCTTCTACGTCAAACACATTATTGAGAGCTACAAGTACGCCAAGGTAGAGACGATTTATCACGTCTGCGGCAATACGATGCACCTGATAAAAGAGATGGCCGAGTCAGGCGTTGCGGCCCTGAGTTTGGACTCCATTGAATTCAGAGTTGACCTTGCGCAGGCCGCTGAGAAGGTGCCGAAGGACGTGGCAGTTATAGGAAATATCAGTCCGACGAGAGTGCTCAAGGACGGCTCCGTTGAAACAGTGCGAGATGCCGTGACGATACTATTGAAGAGGATGAAGCCGTATAAAAATTTTATCCTCAGTACGGGCTGTGATGTTCCGCCCCAGACACCAATCGAAAATCTGACCGTCTTTATGCAGACCGCAAGGGAATTCAAATAGAGATATCAGCTTCCGCGTGTGAGTTTTAGAATAAGCTCTCGCTGATCCGGGTATTCTTTGAGGAGGGGATTTCTGTCTGCAATTTCAAAGTCTTCGTCGTCGAAGCCGGGCGCCACGGTGCATCCGAGCAGAGCGAACTTGCCGCCGGGATTGATGAAGGCCCCCTGCCAGGTGCCTTTGGGGACGACGAGCTGGACTCTCTGGCCCTGCATTACGTCGGAGCCGAGAGTAAACAGGTCGCTGGTCCCGTCAGGGTGCAGTTGAAGCATTGTTACCGTGTCGCCGAGATAAAAATGGAACATCTCATCGGTCTTCAGGCGATGCAGCAGTGAGAGAGTGTGGCTTGTGAGCAGATAAAGGATTGCGGAACCTAAATTGCGACTTGCGGAGTAACCGCCGGGCAGTGCGGTCTTCTTGATTTTCTCGGCGGCGCGATATGTTTCGATAAAGAAGCCGCCCTCTTTTCTCAACGGCTCCATATTAAACAGCTTTATGATTTGCTCGGCTGTCATTTGTTCGTATCACCAGCCAACCACAGGTAATTTGCCGCTATTTTCCCGAAGTCACCTTCGCCGATTTTATTATGACCGGCTCGACGGGGACGTCCTGATGCGGGCCTTTGTTTGTGGTTTCTACACCGGCGACGGCGTCCACGACATCCATTCCATCGACGACCTTGCCGAAGACGGCATAGCCGGGATTACGACCCTGGACGTAATCGAGGTATGCGTTATCGACCTGATTGATGAAGAACTGGCTTGTGGCGCTGTTGGGGTCGTTGGTCCTCGCCATTGAAAGCGTGCCGCGTTTGTTCTTCAGGCCGTTAGATGCCTCATTGACTATCGGCTCGTGAGGAGATTTTTGTTTCATATCAGCAGTGAAACCGCCGGTCTGAATCATAAAATCGGGAATGACTCTGTGGAATATCACGCCGTCGTAGAAGCCCTCTTCAACGTATCGAAGGAAATTGGCGGTCGTTACAGGTGCGGCCTGCTCATCCAGCTCGATTACGATATTACCTTTTGTGGTTTCCAGCGTTACCATTTTCCTCTCCTCTACAGTCTTTTCGTCCGGCTTATCGGCACAGCCGGCGAGTAATGCTGCACCGGCAAATACGGCCAGGACAATTGTGTTATTGAAAGATTTTCCGTCCGTCATAATTTACCTCTTACTGACTGCCAATTAAATCCCAATAATATTTATAAATCAATGACGAATTTCAATTCTATTCCCAACTGTGAGTGCGCATAGAGGCCAGTATGCTTTCGGCGCATTGCATTGCTGCGAGGCCTTCTTCGGCGCTGACCTCCGGCCTGAGGGATTTGTCGGCCACGGCCCGCAGGAAGGCCTCCTGCTCAAGGCGGAGCGGCTCGGCGTCGCTTACGTCGAGTTTTTCGACGTGCAACAGCTCACTCCATTTCTGCTTGAGCAAGGCGAATGCGCCCGCCTTTTTAAGCTCTCTTATTTTTTCTATGACGTTTATATTGGGGGCGGCCTTGATAACAACACCGGTTTTTTTGAGATAATCGACGCTGAGATAGGCCTGTTTGCTGAAGACCCTGACCTTGCGCTCGGTTTTGAGGGCGAGTCGCGAGGCGGTGATATTGGCTATGCAGCCGTTTTCGAATGTGATTCTGGCGTTGCAGATATCCTCATTGTCGTCGATTACACCGATGCCGACGGCTTCGACTTTGGCGACTTTGTCCGCTGCCAGAGATAAAATGATATCGATATCGTGAATCATAATATCGAGCACGACGCCGACATCGGTCGAGCGGAATGGATAGGGACTAATTCGCGTAGACTCGATAAACTTCGGCTCGATATTGAGGCGTTTTATCGCCTGTACGACAGGATTGCAGCGCTCGGAATGGCCCACGGCGACAAGACATTTCTTCTGCCTTGCCAGCTCGACAATCGCCCTTGCCTGGTCGGCATCGGAAGCGATGGGTTTTTCTATAAGGACGGGGATATCGGCTTCGATGAAAGTCCTTGCGAGTGCGTAGTGCTCGGTGGTTGGTGCGGCAATTGTGACGGCGTCAACTTTTCCTATGAGTTCCGCTGCGCTGGAGCTTGCTTCACAGCGGTGCTTTTTTGCGAGGCGTCTTGCCTTGTCGAGGTCGATATCGACCAGGGCCACGAGCTTGCTTTGAGGAAGCTGGGAATAGACCCTGGCGTGGATTTCACCCATTTTGCCGGCGCCTACAACAGCAGTGCGAAGTTTATCCATAAGAAAAAATGCTCCTGACCCCTTTTTTCTCACCTGAGAGTTTCGAGGTATCTGCCGAAGCGATGCTCGGCGCTTCTGATAATGACCTCGAGCATATCTCGGACATTCGAGTCGAGACCGTCTTCTTCGGCCATTTTCTTCGCCTCTTGCAACAATGGTTCGGTACTGTCGCGGTAGAGCCGTTTGTAGGCGTCTAAAATTGCCTGTTGCTTCTGTTCGTTTAGTCCCGCGCGTTGGAGGCCTCGTTTATTCACGCCGCGGACTTCGGGTGGATAGTGGCCGCTGACAATCAAAAATGGCGGGACATCCTTGTTGATGCCGGTCAATCCCGCGGCATAGCACCACCTGCCGACAGTAACAAACTGATGAAGGAGAACGACACCTGACAGCCAGACGCCGGTTTCTATTTTGCAGTGGCCGCTTATCTGGCAGAAGTTGCTGAGGACGGTTTTATCTTCAATAGTGCAATCATGGCCGATGTGGACGCCAATCATAATTAGATTGTTATTGCCGATTTTTGTGAAGCCGTCGTGGTGCATACTCGGATGAATGGTGACCTGTTCGCGGATGACGTTGTCGTCGCCGATTATAAGGCCGCCGAGTTTTGCGTCCGGGGCGAGGCTGAGTATCTGGGGCCAGCCGCCGATGACGCAGCTCGAGAAGAAATGATTGCGTTTTCCGATTTGGACGTTTTTTTCGATGACGACGTTGGCCTCAAGAACCGTCTCTTCGCCGATACTGGTGCCGCTTCCTATAAAACAGTTAGGGCCAACCACGACACTATCCGCCAATTTGGCTCCTTCTTCGATAACCGCACTTGAATGAATCCGACCCATTCTGAATATCCTGCAAATGAATCCTATAACCTGTCGTTATCAACAAGCATAAATTTGATTTCGCATTCGGCGACGATATTCTCGGCAACCATCGCCTTACATTTGCACTGGGCGGCCCTAGGATGACTCTTTACGGTCTCTGCTGTGAGAATAAGCTGGTCTCCGGGGACAACTGCTTTTCGGAGCTTGACGCCGTCCATACTCAGGAGCACCGCGAGTTTCCCGGTGTGCTCGAGACGCTGGGCAAAGAGCAGGCCGGCAATCTGGGCCATTGCCTCGACAATCAAAACACCCGGCATAATCGGCGTGCCGGGGAAGTGCCCCTGAAAGAAATGCTCGTTGAAAGTTACGTTTTTTATTCCCTTTATGAAGCTGTCGCTTTCAAGCTCGATTACCTTGTCGACGAGCAGAAACGGATACCTGTGCGGTAGAATCCGGGCAATCTGACGGATATCGAGCAGGGCATCGGTTCCGAATTTGGCGGTGCGTTCCCGTCGCTCGGCGGCTTCGTAGAGTTTGTGGGCGAGCTGCTGGTTGAGAGAGTGGCCGCTTTTGTATGAGACGATTCTGCCCTTGACGGCCCGGCCGACCAGGGCGATATCGCCGATAAGGTCGACGATTTTGTGCCTGACGCATTCGTTGGGGAACCTGTAGGAATTTTTGATGGGACCATCGGAATCAATGACGAGTATATCTCTGGGGGTAAGGTGCGTTCCCATTCCGCGCGCCTGGAATTGTTTCGCCTCTGCTTCGAGCAGAAAGGTTCTGGCGCGGGCGAGATGTTTTTCGAAGGCATCCGGTGTGAGCCGACAACTAAAGATTTGCCTGCCGATTCCGGTGTGACCGCCGTAGTCGAGGTCGTAGGTGATATTGAGGACGTCGTCAGGATAGGCAAGTGCGTAAATTGAGGCGTCGCCTTCGGTGATGGTTATGGGTTCGGTGATAGTGAATTCACGCCGGGCAAGCTGCTGCTCGACAAGGCCGGCCTGACTGAGCGTTCTGAAATATTCACTGCTGCTGCAATCCGGCGCCGGCAGTTCAGGGCCATTGACTTCAACGGTGATATTGTCTATTTCGAGGGCATTGACCGCCGCCAGACAGTGCTCGACGGTTTCGATACTGACGGGGCCTTTTTTTAAGGTGGTGCGACGTGCCCGCTCAGCAACGTTGGGGGCAACGGCCTTTATGCGAACCGGCTCGGAGGTATCGGTGCGGACAAAGACCACACCCGTATCGGCTGAGGCGGGGCGAAAGACGACGGTTGCGTCCTTGCCGCCGAACAGCCCCCTGCCGCTAAGCTTTGCCGGATTTGCTATTGTCTTTTGAAGCTTCAAGTTTATCGACCCTTGCAGACAAATCCCTGACCTGCTCAATAATCTTGGGTAATCGAAACGTGCCGGCCATTGCGCGAAGTGCTTCTTTGATTTCAACCGCGGGCGACCCGAATAATTGTTTGCCGGCCTGGGTACTCTTTGTCACGCCGCTCTGTGCGCCGACTATAACGCCGTCGCCAAGCTCGATATTGTCGACCAGACCGACCTGTCCGGCGAGGACGACGCCGTCGCCGAGCTTACTGCTGCCGGATATGCCGACCTGTCCCGCTATGAGGCAGCATTTGCCGATGATGACGTTATGAGCTATATGAACGAGATTATCGATTTTCGTGCCCGCACCGATTTTGGTTTCGCCGAACTTGGCCCTGTCGATACAAACACCGGCGCCTATCTCGACGAAGTCTTCAATTACGACAATTCCGTTGTGGGGTATAAGCCGGTGTGCGCCGTCGATAAAGGCGTAGCCAAAACCGATGGAGCCGATAGTGGAGTTGGCCTGAATAATAACATTGTTGCCGAGACGGCAGTTGTGATAAATGACGACATTGTGGTCGAGTCGGCATCGGTGACCGATTTTCGCATGCTGACCTATTTTACAACCGGCGGAAATTATCGTGTCGTCACCTATCTCGGCGCCGTCTTCAATAACTGCAAAAGGGCCTATCGAGGCAGACTTCGCAATTTTGACTTCTGCAGCCAGCATGGCCGTCGGGTGAACGCCGGGCACAGGCGGCGCAAGCTTCGGAGCGAAGATTTTGAGCGATTCAATGAGGGCGGCATTTACATTTTTAACGACCAGTTGAGGGATGGGCAGGTCAGCCATCGCTTTGTCGAGTAGAACCGCTGCGGCACAGGAGTTTTTCAGGTCAGCCAAGAGCTTGCGGTCGGCAAGAAAAGTCAAGGTTGTCTTGTCTGCGGCTGCAACAGGACCGACCGAACAAACGACGCCCGTCCCCGAGGTCCCCGCTTTCGCGGGGATTAGTTCGGCTTCGAGCCGCTTAGCTAATTCTTTGACTGTCAGCTCCATATTCACCACTTGTATCACGATTCAGGGGTCACGGTTTTCCCATAGCATCAATCTTCGCCAGCACGTCGCTGGTAATATCCTCGCAGCCATTGGCATACAACACCTTATAGGTGCTGATTGTCAATGTAAGCTCGTTGGGATTGGTCGCGGGCAAATCCGGCTCGCTTTTTTCGAGCACAAGGTCGAGGCCCTTTTCCTTTGCAACTTCGGCAACCACTTTAACGATATCGTTGAAGAGCTGTTCGACAACCACCTGCTCTCGCAACTCCATTTGTCGTTTGAAGTACTCCTGCTGCGCCTGCAGACTGGCCTGTTTTGTAAGTATTTCCTTCATCACGGCGGCGTAGTCATCGCTTCCGGGCTTTAGCGTTTTCAGGCCGGCCTTTTCACTTTCTATTTCAGCAGCAAGCTTGTCGAGTTCGGCTCCCATTTTATCGCGTTCGTTAGAGACCTGCTGGCGATATCTTGCGTTTCGCCTGCAGTCCTGAAATATCGTGCGAACACTGGCGATGCCTATTTTGGGACATTTGGTTTCATCGCCGGAGGCGGCCTTTCCGTATTCATGACCGGCGCCAAGGACAAAAAATACTACCGCCAGCCCCACAACAACAGCCCATTTTGTCTTCATAATTCATCCTTTCTCAATTGTCTTTATACCGGCCAACCCGCCTGCGGCGAATAAACGTGCCGGCGCCCGGCGGTCAATCAACCGGCGGATATTCTAAGGGTCGATTAAGGATACCGCAAATCCCCCCCGTCATTTTTTTTAGAACAGCCCCCCGACAGAAAAGCTGAAAACCTGCGTCCTGTCATCGTCTTCCCTCAACAAAGGTACTGCGAACTCAAATCGCATCGGGACCGGCCCGAACCACTGCGGTATCATAATCTGAATGCCGGTGCCGACGCCGGCGCGATAGCCGCCAGTATCGATTGCGCCGCTGTCGACGAAAAACAACGCCGAGACGTTATCGGAAACGAGAGGGATGGTAACCTCGGCATTTGCGATGAAAATCCAGTCGCTGCCGATGGGGTCTTCTCTCTGGGGGACTTTATTCGGGTCGACGTTTGTCTGCAATCCCCGAGTGCTGACGCCTCGATATTCAAATCCGCGTATGCCGTATGTGCCTGTACCGCCGGCATAGAATTTTTCAAAGGGCGGGGCGTTACTTACAACCGTTGCCGCCAACAGCTTTGTGGCGAGGACGGTTTTTCGTTCGGCCAAATCTTCATAGAGTGTATAGTATCTTCTATAGGCGCCGCTTAAGATGCCGAAGGTGTAATCCCCCGCCACCTGTTCATAAGCGAGACTAAAATTGTGCCCAGACGTGGGCAAGAATCTGCTGTCGGTAAGGTCCTTGGCTATCCCAAGCTGAACACCGGCAAGGAAATTGCCCCCCGCAACATCCTTGATTTCGACCGGCGCGTCCCGGTCAACATCCTTGACGTCGACATTCTCGGCACGAAAGCCGATGCTGGGTCGCCACTTGTCTCTACGTCGTTTTTCAAGCCCGACAAAACCCTTGGTCCTCTGCTCATCGTAAGACTCGCGCCATCTCGTCCAGCTCGAACCAACGAGACTCAAGCTGGTGGGCCTGTCATTAAGATAAGGCTCGGTGAAACTAACGGAGTATTCGCTCAGCTCGGTGCCCGGCTGCAGAGCGATTCGGAAGGTCTGGCCCGCACCCCTGAAGGCGTTGCCGACGATAAAATCTTTCAAGCTTTTCGGAGTGTCGCTGATATCGAAGTTTCTCTGCTCGAAGATTAGCTGGCCTATGACGCCGCTGTCGCTTGTGACACCGGCACCGAGCATAACCATACCAGTTTTGCCTTCCATTATGCTGACCTGGGCGTCTTTTTGGCCGGGCATCTGGCCCGCCGGCGTTATGGTTGCACCATCACGTTCGGTCAAAAGCGACCGCTGTAGGACCCTTTCAAGCTCACCTTTGCCGTCGCCGCGGGCTATGTCGGCGTTGTACCACTTTCCCGGCTGAAAGTCATACTCGTCGAGTACGTGCCGAACAACCTTGTCCCTTGTATGCTCGTTGCCGGTGATTATTACCTGTCCGATTCGAAATTGCCCGCCTTCCGTTATCGTGTACTCGACGTCAACGGTCCTGTCAGAGACGAATTTTATTCCCCGCTCTACCCGGGCATCAAGAAAACCGTTTTCCTTATACAGCTTGAGAAGCTGCTTTGTGTCTAATTCAGCCCTTTGTTCGTTATAGGTCTGGCCATTCTGAAGTTTCAACTGTTCGTAGAGTTTTTGATTATCGAACTGCTGACTGCCGACAAATAAAGTGTTTTCGACCGAGTAAGCGGAGCCCTCAACGATATCGAAGACGATTCGGACTTTTGTCTTGTCGGCATTGAACTGTCGTCTGGCCTCGACCGTTGCGTTGAGAAAGCCACGTTTCTGATATGCCCGCTGAAGCCGGGCCACGTCTTCGGTAACGACTTCTTCCCGGTAATACTTTTGGAATACAAGCCAGCCACGAGTTCTGGACTTTATGGCTTTGTTCAGGTCGGCCGATTTGATTGCCGAATTGCCGCTGAATTTGACCGAAACGACTTTTACGCGAGGGCCTTCCTTAACGATATAGACAAGCTTGCCTACAGATGCCTTTTCGGCATCGAGCGAAACCTCGGCGAACGCAAAACCCTTTTTGCGATAGAACTCCACGATTGTGCTGATATAGGTTTGAGCAAGAACGCTGTCGAGATAATCGCCGACCTTGAAGCCGAGTTTGCCTCGCAGCTTCTTGTCCCCAAACGCGCGATTCCCCTCGAACTCAATCGACCTGATGACATTCTTCTCGGCGACGACGAATGTCAACTGCAGATTCCCGTCGATTGTCGTTGTGTTGTAATAGCAGTATTCGACGCCGTCCAGTTCCGCGATTCGCTTGGTATCTTCGGTTGCTACGACGGGGTCAAATTCATCGCCGGTCCTGATGCGGACCTTCGAGAGGATAACAGATTCATCTATATTGACGTTACCCTCAACGCGGACCGAGGCCACGCGCTGGCCGGCGTTGTCGGCATCATCCGACCGGGCCGCAGATGCGCAAATCAAGACAGAGACAATCAACACAAAAACGTTACACCAGAGCTTTCTCACTTCTTCCTTTCACTTGTCCTGACTCAAAGTCGTCCGAATACGCCGGAAGATTGCGCACAACACCCGCGGTCCAAACTAAAACGGCACATCCCCGCCGGCCTGCTGCTCCAGCGCAGCAGAGGGCTCGCCCACAAAAGAGGCATTTTCAAAGCGAGTAAACTTATCCAAGAATCTCATCGCCACTATGCCCGTCGGGCCATTTCGCTGCTTGGCAATAATCAACTCAGCCGTGTTGTCCTGCTCGTAGCCCTGCTCACCGCGGTGATAATAATCCTCACGGTGCAGCAGTATAACAACGTCGGCATCCTGCTCTATACTGCCGCTTTCGCGCAGGTCGCTCATTCTCGGTCGATGGCCTTCCCGGCCTTCCGGCGAGCGGTTTAGCTGACTAAGCACAACGACGGGGATATTCAGCTCGCGTGCAAGGGCCTTGAGGTATCTCGATATTGTTGTAATTTCCTGCTGGCGGGATTCAACGCGTGTTGTGCCGAGGTGCATCAACTGCAAATAATCGACTATAGCGCAGCGAATATCGTGTTGGCTTTTCAGGCGTCTGGCCTTGGCCCGCAGCTCGAGAGGAGTCAGCGTGGAGCTGTCGTCGATGTAAATTGGTGCGGCCGAGAGAATACCGCAGGCATCTACTAGCTTGCCATAATGGTCGGTGGACAGCATACCCTTTCGAACAAGCTGGCTCTCGACTGCGCTGACGCTGCAGAGAAACCGCTCGGCCAATTGCTGCTGGCCCATCTCAAGCGAGAATATGGCGACGGGCGTTTTTTCCTCCACGCCAAGATTTTCGGCGATATTCAGCGCCAGCGCCGTTTTGCCCATACTGGGTCTTCCGGCGACGATAATCATTTCGCCGTTCTGCAGGCCGCAGGTCTTCTGGTCAAGGTCGAGAAAACCGGTTGCCAGGCCCGTTACGTGTTTGCCGTCACGTTTTTCGATAAGCTCGTAGGCGCGCGTAACGAGGTCTTTAATCGCCAGCGCCTGGCCGGTCGTGCGCTTGTCGGTGATTTCAAAGATTCGCTGCTCGGCCTCATCGAGCTTCTGGACGGATTCGCCGGTTGTGTCATAGGCATCATTCAGTATTTCGGTTGCGGCCTGAATCAGCTCACGAAGCAGTTGCTTGTCTTTTATGATGTTGGCGTAATAGCCGACATTGGCGGAGCTTGGCACGGAGTTTAGGACCTTGCCCAAGTATTCGACACCGCCGATTTGTTCGAGCTGCCGGCGTCTTTCAAGCTCGTCCCGCAGCAGAACGCCGTCGATACCCTCGCCGCGGTTTTTCTCGTAAAGGGCGATGACGGCATCGTAAATAAGCTGATGCTCGACTCTGTAGAAGGCGTCACGTTTTATCGTTTCGACGACCTGGCCGATGCAGGCGGGGTCGATAATCATCGAGCCAAGGACGGCGGCCTCGGCGGCCAGGGATTCGGGCATAGTGCGGGCGTTCAGAGCGGCGATATCAGCCGACGCTTTTGCAGCGCCGGCCACCGGCTCAAGACGCCTGCGAGCGGGCTTTTGTGCGTTTTGTCTGACCGTACCTGCCATTCGCCATCATCCTGTAGTGAACCGGCAAGAATACCACCGAAAACAAACTCACTCGGCGGGTAGGCGAACATTGTAGAGGCAGCCCTTCCAACTGTCAACTTTTGTTTAGGACACTAACATTACCGGCTGGAGACATTTCCCAATTATCGATGACCGATTTTCGGACGAATGGTAAACAGTTTCCTCAACATGCCCAAAGTAACCGCAGCACCACTGGTCAGACCCTGTCGGGGACAATGTACGGCTGGCGATAGTTTCGTTTCAGCAACTGGTCGGCCCGTCCGTCGCCGATGAATTTTTCCTTTTTGCCGTCGAATACGACCGACCGGCCGAGCCGATACGAGATATTCGCCAAGTGCGGAAGGGCCGATGACAAAAACCCGGTCTCGATATCACAGTTGAGGTCTTCCTTTTTGCCGGTGCGAAGTGCGGCAATGAAATTAAGGTAATGCTTGTCGGAACCTGTGTCTCTTGACTCACCGGGATCAGCGGATTCTTCAACCGTCTCGGAACAAGGGCCTGGTTCATTGTTTCTGCCGAAGTATGTTTTCCACATGGAGCCATTCAAGTACATCCAGCCCTTTGTGCCGTAGAACAGATTGCCGATTGTGACGCCGTCCTGAAGCTTGGTTATGCTTTCACGGATTTCGGGGACGGCGTTGGGGTCTCCAACAACCGGCTGCTCACTTTGCACAGCAGCAAACATCGCGGCTTCGTCGTTTGTATAAAGGCCGCGGACGTCAAACTGCAGTATTTTCCCATCGGCGTATTCGAAGACAGCCGACTGGATATTCGGCGTCTGCTGGTTGGAGGGCGGGCCGAAGTAGCCGCCGGAGGAATATATCCTGACGGGATGCTCGTTTTTATTCAGCCCCCATCGAGCTATGTCGAACTGGTGCGGGCCCTGGTTGCCGATATCGCCGTTGCCGTATTCCCAGTTCCAGTGCCAATTGTAGTGGAATCGATTGTAATTGAACGGCCTGACGGGCGCGGGACCGAGCCACAGGTCGTAATCAACCCGGCTCATATAGTCGGCGTCATAATTTTCACCCGGCTCGTTCCAGACGAAGTATTTGTATTTCGGTCCTGTCCCGACGCCGTCGGTCACAAGACCAATCGGTTCTCGCGGCTTAAAGCAGAGTCCCCGGGCCATATAAAGCTCGCCTATACCGCCTTCGTGCAGGAATTTCATCGCCTGCCGGATGTTGTCCATTGAACGGCTCTGGAAACCGACCTGGACGATTCGATTGTATTTTCTCGCGGTCTCGACCATCTTTCGGCCTTCGAAGATATTGTGGGAGCAGGGCTTTTCGACGTAGACGTGTTTGCCAGCCTGGCAGGCCCAAATTGCAGCTAGCGCATGCCAGTGGTTGGGAGCGGCGATAAGTACGGCGTCCACGTCCTTATCGCCACAGACGTCACGAATGTCTTTGACATAAAGGGGCGCTTCGCCGGTAATGTCGGCAATTGTCTTGGCGCGCGAGCCGAAGAGGTTCTCATCTACATCGCAGAGAGTTCTGATTCGCACCTTGGGGATTCGGGCAAAGCCATCGGCAAGATCCATCCCGCGGGCGCGAATTCCTACCACGGCAACGTTAATTGTATCATTTGCTCCGAGCTTGCGTGCCTTTGCAGCGGGCGATGCTGTCGGGGCTTCACACGAGGCGAGCGAGCCAACGGCGATTGCACCTGCGGCGGTCTTGGCGGTTTTACCGAGGAACTGGCGGCGGGATAACCGGCTGATAATGGACATTTTGCTTCTCCTTAAACTCAGTCCGTAAACACAATAGCTATGCTAATCGTTTAAGGAGGATTGTCAAAAGAAAATCCAGTGCCGGCGAAAAGTTAGTCAATTATAAGGCGCCACATAGCACTTCTTCTGTTGTCGTTGAAATCATCCGCAGGCAGTGCGTCGTAATCCTGGTTGGTATGGTCGGCGGTAACATTGCTGTATGAAATGCTGCTCGGGTCAAAGGTATAACTGTATTTGACCGGCGTGACGACACCCGTCCAGCCGTAGCCAACCGTAGCGGTATAGAAGCCGTTGGCATCAGTCAAGACACCCAGGCCGACCATATTCACGTCGTTCATATCCAGAGAGCCGCAGGTTATCGTGCCGCTTATGGTAAACTGCAATGACTCGAAAGTAACGTGGACCGTATGATTGGCAGCGATGCTATACAAAGTATAAGTATCACCACCGGTTTGCACGCTGTTGCCATCGAGATACCACGTGTCCACAACATAACCGACGTTGGGCTCCGCATCGAACATCAGGTCGTTACCCTCGGCAACGGTTATTACTCCGTTGGGGTCGACCGAGCCGTTTGCTCCCGCCGTGGCGATAACATTCCAGGTGCCGTCCACAGCGAAATTGGCAATTGCCGTGTAGTCCGCATCCATAAGGACAGATGAACCTTGTGAGTAGATGTCAGTGATTTTGCCGGCATCAGCCGCTGTGCCCGTCCACCTGAAGAAGTGATAATTAGCATCGGGCAGGGCAACAAGATTCACCTCTGTTCCATGGTCGTAATCGAAGTCCCCTTCACCCGGCGTGTCTACTGAACCGCCGGCCGTTGAGGAAGTAGTCAGTGTATGAGTTAATTCCGCCACCTGGACAACAAAACCAATAATGACCTGGCGGTTCAGGTAATCGCCCGTGTGCGTTACGCTTGGTGTTTCATCGGCACCAGTTGCGGATTTGTAACCGGCCGCTCCGACAGACGTGGCCATATCATTCTCGTATCCTTCGCTGAAACCGTTATTCAGCGTATAGTCACCTGAAAATCCGGCCGTCGCAACGGCAATAACCATATCTCCGAAATTCGTGGAAAGGGGATTGGTCGCGATGGGATTTGGGGTAGCGCTTGCCGTGCCGTTGCTGTCTGTTACCCCGACTGGAGCTGCCTGGTTGACATTTGAAAGGAATACGCTGGCGTATGAGTACTCAAGCGGCGTTGTTGTCCACACAGGAACAAATGTATCGCCTGTTGCGGCAGCGATACCGCTTTCGTCGAGAATATATGCGGCAACGTATGCCTGAGCACTACTTGTTCCGGCGTTATGTTTTACTGCCAGGGTCATCGGTTGGCCACCGTATGTTACAGAGTTAATATCAATAACAGCGTTATGTTCGGCGTGTATAAAAAATATCAGGGCTCGGTTTGAACCAGCTTCTTCGGCGTGGGTCAGGCCGGATGTCCACGAACCAACGATTTCAACCTGAGTGACCCAACTCTGCGAAAAAATTACAGCCGAACCAACAAACGAACCAACTCCCGCGTTTGCCGCAGCCGAAAGCATCAAAAACACACATATAGCGCAAACCAAGCGTTTCAAGGATAAAGCCTCCTGCTTTCAAATATCTTACGTGCTTGCACTACCATACTAAAATTTTTCATCAAAATCAAGCAAATTGATGCTAAGAATTTTACACAGCGCCAAAGCTTTGCCTGCTTTGCCAAAGGACGCCAGGCAAGTATCCCAGGTCGCGATTCGCCTGCAAATGCCTTGACTTTTCGCCCCCGCTGGGCTACTGTTAGCTGAAATTTATACGCTGTATTTCTTTTTTTGTTGTCTCGGCGAAGTTTAGCGGGAAAGGAGATTTATTTTGCGAGTTCTCTCAGGTATTCAGCCGTCGGGTCGGCTGCACATCGGCAACTACTTCGGTGCGATGCGCCAGCACATCCAGATGCAGCAGGGCAACGAATGCTTTTTCTTTATCGCCGACTATCACGCACTGACGAGTAATCCTTCGCCGAAAGAAGTTGAACAATTCACACTGGATGTCGCTATGGACTACATATCGCTTGGTCTTGATACCGAAAAGACGGTTTTCTGGCGGCAAAGCGACGTGCCTGAGGTTACGGAGCTGACGTGGCTTTTTTCGTGCGTTACGCCTATGGGGCTTTTGCACAGGTGCACCAGCTACAAAGACAAGGTGGCACAGGGATTAAGCCCGAATCACGGGCTTTTCGCGTATCCGGTTCTTCAGGCGGCGGATATCCTTATATATAAGAGCGATGTGGTACCGGTAGGTGCCGACCAGAAGCAGCATATCGAGCTAACGCGGGATATAGCCGGTTATTTCAATAATACATACGGTGAGATTTTCCCGTTGCCGAGGGACTATATAATCGAATCAGTGGCGGTGGTACCGGGCGTTGACGGGCGCAAGATGAGCAAAAGCTACGGCAATACCATAGAGATGTTCGAGCCGGAAAAGAGTATCAAAAACAAAGTGATGAAGATTGTTACCGATTCGACGCCGGTGGAGGAGCCAAAGAATCCGGACAAATGCAACGTCTTTGCACTATTGAAGCTGTTTGCGCCGCCGGAAGAGCTGGCACAATGGGAACAAAGGTATCGCAAAGGCCCGATGGGATACGGTGAGGCGAAGAAACGATTAGCGGAGCTTATTGTGGAATTTTTCAGGCCATACCGACAAAAACGAACCGAGCTGGAGAACAATCCCAACCAATTAAAACAAATACTGGCCAAAGGCGCCGAGCGTGCCAGAGCCATCGCGAAGGTAACGCTGGCAGAGGCACGCAAAGCGGTCGGACTGGGCGAGTATTATGGCAGATAAGCTGGTTACCATTGCTGAGTATATGGATTCGATTCAGGCCGAAATAGCGGTACAGCGCCTAACCAACTCCGGGGTAAGGGCAATTCTCTCCGGCCAATATGCAGCAAATATATACGCGGGCGTCCCCGCCATTGCGAGGATCCAACTTCAGGTGATGGAAAGTAACGCAGACGAGGCCAGGCAGATACTCGAAGCGGAAGACAAGACCGACCAGACGAATGAACCGCAAGAGCAGCAGGAGCAGTAGATGTCGGACTATCGAGTCAATCTTGAGATATTCGCGGGGCCGATGGACCTGCTGCTGCACCTTGTGCGCAAAGAAGAGGTCGATATCTACGATATCCCGATAGCGAAAATTACCGACCAGTACATACATTATATCGAGCTGCTAAAGCAGCTCGACATAGACATCGCGGGGGATTTCCTGGTAATGGCAGCGACGCTGATGCAGATAAAGTCGGCCATGCTGCTGCCGAAGGCGCCGGGCGACGAGCTTTCGGCGGAAGAGCTGGCAGACCCGCGTGCGGAGCTAATCCGGCAACTACTCGAATACAAAAGGTTCAAAGACGCCGCGAACCTGCTCGCCGCCGCTGCCGAGGAGCAAAGCGACCGGTTTGCCAGGCCCGATACTGTAATCGAGCGATTGAAACCGGATGCCGAGCCGGAGGTGGACCTCGACCAGATAAGCATTTGGGATTTATTAGAGGCCTTCGACACGCTTATGGTGGCGACGGGGGCAAGATACGATATAAGTCACATCACGGATGATACGCCCATCGACCTGTACCAGATAGAGATTCTGCACCGGCTGCAGGCGGAGGGTTCGATGAGCTTCGCGCGGATTTTCGAGGGGCGAACAGCTCGGCTGGTACTTGTCGGATTGTTCCTGGCGGTTTTGGAATTAATAAAAGAGCAGTTAACCTCGGCGGAACAGCCGGAGGCAGGTGGGGCAATTTATCTGCGCGCGCTTACGGAAGTGCCGGCTGAGGAAGCCGTCCGCAAGGCAATAATCGCAGCGGAAGCGGCCTCGGCCCAGGCCGAGAAGGAAAAAGCGACACAGGCAACCAGACCGCCAATACCGATTACGGAGCTGCCGGCAAAGACACCTTCTACGGCCGGCGAGCAGGAAGACGCAACACAGGAAGAAATGCCGCCAATACCTATCGCAGAGATACCAGCAGAACGCGGGACAAAACGTTCGGCTGAGAAGCTGGAACCTTCAAGCGGCGAAGCACCGCAACATACGGATTAGAAAAACGCGATTAGCATTTGACAGCGAAAAGCCGGCCCTATAGAATCGCCTGCATCGTGGAACTAAGTTTGGAAAGGAGTCGACAATGGCTGGTAACGTAATAGAACTGACTGATGCGGATTTCGATGATATGATTCATAAATCAGAAGTACCCGTGCTGGTTGACTTCTGGGCACCCTGGTGCGGCCCGTGTATAATGATGGCCCCGATAACCGAAGAGATTGCAAAGGGCTACGCAGACAAGGCAAAGGTCTGCAAGGTTAATACAGACGATGCGCGTGACAGCGCTATGGAGTTCGGGATAAGCGCGATACCCACTATCATTCTGTTCAAGGGCGGGCAAGTCCAGCAAAAATGGGTAGGCCTGACCAGCAAGAAGGACCTTTCAGCTGCGATAGACAAGTTGCTTTGAATAATCAATCATTGAACATATTTTTTCTATGGCTATGGATTCTGAACCGACAGGTCTTCGAGCGATATCCAGTCGATGGCCGAGGACAAAGCCGATGAATACCTGAACCGGTATATCGCTAAGTCATGTCGAAAAAGACAGAATCCTCTATCAGTCACCCGGCTTTGTCGCTAATAATTCTTTTGACAAGCCGAGTTCGTCGAAATATGCCTTGAGCTGTTCTGATTTTATGTAATCATCATAAACAGCGTTATAGCCATTGCTGCGCGAAGATGCTGAAGTCTGAAATCATTTTCGCCGTAAGTAATCGCTAAGGTCATACGATATCCAGTCATTGCCATAAATCTTTTTACTGTCCCAGATGTAAGGAATTACGTATGTGCCATCGCCCGTGGCTATCATCATGCGTTTTATATCCCAGATGTCTGTTCCGAGGTTCCAGCATCTTCCTCTTTTTTCTGATTCTTTGACTGCTTTTGCTAGAAGCTCGACACTTTTGCCTAAGGCTCCTTCTGTGACTTCAAACGTAACATGCCACTTTTCGGGGTCTGGCTCACCGAAGGTCTCAAAGAAAGCTATTCTTCTTACATTACTCGAGGAGATTTCAGGCCATATTTGCCTCAAGGTAAGACACGCTTTCCAGCCATTTGGAAGGGATTTGCAGGGTGGTGTGCAACCTAAGCTAGCATAAAGAACCTTTTCAAATTCCTGCCAATCTTCCACACGTCCTTGGCTACAAAGATGTCCATTAGCGTTCACTTCACTGAAATAATCCAAGACCTCTTCTAGTTTTTGGCAGTGGTCACAAGTTGAATTCTGGGAACCGCAACCTGCCAGAGAAACCAGAGCTGATATACAAATTGTCAAAAGTTTTCTTTGCATAAGTGTGCCCCCTTTCTTATTCAACTCTAACACTATAGATATCTTCACGTCCCTTAACACGGACATCTTCATAGGGTGCTCTACCTGAAACAGGGTCAATCGATGTGTTGTTGATTGCCTCCATTATCGCATAGAATAATGCTTCATTGTCCCGAAGTTCGGTCCATTCTATGTAAGAGAATTCGCTGAATTCGGAGTCACCTCCTTGCGGGCATATATCATACCATCCCTGGTAAAGAGGACTTCTGAGTGCCCAGCTCATATCTGAATCCGGTCCATCAAACATCCATTTACTGCCATCCTCTTCTCCCTCTTTAAGTTCACCTCCGTCTAACTTAAGGCGGGCAGTATAGCAAACATCAAAATGGGCGAATAATAAATGAGTAAAGTCTCCCATTTGTGCAAAGCTTAAGTTTCTTGCATTTTCATAGCCGGCGGGAAGTGCGACACACCAACTCGGCGCCTGGTCTGGATTAGCATAATCTGACCTTCTTGCAGAAAATGTGATACCATCACTGAGTTTGATGCAAGTTCTAAGCACTGCATTGGCATCTTCACCGATTTTATAGTTTCCATGGCCATTGTAATAGATATATTTGATATTTCTATTCTGGATAAACCATGCGATATTTGTTGAGATAGCTTCGCCACCTTTCAACTCATATTTATAGTTAAATGCCTGCCTTACCATACCTGTAACTCTCCTGTTTGTAAACCAGTCAGTCCAGTTGTCAGGAAGTATGATAAGCGAGTCAACACCGGCAGGGACATCTTCCGGGTCGAAACCCTTTGTTGTGGGTACTTTCACAACCGGCGGAAGCGACAGGGGACTTGACCTGACAACTGTTTCCTCAGAAAGTAATGCTCCTGTAGAAACTTCAAAGCTTAAATATGCTAGTGCATTTGAGGATGTTACAGATGCAGGTACAAATCCATTTGCATTTTCTCCGGGATATGTCTGGCTCCATACCTGGCTATCGTTTAAGTTGAACGCCTTTACTGTTATCTGATTGGGCGCTGCCGAGTAAGCACAGAAGTTATAGGGCTCATTGAGGTAATATGCTTCAGGGCAGCATAAGTACTTCATCGGGCTGTCAAAGTTAAGGGTTTGGATGTTTGAACAGGTTAACTTTCCGCTGCCATTTACACTAATCACCTTTAACTCACAGCAACCGTCACCGAGTTCGTATAGATTAACCCTTGCTTTCTCGCCTTGCCTAAAACCGAACATGTCATCTTCAAAACATCCGTTAACGAAGAGAAAGGCATTTATAGTATCAGTATGATAACCACTGATACTTACTTCGACATAGCCGCTGCTGGTGTCCAGGGATGTGTTTATCTGTATGTTTGGGTCAGTAGAAGGCTCGCCTGTCTCCTGCCATTCGCTGGCCAGGATTGCGTAATCCCGGAAGTTGATTATGCCGTCTTCAAATATGTCAGGCTCTGTGTTGTACATCTTCATATCAACTTCCTCCATCCATTTCTGCGCGAACCAGGCAAAGGTAAGGAAGTCATCGGGGTCAAGCCAGTTCTCAGCTATTATCTGGAGGTCGCCAAGGTCAACATATCCAGAATCATCCAAATCCCTAAGCTTAATTTCGTACGCTTCAGCATAGTCTAAAAGCCAGTATTCAGCGATGATTGAAAGGTCATCAATGTCAACGGTAAGGCTGTTATCCAGGTCTGATTGGAGCGTGGAGCTTCCGACATCAGAATGATCCCAGTTGGAGTAGTGGAACCCGAGATCAGTCATGCCGCTGTCCGGCTTGTCGTTCATGCTTGTCGTTGTTCCCATAATAGTTGTGTCTATAATGTCCTGGTAGCCGGCATCAACAAAGGCGCTGTCCTGCCTGAGATATACGTTATCTATCTCATAGCCTGAAAATGGATTCGTGCCACTTTCTATTATTATCCCAAAATCAGCCGGGGCAAAGTAGTATATATGCTCTGAGGAGGGGTATTCTGGATTTAACCAGCTCCCATTGTTAAGGAATAGGTCAATCCAGAAATCTCCATTCACCATCACATAATTATACCCATTGCTTCCAGCAGATATGTTGTTGATTACCACCGGCTCCACTATATTTGTACCATCAACCATCTCAATCCATATACCGTAGTAATTGTCATAGCATGTATTTTGTTCTATGTTAACCATATCCAGGCTGGGGTCAAATGTCCCATCATAAGCCCTATGGAACGCTTGAATGGCGATGTCGTTCCAGTAGCATAGGTTGTTGGTTATCTTTGTTTGGTTGGGGCCGTATGACTTTATACCCACATGGCAAAATTCAACTATGTTGTGTTCTATGAATTTTCTTAATCTCTTGTTGCGGTTTTCAATGCCAGAATTGGCATCTTGTACAAGCGAATACCTTATTTCACAGTTGGAAGAGGCAGACTCCTCAATAAGTATGCCTTTCCAGTAATCTGAGGGCGAGCTTTCTGTGTCAGCCATGTGAGCGCAGAGGTCAGACGGAAGGCCTCTGCTGATGTATGTACCATTGTTGCGGACATAAAGTCCGGTATTCTCGGTCCATTCAATGGTCGCACCTGGCTCATGTATGAGATAGCCGCCATCCACAATAATGTCAGAAGTTGCGTGATATTCCTGGTCCGATTGAAGGATGAATGTATCTATTATTGTTCCTCCGATATCAATCATAGATTTTACTTTCATGGGCTATTTTGAACCTTTGCGGCTCTGTTGCCTTTCTGCCCTTTTGCTGTCGCGCAATTCTGAAAAAGCTGAATACAGTTTCATTCCGAACAAATCTGTTTCTTCTAAAGAAGAGGTGAATACCATTTTCTTGTCCTTCTTCAGAATGGTACCGTACTTGACTTCCGTCTGTGCCCTGCTTAAGCTGCTGATGTCCCTGGCAAAACAAATGGAGCTTGGTATCAGAATATGTAAACAAAATAAAGTTATTTTTCTTCCCCACATAATCAATCTCCTTTCCACAAATTATGGATGTATATTACGCCCGGGCCATAAATACTGTCAATCCAGATTTTTCAAATAATCCATAATGGTTTCAGCTATCCTTTTTAACCGTTTCCTGCCGAAGGTGTTCCTTGCCCGCCGTGTATTCTCTTAATCATAGGCAAGTTTATAGATATTTCAATATTATTCTTAATTTTTATTTTTGACTTCTGCGCATTTGCTTTCTGCCTTTTGTCTTCCTTTTTGGCATGCCAATCAAAAAGGGCACCGCCGCAATCACGCTCGGTCTAGGCCCGCAAGAGCCCGGAAGGACGTGAAAGCCAAGCGATGCCCTTTTGGCAACGTAGGTGTTTTGCGTCGCGGCTTAAGTAAAGCAGCGGCGCTCTCTGTATAGAAATAAAGAGCACCGAGTATCCAAACGTTCCTTCACATCTAATCTTGCGGTTTAGACCGAAACGTCTGAAATCTCAGTACTATTTAATTTTTGGCGGTTTTCCCTCCGTCGTTGGCATTTTATGCTTCGTGGATATTATATTGCATGTGAAATTATAACAATACTTTTCGGTTAATTGATTCACAAGATAATTAAAGCTCATCAGCTAAGGATTCATTCCACCAGTCCGGCTCCCGGAAATATCGCTTAAGCATCATCGCAGCATTGACACCATCGCCTACGGCGGTAGCAAGCTGCATAGCAGCACCGATTCTGCAGTCGCCGGCAACAAAGACACCGGGAACAGCAGTCCTAAGGTATGCGCAATCGCATTTAATGTAGCCATTTTCATTCAGCTCGACAAAACCCTTCAAGAAGCCAGTGTTGGGGACCATTCCAATGAATATAAAAACGCCGTCACAGGGATAGTCTTGTTCAGAACCATTCTTGACGTTTTTCAATCGAACGGACTCAACTTTGTCTTTTCCCTGAATTGCTGTGGCGATTGTGCTGTATTTTATTATCAGATTGGTATTCGGCTCCTTGGCCTTGGCCAGCAGTTCTTCCTGAAGCACCTTTGTCGCCCGAAACTCGTCTCTGCGGTGAATCAGTGTTACCTTCGATGCATATTGGCACAGGTGCAGAGTATCTTCAACCGCGGTGTTGCCACCCCCTATCGCCACCACGGCCTTGCCCTTGAAAAAAGGAGCGTCGCACGTTCCACAGTAGCTGACGCCTGCGCCGGCGCTGCGAAATTTGTCTTCGCCGGGAACACCGAGCTTGCGATAGTCGCTGCCGGGTGAAAGTATGACCGAGCGAGTAATGTATTTGTCTTCGTCGCAGGTAACTTCGACATCGCCGTTGTCGAGCTTTCTAAGGGCAGTTACCTCGGCTCCGGTTTTAATTTCGGCGCCGAAGCTAACGGCCTGGTTTTGCATTCTTCCGATAAGCTCCGGTCCGCCTATACGCTCGAAGCCGGGATAGTTTTCGATCCTGTCTGTAGTATTGATTTGGCCGCCGGGCATAAACTTTTCGAGTATCAGTGTTCTCAGCCGGTCTCTCGAAGTATAAAGCGCCGCAGCCAGCCCCGCAGGTCCGGCACCGACTATTATACAATCGTATTTGTCCGCCATAAGTACTCCCTGTCAGCTAAAACGTATTATCTTAAACAGGTAAAATATCAATGCGAGGCAGGATAGCAAAGTTTGCAGGTAACTTCCAGAGCATTCCTTCACATTTGATTGTCGCTCAATATCGCCGGCACAAGATGGTTGATACAGTTCTTTCGGCGGTGTATAGTGACTCGACAGGACGATTTATTAACGGATTTTTAATGGAGGCGTCAGGTGCGAACCATCAGGAACATAACCATATTATTATGTATATCGGCGGTTACAGCAGGCGCGGGCAAGCCGGAAAAGCATACGGCGGGCAAGCGAATGAGGATGCTGGAAAGCTCACTGAAACAACGGGATGCCAACCAGCCCGATTCAAACGATATCAGCGAATACTATGGATTCGGCGAGATGGAGATAATCAAGCTGGACTACGGCATCCAGAGCTTGCTGATTGCGGACTTCGACGGCGACGGGCGAAACGATATCGCGGTCGCCAATAACACCAAAGCCGGCATCGAGATTCTGCTGCAAAAAGACAAACCCGGCTCCGAAGAACAGGAAGTGGCCGTAGACCCGAATGATGAGGACATAAATGCGCTGGTTGGCCTGAGCCGGTTCCGCAGGCAGACCGTGCCGGTTTCACAAAGAATATACAGCTTGGTTGCCGGCGACCTGAATGCGGACGGACTGGTCGATCTGGCATTTTACGGTGAGCCGAGAGGACTGTACGTAATGCTGCAAAAACCCGACAAAGAGAAAGAGCAAAAGAATCCCGCCTGGCAGACAAAAAAACGCATCGCTATTGACGACGCTTTGCCGAGCGAGAATGCTCTTGTCTGTGCGGATATAAACAACGACGGGAAAAAGGATTTGATTCTGGCCAGCTTAAATACGGTTTACATAGTGCTGCAAAAGCAAGACGGGACATTAGCCGAGCCGGTTAAATACGCAAGCGCTGCGAGAATTCTCGGAGTCGATGCGGGCGACCTGAACGGCGACGACAAATGCGACCTGATTGCCGTGACCGACGACGCAGACCGGCCGATTCATGTTCGGCTCGGACAGCAGACGAATCAATTAGGTCCCCAGATGCGGCTTTTCATCGAAAGGCCGCTTGCGCTGGAACTCTCGGATATCGACGGTAAAAAGGGAGCGGAAGTCGTTACTATAGACGCGGTGAGCAGACGGCTGGTCTGTTACGAGTTTATCGCCGACGAATCGCAGGATGAAGACTGGCCCGTGCTCTTTTATCCCCTAACTGCGGGTAAAGACAGTGACAAGCGAGACCTCGTAATCGGGGACATAGACGGCGACGGACTTTCGGACGTGGTATTAAGCGAGCCGGGCGCAGCAGAGCTTGTCTGGTATAAGCAGATTGCCGGCGTGGGGCTGGCGGAGCCGGAGAGATTCCCCGCCCTGGCAGGAACGGACACACTATCTATCACAGACATCGACGACGACGGCCGCAATGAAATCGGCGTGCTGAGCGTTCAGGAAAAGGTCATTGGGATAAGCAGATTCGAGGAAGGGAGATTGTCTTTTCCTCAAGCCATCGATATACCTGGTGAGCCGCTGGCTATGGAGCTTACGGATGTGGACGCCGATGGTGCGATAGATTGTATATATATCGCCCGGTCGCAAAAGGACACGAGGTCGTTCGGCGTAATCTATGACGTAGCCCAAGCAAATCGGACCGATGTGAACAGCGTCATGGAGGTTGAACTGAAACGGCTGGTTGCCAATCCGCAGGGTATCAAAGCAGTTGACGTTGACCAGGACGGACTAAAAGACGTGCTCGTTTTTATCAGATACGAGCTACCCATTCTGATTCGCCAGACAGAGAAAAGAACTTTTGAAGTCGTAGACTCTCCGGGAGCGCAGACGAGCTTGATTAAAGAGGCGATGGTCCGCTCAACCGCAGTATCTGACATTGACGGCCGGGCCGGTGATGAGCTACTGGTAGCACAGAACAATTTTGCCCGGAGCATGGTCCTCTCAGACGGAAGCTGGACCGTTATCGACCAGTACAACGCCAAAAGCGCCGAGAACCGGATTTCGGCGGTTGCAGTCGTGCATCTCAAAGGCAGTCCGACAGAGACCCCTGCAATACTGCTGCTGGATGGATACAAGGGTCGGCTTCAGATTCTTTCAGCGGGCGATGACAAAACTTACCGCTTCGATAAAGAGCTTGATGTGGGAACATGGAACGCTGCAGCGGGAATAAAGATGATGCTCGCCTCGCTGACAGGGGCAACAGAGACAGATATTGTGCTGTTTGACAGCGAGAAATTCGCGATTGTTGTCCCGCCGGGCGCGGGCACCTTGCAGCCGGGGCTGGAGCAGAAGCTCAGCTACGAGACGAAGATTAAGGACGGCAGCTACGGCAATTTTACCACCGGTGACATAAACGGCGACGGGCTGGTGGATATCATAATGGTCGAATACAAACACAATCACATTGAGATACTGGCGCTGGATTCGACGTGCAGAGCAATACCTGCGATGCGGTTCAAGATATTCGAGGACAAAAGTTACCGCGAAATGAGACCGAGGCAGACGGCTGTTGAGCCGCGACAGCTCAAGGTCGCAGATGTTACCGGCGACGGCAAAGCGGACCTCGTAACCGTCATACACGACAGGATAATCGTCTATCCCCAGGATTGAGTTATACTACAAAATCGCGTCGAACAAGATGGGCAAAAAAGGAATCAGGGTCCTCGTTGCGCTGAGCGGCGGAGTGGATAGCTCCACCGCTGCGGCGATTTTATTACGGGCCGGCTACGATTGCTCGGGCGTTTTTATGATAACGCACGACAGTGCAGAACAGGCCCAGTCGTCAGCTCAACAGGCGGCAAAACAACTGGGTATCGAATTGCACGTGCTGGATGTCCGCGATGATTTCGAGCAAATCATCAAGTACTTTTGCGACGAATACAAAGCCGGCAGGACACCGAATCCCTGTGTGGTGTGCAACAAGCTTATGAAGTTCGGCAAACTATGGGAATTCGCAAAGAGCACGGGCGCGGAGTTTCTGGCGACGGGACATTATGCAAGAATCCTGCCGACGAAAGATGGCAAAGGACTATTCAGAGCAGTCGACGAAATGAAAGACCAGTCCTATGCGCTGGCGATGATTGATAGAGGGATACTCGAACACATCATTCTGCCTATGGGCCAACTCACAAAGACGCAAACACGGCAAATTGCAAAAGAGCTGGGACTATCAACAGCGAGCAGCAGGGAATCACAGGAAATTTGCTTCATCCCTGATAACAACCATATTGCTTTTCTCGAAAATCGTTGCCCGGAAATGGTCAGCAAAGGCAAAGTTATTGATATTAACGGCCGGGTGCTGGGCGAACACAACGGTATTCACCGCTTCACCATCGGCCAGCGGCGTGGCGTGCGAATCGCCATGGGCCAGCCCTGGTATGTCGTAAAAATCGACGCGGAAACAAACACCGTAACTCTTGGCCCCAAGGACGAGATTATGCACAAAGAGCTTGTAGCTGATGAAGTCAACTGGTTAATGAAAGAACCAGCGTCGGCTCTCAGAGCAAAGGTGAAGATTCGCTACAACGCAAAAGGTATCGATGCAACCGTGACCCCACAAGGCCGCAGGGCCGGCATCGAGCTCGACGAGCCTGTGGCGGCGATAACGCCGGGGCAATTGGCTGTCTTCTATATCCAGGAACAAACCAATATGCGGGTTGCAGGGGCCAGCTGGATAGAGAAAGCAGCTAATTAACATTTTCAGAATGCAAAAATGCGGCTTTTTGGAAACTGTTTGAAATGCTTGACCCGTTTATATAAACGCCCCATATTAACAGCCGGCATATGCCATTGTACCAGGCAGAAACTTCTTTATAAGCCCCTATAAATACAGAACTTACAGCAACTGCCCTCGACTGGCCAAATTTTTTCACATCCTATAACATTTTTCTTGACATAAACCTGGTAAATCTGCTATGCTTAGAGTTGCCAAGAGTAGCATATCAAATGTGTAGATATAGTGGTTCTGTTGGCTCCCTCGAGAGGAGGGTTAGCCAAAACGCTAAAGCAGTTGCGTGCGTTGGTTTCTGTTGAACAAGCACAAGGTTAAATGGTGAAAGTCAAATTAGTGCTTGTTTGATGTTATTCGAGGCAGGCGCAACGTGTGGGTGATGAGTTTGTTTGTGTCCGCCGAGAATGACAGGATTCTTTGGCTTGTTGCCAAGACATCGAAAGAAGAGAGTAACAAAGAACCGAAGAAGGAGGAGTAGATATGTGTAGAAAGTTAGTTTTGCTTTGTCTTTTAGCTGCTCTTACGAGCACAAGTTATGGTGTCGACCTCGTTATAGGCGACTGGGAAGACGATAGTGGCGATGGATGGATTGACTGGGGTAGCAAGGAATCGATTGCTGCTCCCGCAAGCCCCAACGATGTTGCCGCGTACGCCTTTTACCAGACAGTGGGCGTCACCCTTCACGACTATTCCCTGGGAGTGTCCCAAGCTGGATGGGGTCAGAGCTTAGCCAAACAGTTAAACGCCGCTGAAAGAGCCGCTTTTATGGCCGGCAACACGTTCACCGTCGACTTTTCGGTCGCGGTCGAGCCCGGTGACCCCTGTGCAGCCGGCTGGACCGAGCTGTATGAGGTCGCTATGAATGCCGCAGGTCCCGGTTGGACAGCTATGGACGGCGTTCCCGCGTGTCAATACTACTGGTATACGGATGCAGCCGAGCGGACGACAACGGTCGTGATAGATTACACCGATTTCCGCGAGGCAATCACGGGTACCGACTACATTGAGATAATCCTCGCGCTGAATACAGGCGGTGGCGCACCTCCGGAGATGTACTTCGATAATGCAAGGTTGAGTGGTGTTCCTGAGCCGACAACGATCGCACTGCTGGGTCTGGGCAGTCTGGCGTTGCTCCGCAGGAAACGGTAGCTCTTAGCTACAAAGGCAAGTTAGTTAGTTCTATCGGGGCCTGCTCCGAGAAATTGGGGCAGGCCCCGGTTGTTTTATCACAGGCCCGATAAATTTCCCCGTCGAGGAAACTCCCCTGTAGGCTCATTTCCAAACCTCTTAAATCCCCTTTGGCCAGGGCACTTCAAGCATTCCCTGCCGGAGGATTATCGGTCCAGCCCCGCCTAACCGGCCCCCTGCCATTAGAACAATGGACTGCTAATTTTGCATAGCAACAATCTGCTATTATACTTTAAATAAATGCCGATAAGAGCGAGAAGAGGCATAGCTCCACACGCACCCGCATCCGGGATAAGCCTTGAGCGCGTGGCGTAATCCCAGCGCAGGCAAAATATAAGAATCTGCAAGAAGACTCAAAGGAGAATATCAAGTGAATCCAACAAGAAAACCAGCCGAGCGTTACATATTGCACCCCGAGACGCCTTTTGCGGCAAAGTACAGGCGAGTACGTGGCGTAAGTTTAATTGAAGTAATGATAGCCGCTCTGATTCTGGTAATCGCCATTATCGGCACATCGGGCACCTATGTCTCAGGACGACAACATATCGTAGGCCGGCGGTATTACCAGGGAGCAGCGCAACTGGCTTCCGAGCGAATTGAACAGCTTAAAGCCGCTGGTTACGAGAACATAGCCGAAGGTGTAAGCGAGGAGTCAGACCTCTCAGTCGGCGGCGTGGTCTATGTGAGGCGAACTTCAATAGCACTGTCGGCAGAGCCAACTCCGTCGATTCCCAAGCCCTGCAAAAAGGCCACAGTGACTATCGAATGGACGATAGGAACCCAACTGCGACAAGCGAGTCTTGTAACTTATATAGGGCCCTGACCTATGCGCAAAACAAAATCCCCAAATCGGACCGGCCTGACGCTGGTAGAGCTGGTAGTAGCCCTGGCCGCTGCAGTTATGGTCATATTTGCTACGGCTATCATGCTGGTCGCCGGAGAAAAGTCCTGGGACCGCAGCATGCAGCTGGCCAATCTGCGAAGAGATGCGGCAAACGCAATGCTCGAAATGAAGCGGGCGATGAGGTCCGGCAGTCTGGCAGAACTCGACACGGATGACGAAGGAGTAACAATACACACCCCAGGCGGATGGGTACATTACTGGTTTGACCCCGGCACAAACGACCTGATATACCAACTTGAGGGAGGCGATCCGCAGATGTTATTGGACGGCACAGCGCAGTCAGTCGATTTCGAGCTGGCCGGCACTGCCAACAACGCGGTCAGCGTTAAAATTCAACTACAGGACGGAGACTGCCAAGTGCAGTTCTCAACCACGACAATGATGCGAAATCACGTAGCAGGAACCTGAAGGAGGGTTTTATATGCTCAGAAAACAAAAAGGTGCGGTGCTGCCATTAGTTGTATTAATGACCATAATTTTTGCAATTCTGGGTATTGCACTGCTGCGCCTGGCTGAAAACGAAATATCGCTGACCAGAATCGACGTGGACAAAACCAAGGCCTTTTATCTCGCCGAGACAGGTCTGGCGAAGCTGAGCGAAACGCTGACGGGCGACGCCACAATTAACACGGATGAGGTTTTCGAAGGCACAACCGAACAAGGCAACTATCAGGTCGAATTCGACATCATTGGAAGTACAGTTTACGCGGTCTCAACAGGCACATCCGGAACAGTCGATAAGAAAATACGCGTGCAAGTATCATTTCTTGCGCCTCCTTTCGAGGATGCCGTGTATGCGAGGAACGGCAGCGGAAAAAACTGGTCTTTTATGCTGAGAGGAAAAGGCGACCCTGTCGCGACAAAAAGCGGTGAAAAAGGAGGACGTGATATAATCAGAGGAAATATATCTGTGGATGGAGATGCATATTTCTTTGAAGAAAGCAGCGTAAATCCCGCACCCGCCCCCAATATATGGGGTCTGGCCGGAGATGTCAGCGCAACCGGAGGTATCTCTGTTCTGGATAGTGCCAGCATATCGGGTGCGACGAGCCCATTCGGCGAGGAACCACCGCCGGTTGACCTGACAGAAATGGATTATGCGAATAATAATACTCACAACGTATCGCAGATATTCCAGGCCGCCGGCGTTACATCCGGAACACTGCCTTCAGGCAATGAGCTGCGTGATATCTTCGTGATAAATCCTTCAAACAGAAGTGCCGAATGCAGCAGCACCACCGGCAACGACTACTTCCTCGAACCGACAAAGGTCACAGGAGGCGGAAGCCAGAAAGATGCGACGACACCGCTGCATCTTGGTAATGAAAGGGTATACTACATCGACGGAGACGTGTGGATACATAATCAGGTGACATACGGTTTTCTCGTGGACGGAAAAGTAACAATCGTCGCGACCGGCGACATACATATCAGCGACAATGTCAAATACGCCGACGACAGCAGCATTCTGGGCCTTATAGCACTCGGCAAGTACGACAACTCCGGCCAGCTGACAAGCGGAGGAAACGTATACTTCGGTGACCCGCGTTATGGAACGATGTACACTGTTTCAGCACTAATGTTTGCAGGCAATGATTTCCTTTACAGCACTGATGCGGTTTCCCGCGCAGTAGGCGAGCCAACAACAGGTTTTACCGTCAACGGCAGCTTTGCCGCTATGAATCAGGTCTTGGTCGAGCGGGACTGGTACACAAAAGGCACCATAGCAAGACCGGCACGCTATAACTCCATAACCAATCAATGGATTGATTCCGAGACGGGGACGGCACTAACCTCTACGGAAATCACCTCTCTCAGGCATTATCAAATGATTGTCAATTATGATGAGAGAGTTAGAAACGCTGATACACAGCCCCCGGGCCTGCCACGAGGCGGCACGGGAATTTTCACCGGCTTCTCAAACTGGGAAGAGCTGTAACCGGCTGAAAGACAGTTATGATGAACAGAAAAGAGCAAGGATTCATTCTGCCACTGATTGTGCTGCTTACCATCATTTTTGCCATACTCGGCATTGCGGTTCTCCGTATGGCCGAACACGAAGCAACACTCACCAGAATCGATATGGACAAAACAAGGGCCTTCTATCTGGCTGAAGCAGGCCTGGCGAAGCTGAGCGAAGCTCTGCAGGTCGCAACAGCTACAAACTCGCCCCAGGACCTGCAAGGCACCACCGAGGAAGGCAGTTATTACGTGACGATCGATACTAATGGGACTGATTCATACGCGATATCGACAGGCACCTACGGTTCGGTCCAAAAAAGCGTACGCGTAAAGCTGATTTTCCTTGCGGCTCCTTTTGAAAACGCCGTCTATGCTATGAATGAAAGCGGACTCAGCTGGGCCTTTCAGCTCAGAGGCACAGGCAATCCCGTCCGCTCAGGAAATACTGAAAAGGGTGGCAAAGACATAATCAACGGCAACATCTTTTTAAATGGCGACGCCTATTTCTACGAGGAAAGCTCAGTCAATCCGGCCCCTGCGCCAAACTTGTGGCAGCTTCAAGGCGACGTCGGGGCAACCGGCAACATTAATGTCCTTGGTAGCGCTTACATATCAGGTTCAACAGATTCTCACGCCGAAATGCCTCCGGCCTTTGACATCAGGGATATGGACTACGCCAATAACAACACTCACAACGTGGCGCAAATTTTCCAAGACGCCGGGGTCAGTTCAGGGTATCTCCCTTCGGGTAATCCGCTGCGAAACATATTTGTGAAAAATCCGGGCGACAGGGTCGCCGAATGCGGCTCTACTTCAGGAGACGACTTCTTTCTCGAACCATCCACCGGCTTTGATGAGGGAAACGCCTGGACGGCAAAAACGCCTATCAACGTAGGTGCCAACAGGGTCTATTACATCGACGGCGACCTGTGGGTGCACAGTAAAAATTATACGTTCGGCTTTAACCTGCAGGGAACCGCTACAATTGTGGTAACAGGCAATGTCCATCTCTGCGACAATCTAAAATACGCAGATGAAACCAGTATGCTGGGCATAGTAGCCCTTGGGAAGTATGACAGTTGGGGCGAGCGCACAAGCGGAGGCAATATCTATTTCGGCGACCCGAGTTTCGGGACATTGTACTTTACTGCTGGAATGATGTTTGCTGCCAATGATTTCCTCTTCAACACCGACTCCACGAACGGTCAGCTATTGGAACCTGCAACCGGTTTTACAGTCAACGGCAGTTTTTCCGCGGCGAATCACGTTTCCATTGAGCGTGATTGGTACACGAGGACTTCTGGCTGGACGAGCACACAAAGACCGGCACGCTTCAAACCTGAGACCAACAAATGGGTTGATGCGGAGACGGGGGCGGCCTTGACTTCAACACAGATTAACACGCTCAGGCATTATCAAATGGTTGTCAACTATGATTCGAGAGTGAGAAATGCGGAGACCCAACCACCCGGATTGCCTCGAGGCGGCACAAAGATTTTCGCCGGCTATACAGACTGGGAAGAGCTATAAACGGCTCGGCAACACATCAGCAGTTCAAGCGAACCATCAATAATAATACTTGAAAGTGAAGTCAACATCCCAGTTGTCAGGCATACCTTTTTGCTTTCTTAGCGTTATTTTTGTGCACTGAAGGCCGGACCAGCGAAGCTGAATCGTCGATAGAAACCTGGCGGCCTTCGTAATTTCAACATCCTCCAGCGTGACGTTGGCCGACTGACTCTTCTGTCCCTGCGACGTGATGATTATACCCGAGGACAGTCTGTAGCCGCTTGCAGGAACAGAGCAGAATTGGGCGGCCTGCTGAACGGCTGTAGCATAATCGAAGTCGGTCGACATACCCTTTTCCCGGGAGAAATCCAGCCGCTCCGGGTCAAACCCAAGCAACTCGTTAATCACCTTCTGGGCCTTGTCGTACTGGTCTCTTTCTTTGTCAAAACTGCCGCGTGTCCCGGGCAGATAAACGCCCCAGATAATCACCGGCCAAAGAATGGCAACAGCTGGGACAACTATGTAATAGAACATCGGGTTTTTGTATACGTCTTTCATATACTGAATTCGGATTATCCTTTTGGCTCTACCGTAACACTAAACGTGCTTCTTCCGCCGTCGGAGCTTATGCGCTGCTGAAGCACATTTAATCCCGTCTGTCTGAAAGCATCAAAAACTTTCAAGGTGCTTTCCGGGCTGGATGTGTCGCCTGAAATGGTGATGGTCTTGTCCGTGATGCTGACCGAATCGATACTGAGTCTTGTGGATGCTGCACATTTATTGAAGGCCTGAAGCACAAGCGCAAGTTTGCCGGCGACGGCCTCTTCAGCCGTCAGCGTAAGCGATTCCTTCTGTGCATCCCTGATGCGTCGCATGGCCGTAGTGAGCCGCGTGACCGCTTCTCTCGATTTGCCGGGTATGTCCTGACCGAACATAACCGAAGAATATTCCTTTGCGAATTTCTCTCGCAGCCGGGCGCGATACTTTTTGAACTGCAAGGCCTGCATAAAACCATAGAGGCCGAGGGCAAGCATAAGCACAACGGCAGCAGCACTGAAGAACCTAAGCGTCTTTTGCAGCCGCATCTTCCTGCCCTGATACGGCATAAAGTCACTGCGCCAATTCGCGTGCTGCAGCTCGTCGAGATGCGCCATAGCCGCACCGTAGGCAACCGCAAACTCGACGGGGTCGGGGCATTCGACCAGAGTCTCGCCGGGTAATTTCACCGAACCGAATATGTCGACTCGCTCGGTTTGAATGGTAAGTTTCCGTGCGATATCGTCGCAGTCGACGGAGTTTTCGACATCGAACACCGCAAGGCAGTTAATCGGCTCAGCGTTTTGCAGCAGGGCAGTCGTCATAGACACCTGCCTGGGCAGCAACTCATTTCTGTCTTGTGCCGCGCCCAACAGAAAAGTCCGCATCATTGCCGACGGCGTGGGCAATACGCCCTGCCACGGAGAAGAAACAAAAGCGAGAAAATACCCGCTTCGCCGCGAGAGAAAGGCAAACAATGGACGGGTATCCAGGGGCAGAGCGATGTTCTGGCAGACAAACCTTGTCAGACAGTTCACGTCGGGTTCCACGCTGACGGGGTCGAGATTATTGGCCTGCAGCGCAACAAGCAGCTCGGTCAGCATTTGCTTTTGCACAGTGAAAACGCTGAGGTTCGAGCCGGTATCGTCGGTGGAGTCTATTTTGAAGGCGATTGCTACATCCGCTACGTCGGTCCCCAGGGCCTCTTCGGTATCGAAACGTATCGTCTGTGTGATTTTTCTGACGTCGGAAAACTCGCTGTGAACGCTATGCTGCATAAACATGCTCGAATCAAGGGCCACCCCCATTTCAGCAAATTCGAGTTTCCTCTCGGCGCAGGCAGCAGCTATACGCCGGCAGAGCACGTCCGGGCCGGACTGTTCGCCGGCCTCAAGGGAGACACTGAAACAGCCGGTGACCTTCCTTTCACGTCCCTGGATGCCAAGGCAGACAACAGTTGCATGGTCCTTCGAAATATACATCCCCAGGAAACTGCTCGGCTGCATTTTTAACAAACCCCTAATCGGTCGTTCTGATTATAATTCCAACTGAAAATTCCATCTTCACCTTCTCATTTATCCCTTGCCTGGCTTACCCGCTTATGACTGCAATTCGATGGATTTGTGCTCCCTGTTTGAGCACAACGATGACGCCTGAGGTCTTTGCCACACCGCTTGCGGCGGTGACGTGGATTGTAAACGTATTGCTCGCTGTCGTAATGTAGGGCCTGCACTTTTCGATAGTATCAGAGAATCTGAAAAGCTCATTTTTTAACTCTTCGATATCCTTGAAGGGCTTTTTGCGCCTTCTCTCTATTATTTCGGCTGCGATTCTGTCTGCATCGCCCCCGAAGACAAAGGCCGCTTCCAGCACCTGCCGAGGTGCGGAGTTGATATTAACCTGGGTTGTGCCCCATAAGCTCATATACTTAAGTGCCGATTCCTGCCTGTCCTCGCTGATAACAGTCGGCTCAGCGAGCATTTCAGTATCAATAAGTGAACTGTGCAAAAGCTTGGAAACGTCTCTGGCCTGCTTGACCAGTTGCTCCGCAGGCGTTGTCACCGTAGTTTTATATACTGTTCGCTGGCGCCTGCCGCGTCTGCGTGAGGCGGGAGCGCGAATCCGCACGGCGGTTCTCTGCCTTACCGGCTTGAACTCGACCTTGAAGGGTCTTATTAAGCTGACTGCTGCGAGCTGTTCCTTGACCGAGCTAATCTCGTAAGCATCGAGTCCCATCCACTCGCAAAAGGTTTCGAGACTTGTCTCGGCTTCACGACGGACCTTCTCATCATCGAGCATACCCCACCCAGCGGGATATTTTGCGTTTTCGTCTTCGATTTCAATTTTCACGGTTGCAGAGCCGATTTCAAATTCGACCGACTCGGTAACACAAGGCCAGGGCGGCCCGTAAGGGCCTGGTATCCGGAGCATATCGATAGCATTAGGACCGGCCGCGCCACCGACATTGGCTTCACCGGTAAACAACTCTTCGAGGTTTATGTCATTAATCCCTTCAAGGCCCGCCAGCCCGGAAAATGGCTCATTGGAATCAACGCCTGAGGATTCCGGCTGACTCTCGGCAATCTGCTTGGCCCATTCTTCGAGCAGCCGGCGATAATCCAGCTCGCTGAGGGCAAAAAGGTCGGAAAAATCCGGCTCATTCGGACGGGCGATAAGCTCAATGTCTTTAAGGTCCTGCAGTGTCGCCAGTGCGTATTTCATTGCCGAATCACGGGCGTAGCAGGCACTGGTGTAATCGATAATATAATTGTCTCGATGGCGCTGGGCTGCGACCCGGCTGGCTAAGTTGTAGCCCATAGCCGCGAGCACCATCAACACAACCAGCGTTACCAGAAGCACAATGCCACTGAACCGTGAGGAAGCAGAGCCGGTTCCGGCCTGCACGTTATCCTTGCGGCTGTGTTGGTATCTACTCATCGGTTAGCTCTTCTAATTCTTTGTCCTCCGGCTGTGAATTGAAGTCAGAATCGCCCGACTCCGGCTTATTGACATCTGGCGGCGGAATAACAAACGCCAGCTTGCGGGTCCTGTCCACGGCAATGGTGCGAACAAACTTGTCCTCCTCGGGAACATCGAACGTGCCGTCTACTGTCTTATACGGCTGGGCAAACGATAGCGTGATTGAAACAGCGGGTGGTAATCTCTCTTCCGACCAACTATATAAGACAACCTCGCCTCGTGGAATTTCAATTCTGAAAAAGCCGATACCCGTGCATATCGGCACAAAAAGCTCACGCTGCCAGGGCTCTTTCTGCTCATCGAGCAGCTTGTCTTCGAGGTTGATTCCGGAGTGGCTGCGATACAAAGTCAGCAGGCCCGTGTCAGGGTCGATGTTACTCTGCCAGACGATTTTTTCAAGCGTCTCCGGCTCATCCTTGGCGTTATTGATACTCCTGACAATTTCCATCTTCGCAGCCGCCAGGCCACCTATGAATTTATTCTGGATATCGATTTGAACATCCTGCCCGGAGCCAATAATCTGGTCGAGGTCCTCGGAGATTCTCTGAAAGACTTCGCGCGGAAGCCGGTTTCTCTGGAGCTTGTCAAGAACGTCTGCTGCGCCAGTCTGCGCCCGGCTGTATATGGCCAAAACGACAATCAGCACCATAGAGCCAATGGTCAAGGCCGCAAGTGTCTCAACAAGCGTAAAGCCCCGCTGACGAAAAGGCATCTTGTCGCTAATGTATTTCATACCGTCTTCACTTCACCAACTATGGGCCAAACAGGCCCCAAGAGGCGGCTCCCACAATTTATGGGTTAAAAATCAAAATCATCCGGAAACTCCTCGTCGTCCGTCAGTTCAAAATCTTCCTCATCCTCTTCCGGCTCATCCGAAAAATCCGGCTCAATATCCTGCTCATCCCCATCCGGCTGTGAAACGTCCGTGCCCGGGCTTGTCGTGCCGGCCAATTCGGGATACTCCTGAAGGAGAATCTGCCTATCCTGCTCGCTCGGCATTCCGTCGGTTTGCAGGTAAAGGTCGAGCCAAGGCTTGAGATATGTTCCTCCGGGGCCTAACGGCATACCGTTTTGAACCCACTGCCTGATTGTCTCGACGGTAACGCCGGCATATTGGGCAGCCAGCTCCTCGGTTTCAATGATATGCTCGGCAAGCTCCTTTTCCCGCTGCTCCCTGTTCCTCATCAACTGCTCCAACTGCTCTTTAGTCAGGTCGGTAAGCCAGTGGGTAAGCTCAACGCTTTTGGTCTCATCGGCTGAGTCGGAATATTCCGCCGAGCAGATTGCCTGAATCCACATACGGGCCGTGAGCGGCTCATAGAAACTCTCGACCGTTGTATGCCAGCGGATATCCGGAAAATCTTCGCTTGTACCGTACTCGCTGGTCTCCTGCACGCTGGTGGAGCCGAGTAGCCGCTCCATATTCTCGCGCGCGACCTCAAAAGCACGCATACGCTGGGTCGAATCGGTTACCGAAACCATGCAGCGTTCCAGAATAATCCATACGCTCGCACCGATGAAGACAAGCAGCGTGACGGCAGCCATACTTTCAACAAGCGTGAAGGCCCGTCGCGCTGCGGGCCTCTCTCGGCAGGCCGGGATGAAAATACGGCCGGAACAGCCGTGTCGCCTTGTTGTATTTTCAGAAGGGAAGCTCATCCTGACTCCTTGGCCAGACAATTTGTGCCTCGCCCTGCTCAAGCCGAACTATGTGGCTGAGCCGGTCGACAACAATGGACCAGGGCTGTTGTTCCTCATCGAGCAAACAGATTACGCCGCCGAACTGCCAGCCCGCCCGGCTTGCCCGAAACTTCGCCCTGTACTCGTTGGTGAAGTCACCGTCGTCGAACAAAACATAAGCAACGGTACAATTGTCGCCAAAGTCTTCCTCAGCAATTATCTCCTCTTCGAGAACCTCGGAAAGCTCCGGCGATGTGATTTCGCGAAATATGTAGCTCTGTTCCGGGATATCTATGATGATTTCGTATCTTTTATCGGACTGAGCCGCGGCAGTCGAGGCAGCTCCGAGAGCAGAGACAAGGCCACGCGCCTTGGACCTAAAAGTGTTTCGCAGAATCACACCTTTAAGATTTGTGGCTGCCAACGCCACCAGCAGCGAGACAAGGACGATTACAACCATTGACTCAGCCAGCGTAAAAGCCCGAAGATGAAAGACGGATAACGGGTGACGGATGTCTGTTCTTTGTCCTCTGTCCTCTTTGCTCTGTCTTCTGTACCCTGTCATCAGTTCAATGTCCTCATTCAGGGTCTGTGCTGTACAGGTCGGCGTCATAATCCTCACCACCTTCTTCACCGTCTGCCCCATAACTGATGATAACAAAGGGCTTGCCGCTATCAGGATACCTCTGGTAGAAAAAGTCGTTGTGCCAGCCGTCTCTGGGCAGATCGGTTGTTTCGAGATAGCCGCCGGGATTCCAACCCGTCACGTCGGTAGGCTGTTCGATAATCTCATACAGACCTACGTCTTCGCTGGGGTATCGGCCGGTATCGAGCTTGAACTGCACCACGGCGTTGTGCAGCATTTTCAAGTTTGCCTTAGTCGCAGTCTCTCGGGCCTTGTCGATTCTGCCAACAACGCTGATTGCCACGATACCACCCAGGATGCCGATGATGACAATCACGGCCATCACTTCTATAATCGTAAATGCGCCGCGATGGCGCCTTACGGGGTGAGAAGGCAACAAGAAAAAACGGTTTTTGCTTTTTGTGTTCATAATTACCTCCGGTTCTGTCACAGTGCCATTTGGGATATTCTCAAAATCGGCAACAATATAGCCAGCGCGATAATGCCGACTATTACCGCAATAATAACGATGATGACCGGCTCGACGGCTGCGCTTAGCCGCTCTATAACGACATCGGTTGACTCTTCGAGCGAGTCACTGATATTTTTAAGCATTGTTTCGAGCTCGCCGCTTTTTTCGCCGACGGTGACCATGTGAGCTATTGACGGGTCGATAACGCCGCTGTCGCGAAGCGGCGTGGCGATATCGGCGCCGGCTAAGATTCTGTCGCGGGCCTGGATGACGGCTCGTTTCATCAGCGTGTTGCCGGTAACCTCGGCAACAACGTGGAGCGATTCAGCCATACTCAAACCAGAGCCGAGAAGCGTCGAAAGCGTTGAGGCAAAACGGGCAACGACGCGCTGCCTGACAAGCGGGCCGAACAACGGCAGTGAAAGCAGGATTTTGTCCCTCAAGAAAGCACCGCGAGCTGTTCTGAAGAATCGCTTAAAGCTCCATACGACTGCTGCGATGGCTGCGATTACAATCAGAATTCGCCAGCTTGTCATAATCGCGCTTAAATTCATCAACTGCTTTGTAATCCAGGGTAATTCCTGCCTTGCTGCTGTGAGCTGGGCACCTATCTTGGGTATTACGAAAGTGGTGAGTATGAGAACAACAATAATGGCCGCGGTAATTAGAATCGATGGATAGACCATCGCCGTAATTATCTTCGACTCCACTTTCTGGCGCTTGCCCATAAAACCGGCTATGGTGTTGAAAACAGAGCCAAGAGAGCCGGTAACCTCGCCGACGTGAACCATGCTGATATAAATTATGTCGAAATAATCCTCGTAGTCCTTCATCGCGTCCGTCAGTGATTCGCCTGTAACCACACGGTCGCGGATGTCGGTAAGGGCGCTTTTGAATCTCGAATCGGGCGCCTGCATCGTCAGTACCGCCAGTGCCTCAGTCAGCTTTATTCCTGAATTAAGCAGTGTGGCCATTTGCCTGGTAAAGTCGATGATTTGCTTCTTGCTTGTCCTTGTAAAAACCGACATCAGGGCGGACTTGCCTTCGTGGGCCGCCGTAAGCTCAGCGACCGCGGTCGGATGAATGTTGCGTATACGAAGCTGCTTGCGAGCGGCGTAGGGGCTTTCGGCGGTTATGGTGCCTTTGGCTTTTCTGCCGTCAGCATCTATTGCTGTATAGGCATATCTTGGCATAGTTATATCCCTACATAACGTCGGCCTGAGTGACTCTTAGCACTTCTGCGATGGTCGTTATCCCTGAAAGAACCTTTCGAGCACCATCCATCCGCAGCGTCTGCAGACCAGCATCGAGCGAGGCCTTTTTTATCAATCCCGCTGACTCCCTTTTATAGATGAGGTTCTGTATCTCTTCATTTATGAGCATCAGCTCGTAAATGCCTGTCCTGCCGCGATAGCCGGTCTGGAAGCACTTGTCGCAGCCCGACCCGAAGTAGAATTCTGCCTCCGCTTGTGTGGGCACATCCCCAAGCCCCAGTTCTCTAAGCTCGCGGGCCGTCGGCTCGTATTGTTTTCTGCAGTCGGGGCAGACCTTTCGAACCAGACGCTGCGCCATTATGGCAATCAGGGAGGAGCTGACTAAATACGGCTCAACCCCCAAGTCGAGCAACCGGCTTATCGCACCGGCCGAATCATTTGTATGCAGGGTGCTGAAAACAAGATGCCCAGTTAGAGAGGATTGTATCGCCATTCGTGCCGTCTCGGCGTCCCTGACCTCACCGACCATAATCACGTCCGGGTCCTGCCGCAGAACGTGCCTAAGCGCATTTACAAAAGTAACGCCCTTCTTCGAGGCAACCTGCATCTGGCTGATGCCTTCGAGCTGATACTCTATCGGGTCCTCGATTGTCATCACGTTCTTTTCGGCGGAGTTGATGCGGTTGAGGCAGGCATACAGCGTGGTGCTTTTGCCGCTGCCGGTGGGTCCCGTCACGAAGATAATGCCGTGTGTCCGGCCGAGCAGAGTATCGAATTTCTTAAGGTCGTCTTCCCATAATCCGAGCTGGTCAAGCGTAAGGATACCCGTGCTCTTGTCTAAAAGACGCAACACGCAGCGCTCGCCGTAGCTGGTGGGGACGGTGCTGACGCGAAGGTCGACTTCCCGCTGGCCCAGACGGACGCTGCAGCGCCCATCCTGCGGCATTCGACGCTCCGCGATATCCATACCCGCCATAACCTTGATACGCGAGACAATCAGCGACAGCACGTTTCTGTTCAAGCTCAGCGTATCATAGAGAATACCGTCGATGCGGTAACGAATCTGTATCTTGGCCTCATAGGGATGGACGTGGATATCGCTGGCGCGTAACTGCAGCGCCCGGAACAGTACATCGTTGACAAGGCGAATTACCGGCGGACGATTCACAACGTCCAGAAGGTCATCCGAGCCGGCCACTTCATCTACGAGCTGGTCGAGATTCTGGCTGTCCAGCTCCTCGGCAACTTCCTCAATAACCGTTGTTCGCTGTTCGTATGCGACGTCGATTACGGCGGTAATGGCTGCGCGTGTGGCAACAGCGAGGTGAACCGGCAGCCCCGTCATCTTGGAGACATTATCAAGGGCGGCGATATCAAGCGGCCTGGAGAGGACCACCGTCAACTCTCCATTGTCGGTTTCATTTTTTATTGCCACAAGCGAATGGTGCTGGGCATAGGTAGCCGGTACGGCGTGAACGAATTCCGGAGGAACCAGCTTTGCAGGAATCTCGGAATAAAACTGCGCCCCAAGCGCAGCAGCAAACAGACGCAATATCTGCTCCTCGGTGAAATGCGGACAGCTCAGCAACCGTTCATCGAGACGACTACCGGCGCTGTCTTCCCCAAGAAACTCAGCCAGCTTGTCGGCATCGAGTATGCCGGTCTGTCTGGCGGTTTGTATTAAAAGCTCTTTCATTTGCCCTTCCAAGATGCCATTTTACCATCTTTACCCCATTTATGAAAATTATGTGCATATGCCTACTCGGCTTCCAGCACCTTCAAGGGCTCTACCGCTTTCGGCCTTATACCGGGCCATGCCTCGTATTTTTGAAATTGCTCTTCGGACCTTTCAAAAGCAGCGCGGCTTCTGTCGGATATGCGCTCAAGTTCCGGCAGCCCTGCCAATATCGCTTCAGGCCTGAGTATATTGGCCTTGACAAATACGTAAAGTTTTGAGTCGCTGACACTGTTGGACGTGCTCCTGAACAATCCTCCCAACAGCGGTATATCGCCCAGCAGCGGAACCTTGGAACCACCTTTGCCCTGGTTTAACTTTAGCAATCCACCGAGTATGATGGTTTTCTCATTTGGCACAGTTACTATCGTATCAACTGTATTGGCGCGGGTGTCCGGTGGCACGGAAGTATCGTCTCTGGGCAGAAAGTCTGTCCTATCAAGCTTGACTATAAGCAGCAGCAGGTCGCCCTCACTGATATTTGGCTGTATCTCAAGCGTTATGCCGGCTTCGTATGGTTTGTAAGAAGTGCTTATCTGTGAATTGCCCTGTTCAGGCACTATTGTAGTTTGGATTTCGACATTTGTGGTGTCAGTAGTCTTGATGATACCCTTTTGGCCATCGTTAACGAGGATTTTGGGCTTGGCCAGAACTCGGCCGTAGCTTTTTGACTCAATGGCAGTCAGCAGCGCCTGGATATGTCTGTCGCTGTAGAAGCCCTGCGCAACACCTCCACCAAGTTCTGCCGACCTCCCAGGGTAGGAATATACTTCGTGAGAATTTCCCAAGAACGTGGATTCGCTGCTAGCTCCACCAACAATAGAATCTAAGAAATCCATATTACCGCCCGGTACCATTGCAGGAAGCTTGCTCGCTAGTTGCAAATCGAGGTCGAACTTATCGGTGTTGGTAATCTCGACGAGCGTTACGTCAATCAGCACCTGAGGACGTCTTTTATCGAGCGTCCTGATGAGACTCGATATCCAGTCCTGATTTTTCTTGCTGGCATAGACAATCAAAGAAAAAGTGTTCGGGTCGGGAACAATAATTATATTTTCTTCAGCGTTTCTGGGGACTCTCTCGATTTTGCCCTCCTTGTCCTGAACGACCTCTTGAACAAGCTTGCTAAGCACCTCCGCAATATGGCCGGGCGGCTGGTTCTGCAGCGGATAGACCACATAAGGTATTGCTTTTTCCACGCTTTCACTGTCAACATAGGCGATTATGGTAGCAATCAAAACGTGCTGCTCCGGTGACGCATTAACCATCAGGGAGTTGGTCGATTCAATTACAACCACCTGCGTCTCCTCCGTGGGCAGCTCCACTTCTCCTCCGCCGGTTTGAGATGTGGGTGTGGGCGACGGCGGCGTCCCCGGCTGCTGTTGTGCGACGGTCCTGCGCGTAATCCTGCCGGGCGTTGTCACCTGGCCGGCGCCGATTATTCCCAACTCAGCCAGCTTGGCTCTGACATCCTCGGCATCAACGTGCTGAATCTCGTAAACACGCAAAGAACGCAGGTCCTGCTGCGCAACGTCAAGAGCACCGATGAGGTCCTCAACAACGTCAAGCTCCGATTCGTTGCCTATCATCAGAACGCGATTGGTCCTTTCATCGGCGTCGAGATAAACGGTCGGCTTTGATGGCTCAGGTGTAGGGGTCGGCGTAGTCCGACGCGGTGCCGGTCGTCTTCCTCGCTGCCGCTCCGGCACCGACGGCTCAGTGCCGGCAATAGCAATCGAAACATCACCCAACTGCTCGACAAGCTCCTTGATTTTCGGTGCGAGCGTCTTGGCCATAGTATATTTTAACTGCCGGAACCTAAACTCCCTCGGTTTGCCGGGTTTATCAATGACTTCAAGAAGCTGCTCAATTCGGCTCATTCGGTAGGCGTAGCCGGTTACGATAATTGTCCCAAGCCCCGGCAGCTCGGTTACGGCTCCGAGCTTCATTTGCTCGAGTATGCTTTTGGCCTGGGCGGTGTCCACATATTGAAGCTCGAAAATACGTGTTACTATCACGTCACCGGCCTCGACTGTGCCACGGTTTGCCTCTATCAAAGTCGGGTCTATATCCAGAGCATTCTCCAAAGGAACTATGGTTACAAGATTACCTTTGCGGGACATCGCAAGGTTCGTGAACTTCAAGACGCTTTCGACCAGCGGATAAAGCTCCCCCACCTTGACAGGGCCTTGAACTTTCAGATGAACCTCTCTGCCGATGAGTTGCTTGGGGTCGTAGACGTAATTGAGATTGAGATACTTGCCAACGAGGTCCAGCAACTGGATGACCTCGAGCTTCTCGGGCAATGAGAGTTGAAGGTTTTCTTCTGCGTTCGGAATTACCTTCGGCTCATAAGTGCGACTGCCAAATCCCTCCTCGTCCAGGTTTGCTTCCGGCTCAAGCAAAGTCGTTTGCTCGGCATTCGGCTCAGAGGCGCCCGGCTCAATCGGCTCTTCAGCCGATTGCATATCCACTGATGGCTGGTTCGGCTCCGGCTGTTGTAATAATCCCTCCTCCGCCTTCGTCAGTGAGTCAAGAAGCTCCTGATACAGCTTATCAGGCTCGGCCTCGCCATCGGATTCAACACTTTGGGCAACCGCAGGCATCATCGCACCTGCCTGTTCGTCCGGCAAGGCCGGCTCGACCTGTTTTGCCCGCTCGGCGATGGCGACTATCTTGTCCATTACCTCAGCCGGCGCTACAGCAAAAAGCATATCACTCTGAACATCAATAATTGCCTTAAGGCCGGTGCCGCCCGGAGGGTCAAAAAACGTCCCAATGGATATACCACCGATTTCAGCTTGAATGTACTCTGCGGATGGCATCTTGTTCGCCTCGGAGACAGGCAGCAATGCCTTCACGGCGTAGTTCTCAGGAGAATCTGCCAGAGCCAAAAGGGCTGCGGCTTTGACAAGGGCCTCCGGCTTAGCGCTAATCAGAAGGGTATCGCTGCCCGGTATCTGAGAAACACCTGTGATATTTGCCTCCGCCAGAAGCCGTTTTCCATCTTCCGGCGAGATATTTTTCAGCAAAAAGACCCGGTATCGGTCAGGGGCTGACCCTAATGCGGAGACCTCGGCACAGGCCAGTAATGAACATAAAATGAAGCTGGCGAATATGGGAAATCTTAGTTTCGACGCCATAGAGTCCTCCGTTGTAGAGTCCGACAAGGATTGTGCAGTTTTGCAATCAACCGCTCTTCCAGCAGCGCAGTGCCGCCACCGGCAGCTAACTTTGAAATGACTATGGGCTCTAAATACAGGGTATCCACATTAAGTAAGACAAATCAAATGCCCAAAAGTTCCGCCTTTCAGACCGGATAAATGCGGTTTTTAGGCCAGGATGGCACAAAAAGTCCCCGAAATTGGATGGTCCTATAAATATGGCTTTTTTAGTCCCTGCTACTCTTCGGGCGGTGGGGGTGGTGTGTCGGATTCGACGGAATTAGCATCGAACTGGCCTGCGGCTTTTTGACGCTGAAGCTCTTCGAGTTGCTCGAGCGTCTGGGCCAATTGCCCCATCCGAGCCACCTCGTCAGGTGTAATTCTGGAGGCCTTCATGTCTTCGATAAGCCTTTCAAAGACCATATCACGCTCAGTCATACCTTCACCACCAACCGGTTCTTCTACAGCGACTTTCGGCTCCGAGGCGGTGGTAATTCGTTCACGAGGGGCGAGGTCCGGTGGTCTGGGTCGTGAGCGGATAATCCGGTCGCCAACACGCCTCCGTGATGAAATATCGGCTCTCGGGTCCAGCACGTCAGGAACTGCCGGTGCGGAAGTGTGAGGCGAAGCTCCAACTCGAGCTTCACCCAGCGGGTTTCTCAGCAGGTCACGCCACGGCTCGTTAACCTTGACGACCATATCGAAAGTCCTCTGGCCGTCATGAACAGTAATCGTGCCGTCGCTTATCTGCTCGATTGTCAAACGGCCCACAGTGTCGCCCTGCCTGACCCAGTTAAGCCCCTTGCCCGGCTCATCTATCAAGCATAGCGACAACTCCGGATGAGAAGCATAGTAGCTGGTTCCAACCAACTCGAATTTCGCGGATACGGGCCCCAGTGGTTCAGGTTGGGTCTGGACAGGCGCAGTAGTCGCGGCACGTTCTGGCTTCGGCGGTGGGGGCGGATTAAGATAGCGAGCGAAATCCATTGCCTGCTTGACCAGCGGCGAGGTTTGACTCTTGTCCTCAGCCGGTCTTTGCCCTTTTGTGGCTGTAAACTCGTCGATGGCACTGGGAGCTTTTAGAAATTCTTCTATCTGAGGATTCCGGCGTACCCCGTAAGCCACCGGCAAAACAAGCAGCACAACCGCCCCTACAGCAGCTACAATACTCGTTATTCGCAATGTCCTAATCATACTTCTTACCCGGTTTATTTGACAATCCGAATCGTTGCCAGTTCCCTCTGATTATCAATAATCAATGTTCCCTGACCCTGACAACCGACACCGGTTCTCGCCAGTGGACGATTTTTTCAAAGTATTCATCCTCGTGGCCCGCGTAACCGGTGCTGTGCTCGGTGGTGTGGCAGTCGGTGCAAGTTAATATCGGCCCCGAAGTTTCGATTGCGCCGAGGGACCTGAGATGCTCCGAGCCGGGACCGTGGCAAACCTCGCAGTCGACGTTTTTCAACTCCGGAGTCATTGTCGGCGAAACAAAGCCACTTTCATACTGCATACCGACGACGTGGCAAATGACACATTCGGGGTCATAATCTGACCCGACTTTCTCAAGAGTAGCGAAGGCATCGGCGTGTGGGCTGGTGCTGCACATCTGGTACTCATAGTCGTGGCACAGTTTGCACGACCTTGCTCCGACGTATTCGAGATGGTCTGGCAGGACAAATTTCGGATATTTTTCAAGCAGGCCGGCCTCCTTCAACATTCGCTGGTAATCTTTGTATAGCTCAACAAAGAACTGCTGCTGATTCATATCCTCGGTTATCGCGACGGAGGTAAACGACAATCGAGGTATTTCACCTTCAAGGTCAACCTTGATTTCGCCAACGTACTTGCCTAATCGCCCCGCCGACACTATCAAAGGGCCGTCGACCACCTCACTAATCAACATCGGCTCGTCAGACTGCGGTGATATGATAACACACGAAACCAAATCCATACCGGAAAACGCGGCGACAATACCAGGGTCTGCCTGATTGACGATAAGGACATTGACAGTCGCCGGCCCGCAGGCATCGACAGCGCCGAAAAGCTCCTCCAGCCGGAATAACTCTTCCTCATTGCCCACAACAGCGACCGTTATATCCACCGGCTTTTCATTCCGGATAAAACTCTTCGTGAATTTTGCAGGAGTATTGCCCCCATCAGTATCCGCGGCCGTAATACAGTCAAAGAGCACACAGAGACCATCCATGAGCCCCGCCCGGCGAGCGATGAAAATATCTTCTTCGATTAGATTAACCACATCATAGCCGAGCCGGGCAAAGGCCTGCACTATGATATTGAATTTGATGAGGTTCTGCTCGTTTAACTCCGGCACCAGATACCCGGTGTCAATGATAAGCCGGTTCTCCTGTTCGACCGTATTGAGCATGTTGGCTCGCCTGTCGAGGCCGCCAAGCTGTCCTCCGGAGCAGCCGCAGGGTTTCATCTCACCGAGTTCGTTGCCCGTGAAGAAAATGGTAATAGATTGCCCGCCCGCAGGCCGGTCCTGGGCATACGTTTCAGAAAGCCCGACAGTAAGGATAGCCCCTGCTGCCAGCAGGCAAATAAAAGCCGTTTTTCCCGTCATAGCCCGTAAAAAGTTCAACTCTCGCCAGATAGCAAGCGGTGGCTGGTTACGCTGTTACTTATGCCGGTAGAACCCTCGTAAGCCCACATCGATCTTTTCGCCGTCCTCGAAGCTAATCGAAAGCATATCTGAGAACATCCTCATGGCATTTCTCTCCGGGGGGACTTTTATCTCGATGTTCAACTTGTAGCGGCTGCCGAGTTTCTCCTGGCTGACGACCTTTATGGTGCCTGCCTTTGCACTTGTCGAAGTGATTTCGAAATCTTCGTCATAGTTATTGAGAACCCACAGCTCCTTGTGAACGGTCTCGCCCGGCTCAGCAGTGAGGACATTGATGGCAGGCGGGTCAACCCTGAATCTCGGAAGGATGCTGAAAGGAACAGTAATCCGGGAACACTCAGGGTGGTTCACGTTAATTTCGATTCGCCCGTTATACCTCCTGTTCATCTTTTGGGGGTCGATTTTAGTCTTGAGAACAAACTGCGAGGCCTTCTTGTCGGGGTCAAAATCAGCGGTGACCGCATTTGAGGTGGACGTAAGTTCAAGTATCGAAAAAGCTTTCTCATCGACGCTTCGTATCGTAAGCTCTGCCACATCCGCGTTTTCGCCTCTCATCGCGTAGTCCAGCCGGCTTGGCTCATATACTACTTTCTCAACAATGGCGGCCTTTATTGTCAACTCGGTATTCGGCGTCCTCTTGTCATTCGAATATACATGCAGCTTCCTTGTTCTGACGCCCGCACCACGGTCAGCATTGTATTTCACCTTTATCGTCCCTTCCTCCCCTGGGTTATATTCTTTCTTTTCAAGCGTGAAAGGTGTGCAGCCACAGGTCTTACTGACTTTTTCTATTTTCAGTATGCCGGTGCCTATGTTCCGAAAATTGAACTCGCATTCATTACTCGAACCGGGCGAAACAGGCCCAAAGTCGTGAGTCGTACTTTCAAAGACTATTTTGGGCTCGCCCTGATTGGGCTCGGCAGCTTCAACGGGCATCTTGCGCCCCTCCTCGGCCAGTTCAGCCGTCGCTGCGACTACGGATGACTCTGCGCCAACTGACTTCGAAGTAAATCCAACCTGCAATGCTAATACCAAGACAGCTACAAAAATACCCGGAACCAATTTCCCAGACCCCATCGTCAAATCTCCATTCATAGAACTATTCGCAAACCAAGGATTAACCAAAACCATAAGTATATTAAAAAATCGGACGTTTCGCAAGCTATTTTAAACGGCTTCTGAAAGCTACTATGGCCAAAATCCGTTTTTCGCCGGATTTTGACCGGTGACTCGACCTTAATATGGTGTATACAAATCTTTCCCGGACCCAGCTCCAGATGTGTTCATCAGATACGCAAATAACCATAAACCCCTGTATGGTTGTTCGGCTTTACAGCCGATTACTTAACTGTTAACATAGTATACAGTTACGAAATGGATTTGTTCGGAGCTGATTATGGCCAAACAGCCGCCTGAAGTATCCGTAGTTGTGCCGGTGTATAACGAGCAGGACAACATCAGACCGTTATATGACCAGCTAACACAGGCACTGTCCAGCAGCCACAACTACGAGCTGATTTTCATAGATGACGGCAGCACAGACGGCAGCTTCCGCATTCTGTCCGGGTTGCACAATGAAGACAACAAAGTCAGGGTAATAAGGTTTCGTAAAAACTTCGGCCAGACTTCGGCTTTGAGTGCCGGCTTCGACCACGCCAACGGGGCGATTATCATCGCCATTGACGCCGATTTGCAGAATGACCCGGCCGATATTCCAAAAATGATTGAAAAGCTCAACGAGGGCTACGACGTGGTCAGCGGCTGGCGCAAGAAAAGGCACGACAATGCCATCACCCGGCTGATACCGTCGATTGCCGCAAACTGGCTGATAGCGAAAATAACAGGGGTCAAGCTCCACGATTTCGGTTGCACGCTTAAGGCGTACCGGCGAGAGGTCCTCGTAGAAACCCGTCTGTATGGCGAGATGCATCGATTCATCCCGGCACTGGCAAGCTGGTCTGGCGCACGTATCTGCGAAATGGCTGTCAACCACCGGCCCAGAACCGCAGGCGTCGCAAAATACGGGCTGGGACGGACCTGGAAGGTGATGCTGGATTTGATTACGGTCAAGTTTCTCGGCTCGTATTCCACGAAGCCCATATATATCTTCGGAGGTCTCGGTATTTTGAGCACATTAGTCGCTTTGGCCTCGGGACTTGTCGTGCTGTATCAAAAGTTCATTTCCGCGCAACACCTCCCTATGAATCGTAATCCTCTGCTTGTTCTGACCGCCCTTTTGATTACCACCACGATACAGCTCGTCCTGATGGGGCTTTTGGCGGAACTGCTGGTGCGGACGTATCATGAATCACAGAATCGACCGACCTACGTGATTCGGGAGATTCTCGAATCATCCACCGGAGACAGAAAATGACCGCGGCTTCTGCAAAGGGCCGTCAGCCGAGGGGCAAACACAAAAAACCGGCCGTGACCAAAAACACATCTGATACGGAGCTGGCGACAATTATTCTTATTGTAATTCTCGCAGGCATTCCATTTGCGCTTGGGCGGTATTTTGAACTCAGCTACCCGGACCCCTTCGACAGCGCCGCCAACGTCTACTCCGCCCAGCACATCCTCGACGGCGCAAAAATCGGCGTTGACGAACAGCCCAGCGCCGCCCTGGGGACACTGCTGGTTAATATCCTGGGTGTCCGGCTGTTCGGATTTAATGAATTTGGGCCAAAGCTCATTCAGACGATTATGCAGGCAGGCGCTCTCGTGGCGATGTTTATCGTGATGAGAAAGCTGTTCGGAAAGCTGCCAGCCGCCGCAGGAGTAATTGTGGTAGCGGTCTATCTGTCATGCCCTCTATTATCGAAATTCGGCAACGTCAAGGAACAGTATGCAATCGCGTGCATGGTGACGGGAGTAAGTTTTTTTGTGCTGCGACAACTTGGCGGCGGATGGTGGTATGGCGTTCTTGCCGGCGCGACTGCCGCCTGGGCGCCGCTTTTTAAGCCAACCGGTACTTCCGCAATCGGTGCTATCGGCCTGTTCGTACTGGTGCAGCCGATATTCAGGCACAGGACGTGGAAACAAACGGGTATCGACATTGTATTGCTGCTGGCAGGTGCAGCAGCGGCAATTGCACCCTTGTATATATGGATAATCGGCTGGAACGTGCAACTGGCCCTTCCCTATGCGTTTGTCTACAAGACAATATCAGGCCTGTTCTCGACCGGCCAGGCCGCACACGCGACCGGTTATCTCTCAGGCACTAAAGCCGTAATACCGTTCTCAGAACAGTGGCCGAAGGTGCTGAGATTCTACCTTGAATTGATATTACCGATTTCTCTGGCGCTGGGCTCGATTGCAGCAAGGGTGTATAGGTTAATCGCCGGGGCAAAAAGACAATCCGCCGAAGATAAAAGCGGCGGTGAAAGATTTGTCCTGCTGTTTGCCGTATGGTGGCTGCTGGATATGGCTTTTGTCTGGATAAGCCCTCGCTCCTACGAGCAGTATTACCTTCCGCTGAACGCCTCCGCCGCTATGACGGGCGGGTATCTTGTGGCGATTTATCGCGACAAGCTGACTAAGGCGGTATTCAAGACCAAATGGGCCGTAACCGGGATCATCGCCTTTGCGGTGATGGTCTTGATGTCCTGGCACATATTCTTCGGCTTGCCGAGAAGCCCATATTCGGGCACCATGTATCCGCAAAAGCGAAACGGCTACCTCCAGCGGTGGCAGGAAATCTCGATGCGCCGCACGCGGGGCTACAAAGCCCCCTGGGAAATAGCCGGTGAATATATACGCGACCACACAAAGCCGACCGACAAGATATACGTATGGGGCTGGGTGCCGGGTATATATCTGTCGGCTCAGAGGTTCAGCATCGCACCGAAGGCGTTTGAAAGCGAGATGCACACGCGCACGCCGGAGGAATTCGCAAAAAAAATAGACGGGCTTCTGGCCGCTTTCAAAAAACAAATGCCGAAATTCATTGTAGATAGCCGCAAAAACCATGTCCCTCTCGAACGGCCGCCGCACGAGCTTTGGCCTGTTGTACCGAAGGGTTTTATGGGTATGCAAAAAGAGGGATTTCTTCCACCGGACAAAACCTTTATCGAGGCCTACCATAACATATGGGCAGATATGCTCAGGCAGCGCTTTGGTGAAGATGAAGCCCTCCGCTTCGAAGCAGTCAGGCCGTTTCGAGAATTCATAATGAAAAATTACCGCATCGTTCAGATTTTTGGGCCAAACGTTGTATTTGAGCTGAAAACAACACCGCCACAAACTAAATGACAAACACAAAACCCAGTACTTGGCAGGTCAACAAAACGTAGACCGAGATTGTCAGGGGGCAGGGAAATGAGGAACAGACAGGTAAAACCGAAAAAAGAACCAATCACCCTGCCAAAAGCCGGATTCTTCTGGACCAAGTGGCACGTTACGGGATTACTTGTTGTCCTGGCCTTCAGTGCAACTATTAACACTATCGGAATTAACTGGGGGCGAACCGGCCTGGTCTCATGGCAGCCGGACTCTATCGAAGGAATCGTATCTGTATCCGAGAATCAACGCCTTTTCGGCGAGTGGAGCCATAAGTATCCAAGAGGACACTTTCTAATTAACGCCGCCTTCTACCAGCCATTACTGAAACACTGGGAGAAAAACCCTGTCACAGTCAGAACAACAAAAGGAGAGATTATATCACAAGTCTTGACCATAGACAGATTGGCACTGCTTGCCCGGGTTTCACGTTGGATTTCTGTGACTATGGGAACAACCATAGTGCTGGCTACATTTCTTGTAGCAATGCTGCTGTTTAACGATTACCTTGCCTCCCTGCTGGCCGCCCTGGCTCTTTCACTGTTACAGCTTTTCGTTTTCTACAGTCATACCGGCACGGTCGACATACCGTATATATTCTGGTTCACCTTGGGGCTGTACTGGGCTGTTAAAGCGTCATACGTGGGCAAATGGCATCACTTCATACTGGCAGGTCTTTTCTGCGGCTACTCTGTAGGCACCAAGGAACCCGCTGCCGGATACATTATGGGCCTTGGTATCGCTACGGCCGTTGCAATGATACACAAATCCATCAATTCAGAGCATAATCTTAAAAAAGCCGTGCTGTCGGTCTTTTCCCTCAAAGTTTTAGCTGCAACCGTTGTGTTCTTCCTGGTTTTCGCAGTCCTAAACGGCTTTCTCGCCGGGCCCGACGAATTTCTTAACCGGGTTCGTTTCTGGAGCGCCGTGCCGGCAAAGTGCAATACCAGCTACACAGGGCAAGTTAACCTGCTTGGGCGAAGCGCTTCTCAACTTTACTATGGTATGGGCTGGCCCTTATTAGCTCTTGGCACGGTATCAGTTCTGTATTGCTGCAAAAAATATCCCATAGAAGCTATCTTTTGCATCGCACCGCTGGTAGTATTCTATGCGCTCATTATCACGCGGATTAAGTTCGTATGCCCCCGATTCCTGCTGGCTGGTTATCCGGGCCTTGCTGTGCTTATCGGCAAGACATCTGCTGACTGGCTGCGATGGAAGTATCCGCCATTTGTTGTGCGCATCCTGCCAATCGGACTTGTTTATGCCCTGTCTCTGCTGTACTGTATCGCTCTTGACCTGGAGTTGCTTAACGACACTCGAATACAAACCGAAACGTGGTTTGCCGGAAACGTTAGTCGCAACAGAACAATCGGACTGGTATTTGATAAAATATACAGCCCCCGCCTCGGATTTATGGGATATCGTGTCATCTGTCCATGGAGACCTCCCGATAATCCTGACACAACAAGCTCATTTGACGTTTACCCGGAATACCTGGTTGTTACCAATGACAAGCCCCAGCGCACCGACGGACCTGCCGACGACAAGTTCAGAGAGGAGCTTATTAACGGCGATACGGGCTATAAGAAGGTGATTTCATTCAGACCAAAGTATATGTACCCTGCCAAGACCATCTTCGGACTGGCAGGGTGGCCAACCAAAAAAAATAATTTCCAGAGTCCTGAGATAATAGTATTCAAAAAGCAGGAGGGCTTCTTCAAAGCCACAAGACAACAAAAATGAAAATCCTTATGCTAAACTACGAGTGGCCGCCGATAGGCGGCGGAGCGGGAAAAGCCCACTTAGCTATACTCAGACAGTTCATTGGGCGGGACGACCTGTCGGTCGACGTGCTGACATCCATGCCGCAGCCCGGATTCTCAATAGAGCATCTGGCAGGCAATATCACTATTCATAAAGTCGGCATACATAAGAAGGACCTGCACTTCTGGCGTAAGATTGAGGTTGTCGAATGGCTTATCAAGGCAAGAACTCACTACCGCAGATTGCTGCGGGATAATACGTATTCATTCGCTCACGCGTTCTTTGCTTTCCCTACCGGCTGGCTCTGCTACAAAACAGCTGACAAGCTGCCTTATATAATCTCGCTCCGCGGTTCAGACGTTCCGGGTTACAATATACGCTTGAACCTGGACTACAAGCTGCTGTCCGGCCTGTTTCGAAAAATATGGTCCCGCGCTTCATCTGTCGTTTCAAACAGCGTTGGCTTGCAAAAACTTGCACTGAAGTTTATGCCGAGTCTTGAGATTGGTGTGATACCTAACGGTATAGATTGCGAAAGATTCAAGCCGGTAGAAGATAAAAAAATCGGTACGCCTGTTCGTGCGCTCACGGTCTGCCGTCTAATCAGCAGAAAAAGAATCAACCTTCTCATTGAAGCCGCTGCAAAGGCCAACAATTCCGGTGTTGAGGTTAACCTGGATATTGCCGGTGACGGTAATCTCATGAATCCTTTGAAGGAACTCTCGGAAAAACTGGGTGCCGGCAAGTGCGTGAACTTCCTCGGCAGGGTGCCCCAACAGCAGATGCCAGAGCTTTATCGCAATAACGATATCTTTCTTATGAGCAGCGCCCACGAAGGAATGAGCAACGCAATGCTCGAAGCAATGGCTTCGGGCCTGCCGATTATCACGACGCGATGCGAAGGTGTCGATGAGTTAATTGCCGACAACGGCGTTATCCTCGAAAACCCGGACGCCGCGGCGCTTGCCGAGGCAATAAGCAAATTGGCCGAAAACCAGCAGAGCTACAAAACGATGTCTGCAGCGGCAAGAGCGAAGGCAAAAGAATTCAGTTGGAACAAGGCTGCTGAACAATATGAGCAGCTCTACCGGCGCATCTGCAAAGAGAAAACAACGGGAGTCTAGAAATATAGAAACTCACATACTTTTGCAAAGAACATAGCCAAAAACAGTCACAGCATATACAATAGTCCCATACATATAAGTACGCGGAGTAGCGGTATGAACTGGAGAAAACCTGTTATTTTTAGTCTGCTGCATGCAAGTGGCAGCAGGATACCGAAAAACCTTCGAGAGATTGCGAAGTATGAATATGCCAGTCGGGAGGAGCTTGAGAAGCTCGGCCGAGTCAATCTCGAAAAATTACTGCTGCACGCCTATCACAATGTTCCTTACTACCGCAAGACCCTAAGAAATTGCGGCGTTATTAATGACGATAAGGTCCGCCTTGACAGATTCTCCGATATTCCCATTCTGACCAAGGATATAATACGAAGCGAAGGCGGCAATTTATATTCAGGCGACCACAAGGGAAGAAAATCATACGAAAATACATCGGGCGGCAGTACAGGTGAGCCGGTCCGGCTTATCCAGGACGCTGAATACAACGACGGCAATATCGCCACCAAGCTCTATTTTAATACCGTCCTCGGCAAGCAGCCCGGAGAACCCGAAATAAAGTTCTGGGGCTCAGACCGAGACATCATCGAAGGAAACCTCACGCTAAAAGACAGAATGATTAATTTTTTATACAACAGACAATTCTTTAATTGCTATCGGATGGGTGTGGAGGAAATGAATCGGTTGATTGACCTTAATAACCGCTTCAGACCGGTTGCCTACTGGAGCTATATGGAATCCGCATTTGAGCTTGCCAACTACCTCGGCGAGCACAACCTGTCATTCCATCCGCCAAAATTCGTAATATCTACTATCGGCCCACTAACACCGGAAGTCAGAGAAAAGATTCAAACAGAACTCAAGTGCAAAGTCTATAACCAATACGGCTCCAGAGAAGTTGGAGCGATAGCATGCGAGTGTCCCGAGCAGAACGGACTGCATACATTCCCATGGTGGAACCGTATCGAGATTCTCGATGAAAATAGTAAACCCGTCGAGCAGGGACGGGTGATTGTCACGACACTGCTGAACTACTCGATGCCCTTGATAAGATACGATATTGGCGACGTGGCGGTGAGCGGCGATTGTGATTGTCCCTGCGGGAGAAACACATTCAAACTCAAAGAAATCATTGGCCGGACACTCGGGTACTTTAAGCAGCGCGACGGCTCCCTCGTGCACAGCCATTTCATCGTGCAGATGCTTTTTTTCAGAAATTGGATAAAGAGATTCCAAGTCGTGCAGGACCGTTACGACCACATCCTCATCAGGGTAGAGCTTCGCTCGGGCAAACAAGCTCCTGAGTCAGATTTGAAAGACATCATCACAAAGACAAAGATGCTGATGGGCCAGAGCTGCCAGGTCGATATAGAATTCGTCGACGAAATTAGCAGAACCGCAAGCGGCAAATATGTTTACACGTTGTGCAGGGTCAAATGAAATCGGGCAATGATTCAGCCATTACAGTATGCTTCAGACGATTTCCCATTCAAACGCGGCAAGGCCAGCCGCCCCAAATACATCACACCCCAAATGAACACAACAGAAGGAGCTTCCTTAAGGTGACATGAAAACAAGAGTACTACAAATAATAGACCACTTAGGTTTAGGCGGCGCACAGCTCGTTGCAAAGGGAATCTTCGAGGCTTTCCAGAAAGATGCTATGTTCCTATATGCCTTGCGCCGAAGCCCCTATCAGATGATGATTGACCATGACAACGTTCACATCGCCGATACCACTCACAGGTACGACATTAAATCTTCACTTGACGCAGCAAAACTAGCCAAGACCACCAAGGCTAAAATTCTGCACTGCCATCTTGAAAAGGCAACCGCCTTGGGGATTCTCCTGAAAATGTTTGTTTTGCGAAACACAAAGCTCATCGTCCATGAACATGGACAAATCTTCCAAAGGTACGCAAGATACACTCGCATGGTAAGGTTGTTCCGAAATGTCATTGACCTGTTCATCGCAGTCTCACATGCAACTAAGCAGAAGCTGGTTGAAAACACTGGGGTCAATCCTTGTAAAATTGAGGTTTTGCATAACTTCGTCGATATCACAAGATTCCAGTATGACAAAGAAAAACAGCCAATAGAGCGAGCGGCAAGGCAAGATTTCTGCATAGGATTTGCGGGCCGGCTCGCAAAACAGAAAGGCTGGGAACAATTGCTGCACGCTGCCTCAATATTGAAAGACAAAGACCCGGAAGTCCGTTTTCTGATTGCCGGAGATGGACCGGACAAAAACAAAATGATAAACCTTATGAAACAACTGAATCTGGAAAACAGGGTGGAATACCTCGGTCTTGTGCCCGATATGCCCAAATTCTATAATCTGTTGGATTGCCTCGTCATTCCCTCACGTTGGGAACCGCTCGGCATAGTAGCAATCGAAGCACAGGCCTCCGGCATACCAGTGATAGGCTCGAATATAGATGGTCTGGCTGAAATAATAACCGACAGAGAAAACGGCTTGCTCTTTGAAGTTAAAAACGTGCAGGACTTGGTGCACAAGATACGGTTGATTAAAGAAGATAGCGATTTGAGAGAAGCAATAGTAGAAACCGGCAAACAGACAGTGAAAAAATATTCTGTCACAAAATACATCGACTCTATTAGGAAAGTATATGAAGAGCTCGGGCAACCCTCAGCAGGAAAAAGGTCCTGACTGCCAATCCCGGCTTACCATAAACCGAGGTTATCTTGTAGTTGATTCCGGGTTTAAGACAACTGCATATGCCCCGGAAAATCAGGTCTTTCTGGGTATCGACCGGCTGAATCGAATTTTGAATCCTGGCATAATCATACAAAACCAGACATGAAACGAGTCGCAATCTTAGGGTCGTTCAGTGGAAGAAACAAAGGAGATCTGGCAATCCTGCGCGCCCAGCTGTTGAATTTACTCAAAGGTATAAATGAACCGCTCGCAATCTATATATTTACCAAGGACCCCCAATTTCTCCGTCAATATCTCGAGGATATCCCCGAGAATAGCCATGGAACTCAAGTACATATAGTGAAAAGCCTGACTAGCTACATTGGACTTAAAACTCTTACTATCCTGACGAGATGTGACAAGATTATCATCGGAGGGGGAGGATTGTTCTTTGACTTCGGACTATTAAATCCAATGTTCAGCCACCTGTTCAATCTCTTTATCCTTTCTTACATTTTCAGATTGCTGGGCAGGAAAATCATGGTCTTCGCAGTAGGTGCCTCCAACCTCCGCTCAAAAGCGTCTCGATTCATGACCAGGAGCGTTCTCAAAAGTGCTTCCGTTATCTCTGTAAGAGACCAACTAACCGCAGACATTTTGGGCAACCTCACCAATAAACAGATTGTTCTTGGGGCCGACCCTGTCTTCCTTATGACGCCAAAGCAGACCAAAAGAACCGAGCAAATAATCAAATCCTGGCCTAGGGGCAAACGAATACTCCTGTGCCTGCACCGATTGATTTTCATAAACGACAATGCAGGGAACAGAGAACATCTACTACAACTGTTCGTGTCAGAAGTTCGGGGCTTCGCAGAAAACAAAAATTACAACTTACTGACTTATACCAATTCAACTAATCAGCGGTTCGCCCGATATATTGCCGAACTGTGCGACAACTCTGCCATGCCCGCTCTATCCGGAGAAAATCATTTGCTGCCGGAGGAAATCATCGCCCTGCTGTCAAACGTCAACCTTGTCATTGCCAGTCAAATGCATTTATGTATTTTTGCATATATTGCTGGAGTACCTTTTCTCAGCATCCCTTATACTGAAAAGGTTGACCAGTTCAATAAAATGACGGAGAACACAAACTATTTACGGCTAACAGAGATGGCAGATAAGGCTAAAGTCGTGGAAATCCTTGAAAGAACCATTTCCACTGGCCCTTGTCCCCACAAAAACGATATTTCCAAGAAAGCAAACACTCTCATTGAACTACTGTTACAGTTTATCCGGAGCTGAGGACACAACTTTGACCACTGAAACTAGAAAACGAATTGTGAAGTTCCTGATTAGAATCATTATCACAGCCCTGCTGTTAGGGCTCGTGCTTAGCCGAATCGATCGCAAGAGCCTGCAGGATGCGGCGCAGTCCATAAAATGGGAGTACGTCTTTATTCTCTGGATGTTAACTGTTATCGTTTTCTGGGTAATGGCCTTGAGAATGCGTCTTATCTTGGCAATTCAAAAGTGTGATGTTACCACGTTTGATGTGTTCCGAGCCAGTACAATCACTAACCTCTATAGTCTTATTATGCCGGGATTTCTCAGCACCGGGGTCAAATGGTATATCCTAAAACGACAAACCGGCAAAGGAAGCAAAGTCTTAAGCAGCATGGTCTATAATCAGGCCGCTGACATAACCATACGTGTGTTTATTGGTCTGTTCGCACTGCTGGTCGCCAATCCATTTCGGAACCGAGCGATTCCAGCCGTCGCTGCCGCTCTGGCTATTTTGCTTGCGCTGGCATGGGGTATTCTGATTGGAAAGCGAACAAGCGCCAAGGCAGGTATAATCGCCCGCTTCGTCGCATCACCGTTCCCGGTAAAAGTCCGCCAAGCTGTCGACAGATTCCTCGGTCAACTCAAGGCCTTTCAGGGAACAGGATTACATTTTTATCTAACCATAATTGCGCTCACAGCCATAGCAACCATACTTGGCATAGCTACATGGGTATATGGGGCCAAGGCCGTTGGTATCGATGTCCCGGTAACTGTTCTTGTCTGGGTATCTTCTGCCGTTTTTATCCTGGGGCGCATTCCTATCTCAATCGCAAACTTTGGTGTACGAGAAATATCCCTTGTCGAGTCCCTGGCCTTATACGGAGTTGAAGCACCTACAGCTCTCTTGTTGTCTTTCCTTATATTCTCGCGAATGCTATTGCTGGCAACTATCGGGGCCGCCTTCCAAATCACCTGGGCTATAGGCAGCAGGAAGTCCAAAAGCATGTCTGTTGATTGAAGGGTTGAGCAAATGTACACGCATTTAAATCAAGTTGAGAAGGACTATATAGAATTCATGTCGCTTAAAAGATCTCGCCCACAAGAAGAAATTGAAAAGCTGTACATCAGTCTGCGTCAGAGATTTAGGTTTAACAGCTTTAAGTATCAGAAATTACTTTCGGACATTCGGCATCTTTTTAGTCTCAGCCATGACGCAAAAGACGAACGTGAGACAATTGACAGCATCCGACTTCACGAACTTCCGGAAATGCTCAGGCATATTTCATTTGGATTTCCCAAAACAATCGGCGACTACTTTTACGAAACCCTTAGACTTCTAAAAAAGGGACAATTCTGGTCGATAGGGCACTTTGCCAAAAGAAAGCTAACTGGCAGGTCAAGTCATGCAGGCATAGCGAACTTCCTGCTTGAAAAACTGGGTCGTCCGCCGGTGGTAGTAGACTATGGATGCGGTATGGGATATTTATCCTTCGAAATTGCCCGGCAGCAGCCAGCTGCAAAGACTTATCTGCTCGACATAGATTCCCTGCGGCTGGAGTTTACAGAGTTCAGATTCAAAAAAAACAATTTCGACACCGAAGTCATCAAAGTAACAAAAGAAAATCTGTATCCTCATCTCCCAAAACACAACATCTGCATAGCTACCGAGGTCATGGAGCATATCTTCCAGCCGTTGACCGTTTATGAGAACATACGAACCGCCATGGAGCCGGGAGGAATCCTATACGGGAATTTCTCAGACCATGATGCAGGGCTGTTTCACGTCTCACCTTCATTGCAGGACCTTCGAGAGCAAGTGGCCCGTGACTTCAATAAAATAGATTTTATGACCTATATGAAGACCACTTAATCTTCTGACGCTCATAGAACCGGGAACTTGCGGCATATAGTCATCACTTCATTGCTGGTCTTCACCGCGACGGATTTGTCGATACTGTACTGGTGGTCGTCCATCGGCCGAAGCTCTTTCAACACGGTATCCACCATCTCGGCTATGGAATCCATCTCGGATGTTCCCATACCGTTTCTCGTCACTATCGGCGTGCCAAGGCGAATGCCGCCGGCAATAGACGCCGGCCTGTCGTCGTAGGGCAGCGGACATTTATCAACCACTATGCCGCACTGCTCAAGGGCCTTCTGAACAATGACACCCGTCAGGCCTTCTCTTGAATTTGCGACATTTATCAGCATCAGATGATTATCCGTCCCCCCTGTCAGAACGTCATAGCCCCTCGTCAGCAGATTCTCCGCTAATCGTTTCGCATTCTCCACAACCTTGAACTGTCTCGCCCTGTATTCTTCTGATAGGGTCTCTTTGAAAAAGACCGCCTTGCCGGCGATATTGTTAAAATATGGTGTTCCCTGCACACCCGGAAAGGTCGCTTTTTCGATTCGTCGCCACAGTGGCATTTGTTTGTCCCCTGCACCGACTTTCTGCTCAAAGTCTTTGCCCATCAGGATAAGCCCGCCTCTCGGCCCGCCGGGCTTGTAAGTGCTGCTGGTCGTGATATGAGCACAGTCAACCGGCGATGCGTGAACACCAGCGATTACCAGTGCCGAAATGTGCGATATATCCGCAAGCAACATCGCACCGACCTCGTCGGCAATTTTTCTGAACCTGGCAAAATCGATTGCCCTCGGATATGCGCTCGCGCCGCAGATAATCAGTTTCGGCCCGAATCGTCGCGCCTGCTCGCGTATCCGCTCATAGTCTAAAAGGAAGCTGTCCCGCTCGACGCAGTAACTTTCGATTTCATAGAATTTGGCCGTAACCGAATCAATCGACCCGTGTGAATAATGCCCGCCGTGCTCCGTCGCCATGCTCAGGATTTTGTCGCCCGGCTCAAGCATCGCCGTTATGGCAATCTGGTTGGCGGTTGTGCCGGAGTGCGGCTGCACGTTGGCGTACTGGGCGGCGAACGCCTCTTTGGCGCGGACTATAGCCAACTGCTCAATCTCGTCCATAACTCCGCTGCCGCCGTGCAGCCGGGCCTTGGGGAATCCCTCGCTCGTCTTGTTCTGTAGTATCGAGCCAAGCACCGCCAGAACAGCTCGTGTGCACCGGTTCTCAGCAGCCAGAAGCTGTATCGTATTTTGCAGCCGCTCATATTCGCCGGCTATCAGCTTATAAATCTCGCTGTCACTCTGCACGAGCTCGGCCAGCAGTCCTTCGTGATACGCATCTGATGAAAGCTTCTCAAGCACGATTTCCATCCCCAGAATCCTTTCTGATTATCATATCCATAGTGCCGGTCAGCCAAAGAAACTGCGAACAACGTCGTTAAAAGTCACATAAATGAAAAGTGCGATTATCAATCCCCAGCCCGTGTAAGCGATAATCTCCTGCGTCCGGATACTCAGTGCCGAGCCCTTGATTTTCTCCACCAACAACAGCAGAACAAGCCCCCCGTCTAGAGGCGGCAGCGGCAGAAAATTGAACACCG
>CAZQWM010000008.1:0-84825 GCA_964597035.1 uncultured Pirellulales bacterium
GGGAAGGCTTAATCATAACCCTGTATGTCCCCCGCAAAAGAGTGGCGTATACACCAACTGCCCTCCGGCATAAATCGTCGATTGTCCTGTATGTCCCCCGCAAAAGAGTGGCGTATACACCAGCGTTACGTATGTGCAGCCGTGAACCACACCTGTATGTCCCCCGCAAAAGAGTGGCGTATACACCATTGAAGCAAAACGCGACGCCGGCGGAAACCCTGTATGTCCCCCGCAAAAGAGTGGCGTATACACCCACCTCACTATAATATATACAACCTTCAGCCCTGTATGTCCCCCGCAAAAGAGTGGCGTATACACCTTTTGTGCCGAATTTCAAAAAAAAGACAAACCTGTATGTCCCCCGCAAAAGAGTGGCGTATACACCATTCATCGATGAATGCCGCGCCAAATCTCGCCTGTATGTCCCCCGCAAAAGAGTGGCGTATACACCTTATATTTCTTAATTGCTTGCTGACAAGGACGATACGGTCAATTCACCCAGTAAAAAATTGCGGATGACTTGGTGAGCGGTCGCAAAGGGAAGCAATTTTCCACTTATATGCGCCTTCTCAACCTTCAGCCGGAACAGGCCCGGCTTCAGTCGCCTGCCTGAGATTGCCCGCACAAGGCGGACTATCAGTACAATGGTGACGACCTCAATTATCATTATATTGTCAAAGAACATCGGACTTAATTCCCTGCTTTTGGCATTGTAATCGAATCTTATCTTCGATGTCAATAGTGGCAATATTTTGAGCGGCGTTATAGTCCGGGTCTGCCTCATATTTGCAGTTTGGGTCTGAGCAAACGAATCTGGTTGTCATACCTTCCGGTTTGTTTTTATCTCGGTATTGCCTTGTGAAATCGGTGTTTATTAAACCGCATTTACTGCATCTTTTCGAGGTATAAGCAGGATTTATTTTCTTTACCGCTATATCGGCCTCTTTGGCTTTGTATTCTATAAACTGCTGCAACTTGAAGTATCGCCATCTGGTGCCGAGGAATGTTCCGCGAAGCTGGTCTTTGAGACTGTCGAGATTCTCCATCTGGATAGTTCCAGCATTTTGGCTTTCGGCAAAGGCGACGACGGTAGATGAAAGTTGGTGATTGAGTGTTGTATAGGCATTATCAATACGAGAACGTAGCTTTTCAGTAGGCAGGAGAATGCGTTTTACGCCGTGACCGGAACGGGCGGTCGGTGCGGATAAAGTGCGTGAGCCGCCACGCTGGATTACTCTCCTTCGGGCGATTATCTGTGCCTGTAACAAACGGATATGGTTGGCAATAGGTTTGAAATGTTTATATCCAAGTCTTGCGTGGCCATTGTTGATTGCTGCATAAAGAGGGACAGAAAAACCAAGGTCAACGCCAACTACAATATCCGGATTAAGCTTGGCAGGACGGAGCGGTAATTCGTAGGTGACATAGAGCCACCATTTTTTTGTGAAAGAATCCTGTTTAATTTCAAAAGCCCGTTGCCTGTATCCTTCCGGTGAATTCTCTGTATTGTCGAGCAAACGGTCGAGAATGTCTTGCTGACCCGGGCCGAGGTCGAACCGTTGTAGAAGCACTTTTGGATATGGTCGTTTGCAAATCATTAGTTCCAGTTCAACGTCACCATTGGGAGACCTTTGCATTCGACGGTGGGCGGGCTTATCACAACGGATGGGAATAGGCATATCCGCTCTGAATGTAGGCAACGATACTTTGCCTCGGACAACGTCTCGCCATTTTGTCGGATTAGTCAACGCTCTTATTTTGTATTGGGACAAAGCAGAAGCTACATAATCGGGGATAGCCCCTTTTGGAGAATAGCGACCAAGCTCCTGTTCGTTTGTTTTTTCCTCAAGAAGCATATTTCGGAGACGCTGATTCAATTTACCTATGGAATCGGGCTTAAAGTTAGCAATACTTTTAGTTCTGAAAAGGTGAAAGTTTAGATATGCTTCACTGACAGCAAGATTCGCCAGGCGAAAAACCCTGTAACGGACATCCCGCAACATCTTGCCAAGCTCGTCCCAAGACATACCATCTACGGGCTTGATAATACGAAGCTTCAATACCTTATGAGTAGTGCTTTTTTTGTCTGGCATTAGATAATCCCCTTGCCTTTAATTCATTGTAAAACTGGGCTTTCAATTATGCAAACAGATATTGTCAACTTTGCTGTGTGACGTTATGCTTTAAAGAAACAATCGGGACGACCGGCCAGCTACCGGCCAAGCGGTCTGGACGAGGGTAGGATTTATCACCTGTCTTGCCTGCCCTTGCCCAGACCGACCCGAAAAAAGACAGGTATAAAGAATGGATATTGAACGACTTCGCCGAATACTCAAAGAACTCAATCCAATCTTCTGGAACGCTAAGACAGACAGTAAATATGAGGGGAAGACCCTTATTGAGTCCGCTTATGGCCGTTATATAAGCGCTCTGGCCGATTTTGAACCTGACCAGGACTTTTCTTCCTATCCGAAATCAGGTCACCATCGCAAACAGATAGTTTACGACCGAAATCCTAAGAAAATACGTTTCGATAAGCTTTTTCAAGAGCTTAAGGAATGTTTGACCCCTTACGATAAGGTTTACGATGTATTACGAAAAGAATTTCCAAGCCCGTTTGCAGAGCAAGTTCTTCTAACATACGAAAATCTCATAAGAAACTTTGATAACATTCCGCTCAAAGCCGTCAAGGATTGGGATACTCTTGTGGTTTGTATGTCCCACAAGGACTTCTGGGCCGACACTATAAAAATAAGATTAGACAAACAAACCCAGGCCGCGATGAACTCTTATCAGCAATTCCTAAAAGACAAATGCTCTGAAATCGAAGACCTTGACCCCCTTTCGCCTGAAACCAAAGACATTTTCATACGGCATATTGACGCATATTTCGAGTGGCATAATAACAACCCTGAAGAAGCACTGCATATCAACGATGTCCCTGTTAAAGAAGACCTGAATCTGCTACAAGATAGTGTAAAGCGAGGACGCGATGAGAGAGAAATGCTGCTACGTTCGTATTTTGTCCTTGCTGTTTTATATGATGGTAATGCTCAATCCCGAAGACGACCAACGATATATTTTGATTGGGAATATAATGAGCAGGACACAATCGCCAATAATTTTGGGTTCTCTGAATGGGAGGATATTAAAAGAGCCGGCGGAGAGTTGAATGAGCAAATCTGGCGAGATGAGATTAGCTACTGCCTTAAGCGCGTTAAGAAAGACCTGCAAAGACAACAAACAATGGAACAGCGATTAGCAGTTGAGATTATCGACACTCTGACGGAGTGGGCAAGCGTTGGCGCGGATAACTGGGAGGATAAGCTGCCAAAGGAATATCGCCCTAACCATTGCCTGGAATATCGCCTGAGCATACACAACAAGCTGGGGATAAATCCGATTTTAGAAAAGTTAATGCTTGAGGGTAAAGGCGACGCTGCAAAAATGCTTGAGCAGTATCGGGATATACTCGATAAGGCCGTAAATACTATTGTCGAAAACCTTGACCCTACCAGTCTTATGCACCTGCCTAATACGGAATTGTATATGCGCGCGAAAAAGCTGTCGTATGCTTTGGAACGTGCATTGCCGTATTTAGGGCCGAGCACACAACCTCAAGAATTGCAAAATAAACAAGGGACAGAAATGCAGAAGACCTCAATCAATATGTCTGGTGATAATCTCCAACCCGACAAGGTACTTCTATCGCATATAGCAACTGGTGTTGATGAGTTGGTGAGGAATCCAGAAAACCTCCAAACAGTTCGAGAAAAGATACGCCCATTTGCCCAAAGGTGGGTGCAGCACAACAGCGATACCGAGAACGCAGAAAAAAAGCGAAATGAGCATTGGCAGAAGGTCAAAAACAATCCAGCGTGGCAGGACAAAGAAGCGGGGCCGCCCGAAAAGGATTGGGAATGGGAAAGGTTTTATTTGGGTGATTTGGGTTTTGATGTCGGGCCAACATACGAAATGCCTGCGAGATATGCACCTGCTGTTATGGCCAAACTTGAGGATTACATAGAAGCAAACAAGCAAAAATTACAGCGCTCCAGTCCTGCGACAATGGAATATCAGCGACTTGAGAAGACCGTCGTAGAGCAAGAACAAAACTTGGCTGACATTCGCACTCGGTTTGATAAGTTGCCTGATAAAAACGAAGGATGGATAAGCACTGCTGTTCCCCTCGATAGACCTGTTCAGGGGACCTGGGTGCAATTTTTGTGGTTCAGATATACAGATTTGAGCGACGAAGAAGTTTTCGGTTGCTTGAGGCCGCGACGGAAACAGATACAACCAAATCCTATCGACGCACTTATACCGGAGAAAGAGACAGAAAAACTACTGCCACCCGTTAATCGAGAGCGGGAGTATGAAAGATACTACGTCGTTTTGACTTCGATTCACGACAATATGCTGACCGGAGTCCAGAGTATAAGTAATGGTATATGGCCGAAGGAATTGGCTGAAGATGTATGGTTTCGTTTCACGCGTGGGCAGCCCTATGGCCCAGACAGGGGTTTTATTAAGGCCGCTATAAATCGTATTAAAGACGAACTTGTCGGCGAGCAGAAAAAAGAGGAGGAGCAGCCACAGGCAACAATGAGTAAAGCTGCCCGTGCTTTGGCTGTCTTACACGACCACCCTGACTGGGCGAACAAGCAAATAGCAGATGCAATAGGTGCAAATGAGAAGTCCCTGCCCCGAATGAAGGGCTTTAGCAAAGCCAGAGAAATTCTAAAAACCGGAAAGTCGGATTATCCGAATGGCAGTAAATATCCTGATTCTGAAACGGGACAGGACAATTTAGAATCGTGGGACAATCAGTAACACGCGGGTAACACGTTACCTTTTGTGTTACTATATAAAGCCGTAAACCTTCCTAAAATCACAACTTATCAGTTCTCTTACGTTACCCCTATGTTACCTGCGCCCATTGATATATGGGCAAAGAGACATATACAGAACGCGATTTTGCTGATAGTCGCGTAGCTTGGTTCGTCTGTTTGGAACGAGCAAAGGCAGACAACAACTTTGAACAAGCGGCTATGGCAAAACGAGAGCTTGAGCGGTTGGGTGTTAAAGTCCGGTATCGAAAGCGAGCAGGACAAAGGGGGCGTCAGTGAGTGAGATACAGACCATCGAGCCGCTTTTATTGTCTGCTGCCAAGGCCGCACATCTGCTTGGCATTTTCCGTGCTCATTTTTACTCAATGCACTCAAGCGGAACACTTGGGCCGCAGCCGATGCGATTAGGGGGGCGCGTCCTCTGGTCAATTGATGAACTGAAAAGGTGGGTTGATGCGGATTGCCCGCAACGACAAAAATGGGTTCAAATTAGGAGAACTAACAATGTCTGAAAAAGAGAAGGCCAGTGCGTCAACACTGGCCGAAAGAAACATCGAACAGGAAAAATCATACCACAAGGGGGACTATCGGTCAAGTCCGAATTTAAAAGAAATTCTTGGTGTGTTGTTATTGCTTCTGGCCGCTGGACATTCAGAGCCAGACGGCTGGAGATTGTTTGAGGTTCTGCTTGGGCAGTATTGCGAGATTAAACAGACAATGGGGGCTTCGTTATGACAGACGAACGAGCAGATAAAATCATGGAACGGCTGGGAAATATCCCGCGTGCATACAAGGCAACATACGAAAGAGCGGTCAAGGGCAAGAGCTTGCGAGCCGCCATAAACTCTTTCTGTCTTGAGTGTGTTTGCTGGAGTATCGAGGAAATTCGCAACTGTTCAGACCTTGCCTGCCCCCTTTATGCAGTTAGACCGTATCAGGAAAGCTCACAGAATGGCCGTGATGGGCATTTTACGGACTGTGCGAAGCCAAACGGTCTTTGATAATAGCCCAAACACGTATGGAAACCAAAAACGAAAATCTGGTGCTAAAACAGGCCCTGGCGTACTATCAGCGGGGATGGTGTGTTATCCCGATACCGCACGGTCAAAAGGTCGCACGTATACGGTGGAAACAATATCAGGTCAAACGCCCAACTGAAGAACAGGTGCTAAAGTTGTTTGGGGGTAATCACGGCAATATCGCTGTGGTGTTGGGTAGTGTGTCCGGGGGGCTTGCCTGTCGGGATTTTGATACAGAGGAGGGATACCTGCAATGGGCGAATGAACATCCGGACTTGGCTGGTAAATTACCTACAGTAAAGACCGCGAGAGGGTGTCACGTTTATTTTCTGGCGGATATTGGTAGTGTCCAGCACTTTGACGACGGCGAACTACGCGGTAGTGGGGGATATTGTATGCTGCCCCCGTCTGTTCACCCAGACGGTGTGATTTATCAATGGTTGATTGAGCCAAACAGTGAAAATCTGCTTTCTCTCGTTCCTGAACAGGCCGGTCTTTCACAAGAGAGCTGCAATATAAGCCGCCGAAGCCGAAGCCCCATAGGGCGAGGGCGCAGGCGAGGCGGCGTTACAGAGAAGACAGAGCATACAGAGAAAACACAGGAAAACTCAGGACATAGAGGGGAAGAAGAAAAAAAATTGATTATTTGTGTCAATGATTTTGGAAAGATTATCAAAAAAACCTTGCCGAATAAATATGGGACGCGGACTCGAAAAGTTTTTGACCTTACGCGTGCGTTGCGATCTTTACCGAAATATACTGGCATTGCCCCGAAGATTTTTGAGCCGGTCGTTAGAGAATGGCATAGGCGGGCACTGACGTATATCAGGACGAAGGAATTTGAGGAAACTTGGATTGATTTTTTGAAGGCGTGGACGAAAATCAAGTGGAAAGAAGGGGAAAGTCCTATGAGCGAAACGTTTGAAAAGGCAAAGAGGGCGTCTGTCCCTGGTTATGCTGCCAAGTATGACAATCCGAAACTGCGTCTGTTGGTGGTATGGTGTAAACTTCTCCAAGAACAGGTTGGAGGCAGCAGTTTTTTTCTGTCGGCACGGACAGCAGGTAAATTTCTGAATGTAAACCCGATGACAGCTAACCGTTGGCTATTTTTATTAGAGCGGGACGGGATTCTTGAGGTTATAGAAAAGGGTAAGTTGACCAGAACAGGCGGTATAGCAACACGGTTCAACTATGTCGCAAATAAAAATTTTTAAAATAATCTTGACTTGTGCTTGACATATTGGCAAGTATAGATAAAATAACAATATGATTCTTGAGAACATAGCAAAGGCAATGAAACAATCGGGCAAAAGCCGCTATCAGATAAGCAAGGATACTGGCATAGACCAAGCTATTCTTTGCCGGATTGCAAAAGGTAGCAGCGGTAGATTCAGTTGCAGCACAAAAACCGCAGACCTTTTGTGCAGGTATCTGGGGCTTGAATTAGCTTCAAAGAAAAGGAAAGGCAGGTAATTTATGAGGGTCTTCAAACCGACATATCGAGAAAAAGGTGGTGACATTAGAACAGTCAAAAAGTGGTGGGTTGAAACGAGAGACCACTTAGGAGTTGTTCGGCGATTCGCTGGATTCACCGACCAAAAGCAGACAGAGACACTTGGCCGACAGATTGACCAGCTTGTTGGCTGCAAGGCATCGGGCGAGCCGATAAGCTTGGCACTGTCTCGCTGGTTAGAAGGTGTCCCGGTTAAAATGCGTCAAAGATTCGCCGAAATCGGTTTTCTCGACGCAGAGCGAGCGAATGGTGGGAAACCCCTGAACGAACACCTTGCCGACTTTAAGCAATCACTGAGCGACAAGGGTGATACGCTGGCACAAGTTGATTTAGTTGTGGCAAGGGTGCGACGGGTATTCGAGGGCTGTAAGATTGTTGTATGGACTGATATATCAGCCGAACGAGTGCGGCACTATTTGAGCGACTTGCACAAGAAAGTGAGCAAGCGGACGGTAAATTTCTACCTGTCGGCGGCAAAGCACTTTTGCCGGTGGATGGTCAAACAGCGCAGAGCGAGCGAGTCACCTATTGAGCACCTTGATTGCGTGAGGGTGGGAGTGGCAGATATACGTCACGCTCGACGGGCGCTTGAGCCGGACGAGATGCGCCGGTTGTTAGAGACCACAACAGTAGAGCCGGTGCGTTTCGGTATTAGCGGGCCTGAACGAGCGATTATTTATCGGCTCGCAGCAGAGACGGGTTTGCGGCGGAATGAATTACGGTCTTTGAAGGTATCGTCTTTTGATTTTGGCTGTTGCACGGTTACGGTCGAGGCACAGAACACAAAGAATCGTAAAGAGGCGGTATTGCCGGTGCGACCGGATACAATGATGCAGTTAAGGAAATATCTGGCAGGCAGGTTGCCAAACGCGCAGGTGTTTACCGTGCCGGACAAGACCGCAAAGATGTTTAGGGCCGATTTAGAGGCCGCTGGTATCGCCTATGTTGACGAATCAGGGCGATATGCGGACTTTCACTCGCTCCGACACACCACAGGGACGTTATTGGCTGCTGCTGGTGTTCACCCAAAGGTTGCACAATCGCTTATGAGACACAGCGATATAAACCTGACGATGAGCAGATACACGCATACGCTTACGGGCCAAGAGGCCCAGGCGATTGCCAGCTTGCCGGACTTTTCGTTACCGAGCAAACAATCACAACGAGCAGTTGCAACAGGGACAAACAGAAGAAACTTGGCGGAAAACTTGGCGTCAACTGGTAGAAAACAACTGATTACATTAGACAGCATTAGACAGGCAACCCCTAATGGTGACAACACAACGGCGATATTGAACGAACAGCAGGGGGCAACCGCAGATTCTTTTCGGATTAGGAAACCGGCGCTCTATCCTACTGAGCTACGAGCGCAAATACATTCGTGCCAACGACCCCAATTATAGGTAAATCATCGATTTTTGAAAAACAAAAATCAAAAGTACCGCCTATATCCGGCTCGGCCGTATCTTATTGTCACCTCTTATATGTGTAATCCGCAGATAAGAACGCATTTTTGGTTCTGTTTAAGATATTCCGGTTAGCCCCGATAATAAGTTATTGGAAATGGCACCGTTAGAAGATAAAAGTCCGTTGAATGATGATGAATATACCTTGATGGATTCGAACGCCTACCGGGGCGGGTCGGTGTTGGCGGTCAGTTCACGCCCGCCGGCTGTAGACAGAATTCTCGAAGAATCGCTGATTCCCGGCGTTTGCGACGATGTTGCCCTGAGCAGAAGGGAGGCAGAGATACTGCGGCTCATAGTTGAGGGGCATACAAACAAACAGATAGCCCGGCGGCTGTCTCGTAGCGAAAGAACCGTTGAATACCATCGCAATCGCCTCATGCGAAAAATGGCTGCTCATAATGCAGCTCAGCTTGTAAAACGCGCTGTGATTATGGGGCTTGTTTAGCCGTTGCAGACGGACGAAAGTATTATAATCTCTTTGGGCCTTCGTAGTATACGGAGGTTCTGCCAAATCAGGTAGTTTCCGCAATATACCCAATGTAAGCATTTGACGAACAAAACTACAGGAGGAGAAACGACTTGCGCCTGGCCGGACGGGAGAATTTGCCTAATCGTTACACACCTCGACTGAAAGTGGGAGACGTGCATATGGCGAGTGAGGAAAAAATCAGGGAAATGATTAGAGACAGGGCGAAAGATGTCTCCTCAAGCTGTCTTGTGACATCGTGCCGGGTCTGGTTGCAGGTACGGGATGTTATGAGTGCCGAGGTTTCGACTATTGGTCCTGCCGAAACCATGGCGTCCGCGGCAAATCAAATGGCTGCGAATAACGTATCATCTCTGGTGGTTGTGGAAAAAGATGCTGTTGTAGGAATTATCACCGAAAAAGATTTTCTGGATAAAGTGATTTCTAACGGCAAATGCGCCGCTGAAGTTGCCGTGAGGGATGTTATGTCGTCTCCGGTAGTCAGCGTATCACCCGCTATCACGGTGCTGGAGGCTGGCCATATTGCTGAACAGAGGCACGTTAAACGGCTGCCTGTAATCGACGATACCGGGCTTGTGGGAATCGTTACGCAGACGGACCTGATTCGTGTGCTGACGTCTTATGGTATGTGGAGGGACGTTGCAGAGATAATGACCAAGAGCGTTGCGACCGTGCAGCGCGACGCGATGGTGGCCGAAGCGGCGTCAACGATGGCGGCCCGGGGAATATCCGGAATTGTTGTGATGCAGGCCGACAAGGTTGCGGGAATGTTGACCGAAAGGGACATCCTGAAGAGAGTCATCGCCACCGGCCGGGAGCCACATCGTGTGAAAGTAGAAGAGGTAATGTCCAGCCCCGTGGTGAGCGTTCTTCCTTATTTTTCCGTTTTTAGTGCAAGTCGAACGATGGAAAAAATGCACGTCCGCCGGCTTGTCGTTGAAGACAACAGATGGTTGTGCGGTGTCGTGACCCAGACCGACATATTCAGGGCGGTCGAGGACAGGTGGCGCCGGGAAGAAGAAAAGAACCTTAAATCCCTGGAGGAATCGGATACCTGCGTCTATACCCTCGATCTGGATTTACGAACTACCTATGTCAACCCTGCATTTATGCGTCTGCTCGAGATTTCCGACCCAGCCGAAGTGGTCGGGAAACTATTTTTGCCTGAGCAGTTTTGGTTCGACCCGCGGGAACGAAAACGTTTTCTCAAAGACCACAGGAAGGACACTTTTCAAATCAGCGATTTAACGCTGAAGGCCACCAGCGGCAGGAGAGTGGATATTACCGTGTATTCCAGTGTCACCAGAAATGCGCACAACCAGATTGACGGCAGCCAGGGTGTGGTTCATGACATAACCGGCAAGAAAGAGCTCATAGCGATAAAGGAAGCTCAGAAAGCACTTGCCGCCAGCGAAGAGCGTTATCGCCGAATTACCGAGGCCGTTACCGATTACGTTTATACAGTTCGTTTCGAGTCTGGCCGGCCCGTCGAAACTGTACACGGCCAGGCAAGCGTTGCGGTAACTGGTTATACGCCGGAGGAACTCAAGGCAAACCCGACATTATGGCTGAATATGGTGCATCCGGAGGACTTGGAGGTGGTGCGGGAGCAGCTTTCCAGGTGCATCTGCGGTCAGGATGTCAAACCGATTGAGCATCGCATCATCCGAAAGGACGGCAATATCCGCTGGATTAGAAGGACACTCGTGCCCAGTTTTGATTCTCAGGCCAGACTGCTTAGTTATGATGGTTTGCTGCAGGACATCACCGAACTTAAGATAGCTGAGCAGGTCCAGTTACAATTGCTTGCAGAGCTTGAGCTGGCAACCGAGGAGTTGAGGGATTTTGCCTATGTTGCATCGCACGACCTGAAAGCACCGTTGAGGGGTATAAATGCGCTGGCGGGATGGTTATCCAGTGACTATGGCGATAAGCTCGGTGACGAGGGCAAGGAGCATATAAAATTACTGATGGCACGAGTCAAGCGGATGTACAATCTTATCGACGGCGTTCTGCAATATTCACACATCGCACGCAAGGAGAAAAACGTTACGGTCGATTTAAATGAAGTCATATCCGAAGTGCTCACAGAGCTTGATATGCCGGACAATATTGAAATTGTCATCGAACGACAATTACCGATTGTTGTTTGCGGCAGAAACAGTGTAAAACAGGTTTTTTACAATCTGCTTAACAACGCCGTCAATTTTATGAACAGGCCCGACGGCAAAATAGTCATTAGCTGGACCGACGAGCACAGCTACTGGAAATTCAGCGTAGTTGACAACGGTCCGGGTATAGAAGAGAAACACTTCGATAAAATCTTCAAGATTCTCCAGACCCTCTCACCGCGGGATACGATTGAGAGTACCGGCGTTGGATTGACGATAGCCAAAAAGATAGTGGAGTTTTACGGCGGCAGGATATGGGTGCAGTCAATGCTCGATAAGGGCAGCACTTTCTTGTTTACGCTTCCCAAGGAGCGCAGGCCAGGCGCCAATTCCAGGATGTCGGCAACCGTCGTTGCCGGCTAATGACGCCTGTTGCAACTCTTGGCGGCAATTGTTTGACTTGTCGGCGGTGCCTGGTATGAATCGTCGATTTTCACCTCCGGCTTTTTGCAAAGGAGAGATATCAATGAAGCAAAAGAGAAATCTACTTGCAATCAGTATCTGCGGTGCAGCCGGTCTCATAGTGGCGTGGTTTGCGACTGCGATTCCCGGCAAGGAAAGCACCTATGAGGTTGAGCCGTGGATAACTGTGCCTGAATACAGGACGGATGCAGCACGTGCCATTGACGCATATGAACGTCTGATGGAACGTCATATGGACCTGACAGGAAAATGCCTGTTGCAGTTTGGCGGCGATTGTCAGACCATAATGCAAAAACTCGATGGGCTTGATTCACGGCTTAGTGAGGTCTCGGCGAGATTAACCAGAATAGAAGAATCGCTGGGAATCGAACCGTATGCCGGTCCTGCGTCGTTAGTTGGGCCTGCAGAACCCAACGATTCCCGGCAGCCAAAATAGTAGGGTGCGGTGCCCCTTATACTCTCGCTTCAGAATTTTATCGGGGCTCAAATCAGGCAGGCAACTATCGACCTCAAAAAGCTATCCGTAGGTCCTGCCGGCTTCGTCCACATAGACAGTTCCCTTAGCCCCCTTTATAATCTTCATCGCCTTGGGTACCTCCTCCAGCTTCGGCACCTTAAACAGCTTACGACATCCCTTGCATCTTATTCTTCTGTCGGCTGCGCTGGCGTCGAGCAGCCAGCAATAACCACATAAAGGACATTGTGCAATAATGTGCATTGGTTTGTCTTTCAGCCTCACCAATCTCTCTGGCTTTCAAGTTGGCTTTGGGGCCTTACCCATAGTCCACAAAGGCACCTTTAATTTAAATGCCCCGATTCTTTTTGTCCTATAAAATTCCAGTTGCATTTCAACTGCGGTCTGTGAGCAACGAACCAACCGTGTTAGATGACCTGTAACCGTGATTATACTTGATTTGGCTCAGCAAGTTAGCTAAAATAGGTTCAAACAAGGGGGTTCGACTATATGCCGGAGACCATTCCATGCACGGTTGTCAGGACTATGCGGTTCTGCAGAGTTAAAAGTCCGTATTGGCATGTTTCGTCGGACTTACCTCGTGGTTCTATTAGAACACGGTGTGAAGTGCTGTTGTTGATGTATAAACCCGTAAATGGTTCTGCAAAGATATTTACTAATCCGGGGCAGGAAAGCGGAATACTTGATTGCTGTGCCTGAAGTTGACGGCGGGTATTCTGCACACAAGATGAAAATGCTTCTGCGTTGCCATTGTTTTCGAGCAGCAATAAAAACGGCGAGGTAAGGTAACTGGGTTGGGGAAGCCCTGTATACATTTCCTCGCCGACTTGCCAATCCATTATGCCTTTATGCCGACCCTCCGTGGCCGACCTTGGACACAGCAGTTTATCTATCGGTGTTATATACCAAACGTGATGATGTTGGACGCGGCCTCTCTAATGTTTGCCGGATTATCAAGCTGGCCCGATTCCAGAAGCTCTCGTGCCCGCTGGACGGCGCCGGCATCGGCGGGTGTTGCCTTGGCCGCCTCAATCAGGCGGTCATAGTTGATTTGAAGCGTGGCGTCTGCCTGCTCACTTGAAGCGGCTTTCGAACGGCTTGCCTTGCCGGCCGGTTGACCGTCAAAAGGGTCCTGAATTTGATTTGTGTCTATCTTGTCTATCATTGCTTCGCTACCGGACAATATTTATCGTTCTGCTTTTTTCTCGTGTATTCCTTGAATAACTTAAGGGCTTCAGCCAAAATTTTTCATTTTTCTTTTAAGGTAGCCGTTTTTTTAGGACGATAACGGCTTTTTGAAACTCCTGTCGCCTAATTTTATCCCGGGTGCAACGACTCGGCCACTTCATACGTCACAAACCTCACAAAATTTATGGTGCTTAACACGGCCAACTGCTCGCCCAGGGGCGAAAAATCCGGCCGCAGTTGACGTTCAAAAAACCTCTTTATCCGTTGTTCCGTGGATTTGTCGGCACTGTCCCAGATTTGTTCGATTGACCAGACCGTTTTCCCGTCTCTTAAGTCTATAAGCTCCAGCTCCAATCCCAGTGCCATATGGGGGTATGGTTTGTAAGACGTAACCGTGCCCATCAGCACGGCGTCAACACCGAGCGTTTTTCGCGTGGCCAGCAATTGTTCGAGCGTGTAAGGCGAATCCGGCTGAATCTGAAGGTTTCGCCAGAGGGTGTTGCCCTGGCCCAGCGGCGACAAGTCGAACAGTTGCTTTTTCTGAAGCGCCTGGTATAGCGAATCGGTCACGTCGCCGGATATCTGGGGATACGCCGTATTGTTGTGCAGTTCGACAAGGCAGACCGTTCGAATTGTCATATTCGTCGCCATATTCGGATAATGGCTTTGGCCCAGGCCCGCGGATGTTCTGTGCCAGGAGCACCCGGCCGAGATGATTGCAAGGTTTAATCCGATTGCCAGGGATACGCGCGCCGCGCGAGCCGCATTACAGTGTGACTTGCGTGACTGGATTGTTTTTTCGCAGTGCATTTTTCATTTCTCCGGGGTAGAATCTTGCTCAGGAGCCGATTCGTTTGCTTCGGGCACTTCGCCGCCGAGCAGCTTTAAAATTTTAAGCAGCGCCTCTAACTGGGCCTTGTCGGCTTCACGTATTTCCCCGCGGAAACCGAGAACGTCGCTTTTCCAGTTATTCAGCTCAATCCGCATTTCGAGCAGCAGGTCGTTGGCTTCACCCAGCTCTTTTTCCGCCCTTTCCAGCCGGGACCGGCAGCTCTGCATATCATCCTTCAACTGCAGGTTTTCATCGTTTAGGTTTTGTGCCTTCTGCCTGAGACCCGATGCCTCCTCGGAAAGTTTTGCGTATTTTTCCGAGAGTTCTATCGCGGATTCGACTGCGGAAGGTCTCTGTGCCTGCGCCGGCTGGAGTCTCTGATAAGCGGTATTGCCTGAACCAGAAGGACTGTCGAATCGCAAGTCTGAGCCGGCGGGGCCTTTGAAGCCGCAGCCCATAAAAGGCAGCAGCATTGCAGATGTGGCTATAAATACGATTACTTTTATTCTGGTTTGCATAATTTTATCTCCGCCTAAGTTTTCTTTTTCGGTTCGCGGTTTGGGGTGCCATCCGGCTTAGTAGTCGGCTGTGTGCTTTTTGCTGTCGAGGTATCGTCGTATTCGCACCTGACAACGCTTTTTCTTCCACAGGAGCAGGTAAGTTCCATTAACGCATATTCCGGCCGGCTTTCGAGAATTTTGACACTGGGCGCTGCTGTGCCGACGCTTCTTGTCTTTGGTGTAGTTGGGCCTGTAGCCCCAAGTTCGAGGCGGAACCGGCCTTCAATCCTGACCTCGTCGCTTTTCAGAATCCGGCCTGTTGTCTGCAGCATAATTATATGTTTCCTTTCGTTGTTATGCACTCTCAATTCGTTGTTTAAATTTGTCTGATTGCTCAAGCCCGATAGTCTATGGAGTCTTTACCTGCCTGGCCGTTGTCTGCCTTGCCGGTGTCATTCTGTTGAGTGTCAGAAAGGTCCTGCTGTTCGGAGGGTGTGCTGTGCTGTCGTTGTTGTCGTTGCTGTCGTCTTTTCTCCGCGCGTCGGTCAATCGGTGCCAAAGCACCAACGTTTTGCGGGTTTTCCACAGGTTGTATTATGTTGTAATCATTGTCCGGTACCATCGTATTGCCTCAATTTTACGGAAAGATTAAAAATCGCAGTTGCGTGTAGCTGGCTGACCCTTGGCTCGGTAATGCCGAATACTTCCGCAATCTGCTTCATAGTGAGGTGTTGCTGATAATAGAGCAGAACGACTTCCCGCTGGCGCTGGTCCAGTTGCTGAATGGCTTCCGCAAGCCTGTCAATAAGCTCGGCCCGTTCAAATTCTTCATCGGGGGTTTTGGTATCTGGTGCGGCGAGTATGTTGCCCAGCGCCGGGCCGTCTTCGCCATATCCGTCGATGGATAGAAATTGCTGCGCTCGTGCGCTTTCGAGAGTCTCATATACCTGAGAAACAGTTATCCCGAGTTTTTCGGCCAGTTCTGTTTCGGATGGGGGCCGACCTGTTTGCTTTGCTATCTCAACGCTGAGGTTCATTGCCCGGCGAATCTGCTTGTTGACGGTGGGAGGTATAAAGGCCCATCCCCTGAGCTCGTCGAGTATGGCTCCTCTGATTCTTATGTAGGCATAGGTCTGAAATTCTGCGAAGAAAGAAGGGTCATAATCCCGTGCGGCCTTAACCAGACCCACTGTACCTGCCGATACGAGGTCCTCGTAGGTAAGCGGCGGACGCAGGTAGCTGGCGGCTCGCTGGGCAATCTTGTGGACCAGAGGCAGAAACTGGGCGATTTGCTGCTCGTCTAAGCGCTGCTTTTTCTGTCCCGCATAGGCGCGCTTGGCGGCCTTGAGATGCCCGCGGGCATCCTTTTTAGTCGCCTGTTCCTGCTTGATAAGGCCTTTGGTCTCAGCCGACACTTTCTGTTTCCTTTCGTTTGCTTGTGTGGCTTTCAATGATTGCTCTTATCAGAACAGCATTTACGACCTTTACGGCCAGCGATGCCGCTATATACGCCAGGGCTGCCCCGACACAGGCCCTTTTGCAGCACGTATAAGGCGACAGACCGTAGAACAGTCCTACGATGCTTAGCACAAAAAAAGACAAGACCGCAAAACTTGCCGCTATTGAACGAACGTGTATCAGCATAGCCGGTTGTCTCTGTTTGTCTGGTTAGTGTTCATTTTGTTTGGCTACTGAACGGCTCCAACTAACTGGTGGTTACCCGGGACCTGAAGCTGCTGTTGCTCGATGGAGACGGTCTCGAGCGGCTCAACTTCGGTTCCGAGGACGATTTCATCGTAAGTAGCCACGGGCAGATTTGGCACGGTTCGCGACAGCATATCAGCCAGAGCCGCTCGCAGGCGCGGGTCGCAAAGTAATACGACCTTGTCTTTGCCCTTGTCCATCGCACTACGCCAGGCCTGTGCCGTTTTTCTGCTTAGTTCCATTGTCATATCCGCCGGCAAAGCCAGGTTTATCGTGTCTGCTTCCTGTTTGAGCGAGTTCAGCATCTGGTGCTCAAGCGAGGCCTCAAAGGTTATCGCCTGTATCTTCCCGTTTTCGTCTTTGATTCGGTCGGTGATTGTTCTGCTTAGTGCCTTGCGAACCATCTCCGTCAGAACCGCGGTGTTTTTGCTCTTGGTGGCATACTCGGACAGTGTTTCGATTATTTTTGTCAGCTCACGGATGGGTATCTCGTCTTTCAGCAGGTTTTTCAGGACGCGCTGCAGCAGCCCTATTGATACGGGGCCATCGGCTGCGAGGACTTCGCCTACCAGGGACGGCTGCAGCTTGCGGAGTCGGTCGACCAGCAGTTGAACGTCTTCCCGGGTCAACATCTCGTTGGCGTGGCGCTTAATGGTTTCTGACAGATGCGTTATAAAAACCGATTCCGGGTCAATAACGGTGTAACCGTTTAGTTCCGCTCTTTCCTTTTCCTCCGGTTTAATCCACAGTGCCGGCAGGCCGAAGACCGGTTCGATGGTTTCAATTCCTTTTATCTTTGTCCGCACGGCCCCGGAATCCATTGCCAGCAGCATATCCGGTTCGAGCCGGCCTCTCGCAACGGGCAAATCAGACAATCTAATTTCATAGGCGTTCGGTTCGAGATTGATATTGTCTCGCAGGCGAACCAGCGGAATGATAATACCTAACTGCTGTGCGAATCTTCGCCGAAGAGCGCCTATCCGGTCGAAAATACTGCTGTCTTTTCGTGGGTCAACCATTGCAATTAAACGCACGCCGACCTGCACGCTGATTCTGTCCAAGTCAAGCAGTTCTTCAACAGGTTGTTCCTGGGCCGATTTCTTTTCACCGGCTGGGGTTGACTTTTTTGGTTTCGGTTTTTCACCCTTTGCTGCGAGCCGGCCGAGCATGGCGGTGCCGACAGCCAGAAGGATAAACGGCACCTTTGGCAGTCCCGGCACAAGGGCCAGTGCTGCAATCACCAGTGACGCAACCGATAACGGCTCACGGGCCTTGAGAAATTGCCTGCCTAAGTCCTGGCCGACGCTGTGCTGTGATGAAATCTTTGTTACAAGAAAGCCGCTGCTTATAGCGATTATCACTGACGGTATCTGGTTGACGAGGCCGTCGCCGATGGACAATGTGGAGTATGTCTTTATCGCCGCCAGCACGCTCAGGCCGCGGGAGTAGCCTATTGCGATTCCGGCGATTATGTTCACGGCGGTAATGATAAGTCCCGCCTTGGCGTCGCCTCGGATGAATTTGCTGGCGCCGTCCATCGCCCCGTGAAATTCGCTTTCCTTGACGATTTTTGTTCGTCGCTCATTGGCCTGCTGTTCGGTGATAAGTCCTGCGTTCAGGTCTGCGTCGATGGCCATTTGTTTTCCTGGCATAGCGTCCAGTGTGAAGCGGGCAGCAACTTCGCTGATTCTCTCGGCGCCTTTGGTAATTACTATGAACTGGATAATTACGAGAATGAGAAAGATTACCACGCCTACGACAAAGCTGCCGCCCGTGACGAAATTGCCGAAGGTCTGGATGATTTTACCGGCGTTGCCCTGCAGCAGTATCAGACGCGTCGAGGCAACATTAAGGGACAGTCGAAACAGCGTGGTAAACAGCAGAAGCGATGGGAAAGTGGACAACTCCAGGGCCTCTTTGGCAGACAGTGTGATTATAAGGATTGAGACCGCCAGTGAAACGCTGCAGGCCAGCAGGATATCCAGCATAGCCGTCGGCAGGGGGATAATCAATGTTGCCAGAACGGTTACCAGACCGCCTGCAATGATAATATTGCTGTGCGACATAATGGGAGTATCGAGCGCCGTCGGCAGCGTTGGTTTAGTGGCTTGGACCATTATCCTTTGATATCCCTAATTGAGATTTTATCTGTCATAGCCGGTCTCGTTTACTGTTCTTTGTCCGATTGTGATTCACCGAGGCCGAGTATCTGTTTGATTCTCACTGCAAACCGTCCATCCACAACGACCACGTTACCGGTTGCGAATTTTGTGTCTTTCAGATACAGGTCCATCGGTGCGTCCACGGGTTTGTCCAGTTTTATCACGGACCCCGGACCGAGATGGAGCAGGCGACGTATGGGCATCTGCATAGTGCCGATTGTTATGGTCACGGGGATGCTCATATCGAGCAGTATATCGATGCTTCCACCGGCGCTTGTGGCGCTGGTTTCGGCGGCCTCGGGAAAATCAGCCGACTGAGCTTGTTTTTTCGAATCGGCAGCAGCTTCCTGATTTTTCTCGACCTTTTCTTCTACGGCTTGGGCTGATTGTGGCATTTTTCAAGTTCCTTCAATATGTTGCATCCTGTTCCTTGTTTATTTTTTTTCGAAAGCGGCTTCCGTTATTGCCACAGCGTATTTGCCGCCTGATTGTGCGCAGCGACCGCGAAAAAGCGTCCGGCCGGCGGCAAGCAATAGCACCGGCTCATCGATTTTTTTATCCAGCAGCAATATGTCATCGGCAGAGAGGTTCAGTACCTGCTCGACCGTTACGGCAACACTTGCCAGTTGAGCAGTAATCGGAATTGATATTTCTTCAATGTGATTCTGAATCGCACGGGCAATGTCCTTGGCGGAAAGTTTGTCCGCTGCCTGCGCCGATTCAGCGACTATCGGTGCAAGCTTATCGCAGAAAATGAGGATATGGGCCTCCGAGCCGGTCTCGGAGTCACTTTCTCTGACCTGGAAGGTGATTTTGCAGAACTCTTCAGCGCCCTTGAGCTGAAGCGGCAGACTGTCCGTAATAGCGTCGTCGGCCGGATGGAAACCGCACTTGTCGCCGGCCTCGGCAACCGCCTCTACTATAAGCGAAGCCATATCGAACAGAAGCGAGGCCTCAAGCTCGGATATATGCCTGTTCGCATCCTCTTTCGATTCCGTGTCACCGAGAAGCTGAGTCGTCCAGAGCTTGGCGGTCTGCGGCGGTATGCTGACAAAGCCGCAGGGTTCTCGCTCGTCCGTGCAGAAAGACAGGTAATAGTTGACGGGGCCTTTTCCCTGGCTTGCTGTATCCTGTCCGAGAAACTGCCCCGCGAAGTGTTCGCTGGTCGAGCTTATCTTCACCTCGAAACTGTGCTGGCACAAAGCGGCGAATTTCTCCGCAATCAGCTCCGCTAAGCTGGAGGCCAAAGCCGTCAGCTTTTTCATTTGCCGGCTGTTGAAAAAGTGAGGCTGATGCCAGTCGTATTCGCTCGCCTCTATCTGTTTGCTGTCATCGGGGGCCTTGGAGCCGATGACAGCAAGAAGCTGCTGTATCTTTGCTCTTCCTGGATTGTTATCAGTCATCCGGGTCATTGCACGGCGAATTCCTTTATCAAAATCCTTTCGATAACCGGCTTGCCATCGGGGAACAGTCGCTCGTTGAATGTGTCGCAAAGCTCCATTTGTATTCTCTTGAGGTTTTTGTCGCCCCTCGTTGCCTCCACGTTCAGTCCTGCAAGATATATGGTCAGCAGGTTTGTCAGGAGCGGCTTTTTCTGTTCGAGAAATGCATTGCCCTTATCGGGTGCAAGTCCGGCGCCAATCTCGAGTGTCAGGGCCGCTCTGACATAGCGTGTCGCGCCCGGTTCATCGAGATTGGCCACAACCGGCTCCAGGTCGTAAAACCATGTATTACCCGCTGCAACGTCGGGAGCGTTGCTCGCTGGCTGTTCGGTGGCGGCTGTTTCCTCGGCCGGCGGGACGGTTGTTGTAGTTTCAGTGTTACCGCTGCCTGCGAACAACCGACCCAGCCCGAGTCCGGCGCCGGCACAGACGACTACTACCGCCGCGATAATTATCATCGGGACAATCGAACCCGACTTTTTCTGTGCAGCAGGTTCGTCCGCTGCGTTTTCCTGTGGATTTGCTTGAGCTTCTTCTTCAGCCATATCTGCTCTCTTGTCTAATCTTAAACCATATTGTTTTATTCGCTAAACCGGCTGCAGGCTTCCTTGCTGCCGGTACCTTTTAATCTTGTCGCGCAACGTTCTGTCGCTGATGCCCAGTGCCTTTGCGGCCCTGGTCTGATTACCGTCTGTTTTCTTGAGTGTTTCGAGGATGGCTCGGCGTTCCAGTTGGGCAAGCGGCACGCCCGCCAGGCCGATGTGCGGCTGTGTTGTTAAATCCGGTTGCTGAACGCTGCCATCCACTAATTCCGGAAGTGGCTGCAGCTCGTTAAAAAGCCAGGATACGTCGGCTAATGATAGCGTCTCACCCACGCCGAGTATCAACGAGGTCATTACGACGTTTCGCAACTGGCGGACGTTTCCAGGCCAGTGATATTTAGAGAACATCTCCATCATTGCCGGGTCCAGACGGGTTATGCGACGATGTGATTGCCCCGCGTGGAGATTTATAAAATGCCAGACTAGCTCCGGCAGGTCCTCGCTTCGCTGCCGCAGTGGAGACACAATCAGACGAACTCCGCAAAGTCGGTAATAAAGGTCCTGACGGAACCTCTGCCTGGCGACCTCCTGCAACAAATCCTTGTTTGTCGTGCTTATGATACGGACGTCGACTCTTATGTTTTCGTTGCCGCCGACGCGCTGAAGGTCCTGCTGTTCGAGCACCCGAAGGAGCTTTGCCTGAAACCTCAAAGGCGTTTCGCTGATTTCATCGAGAAGCAATGTCCCCCCGTGTGCCGACTCGAACCGCCCTTTGCGCTGGGCGTAAGCTCCCGTGAATGCTCCTTTCTCGTGTCCGAACAGCTCGCTTTCGAGCAGTGTCTCGCTAAGCGCCGCACAGTTTATCTTCAAAAAAGGCCCCTGGACGCGCCTGCTGTTGTAATGCACAACGTATGATACGAGTTCTTTTCCCGTTCCGCTTTCGCCGCTTATCAGAACGGGAACACTTGTCGGTGCGACTTTTCTGGCAAGGTTTACCGTCTGCATAAGCCCGGCACTTCTGCCGACGATTTTGTAAAGGCATCCGGTGCCCTCTTCGGTTGATGCAATGGTTCTTATGGGCCTGTTGGGTACGACTGTATCGAGCAGCTTTTCCAGCCGGTCGTGGTTTATCGGCTGAGGCAGGAAATCGCGGCAGCCGGTGTGCACTGCTTTAACGGCTGTTTCGACTATCTGTTGTTGCGTGCTTCTTCCGGGCACGTCATTGCATGCAATCATAACTATAGGCAGTTCCGGCCAGAGGCTCCTGATTCTTGTTACTAATTCAAAGTTATGGTCCTTCTGCGAGGGCCTGCCGTTTTGGGCAGTTATCGTTTCCTCCGTCAGCACAAGCCCGCAGTCGTTCTTGTCCAGCAAATCGAGGGCGACTTTTTCGTCGCCGGCAACCATCGCCTGTATTGCCTTGCGGGCAAGTGTCTCCAGAACAGGCCGAATAATGTCGGGTGACTGACTTATCAGTAAAACGTTTGTTGATGGGGCTGTCCTGCCGTCTGTTTGTGAGTTTGTCGCCGATGTTTCAGTCACTTGCAATGCTCCCTTTGTCGTTGACTTTAGTGGTTAAGCTCCCGGATTAGTTTGCCGGGCTGGTCCTTCTGGTACCAATCGATAACGCTGTGCCGGGCCTTTGCGATTTGGGCCCAGGGCGAATCAGGATGCACCCTTAAAAGCTCTGCGTAACTTTCCCGGGCGGTGTTGGGGTCGTCATGCTTGAGACAATTGCCTATCTGGAAAAGTATCCACGCCCTTTCGCCGGCCATGTTTGGGTCGTCCGCGGGTATTGAAACAAGGGCCTGTTTGTAGCATAATCCCGCCGCACGGGGCTGGCCGCTTTGAAACAGAACCTCTGCGAGTTGCAGAGGTTCTGCAACGCGGTTGGGCTCTATGACTGCTTGTCGTACCATTTGGAGCGTCTCGTCGCTCATCGATTTTGTGGACGTTTCTGACTGAGTTGGTGTTGCGTCGGATAATGGAGCTGGTTCATCAGGGGCGATGCCCGGTTCAGGTTCAGAGGTATCACTTGCTATGGCCTCGGCTGTCTCCTGAGATTGGAATCGGACGGAGTTGATTTGCGAAATCAGACGTTTTAAATCCTCGCTTTTGTCGTCGGCGGAGCTTGAATCCAGCGGGCTTATTCTGCTTTTCCTCAGTTCCGATTCCAGTTGTTGTGCGGACGCCTCAGTGCTATTGGCGAAACTGTTCGTGTGTGGCGCTTCTTTTACGGTCGACGCCAGATTTGCTGAAAGACTATCGCCCGGCTGGGGTGCTTCAAGATTGACTGGGCCGGCGTGCACGGGCATTTGGATATTGAGCGAGTTTGATTCCCCTCCGATTTGCGCCGAATCGACCGCCAGCAGCATGGCAGGATTAAGCTCTTCGATGCTAAACTCGTCTGCAATTGAGAGTCCGTGTAAAAAATACGCTATTATTAACGCAAATGCGCATACTCGCAGATATCTGCCTCGGGCCGACATTTGCCCTTGCTGTGGGTCTGCATTTTTGATTATTACGTTCATTTTTCCGTCGTATCGCTCCGGTTTGATGCCATCAGCAGCGCCAGTGCCGCCTTGTCATAATTTTGTTGCTTGCTGTAGGCCGCGGCCAGCGTTCTTGAGGCCTGCTCTTTTATCTGTGTCGAAGCCGATGATTCCATAAGTTTTGTGCAGATGGAAATGGCCTGCTGAATGTCGTTTAGTTTGAGGCACACACCGGCAAGTTCGAGTGAGACCTGATGGGCAATGGGGCCCGGCTCAACTAATGAAAGCACCTCTGTCAGATGTGCCCTCGCACCGACGTGATTCTGTATCGCAATTTCGCATCTGGCCAACTCTAAAATTATGCTGGCTCTCAGGTGGGGCTCGGTAAGGTATTGTGCTCTTTCGGCAAGCACCGTTGTTGCGTCTTCGGCAAGCCCTATTGCGCGCAGGGTCTTGCTTTTCAGCAGCAACAGCGTTGTTACCTGTTCCTGAGAAAAGGGCCAGGAGCGTATGTTTTCGATAGCGCCGAGGGCCGCAACAAAATCATCTTGCTTAAGCTGTGCCTCCACAAGGGCCGAGACCGCGTCGATACACTGACTGCTTGATGCTGCTTTTCTTGCGGCGATATCCAGTGCCTCACAGGCCTGCTGCGTTTTGCCCAGAGCTAGATTTGCCCTGCCCAACAGAAGATAGGCCGTATAAAGCTCAGCTTCTGCGGGTTGCGACATTTGTTGTTGCCGGACGGATTGGAGATATCGCGCAATCCATTCTGCCGCAGATTTGTAATCTTTTGTCTGATAAAAGCACTTCCCTGCCCCGAACGCGGCAGCGGCCCTTATTTCCGCTGAAAACCCGAGACTATGTGCTTTTTTGTATAGTGAGCAGGCATCGTCATATACCTCAAGTTTCATCGTTGTATCGGCGAGGTCCAGATGGGCCTGGCCAATCAGCTCGTTGTCCGGGTATTGTTCGATAAGCTGCTGGAGGTCGCTGCCGGCACCGGTGTAATTGCGCAGGGCTGACTTGAGCCGGCTTGAACGCAACAGAGCACAAGGTGCCAGTGGCGTTTGTGAATAACGATTAGCTACCAGTTTGTATTCGGCGATTGCCTCCACCACCTGCCCCCTGCTTGCCTGCAGGACTCCGAGTGCAAAGTGAGCGTTTGTCACACGCGGGTCGTCGTTGTATATCAGCAGCCAGTTTCTCCATAGCCATATCGCATGTTCGCTGAGCATCCGTGTATGTTCGGACAACGATGAATACTCTGTTGGGTCGGTTACAATTACGGTCCCGGCTTCGTCAATAAGTGCAAGCAGCCCGACAGTTCCGGCGGTGGTTGTTACTATCTGCTCGGTTGTCGCCGCGGTTAAATATACCGTAACGGAGCGGTTTCGCAGATGCGATTGCTGCCCGGCTCCACTTGTACCTTCGCTCTGCCACGCCCATTTGACGTCAATTCCGGAATTGGCGGCGAATCTCGCCATTAGCTCCTCGATACTTGGTCCGTTGCAGACCACGGACCAGCGGCTCAGTGTTCCCGTTCGTTCGGCCGATGAAACCTGCGGGGCCAACAGCCCACTGTTTAGCCGTTCGATACCCGAATTCAAAAGGGCCGTTAGCTCGGTTTCGTTGAGTCCTGCCAGTGGGTCTTCGTCCGTCGGGTGGAACCATAGCTGGTCCGGCAGCTCGCTATCTGCGTCGCATAGCGACAGCACTTGTCTTGTCAGCGCCTCGGCGACGACAAAAAGACAGTCTCGCTCCAGCTCAAGTGCCCATTCATGCTCGGTCGTCAACACGCCGGTCAGTGCGATGGTCTTGTATGCATTTGTCCGGGCCTTGAGGTACTGACCTGATTCGAGTTCGAGCAGCGAGCAGTGGAAATTTGCAAGCGTCCTTACAACTACCGAACTGCTTTTAGCGGCTTCTCTGAACAATTTACCGGCCCGGTCGAGCTTCATTTGCTTCTCAAGACAAAGGGCCATTCGCAGCTTGAGAAAGTCCTTCATCAGTTCGAAGTCCCCACCGTAGAGATTCAGGTACAAGCGCTCATAGCTGCGGCACGCCGCTTCATAATCGCCGCCCGCGTAATAACTCTCGGTGGTCTGGAGAGATACCGCCTCGGTCTGCACAACATCAGAAGATGAAGGTTCTATTATGTGCCTGTCCTGGTTTCCCTGTTCGGTTGCCAACCTGTTCGCGTCTGCAGTTGCCGGAAATTCCTGTTCCGCATATACCGGATATGGCACTCGTTGCACGGGTGGGGAGTGGAAAATCGAATAGCTCAAAAGTCCTGCACTAATAAGGATGCTGATGATAAGAACAAGTTGCACTAATGAGAATATGCGGCTGCGAGAGTGCTTCAGGACAGGTTCGCTGTCTGTAATTGCGGCCTCGGTGGGCTCAGGGCCGGTGTAGCTTATTTCCGCAGTCTCCTCCGCAGCAATCTCCTCTGTTTCCTTGGTATCTATAGCCGGCTGTGTGGCAACAATATCTTCACTAGGCGGTTCAATTTGCATCGCGGGCTGTAATGGACTGTCCGTTTCTGCGCCCGAGTCTTCCATTTCTCCGCCCGCGGACACGTCGGTGGGCATATCGGTAGTGTCGGCAGGTTCGTTTGCCGGCTGCTCGGCAGTCTCACTCGAAACCGCTGGCTGTATGGCTGGTTCCGTGGTAACCTCTTCGGTCTTGGCGGGAGTATCTACCGGTGTATCAGTTGCGGTGTCCGATTCGTTTGGTGGGTGCTTTATAGCTTCACTGGGCCGCTCAGGTTGCGCAGCCGCTTCTGCGGTTTCGGCTTTGACCTGCGAAGATGCATCCTTGGGAACCTCGGTTTCGACCGGTAACTTGTTCTGCGGCTCAACAGGTTTTTCACTCCCTGCCGGTGCCTTGGCTGCCGGGCTCTTGCGGGTTTTTTTTCTTCGCGTTACTTTTTTCTTACGCTCTACCATCGTTTTAATAGCAAATGACCCAGCTCGGCCAGTCTCCGTTTTACGCCGGTTGCTGTTGAAATTGCGAGCCAGCGGCCCTTAAGCTTTTTTATGGTGGAATAGGTGCAACAGCTATGCCAACTACACTTGGTTGCCGTTTCAGGCGTTGAAATTGCCGATTACCGGCGTAGAACCCCGTTTTTTTACTGTTAGAGGAAGTTTTTGCATCTTTAAGGTGTCAGGATTCTAAACGGCCCGATGGATTTTCTTACAGCTACTTAGGCGGACCATTCCTACTTTCGCCTCAGCCGGCGTATACGGCTTCAGATACGGCAAGATTGGAAGATTCGTCTTCAGGGGGTCTGGGGATGTAGGTGCCTCTTTGAATATTATGCTGTTTTACCTTGGCATACAGCGTGGCGCGAGTTATGCCCAGCAAAGCAGCCGCCTTGGTCTTCTGCCAGCCACTTTCCTGTAGAGCACGCGCAATAAGCTCACGTTCCGCCTTCTCGAGCGAGAAATTCTGGATGCTGCTGGTGGCAGTCATAGTTAGGCCGGTTCCAGGCGTCTCGAAAGGGTCTTCAGATTCAATCATGATACTGCTTAGCCCGATTTTTTCGGTGTTCTCAAGCAATATTGCCCGTTCGATTACGTTACGAAGCTCACGGACATTGCCTGGCCAGTTATGCTTTTCCAGTGCCTCCAGGGCCATTTGGGTAAGTGCAGTGATATTGCCTGCCTTTGCCGGGCAGACCGTTGATGTCTTTATGAAGTATTCGGTTAATAGCCGGATGTCGTCTTTTCGGTCGGAAGACCTCAGCGCAGTAATAGCGATAGGGAATATGTTCAGCCGATAGTAAAGGTCTCGACGGAAGCGATTGGCCTTGACCTCCTCTCTAAGGTTGCGATTGCTCGATGCGATTATTGTGGCTTTGCAGGTCAAATCCGCGGTGCCGCCGACCTTTCTGAAGGTCTTTTCCTGTAAGACACGGAGAAGTTTCGCCTGCAGCTCCAGTGGCATCTCACTGATTTCGTCGAGAAAGATTGTGCCCTCGCCGGCCAGTTCGAGTAGGCCCGTTTTGTCCCTGTCGGCACCGGTGAAGCAGCCCTTAACGTGCCCGAACAGCTCGCTTTCGAGCAGGGTAGCCGTCAGCGCAGCGCAATTGACGGCGACAAATTTCTCATTTGGATGACGAAGAGTGTGAACAGCTTTGGCGGCCAGTTCCTTTCCAGTTCCTGTTTCACCGGTTATTAACACGGGATTGCAGTTACTGCCGGCAACAAGTCTTATCATTTTCAACGTGTTGAGGATGGCTTTGCTTTTGCCGGCCATTGAAACCGATATAGCAAGCTCGTCGCCGAAAAAACAATTCTCGCTGCTATCGCCGGAACGTTGCCCAAAACGAATTTCATTAAGTATCTCACTCAACCGGTTATCGTCGCAGGGATGGGACAGGTAGTAAGGCGCCGTGACCTTCTTAAGCTGTTCAAACCAGGCAGGTGGGTTGCTGTTACTGCCTATGACCAAAGAAGCGATTCGCGAGATTTTATCGGTCCGTAATAAGAGCAAGTCGATTTCTGCCGGCTTGAGAAGGTCATCGAGAAGAATAAGATCAGGAGCAACAGTTTCGAGTATGTCAGTGGCCTCGGCGGCGTCGTCTGCTACGAACACCTCCTCCGCGATACGGCGCGCGAACTGATGGAGTTGAGTTTGCCTGCTCAGTACAACAACTCTGCGGAGAACCATTTGTTAATTTGCATAATCAGTGTTGTCCCCCACGGTTCAATTGGGTGTCCCCATAGATGTCCGGTAAATCGACACTTTTGTGTAACCTTCTTTAATTTTTATTGGACGGACTCATAATATCCTGAGCCCTCGATTTGTTTTACTAACAGGTTCACAAAGTGTGCTTAGAGCAGATCTTTTAATGTATGATGAAGATGCGTGTAGGTCCTTGATTTTTATGGGACTTCAATATCACAGATCTGTTTATCGGACGCTTGGGGATTAAGAAATTTCTCTTTTGAACTTCGTTTTTTTCGTTTTCATATCGAAAGGCAGGCGGCAGATTTTTCCGCTCAGGAAGTAATCTCCGCGGTAATTTACTTAATGATGTCTGTTACCTCGAATCTATGTTAGCGGGATGAGGATGTTGTGTGTTCATAACATATTCTGCTGCAAACAGTTATGAGTGAAGCGGAGAATCCTCAATTAAGTTTGGCACGGCGGTTGCTTAGTAATTTGTTCAGTCCGGCTTGCCAGCGATAGCATCAAAGGTTTTGAGTATGAATTTGACGGAGAACTGAACAATGGCTGATTCGAGTACGGTGACGAGCGCAAGTCAGATTCAGATGGATTATATGAATCTTCTTGTCGCACAACTGCAGAATCAAAATCCTCTTGAACCGATGGACAATAACGAGATGGCCTCGCAGCTTGCTCAACTTTCACAACTGGGCCAGCTCGAATCTCTTGGCAGCAGCTTTAAGGAGGTAATGGCTAACACTCAGCGCAGTTATGCCAATTCACTCATCGGAAGAAATGTGACTTTCTTCGCGGAAAATGAAGTTACTGGTGAGTTGGAGAAACTAAACGGGAGCGTCGATTCGGTTTTCAATGACCCGGAAACCAGAGATTGCCTTTTGGGCGTGATCGTCGGAGAAGGTGACCTGGCCCAGGAATACACGCTCGGACTCGCTGCCGTCGTTCTGGTCCAGAGCTGAAACTGAAAATTAAGATATAAGGAGAAGCCGAAAATGAGTTTTGCCTTGTCTTCCGGAGTTACCGGCCTGCAGGCGCATCAGCAGATGCTGGATGTAGCGGGCAACAATCTTGCGAATGTTAACACGACCGCATTCAAAGCCAGTAGAATTCTGTTCTCGGAGCTTTTGAGTGAGACTATCAAAAAGGCGTCACAGCCAACGACGAATACAGGCGGTACAAATCCCGTACAGATGGGTAGCGGTGTCGGCGTATCGGGTATTACGCCGAATATGTCGCAGGGAAACATTGTCAACACCGGTAATCCGCTCGACCTGGCGATAGAAGGTGAGGGATATTTCGTCCTCAGCGACGGCCAGCAGTACGTTTACACGCGTGCGGGTGCATTTGCAGTAGACCAGGATTCGGTGCTGGTTGACCCCTCAACCGGATACCGTGTGCAGCGTATCGGTTCTGAAGGCGAGGCGGATGGATTCCAGGTGGCCGGAGATAGTAACGTGCACGTGCCGTACGACATTGCAATGGCGGCCAAAACGACCAGTGAAGTTATAGTCGCCGGAAACCTCAGTGCCGATGCAACCCTTACGACGACACAGACAAATGTCCTCGCGTCGAATATTAAATTTACCGTAAGCAGCGGAACCTCTGCAACCACTTCGGATGAGCTTGATACCCTTGACCAGTTTACCGCCGGCACGCTTAGCTCGGCTACGATTACAGTGTCGGGTTATGACCGTGACGGCAACCCTCTGGTCGATGCAGCCGGCTTGAGCGTTATCGATACGACGACAGTAGGCGAACTGATTACACACATAAACAGCGTCCTTGGAACGAGCGGCACGGCCTCGCTTGTCGATGGGAAAATCCAGATAACCGATACACAGAGCGGTTACAGTTTGTCGGACGTGCGCCTTACGTTTGCCAACTCAGGAGATGCTCAATTGCAGATGCCGTCGTATTTCGAGGTTACAACCGTCGGGGGCGAAGAGGTTAAAAACGTCAACATCACGGTCTATGACAGTCAGGGCGGCAAGCACGTGCTAAGCGGTGCACTTGTCCGCACCGATACGACTAATACCTGGGATATGATTCTCACCTCGATTACCGGGGATGTGCAGGAGCTGACATTGGATAATCGAAGGATAAGAGGGATTGAGTTCAATGCTTCCGATGGTTCTTTCTCGGGGCTGAACACTACGATAGGCGATACCGCTGAGTTTGTGATAACCTTTGCACACGACACCACAAATCCGCAGACGATTGCAATATCGATGGGAACCGCCGGGCAGCTAAATGGCCTGACTCAGTTTGCAGGTAATTCCACCGCGGTAGCCAGAGAACAGGACGGCTACACCGCGGGGCGATTGTCCACCGTCTCGGTTAACAAGGAGGGCATACTCATTGGTGCATTTTCGAACGGAGTAAAAAAGGATATCGCGACGCTGCAAATAGCGCTGTTCCAGAATACCTCCGGTCTGGAAAGCATTGGGGGCAGCTATTTCATCCCGTCGGCTAACTCCGGCGGAGCGGTTGCCACTCAGGCCCTGACCGGCGGTGCCGGCTCTATCCACGGCGGCTCTCTGGAGAAATCAAATGCCGATGTTGCTACCGAGTTTATCAACCTGATTCAGGCACAGAATGGTTTCCAGGCAAATGCCAGGACCATTAGAGTTGCAAATGAAATATTGCAGGAACTGTCAACTCTAATCAGGTAATGTTTTGGAGTGAATAAAATGAATGCACCGGCTCTTATCGCCATCTGGTTAGCGGAGGGTGTACTGGGGCTTACTGCGAGAGAAAGATGGCAGGCAATGCAGCAGGTCGAAAGTGGTTCAGCAAACAACAGATGGTTTAGCATCGGTATGGTGCTTCTGCTTGTATTTTCTGCTGTTGCACTGGTGGTTGTGACTCTGCTCAGGAAGGCCCGGGAAGTCAAGAAAGCAGAAAAGGCATTTTCTGATAACGCTGCTCGAAAGGGCTTGACCGAATCCGAATCCGACCTGCTTATGGCCGTTGCAGTCAAGGCCGGCCTTATTAAGGCCGAGGCTATTTTCAGTTCCGGTGCCGCTTTCGACAGTGGTTCTGCGGCGTTGCTTAAGGAGAGTCTTTCAGCGGGCAAGCCGACCAGCGAAACGAGTCGATTGGAAAAGCAACTTGCCGATTTGCGAAATAAAATGGGCTTTCGCAAGGCGGCTTCGGCTCCTGCTGGGGCTCCGGCGCGACAGAGCGCTTCGGTGCCTGCAAAGGCACCGATGGCTGCAAAACCAAAGGCATCCGATTCGCGACCGGGTGAAACATCGTGGCACGAGACGGCTTTTGTGGCATTGTTTCCGTTTTCCACCAAATCGGATTCTGTTTCGCAGGTCAATTCTCAACTTCCGCAGTTCGTACCTGCGGTTGTCACCGGACTGGTCGGTCGCGTTGTCTCCCTCGAAACAACACTGCCGGCAAATGTCGGCGACAGGGTTCTGGCTGTGATTGGGCCGACAGGTACCCGCAGTAATGGCGAACAGGTCGAATGGCTCGAAGATGTCGGACTTGTCCAGCAAAGTGCTCAGCCGGCTCAGTCAATGAAGGAAGAAAAAGCGCGTCGTCTGTCAATAGCGCTTGTCGGGCTTGAAGAAGCACAGATTGCTCAGCTTGCACAGACTACAGGAAGTATAAAGAAAGAAAAGGTACCACAAACAGATACGCAACCTCCTGAACAGACACAAGATAAATCCCAACCCGTAGCTGCAAAGGAGCAGACGAACTAATGGAGCCGACGACACAGGTCAGTGCCAGTATCGATGCGTTAACGCGGGAGCTTGAGATAATCACCCACAATCTGGCCAATGCAAGCACCGCCGGATTCAAACGCAGATGCAATGCTTTCTCTAAGGCCCTCGATGCGCAGCAGGGCACAGCGGAAACGTATGAACCCGGCAACATAGACTTGGAATCGGCCTTCGATTTTTCACAGGGCAGTCTCGTTCAGACCGGCAGGAATCTGGATTTCGCCCTGATGGGCAACGGCCTGTTTGTCGTAGAGACACCTGAGGGCCCTCTGTATACACGCAACGGAACGTTTCAGACAAATCAGAATGGTCAGATAGTTGATTCGATGGGCAGGACCGTTGCCGGCGAGGCAGGTCCAATCACGGTGCCGGTTTCTGTTGGCCTTGCGCAGCTTCAGGTCTCGGCGGACGGCCGGGTAACTGCAGGCGACATCAACATAGGAAAGCTTCAAGTGGTGGACTTTCAGGAAAACCAGAGCAAGCTTGTCCCCGCCGGCGCGAATTGTTTTGTGATGCCTGATAAGGATATTCGACCTGAGCCCGCTGATAACGTCGTAATCAAGCAGGGTTATCAGGAAGCGTCCAACGTCATGATAGTCGATGAGCTGGTTGATATGATAATGGTTACCCGCCTCTATGAAGCCAATATGAGATACGTATCGGCCCAGAGTGAAACCTCCAGCAGCATTATGGGCGTTGCGATGGGTTGACGCTTGGACTTTTTACGCAGGTGGGTGATGAGAAACGAAAAAGCTGAATCTTTTGTTCACATCAGTTAGTTTTGAGGAGCTTATTGTTATGTTAAAAGCATTTTCGACGGCCGCGACGGGTATGACGGGCCAGCAGATGATGGTGGATGTTATTGCGAACAACCTCGCCAACATCAATACCACCGGTTTCAAGCGGAGCCAAATCAATTTCCAGGACCTGCTCTATGTTAAGATGAGCCAGGCCGGCGCCGAAGTTGCTTCCGGTATAAACTCGCCGACCGGGCTTGAGATAGGCAGCGGCGTACGGGCCTCTGCAACGGTAAAAGTATTCACCGTCGGAGAGCTGGACAATACAGGCAGACCTCTGGATATCGCCATTTACGGCGATGGATTTCTTCAGGTTACGATGCCTAATGGTGACATAAGATACACGCGCGACGGGGCTTTGCAGGTAAATGCCAACGGCCAGCTTGTAAACACGGCCGGCTATTCCATAGAGCCGGCAATCACGCTGCCGACCGATGCCGTGGCTGTTGATATAGGCAAAGACGGAACGGTAAATGTAACCGATGTCGGGGGGACAACCTCGGTGGTCGGCACTTTGCAGCTTGTCCGTTTTCCGAACCCCGCCGGACTGTCGAACGAAGGGGACAACCTCTTTTCCGAAACCGAGGCCAGCGGCACGGCTGTAACGGGGACTCCGGGCGAAAACGGATTCGGCGCGATTCAGTCGAGTATGCTCGAAAGGTCAAACGTCCAGATGGTGACCGAGCTTGTCAATCTTATCACGGCCCAGCGGGCCTACGAAATCAACGCACGTGCGATTCGCGCAGGAGACGAAATGCTGCGAACCGCAACGACTATTGGCAGATAGTTAACGTGATATGAAGATGAAACTGTTTGGCGTTGCTGTTGCTTTGTTGCTGACCTGCTCGCAGTTGTGCTGGTCGTCGGCGCCCGACGACTCAGAAGTTTCGGCGCAGCACCCCCGGCTGATTATACATCTGCCGAGGGAAACGACCGTGGAAGGTGAGAGGTTGACTTTAGGCCAGGTCGCCGTTGTCACGGGCAGGGAGCCTTTTGCATCAAAGGCAAGAGAGATTGGTCTCGGCCGAATCTCAATCCCTGGCCAGAAGGTAACCATCGACCGCTCGCTGATACTCAGCCGGCTCGCCTGCAGCGAAATAGCTGATTGTGTTCCCGTCTTGTCGGGTGCTGATTCAGTTACCGTCAGGCATAATACTACCGTTATCACGGGTCAGAGTTTCATCGAGTCAGCTTCGTTGTTTCTTTCTGATAACATCAGGGACAAGGCCATCACAGGTTGGCAGGCAGCGCGAGAGCCGGCTAAGTTGGCCCTTCCCGAAAAGGCTCTACAAATCGATATGGTTCCGCGTCTGGTATCGCGCGGCGCAAATGGTCAGGCCGTCACCGAAGTCAGCGTGGTCGCAGACGGCAAGCTGATAGGAACGCGGCAGGTCGTGTTTCGCCCCAGGTATAATATCAGCAGGGCGGTCACAGTTGCGGAAGTGTCAGCGGGAGAGACCATAACGCCGGATAACACGAGAATTGAAAAAGTTATTTCTAACGAGCCGCCTGTGCCTGATTGGACGGTTCCTTATGGGCTTGTTGCGGTTCGCAGACTACCGGCGGGAACGGTCATCAGCCCGGAGATGGCAGTGACCCCACGGCCGGAGGTGGTCGTCGAACGCAATCAGACCGTTGTTGTTAGGGTCGAAAGGCCGGGCCTTGTTGTAACTGCGATGGGTAAAGCTATGGAGAAGGGCCGGCTCGGCGAGTGCATAAAAGTTCGAAACCTTGATTCGCAGCGGGTGATATTGGCTAAGGTCAATGAAGATGGAACCGTTGAGCCGGTTTTTTAGAGGATATCGAAAATGAGCCGAACTAAAGCGAATCATATTGTGAAGTCTTCGAGGCCAGGAATTGGGTTTGGTTTTCTTGTTGCTGCTCTTTGTTTAGTGCTTGTCACTGCCTGTGCACGGGGGGACTCAATCTGGGCCAAAAGAGATAAAAATAAGCCCAGCCCTTACGCCGATGATACGGCCAGAAACATCGGCGATATATTGACCATCAAAATCACAGAAGACAGCAAGGTCGATAACAAGGCCAAGAGAGACCTCAAGAAGGATACGGACAGGTCGAACACCTTTAACGGCAAGGTGGGCGGCTTCGCTGACCTTGGAGAATTCGGCCTGAGTGCCAAATCCACCAATGAGCTTAAGAGCAAGGCCGACTACAAGGACGAGCGCAGCTTCGAAGACAGTGTTACCGTCACCGTCGTTGATATTCAGCCCAATGGCAACCTCGTGGTTATTGGAACACGCAACCGCAACATAGGCGGCGATACTCAGGTCATTGAAATCAGCGGTATCGTTCGACCGAGCGACATCGCGTTCGACAACACGGTAGAAAGTGAAAAGGTGGCCGATTTTCGCATCGTCAGCAGAAACGGTGGTGTTTCCGAACCGTACACAAGGCCCGGATGGCTTGGCAGAATATTCGATATCATCTGGCCTTTCTGACAACCTATGAAGATTCACTGTGCAGTTTTTGAGGATAGCTGCTTATGAGATACCGTTTGATTGTGCCGCTGGCAATGTTGCTTGGTTGTTCTGGTCTCGGATTATGCGAGCGCATCAAAGACGTTGTTGATATTCAGGGTATTCGCGGCAATCCCCTTTCAGGTGTCGGCCTGATAATCGGACTGGCGGGCACGGGTGATGCCACACAGCCGTCGCGTCAGATGCTGACAAACATATTACGTGACTCAGGCCTGGTGTTGTCGCCGAAGGATTTGACCGGGGGCAATATCGCCGTTGTGATGGTTACTGCTGAGCTTGGAGCTTTCTCACGGGTCGGCTCGCGAATAGATGCCGATGTTTCAGCCATTGGAGACGCAAAGAGCTTGCAGGGGGGAATGCTGCTGCCTACGCCGTTAAAAGGTCTCGATGACCAGGTTTACGCCGTGGCACAGGGCGGGATTTCACTGGGCGGCTGGGCCGCTGGTGGCAGTGAGGCCTCAATCTCAAAGAACCATCAGACGGTCGGCAGAATACCCGATGGCGCCATCGTCGAGATGGCTGAGGTTGCGACGTTCGTCGAGCGGATTGCCGACCAGAGGTTCATCACGCTCAATCTCAGGAATAGCGATTTTACAACCGCACAGCGCATCAGCAATATGGTTAATATAGCGAGCCCTGATTGTGCTGCGGTGGTCGATGCTGGCACCATCAGGGTGAGAATTCCTGACCAGGTCGAAGCTGCCGGAATAGCTGGCTTCATTGACGATATAACCCGGCTGGAGGTCGTCGTCGATGTGCCCGCAGTCGTGGTGATAAATGAGCGGACCGGAACAATTGTGGTCGGCGAAAATGTCAGCATATCAGGAGTGGCGATTTCCCAGGGCAGTCTGGTCGTCAAAATCAAGGAGACTGAGATTGTCTCTCAGCCCACGGCGCCTTTCTCTGATGCAGGCTCAACAGAGAGAGTGCCCGACACAATCATAGGTGTCGAAGAAAAACAGGGCTATCTGATTCCGGTCTCCCGCTCGGTTACCGTCTCGGACCTTGCCAAGACGCTCAACGCCATCGGGGCGACGCCGAGAGACCTTATCGCGATATTTAATGCTTTGAAAAAAGCCGGAGCTTTACAGGCCCGGCTGGAGATTATGTAGGTGAATCTATGGATGGCGTGAACCTCATATTGACGACGCCCGTTATGCCGCCAACACTGCTCGAAAAGATAGCGGCTGACGGACTTAACGGTATCGCACGTAAGACCGGTTCGTCTGAAGCAGATACCGCGAAAACAGAAAAGCTGGCAAAAGACTTTGAGTCGGTCCTGCTGACAAAGCTGTTCGATGAAATGAAGGAAACCGTCGGTAACTGGGGTTTCGAGGAGGATGCTGCGTCAGGGCAGGTGCAGGGATTGTTCTGGCTTTACCTCGCACGTGACGTTGCGGACAAGGGCGGCCTCGGATTGTGGAAAGACCTACAGCAGTTCTTTAACGACCTGCAAAATCAAAATCAATCCCCACAATCGCTGGATGAGAGTTTATGACTGAACAGTCATCCGAATTATCACAAAAAGTTCGGGAGCTGCTCGATGTCCTCGACCGGGATATCGAACAGATAGAACGCGCAACCTCCCGGCTGAACGAGCTTCGGGAATTAGTGATAAAGCGCGACGAACAGGCGCTTGCCCGGGTTCTCGAAAAGATACGAACCGAGGCACAGGACTATCAGGCAAACGAGCAGCAACGCAGTTTGATACGTCAGCAGCTCTCAGGTCTGCTCGGCTGTAAGGGGGACAGGTTAACGCTGTCCGTGCTTCAATCGCGAATAGCCGAGCCGGCAAAGAGTGCTGTTGCTGGAATTCAACAAAAGCTAAAGACACTGGTGAGACGTTTGCAGACCGAATACGTTTCCACGGTCACATTATTGTCGGATTGCGCAAGGATAAATGCGATTCTTTTGAAAATTGTCTTCGACCGCGGTCAGACCGGCCCGATTTGCTACGATTCGACCGGCTCGGCCTCAAGAGAGTCCGACGCCGCATTTATGAATATGCGACTTTGACGGGCTTTAGACGGATAAGTACAGCGAATGTGGAATTTTGATATAGGATTGAGCGGACTCGATGCAGCCCGCAGAGGGCTTGACGTTGTCGGCAATAATATCGCCAACGCCGCCACCGAGGGATATCACCGCCAGAGAGTGGACCTGGTCACCGCTTTCTCGCGATGGGAAGGCGGACTGCTTATTGGTGGAGGCGTCGAGGTCGCCGGTATTACAAGGATGATAGATGAATTCCTCGAAGCTGAGATTCTCCGTCAGCAGTCTTCGCTCGGCCAGGTTTCACAGGAATCCTCAACGCTCAGCAGCGTGGAATCGGCCTTTGGAGAGCTGACGGGTAATACGGGTCTCAATGCCGCCATAGACCGGTTCTTCAATTCCTTAAGCAGTCTTGGTGCCAATCCCGACCAGGTTGTTTACCGCAACGACGTGCTTTCCTCGGCGGATGCAATGGCCAGCCAGTTCAGAATGCTCGGCGACTTCCTGACAAACCTCGAATCGCAAATCAGACTGCAGGCCAAAAACATCATCGGCAGGACCAACGAATTGGCTTCGCAGATTGCCAAGCTTAATGAAAATATACAACAAGTAGAGATGGGCGGCACCGAAGCGGGCAACCTGCGTGACCAGCGAGACCAGCTCATAAGCCGGATGTCCGAGCTGATGGGGGTCCAGACGCAGCAGAGAGAATATGGCGTCGTCGATGTCGAGGCCGGCGGTATCCCAATAGTTATGGGCACAAATACACTGGAGCTTGAAGTCGGCCTTAATAATGACGGTAAGCTCGGTATTACCCCCGTCGGCGCATACAATTACCAGACTCAGATTCAGGGCGGAAAACTCGCCGGTCTTATGACTCTGCATAATACCACTCTTGCTGACATTCATAGCGACCTCGATACACTTGCTCTGGCGATAATTCAGCAGGTCAATCAGTACCACGTCGAGGGAGTCGGCTCCGACGGCTCGTTTACCGAGCTGACCGGCTGGGCGATGACAAGCCAAAACCTCAGCGATTTTGACCCGCCTATAAGCGACGGTGCTTTGTTTATTCGCGTAATCGATACCACTACCGGTGAAGTAACCCGCCATCAAATTGATATCGATGCTTCGAGTGATACATTGACCACGGTTGCATCGGCCATCTCAGCCATCACGGGGCTAAATGCAACGGTATCCGGCTCACGGTTAAGCATTCAGGCCGATTCCGGCTATGAATTTGACTTTCTTCCTGCGGTGCTGTCTGAGCCGACGGCCCAGACTTTCACCGCCGGTTCGCCGCCGAGCGTTTCAGTATCCGGTATTTATACCGGCGCCGAAAACCAGACCTTTACACTCACGGTGGTAGGCAGCGGGACCGTTGGAAATGCCCCGTTGTTGCTTGAGGTAAGAGACGAATCATTGCAGCTTGTCGATACGCTCAACATCGGCACCGGTTATGCAGCCGGTGACCTGCTTGATTTCGGCAACGGAATCAAAATAGCCGTCGGCACAGGTGACCTCAACAATGGTGACAGCTTTGAGATAGCTGCCTTTGCCAGTTCCGATACATCGGGATTACTGGCGGCGGTTGGTCTCAATACCTTTTTCTCAGGTGTAAACGCATCCAGTATGGAACTGTGCAGCGATGTCTCGGAATCGCCCGGTCGGATAGCGACCTCTCTTGGTGCGGATATGACCGACAATGCCAACGCATTAAAATTGGCCTCGGTCAGTGAGCTGCAGATTAACGAGCTGGACTCGCTTACCGCCGGCCAGTTTTACCGCAAGCTCGTCTCCGATATCGGGCAGCAGTTGTCAATCAAGCAGATGTCGCAGGACAGCATCGAGACCCTTCTGCAGAGCTTGACGAACCAGCAAAGCGAAATCAGTGGTGTGGACATTAACGATGAAGCCGCACAGATGCTTGTCTTTGAACGGATGTTCGAGGCGATGGCCAAGTATCTAAACACCGTTCAGTCAACGATAACTACTATTATGGAGTTGCTATAACACGCGATTTTAATGAGTGATAACAAATGAGCGGCATACTTAACAGCATATACAACAACGTCAGCTTCGCCCTTGCACGGCATTCAGACGCCCTTACCCGGCTGCAGGAACAGGTCTCAACCGGCTCTCGGATAAATCGTCCGTCGGACGACCCGTCGGCTGCGTATCATATACTCACGCTCAATACCGAACAGAGTTCGCTCGAAAATTATATCCAGAAGCTGTCCGACACAATGAGCACGCTTGAGGTCAGCTCGTCTGTTCTCCAGCAAATGAGTTCGGTCATCAGCCAGGCAAGGGTTAGTGTCACCCAGATTGCCAGCGGTGTTTACGACGAAGACGGGCGCCAAAGGGCTGCCGAGGCGATTGACGATGTGCTTGAGCAACTGGTTCAGCTCGCCAATACAAAACATAACGGTTGCTACCTCTTTGGCGGAGCAAATACCTCTCAGGCCCCGTACGTTGTCGAGCGCACTGATGGCGAAATCACCTCCGTCAGTTATCAGGGCAGTCTGGACCAGCGCAACGTCGATGTTGCTCCCGGCGTAACGTCAGCCGCGTATTATGTGGGTGAGGACCTGTTTCGCTCCTCGCAGCGGTCCACGCCCGAATTCAGCGGCATCACCGGTGCCGCTGCCGGTACGGGAACCTCCAATGTCACCGGAGACGTCTGGCTGACGGTAACATTCGACGGCTCGAACTATCAAATTTCAATAGACGACGGTGCCACCTTCGTGACCGTTCCCTCAGGTGGAGACGCAAATCAGCAGGTAACGGATTCCCGAACCGGAAAGGTCCTTTACGTTGATACGACCGGGATAGACTCTACCGGCGTCGAGCTTGTTCGTGTCCCCGGGACATACGATATTTTCAGCACGCTAATCAGTATCCGCGATATACTCAGAAACGACAGGGACCTGTCGGACCAGCAGCTAAACCAGCTTCACAGCGACTCGATGACAGCACTTGAGGAAATAGGGAATCTCGTCACTCAGAAACAGGTTTCGGTGGGGGCAAAAGTAGGATTCCTCAGTCAGCTCAATGACAGTCTCGAAAGCGTAAAGTACGACGCCGAAGACGAGGTGAGCCGCCTGGAAGAAGCGGACATTGCCCAGATTGCCATAGACCTGTCGCGTCACGAATTGCTTTACGAGATGTCACTGTCGGTTGCCGGCAAGCTTATGTCCTTGTCGCTGCTTGATTTCATTGAATAACGGGGGTGGGTGTTATCAGGATATTGCCGTGTCGGCGATGTCCCGTGGAAATGTTCGATATTTATACACATTTTGAGGTTTCTGCGGGTTTGATCGCCCTTGGTGTTGCCTGAGGAGCCGGTGAGGTTGCGGGCACGCCGTTTGCATCGTTTTACGGCGTCAAACCGGGTGCATAAAGTCGGTGCACCTGTGTTTTGTTGAAGGTCAGATTAGGGAGCGAAAGTTAATGGAAAACACCAATAATTACTACCAGGAGGGCCTCAAGCTGGCCGAAGCCGGCCGGCACAAAGAGGCCCTGGAGTGTATGCAGTTGCACCTGAATTCTTCCCCTGACGACGCCCAGGCGATAAACGATGCCGGGGCGATTCTGCACTGCCTTGGACGGTCCGAAGAGGCGATAGAATACTTCCGAAGGGCAAGGATTCTCGTCCCGGATTCTGCGGAGATACTCTGGAATCTCGCGGAGGCCTGCCTGGCCGTTGGAAATGCAAAACACGCCGCCGAGCTTTTCGATGATATGGCGCGCAAGGGTATTCTAAATGCCGATGTTCTCAACAGGACGGCAAACGTCTTCCTCGACCAGGGCCGCGCGGGCGATGCCATCGAAATGCTCCTTCGTTCGTTACAGGTCTCGCCCAACCAGGAGCTGCTTACGCCTATGCTGAAGGTCATACGAACTAAAAGGCCGAAGGTCGCGTTTTTTTGCGGCGTGAAAGGGGACGTGAAGTTCCTTTCGGACATTTACAGCTTCATCGAGCAGCGGTTCCCGGTCGAATTTTGTGAAAGCTCCGATGTCAACCGGATACGTGAGGTGATGCAGTCCAGTGATATATGCTGGTTCGAATGGTGCACCGGTATCGTTGCCGCCGCATCGAAGCTGCCTAAGGTCTCTAAAAATATTGTTCGCCTGCACCGTTTCGAGGCCTACAGCGACTGGCCGATGAAGACAAACTGGGAGAATATCGATACGCTTATTACCGTGGGTAACTCCTTCGTAAAGGATGCTCTGTTGCGACAGGTCCCGGCTATCGAAGCTCACACCAGTCTCGTTACAATTCCCAATGGCGTAAATCTCGAAAAGTTCAATTTTGGCGAAAAACCGCGAGGCAAAAACATCGCCTGTATCGGCTATCTGAATGTGAGAAAGAATCCGATGTTCCTGCTGCAGTGCATGCAAAAGCTGCACTATATAGACCCGCAATACAAGCTGTTTTTCGCCGGAGTTTTCCAGGACGCGGCACTTGAGCAGTATATCCGCCATATGGTCAAAGCGCTCGACCTGTCTGACGTGGTGTTCTTCGATGGCTGGCGAGACGATGTCAGTGGCTGGCTTGCGGATAAACACTTTATAGTATCCGCCAGCATATCGGAAAGTCAGGGAATGGGTATTTTGGAGGGGATGGCCTGTGGGCTTAAGCCCGTTGTTCACAATTTCCCCGGCGCTGAGCAGATACTGCCCCCAGAGTTTCTTTTCAACATCGCCGAGGAGTTCTGCGGGCAGATTTGTTCGGATTCTTACCAGCCGCAGCGATATCGGGCGTTCGTTGAAGAAAAGTATTCGCTTAAGCAACAGCTAAGCGAAATCAACAAGCTCTTTTTGCGCTTCGGGGCCGAAATAGACGCCCGCAAATCTGCCGTAACTTGTGCTGCTGGAACGTAGCCCCCAAATGAGCCGGACGAGCGAAACCAAAAATGGACCGATGGTTAGTGTCCTTGTGCCGACGTTCAACAGGCCCTTGTATCTGGCACAGGCACTTGATTCCGCCGTGCGCCAGACCTATGCCAATCTGCAAATCATAGTCATAAACGACGGCGGCAGTGACGTCACAAACATAGTTGAATCGTTTAACGACCCACGAATCCTGTTCATAAATAAAAATCAAAATTGCGGCAAGGCGGCTTCGCTCAACGTCGCCCTCGAACACGCCGGGGGAAAATACGTGGCTTATCTCGATGACGACGACATCTACTATCCGCATCATATTGAAACGCTTGTTGACACCCTGGAGAATCATACCGACTGCGGAGTTGCTTATACCGACCTCTATAAAACATATTACAGACCTGCTCCGGACGGAAGGAGAATCGCACTGAGCAAAGTCGTCAAGGTCAGCAGAGACTTCGACCGATTCCTTATGCTGTATTACAACCACGTCCTGCACGTAAGCTGTCTTCATCGTAGGGACCTGCTCGATAAGACGGGGCCTTATAACGAGACGCTCAACGTTCTGATTGACTGGGATATGACACGTCGGCTGGCCTTTTTCTCCGATTTCTGTCACGTTCATCAAATTACCGGCGAATACTTTCAGTCCATCGGCGAAAGTGACAGGATATCAATTCAAAAGCGAAAGGACGAAAAAGAATACATCCGCAACGTGATGACTATTCGCACGACAAGGCCGGCCAGGCCCTGGCCTATGCTCGGGGATTTATCCATAATCTGCACCGCCGACCGCCTCAATCGTCAAACAGCCCTTACAATCGGTCTTATTTGCAGACATACTTTCTATCCCAACAAGTTGTATTTGACACTGCCGGGCGAGGATATAGCTCGCCTGAGCACCGATGTATCGAATATCGTTACAGTGCCTGTCGACCCGGCCGCAACGCAGCTTCAGCGCATTGACAGGGCGCTTGCCGATTGCGACGCTGACTTCGTAGCCGTGGTCCCGCCGGATTTTCCAATTCGCGATATGTGGCTGGAGGATTCTCTCTACGCTCTGCTCAACACATCGAATGCTTCTGAGGCGTTTGAGCTTGAGGATTCCACGCCTGCCTGTCGTGCGGTAGTTGCGAAAAGAGAACATCTGCAGATCGCTCGCTCCGGATACCCGAATTTACCCATTGAGCAAGGTCTTGTGGCCGCGGGCGTCGGCCTGCGTCGTCTGCGGCCTGAAGAGATTCCATTCCAGTTTGACACGCTGCTTCAACAGGCACACGAAAACGAAAAGCAGGGCGACTGGAAACAAGCCGCTAAAATCTATGAGTTCATTGCTGAACATCATCAGAATCAGTTATGGATGAAATCACAGGCTGCTGCCGCCCTGTTTAACGCCGGGGATTTTGGCAGGGCGACCGAGCTTATCTCGTGGGTAAACAGCCGGCGCCCGACCGTGGATACGCTGATGCTGGAGGCACGGCTTAGACGGCGGGAAAGAGATTTCAAATCGGCCTTGGTGCTGCTCAATAGGGCCGAAGATATATTAACCTGCCACCTGTCGCCTGAAATTATTGAAGAGCAACAGGCCGCACATACAAACAGCAAACGTAAATAGGAATCGGCAAAATGTCTGAAAAGCAAACCACCGCAACCGATACTACGCAAAACACAATTGTCGAACAGCCCAATTCGACTCAGCACTATGAGTTGTTGATGGAGCTGGCTGACTGTCTGACGAGTGTCGGTAAATATGAAGAAGCGCAGCAGCACTACGAGAAGGCGACTTCGCTCGACCCGGATGCTGCGGGACCTTACCTCGGCCTGGGTGTTGTCGCCCTGCAGAAAAACCTGCCCGAAGACGCTGCGATTGCCTTCAAGGTTGCCTGCCGGCTTGACCCGGCCTGTGCCAGGGCCTATGCTGGCCTGGCTATTATCGCGCAACAGCGAGCGCACTACACGGAGGCCTTCCAGATGTATCTTAAATGCCTTGAGCTTGAAAACGACAATCTGACCGCGCTGCTCGGACTGTTTCAGACATCCTGCCAGATGGGTTCGTTTGAGAAGATAATCCACTACCTTCGTGCGTATCTGAAGATGCATCCCGGCGATACATCGGTTATGTTCGCCCTGGCTGCTTTGTATATGAAAGACGGTCGGCTTGACGAATCCCAAAACCTCCTTCGTGACGTTCTTGCACTACAGCCGGACCACAAAGATGCGGCAAACCTGCTCGAAGAGCTTGAACGCGGACCCGCGGAGAAGGCTCAGCCCGGAGTCAACGGCAAATGAGTGTAGAAGAAGAGATGCAACTGCTGACTCAACTTACCGAGCTGCTCGAAAAACAGCTCGACCGGGCTCGGCGGGGAAGCTTCACGGATATGGAGCGGTTGGCTGCAAAGTGCGAACCGCTTGTAGAGAAAATAACGCAAGCCCGACTGCTTGAAAGGCCGGAATACAAAGTCAGCCGGGAGCATCTTGCTGAGCTTTATCATCAGCTTCAGCTTGTGCTTTCGGCGCAAAAAAACGTTACTGCTGAAAAACTTGGCTCGATTCGCAAAAGTAAGCGCGTTGTCTCGGCCTACCGTGACAATGCGCACCGCTGATTTGATATGCAGCATAATAAGCCCAATGTCGTTGTTGTATTAGTTGATGCCCTCAGGCCTGACCACCTCTCGTGTTATGGCTATGGCAGACCGACCGGCTCAAGGCTCAATGAATTTGCAGAACAATCGGTCCTGTTTACGTCGGCTTTTTCCGCATCATCCTGTACGGTCAGCTCCATTCCTTCTATTATCACCGGGCTTTATCCGTCGTTGCACCGCACGGGTGTGGATGGGAATCTTACGACTCTTTCCGCCGATGTCCCCACCATCGCCGAGGTGCTGAACAGGTCCGGCTATTGCACGGTGGGATTCAATACCAATCCTTTGGTTTGCGGCAAACATGGTTACAGCAGGGGGTATAGTTGCTATTACGACCTTTTTCCAGAAAAGACTAATATTAAAATACCGGCCACCATCGAGTATTCCTGGCAGGGTGTAACTAAAAGGGAGAATGTCGAATTTACTCAGCCGTATGTCTGCAGCGGGGATTTAACAAAGCAGGTCGGCGCCTGGCTGGACGCAAATGAACGGCAGCCGTTCTTTATGTGGTTGCATTATATGGACACCCACGCGCCATATCTTCCAAGACAACCTCATTTTTCCCGGTTCTCGGCCGACAAACCCAAAGCAGAGGTTGTTCGCTTTGTCAGACAGCTCAACAGCATATACGACGTACTTCACCGGGACCAGGACCGGATAAGCCCGCTGGACAGGCAATTGATAATGGACTGTTACGATTCGGAGATAGCGTATTTCGATAGCATGTTTGGCAGGTTGTTGGATTGTTTCCAAAAGCACGGCCTGCTCGAAAATACCCTCTTGATTGTTACTGCGGACCACGGCGAGGAGTTCTGGGAGCATCAACGATGGGGACATTATGTGAGAATGTTCGATATTAACCTCCGTGTGCCCCTGATTTTGAGATACCCGCAGTTGCATTCATCGAACAAAATATTATCGCAGCAGGTTCGCAATATCGACATCTTCCCGACTATCCTGGAGATTTTAAATCTCAACAGCGATTGCCGGATGTCCGGGGTTTCGCTGTTGCCTTGTATCCGCGACGAATATATGGCGGCGCCTTTGCCTGTCGTGGCGGAAGGCGGGGGGGTGATTCAACTTTTAACGAAAACAAATACTGACCGTATGTATGCACTAAGGACGCCGGAGTGGAAGTATATAAAGAACACCACTCATCCTCAGTCGCAGCTCTATGACTTGCAAAATGACCCGCAGGAGACCAGCGACCTGTCGGCTGAACCATTCGCTGACGCCACTATGAAGGCCCTTGACCGCCGGTTAACGGATTTGTTGAGTTCCGGTGGCGAACGAAAAAATAGTATGCCGCAGCAGGAGATGGATTCCAAGATTATCGCACAGCTCGCACAGCTTGGATACGCATAAACGCCCGAGGGGTTTTTACGTGGCACAAGCAGGACGGTAGGGGATGGTTGTGCAACTGGCGGGCGAGCTGACGAGATATAGTAATTTGTGAAAATAGCTATGCACCGAAAGATAAGAGTATTGTTCTCAATTGAGACGGCCGACCCCTGGATTCTCCGCGTTTACAAATCCTTTTACGATGGCTTGGCATCTCTGCCTTATGAGCTGTTTTGCACGGCTTGTGACGTGAAGGAACCGGCCGGACAGCTTGATGCATACAATATTATCGATTATGCAAAGCTCCCGGATTTGGCACCGGCCTTGGCTGCCTGTGGACCTGTGGGCACGCCATCCCGGCGTCTGCTCGAACTGGCGCCCGGCTTCGCGCTTTGGGATTCACCACAGCGCCTGCTCGAACGCTTCGACAGATTCAGGTCGGCTTTTCATATTGTTCAGCCGGACTTGGTCATTGTCTGGAATGGAATGGCGGACATACGACGAATGATAAGGATTTTCCTGTCGGAGCAGAGCACACCCTTTTTCTATGCCGAAAAGGGTGTGTTGCCTGACAGTTGGTATATAGACGAGGCGGGTATAAATGCCTGTTGTTCGCTTAGGCCGTCTGTGGCAAACGCCGGCATACCTGAATCTCAGCGGGACAGAGTCGAGCAGTACCTGCAGAATGTCATTAGTTCCGGCTCAAGCGCGTGGCAGCAGCCGGCCGGAATCAGTGGTGATGCTCTTAGGCGTAAACTCTCTATCGCGGTGAATTCGCCGGTTATTTTCTTCCCGGGTTGGGTGGATGAAGATACCAGCATCACTGAGCTCTCATGCTTTAAGACCGTGGCCGAGGCGGTCGGTGCCGTCGCCGATGCGATGCCCTCCGGCGCAACCTTGATTGTCAAACCGCATCCAAAATCAAAAACCGAAAGTCGTCAGCAGCTCCAGGAACTCGCACCGCAATCGCCGAACCTGCGTATCGTAACTGATGCCGATATCTGGGACCTGATTGACGTTGCAGATTTGGTTGTATCGATAAACTCCACGGTTGCCTTCGAGTCACTGCTTGGAAAACGTAAATTGCTTCTGTTGGGGGATAATATTTTATCAAAGGTTGGTCTCGTCGAGAAAGTAAATGTCGCTGAGCTGAAAGACGCGTTAAAGGCGTCTCTTGAGGGTTCGTTCGACAACCGGGTGAATTACTCACGAGTGCTTTCGTTTGTGAAGTTTTTGCTTGATGATTACTACCTGTTTACAGGATGCAGCTCGGTCCCTCAGTCGGTCTTGTCGAGAATTGACTCGAAGGCAATAAAAGCTTCAGACAAAACTTTCAGCGTGGACAAACTCAAAGAAATACTCTACCCGCACGAGAACACGATTTTGCCGTCCGGGCCAGTGACAGGTGAATCGTTTGACCCTGCTGTTGCTTGTTTTCGCAAGGCAGTTGACCGGTTTGCTGCCGGCAATTTCCAGCAGGCAGTGGAATTGATGGAGCAATACCGCAGGGCAATTGATTACACAAAGCTGCCACGGACGACTAAAACCCGGAACAAGTCCTCTGATGTTCAGGTCTCGGTTATTATTGTTACGTATAACAGAACTGAAGAGCTGAAAAACTGTCTCGAATCGCTCAGCAAACAGAACGAGGAGAATTTTGAAGTAGTTATTGTAGATAACGGCGGCACCAACCTCAACGAGCTTGGCAACGACTTCGACCAGTATATCAAATGTCCGATGAACTTCAGTCTTTCGGAAGGGCGTAACATCGGCGCCTTCTTTGCTAAGGGGGCGATACTTGCCTTCCTCGACGACGACGCTGTTGTTGGGCCGGATTATATAAGTTCGATAAGGACGGCCTTTAAAACTTATGACATCTGCGGCCTTCGCGGCAGGGCGCTGCCCAAAAGCAGCCAAAATACGAATAATGGCACGAAGGGTTACGACCACGGTCCGAATCCCTTCCCAACGGTCTGCGACCTTGAAGGGGGCTCCGCATTTTCAAGAGAGATATTCCTGTCGATTAATGGGATGGACCCATTGCTGTTCGGCCATGAGGGCTATGACCTGACTTACAGAATCGCAAAAAACTCCGATATGCTGAATAGTATTATTTACTGGCCTTATACCATCATTTATCATGATGCTCCATCTACCGATTCGCAGGGACAAAAAGACCAGAGATACAGTTTTAACGAGCAGTATTTGCGCTTCAAGCACAGTGACCACATCTTCTCCCTGCGGGATGAGATTGAGAAGTGTTATCTGCCCGGCCCTCCCGGCGATGCCTGTCCCGAGCAACCAGTGGTGGGCGAAATCGAACCACATCGAGGGGCCGGCAACGTGACTGCACAGCCATCCCATACCGGCCCGGCTGCGGCGCCGCAGAACGATGTCCCCGTCGCACTCGTAGTTTACAACAGGCCAAAACACACGCTCGAAGTCTTGAAATCGCTCAGAGGGCACAATGTTCAAAACCTATATATATTCTGCGATGCGCCGAAGCGACCTGAGCACGAACAGGACGTCTCGCTGGTCAGACGACTTGTTCACAGCATAAACTGGACAACGCCTGAAATAATCGAGCGTGAGCAAAACTTCGGCCTGGCGAAAAGTATAACCAGTGCGACCGACTTTGTATTCGAACGGCACGACCGCCTGATTTTACTCGAAGATGACTGTGTTCCTCAGCAGCACTTCTTCGATTTTATGTGCACCTGCCTCGAAAAATACAAGGACAATCCGAAAGTTTTCGGTGTCGCTGGTTACTCGATATCGATGCCCGATGAACTCCTCCGTGAATATCCTTACGACCTTTACTTTTGCCCGCGCATTTGCAGCTGGGGCTGGGCCACCTGGAAAAGGGCCTGGAAATATTATGACAGGGACTTGCAAAAACTCGTTGAAGAGGCCAATGAAAGAGGAATCGACCTCGCCCAGGGCGGGAGCGAAGTCCAGGTTTTTATCGAAAAATTCTTAAGAGGTCGGCTAAACGACGTCTGGACGCTGAACTGGATTCTTACCGTTTATCTTAATAATGGTTATTACGCCTATCCTACAAGTTCTCACATCAAAAACGTAGGTATGGACGGCAGCGGACTGCATTGCAGAAAGACTACGAAGTACGACAGCGTCTGCGCCGATGCAAAACCTCATCGCTATCCGGACCGGATTATACTCAACGACCAGTTTCTTGAAAGGTTCAGAAAGCACTTTGATTTCGACGAAGAACAAAGCCGAAAGGCAGCGGTTTTTCTAAGCACTATCAAAAAACATCAGACACAGCGATTAACTTCTGAAAAGCCTGCGTTATCCGCGAACAAGCCTGCAACGCCGAGCCGGTATCTCGTTTCGGCGATAGTTTCGACCTACAATTCGCAGGAGTCAATCCGCGGCTGCATCGAAAACCTCGAAAGCCAGACAATAGCCGACAAGCTTGAAATCATTGTTGTCGATAGCGGCTCTCAGCAAAACGAGCAGGCCGTCGTCGCCGAGCTACAGCAAAAATACGATAACATTAAGTATATAAAAACCGCACAACGTGAGACCATTTATGCCGCGTGGAACAAGGCCGTCAAAGCCGCAACCGGCAAATACATCACAAATGCCAACACCGACGACAGACGTTACGAGGATGCCCTTGAAATAATGGCTAATGCCCTTGACCGGGACCCTGATGGAGTCCTGGTTTACGGCGACAACGAAATTATTGACGCCGAAACGGGTGCCGTTGTTGGCAAAACCACGAGGAGTGATTTCACCATGGCCCGTCTGCTTGACCATTGCTTCGTCGGCCCCCAGCCGATGTGGCGAAGGGAGCTCCACGACGAGTTTGGTTACTTTGATGAATCATTCTTCTCGGCGGGCGATTACGAATTCTGGCTCAGAATCGCCCAGAAATATGAGTTTATGTATCTCACTATGGTCCTTGGCCAGTATCAGCGCAGGTCCGACAGCATCGAACACAGCAACGGCGGCTGGGTGGGCAGGTTTGAGACGGCGCTTATCAAAAAGGCCTATCAATATGCCAGCATTAACTCTATATTCATCGGCAGTGCCGGCTTGACCGGCACGTCGCCTTTTACTGATTGGTGCGAGACGAATATCGTAAAAAGGCAAACCGCCCAAATATTAACGGGCCGGCCGGTCGAACCGGTCGAAAAGGTTGATGACAACCGAAATCCCGACACTGTGCCTTTGCTTTCCATAATTATAGCGACATTCAACCGCACCGATGGTTTGCTCAAATGCATCGGTGCTCTCGCCGGGCAAAGCGAATCTGATTTCGAGCTGATAGTCGTAAACAACGGCTTAACCATAATCCCGCTCGCGGATAACCGCCGGTATCCTTTCGGCGTATGCTGTATGGACCTAAAAAGCAATTATGGCCCGTCGCTGGCACGAAACATCGGGGCAGGGTTTGCGAAGGCGCCTTATATTGCTTTTCTGGATGACGATGCCATAGCCGATGAGAATTTTGTCCGAAATATCCTGAGGCACTTCAACGAAACTGACATATCCGGCCTCAGGGGCAAAGCCCTCCCCGAATCAGGCGACCGCAAGCCGGACCATTACGACCTCGGTGACGAGCCGATGCCTTTTCTTGTGGACCTCGAAGGTAACTGCGCCTTCAAAAAAGATGTTTTACTTGAAGTAGGCGGTTTCGACGAATTCCTGTTCCACACCGAAGGCCAGGAGCTTTCTTACAGAATCTTCAGGCATCAAAAAGAAAGCTTAAACGCCCTGATGTATTTTCCCGATGTTGTAATTTATCACGACCCGCGGAACGTGGACGATGCCGGCGGGATTGAAAAAACCCTTCGCTCGCAGGTAATGGCTGAGATGCTTGCACGCAAGGCCCACGGCATCAGAAAATACATCAGGTTCTTCAGTAATTTCTACCCCGCCAACAGGGCTACTCTCGAGAGTAACTTTTTCCGCCTTATGGTCAACGTGTCGTTTCTCGAAAAAAATTACCCCGACCTTGCCTTGTTCTGGGCCTTGAAGGCAATTGCCATTGAGCCGGACAACGTTCCTTGTCGCTATGCCGTCGGCCGGATGAATGTGCGACTCGGCCGGTTCGATGTCGCCGAGAGATTCCTCGAACCCTTGAGTCGGCAGTTATATATAGCCGTTGCACAGGATAATATTTCCTCGCTCGGCGAATCCTTCAAAGATGAAAAATCAGCAACACTTTGCTACATCGATGCCGCTATGAAGCTGGCCTTCTCCTATGCACAACAGGGTAAATCACGCCAGGCCGCCGCCGCTTATTCGCAGATTCTCAACTGCTCATTCATTACGCTGTCGGACCAGCAGAAAGATTGCATAAGCAAAGAAATCGACAGATTGACCGAGTCGCCTGTTACCGTCATGCCTCAGCAACAAGATGCCAGTGTTACTGATTCCTTGTCCCAGAAGGGGGCTTACCTCGTTTCAGCCATCGTCTCAACATACAACGCGCAAGAGTTTATTCGCGGCTGTCTCGAGGACCTCGAACGTCAGACAATAGCCGACCAAACTGAAATTATCGTTGTCAATAGCGGCTCTCAGCAAAACGATGAGCAAATCGTAAAAGAGTTCCAGAAAAGATACAGCAACATCGTCTATATCAAAACAGAGCATCGCGAGCCCTTGTACTCTGCCTGGAACCGGGCCATCAAAGCTGCCTCAGGCCGGTTTCTAACGAATGCCAACACCGATGACCGGCACCGAAAAGATGCGATGGAGATTATGGCCGACACACTCACCGCAAATCCTGATGTTGCCTTGGTCTATGGCGACCAGATTGTTACCGACACACCGAACGGCACCTTCGAGAATCATCACGCCGTCGAAATGACCAAAAGACCGGAATTCAGTTGGCAGCGTTTGCTCTTCGGCTGCTGTGTCGGGTCCCAGCCGATGTGGAGAAAGTCACTGCACGACGAGTTCGCCGGTTTCGACGAGTCACTCACTTGTGCCGCCGACTGGGACTTCTGGCTTAAAGTCGCCAAAAAGCACAGCTTCAAGCACATACCTCAATTCCTCGGTCTTTACTATCGCAACAAGGATGGTATCGAGCACGGCCGAAAAATTCACAGCTTGTATGAGCGATATGCCGTTGGCAGACGATACGGCAACCCCTATATATCCGTTATCCCGCTCTATCAGGCACCGGACAATCCGCTTGTCTCAATTGTGATTACCGCCTACAACTCCGCCGGCTATATCGCGAGAGCAATCGAAAGCGTACTGATTCAAAATTACAGAAACTTCGAGCTGATTGTTGTCGACGACGGCTCTACTGACAACACCGCCGACATTGTTCGCAGCTTCACAAACGAGCCGATAAAATATTTCTTCAAGGAAAATGGCGGTGTCGCCTCCGCACGTAACTTCGGGCTGAAAAAATCCACCGGCTCATTCATAGTTATGCTCGACAGTGACGATATGATGACGCCTAATTACCTCGCCGAACACCTCAAAGGTTTTGTTCAGTACCCCCAGGCGGATATGGTCTACTGCGACGAATATCTCATCGACGAACAGGACCAGCCAATCCGTGTAATCCACAGGCCTCAGTACTCAGACTCGCAGGCAATCATAGCCGATATGTTCCACTCCGGCTGGCCGGTCGTGCATTTCAAAACCTGCATCAAAAGAAGTGTCTTCGACAAAATAGGACTTTACGACGAACGTCTGATTGTCGCTGAAGATTACGATATGATGAGACGTTTCATAAAACAAGGCCTCAAGATGCATCGCCTGCCGGAGGCGCTTTACCTGCGCCGTCTGAGGCAGGAGAGTCTCTCGAAAACATATGATACCGCCAAGGCAAAGAGTCATTTCGATGTCGTTCATAGATTTACCGAGACATTCACCCCGGAGCAATTGTTTCCCGATGTCGTTTGGAACAAGCTGCCGGCTGGCCAAAAGCCGTTACTGGCCAAATGCAAGGCCGCACTTGTCTATCTTGATATTGGCCAGAAATACCTTGGTTCTAATGCTGCTGATTATGCGGCTGTGGCCTTCGATTTGGCCTGCACCCAACTGGATGATTGCTGCAGAATCGAGCCGGCAAATCAGAACATCATAAATCTAAGGGGAAAATGCCGGTCCATACGCGACAGGCACCTGCAGCCCGTTGCCTGAGTCGCTTTCGGCCGGGCTGAGTCTTGAGTATGAAGATGCACGAAATGACTAAACAACTAGTGACTTCTCTCGATAATAACGTATCACGGATGCTGTATGTCCGGCACGGAGGTAAGCCCTATAAAATCTTGATTGTTTGAACGGGAAGGCCAACAAAAATGTCCGTCTTGCGTCTGCCGGGTTTATATACAGGTATCGACACGGAAACATTGATTTCACAGCTTCTGGCCATTGAGAGCCGGACGATGAATCTTTACCAGCAGCGCCTCTCGCAATGGGAAGAGAAGAAAGATGCACTCGGCACTATCGAAACTAGGTTAAGCACACTTGTCTCTGCCGTTCGTGCCTTGTCGGATGCCCAGCAGCTCCGGGCTTTCGGTGTCGCGTCCAGTGACCCTGATATAGTCACCGCTCAGGCAACCAGCGATGCCTTCGAGGGCAACCACAACGTTGTCATCGACCGTCTCGCAACCGCCGACCGCTGGGTTCATACCGCCGGCTTTGAATACGCCGAGGATTACGTGGACGCGGGAACCTTTATCTATTCATACAACGGCAAGGAAACTGTTATTACAACCACCGACACGACGACGCTGGAGGGCCTTGTCGGCCTGATTAACAACGATGCCGACAACCCGGGCGTCACCGCGTCTTTACTGCATTATGCCAATTCTTATCATCTTATCCTTAACGGCAACGACGCCGGAGGCGATTATCGAATCTCAATCAATTCGGGCTCTACCGAGGTCTTGCAGGCCGACACTGCCTTCACACGCAACTCGGACAACGCCGCTTTAAGCACTCACATCACGCAGCTCGACCAGTTCGGCGACAATCCCCTCGAAGGCGGGGAGGTCATAGAGATAAAAGGAACCGACCGCTACGGCAACGACATAACGCAGGTGGACCTTGAGCTGACTGCAAACACAAAGCTCAGCCATCTCATTGACAAAATCAACCAGGCCTTTGATGGAAACGTAAAGGCCACGCTCGAAAACGGCAAAATTGTTGTCACCGACGCTTTTTCAGATGACAGCGAACTTTCAATCAGTTTGACTTATAACGCAAATGATTCTGCTGCCATGTTGTCGCTGCCGACGATTGAACTCCTGACCGACGGCGGCACCCCTGCAACGCTGGATGGCTTCAGTCTTGCCGATTTCACAAGAACACAGGCGGCACAGGACTCCAAAATCAAAATCGATGGTTACCCCTTTCAGGATGCCGTTTCGGAGGTCCAGCAAATCGAGCATACATCCGCCGTTACCAGCGGAACGTTCACGCTTGGCTATGGCGGTTTTATCACCGATGCTATCGCTTATAACGCCGACATTGCTACAATCCAGGCCGCTCTCGATGCCCTGCCCAATGTCAATGCAGGCGACATAGTTGTCGAGGGTGACGCTCTGAATACAAGCGGCACCTTGACTTTCACCTTCAATGACACCCTTGGCGATGTCAGTATGATACTAATTGACTCCTCGGGTCTCAGCGAGACGCTTGCCGTCACCGAGCAGACAGAAGGCGTCGATGAATACATAAGCAGAAGCTCCAACACAATAGACGATGTCATTTACGGATTGACGCTGAACCTGCACGATGTCACCAGCGAAAGCGGCGAAAGTATCACGCTCACAAGAAACACCGAATCGGTGAAGCAGAAGCTGCTCTCGATGATAGACGCCTATAATTCCGTCATTACCTATATAAAAGAGAAAACCGGCTATAATGACGTCCTCAAGACGGCCGGCATTCTTATGGGCGATTATGTCGTCGGCACAATAAAAACCCAGCTTTCTATGCCGCTGATTAGACAGACGTCCGGATTCATTCAGGATGTCGACTCGTTCCTTACGCCTGGCCAGATCGGCCTGGAGCTCGGCAGTGACGGTATGCTCTCGCTTGACACCAACGCCTTTGAAAAAGCAATTGCAGAGGACTATACGGGCGTTCTTGCCGTCATCGGTGCGGCCAAAACCGGAAGCTCCGACAGCAACACCATTCGCTTCTACCATGCCAGTAGCAGTTACACCACCGCCGGAACTTATGATGTCGAAGTAACTGTAGGCGGAGGCGCTATAACCGGCGCGAGAATGAAATTATCGACCGAATCGAGTTGGAACGATGCGACGTACTCCGGCAACGTTGTCACCGGAGACAGCTCATTCGACGAAAACGGCAATCCCGTATATCCGGAAAACAGCTTGCAGTTCAGTGTGGATTTGAGTCAGGACGGAACCTACACCGCCACGGTCAGGGTCAAGCAGGGTTTTGCCGGTGCCATTGAAGATGCCCTCGATAGAATGCTCAAGGCCTCTACTGGCTCAATTGATATCGACCAGAAGCATATAGACGATACAATCAAGCTGTTGGAGGACAGAATCGAGGCCGAAAAATATCGGGTAGACCAGAAGGAACAACGCCTTATTGGGCAGTTTGCTCGTCTTGAAAAGACGCTGACGCTTTGGCAGAACCAAATGGCGGCCCTCGGTTTGAGCTAATCCTACTGAGACCGCGTTGACCCCGCCGACTACTGTCTTTTTCTCCGCCGCAGCCGATGCAGCATCGCGAGAACCTGTGCCACCGCTACATACAAGCTCTGCGGTATCGCCTCGCCGATTTGCACCGTTGAGTATATCGTTCTTGCAAGCTCCGGCCTGCGAACAATAGGAACCCCGTACGCACGGGCGATTTCCATAATCTTCTCCGCCATGTGGTCGGCTCCTTTAGCCAGCACCACGGGTGCATCCATCTGTGCCCCCTCGTATTTAAGTGCTACGGCTACGTGTGTCGGGTTGACCAGCACAACGTTGGCCTTGGGCACGTCCTGCAGCATCCGCTTCATACTCATTTGTATCTGCATTTTGCGGATTCTTACCTTGACCTCGGGCGCGCCTTCGGTGTCTCTGTGTTCCTGCTTGACCTCCTGCTTGCTCATCTTCAAATCTTCGATGTATTTCCATTTCTGGTACATCAGGTCCCCTATTGCCACTGCAACCAGCGCGATGCACACACGGATGCACAGTCCCAGTATTATCCGGGCGGTTGTTATGATTATCTGTCCGGACCATGCCCATCGAAGACCGACTAATGTTTCGATTTTGCTGTCGAGATAGACCCAGACGATTATCCCAAGCATCGCAAGTTTAAGTATAGAGGCCAGCAGCTTGACCATTGATTTGCCGTTGAAAAGCTGCTGCAAACCCAGAACAGGGTTTATTGCGTTGAATTTAAGTTGTATTGCTCCCGGTGCAAAGTTTGGTCCGGCGATGGCCAGTCCCGCCAGGACCGCACTGGCTGAAAGCACCGCAAGAACGGGAATGCCGACAAAAATGGAGTCCGCTATCTTGGTATTTATAAAACCGAGAAACGTCTCAGTATTTGTGAATACTTCCCTTTGGCAGCTCATCCCTTCTCTCGCTAATGTCGCAGCCCACTCTGCAAGCCACCGGCCGAATACAGCAAGTGCCGCTATCAGCGCAAGAAGCGTCGCCAGCGACATCGCTTCCTGGCTGTGCGGAACCCTGCCGCGTTCCCTGGCCTTTCGCAGGCGACGCGCTGTTGGTTGTTCTGTTCTTTCCGCCGCGGGCTGCTCAGGCATATTACATCTCTAAAGACTTTCTCATTGAATTACACGATTGTTTTTTTAATCGGTTCTTCGCTGTTGGCGGGTTGTCTGTCCTCGATGACGAAATACTCTTACAAAGGCAGCATCTTCGACATCAGTTCCGCCATTTCGCTCACAAAGTCGTTTATAAAAGGAACGCATACCGTCACTATCGCAAGCCCCAGCCCGATTCTCAGCGGAAAACTGATGAAGAATATGTTCATCTCGGGGACTAATCTCGCAAGAATCGCCAATGCAACCAGCAGAACCAGCATCGCCGCCAGCACGGGTGCGGCAAGCCGCAATCCCGCCACGAACATCGCTGAGCTTGCCTCGAGCATTTTGCCCGCAAGGGTGGCTGCGGACGGTATATCGCCCGCAGGAAAGACCTCGTAACTGCGCTCGATAACTTTCAATAACAGGTGATGCCCGTTGGCCGCGAGAAATGCCAGTGCCAATACCATCTCTAACAAGCTCGCTATAGGCGCGCCATGTTCCTGAGTAAAAGGGTCTATTACCTGGGCCATCGACAACCCCATCTGGCGCTCTGCTATCTTGCCGCCGAGCTTGGCTGCCGAGAATAGAACATTTGCTACTGCACCAAGGGCCAGCCCATAAGTTGCCTCACAGCCGAGCAGCAACACCGCCTGGACCGCCGACGTCTGTTCTGCTGTTACAGCCGGCGGATGTGTTATCGAGAAGAAAATTGCAAGCATCACGGGGGCGGCGACTTTTATCATCGAAGGGATGCTGCGCCATCCGAACACCGGTGCCACGAGAAAAAAAGCGGATATCCTCGTCATCACCATCACAAAACCAAGCAGCTTCTCAATCAGCAGCTCCATCGCTCAGTGCCCGATGTTCTGGATATACGCGAAAATCTCATTGGTGAAACGCAGTGCTACTTCGAGCATCCAGCCGCCCGCCAGCAGAGCCACGACGCCCACTGCCAGAAGTTTCGGAACTATGGTCAGCGTCATATCGCGGATACTGGTTACCGCCTGGAGCAGCGTCACGGTTACACCGACTATGATACACGCCAACAGAAGGGGAGCCGACAATAGCAGGGCGGTCTCGAGTGTGTGCCGACCCAAATGCAAAGCAAAACTTCCGTCCATCTTTAATCTCCGATGAGCGTTATCTGAAGCTCAAACTCAGGCTTTTCGCCAGCAGCCCCCAGCCGTCGACGAGTATGAACAACATCAGCTTTATAGGCAGGGAAATCATAACCGGCGGAAGCAGCATCATACCGGCACTGAGCAGAACCCCTGCGATAACAATATCAATCAGCAAAAATGGAATAAAAAGCAGGCATCCTATCTCGAACGCCGTGCGAAATTCGCTGATGATAAATGCCGGTATCACGATATGAAGTCCCAGCTCCGTCGGGCTGCTCGGCCGCTCAATCTTCGCCATCTGCACGAATAATGCCAGGTCTGCCTGTCTGCTCTGCCTGAGCATGAATTCCTTTATGCAGTCGCCTGACTTCTCTGCTGCCGTCTGGAAACTTATCTGGTCCGCAAGGTATGGCTTGATTGCTGCGACATTTATTTGTGTCAAAGTCGGCGTCATCGTGTAAAGCGTCAAAAACAAGGCCAGCCCCATAATCGCGATATTCGGCGGAATCGTCTGCGTTGAAAGCGCCCGCCGCACAAACGCCAGCACAATCACTATTCTCGTAAAAGATGTCATCATCACCAGCAGCGTCGGAAGTATCGCAAGACCGGTAAAAATGATTACCAGTTTAACCGGTGTTGACCAGTCTTTGCTTTTGTCCTGCGTCGCCTTTTCAAATGTTTTCATCAGCTCGTCGATACTTGGAACCGCGTTTGATGGACTGCCTGAGGTTTGTGTTATGCCTGTTTGCAACGCTGGCAAAACCGCGAATGTTGTGCTCGGTGCCTGTCCGGATGCAGAAGGACTGTGCATCAGGAAAATCACAGCCAATAGTAACAGGTGTTTGGCTCTCATTCGTCCGGCGCGCTCCTTGCCTCTAACTCGGCCGCGAAGTCCGCCTCCGGCTCCGTAACGTCAGCTAACATCGTAACCGTATCGTTGGTGCTGCCTATCAGCAGGCGCCGATTGCCTACCTGAATCAGGTGTATACCCTTGCGAGGCGCGATATACGCCGTCTCCATAACGCGTATCTGTTTTCCCGGCATATTCACAAACCGAGGCAGCAGCTTCTTCGAAACGTATACCGCCGCAATAGCCAAAACAATCACCAGCGATACCGACAGCAGCATCTTGTAGAACAATTCTCGCCTGCCGAAGGTACCGAACTGCCCGCTGTTGGGTGATGAGTCAGCTTCGTTAATCTGTTGTTCTTCCTGTTGCGGTTCCAAAGGTTCGATTTCCTGCTGGTTTGTCGTGGCAAATACACGGGCCGCGATTGGCAGTAGACCGCCCGCCAATATCAAACCGGCCAGCACCGCAGCAAGTTTTATTTTGCCTCTCGACACTTCAAAACCGCCAAACGAACCTTGTCTTGTTCAGATAACTGCAAAAGATGTGCCCGAACGCCCCAAACGCCGCCAATGGCCTTTTTGGGCCAAAATAGCGGTTAGCCGCCTTGGCATTGCTGGGGGAAAATCAGACGCTTTGTTGAAAAACTTAACGCAGTCGGTATCTGCAATCACATATTCCTGCACGAACCGAAGTTCGCAGCAGGATACTCCTGGATTTAGCTGTCATTTCTGAGAATTGCAATCAGCACCTGTGGCTGTGCTGAAACTGTTTTATCCCCGTCGGACCACGTGCTCCCCGGCCCGGTCCCCCAGGAATACATCGACCATTTCCCCGTCCCGGGCAGATTCGCACGAAGAAAATCTTCAACCGCCTTGCCCCGCTTGGCTGACAAAGCCCATTCCTTATCCCGCGGCTGCCTGTTGCTGCCCACGCACATCACGCACAACCTCACCTCCTCCGGGCTTTGGTCCTGCTGCAGACCCGTGCAGAACTGCCGAAGGAATCGTTCGGATTGTTCGTTAATTGTAACCGCCTCGCCCGAAAACTGTATATCCGTCAGGACAAAATCAATCTTGCCGGCGGTTATCGGCGACGGCATGGCGGCTCCGTATGAAGCTATCTTCTTGACGTTCCGCCTCACCCTCTCGCTTCTCGCGTCTATCGTCCTGCCTTCGGTATCGTCCTCCGGGTCGCTTACCGAATAGTAGTAGTTGGGGCTTCCGCTGCCTAAGTTTCTTTTGCCCCCGAATCCCGCTTGGAAAGACTCAAGAAACGACCACCCGCCGCCTTCACCTTCATCCAGCAGCGTATCGTCGCGGACGTGTCCCATACTCACTAAGACCACGAAAAATGCCAGCAGCAAGGCGATTAACGTCGTGAATATGACAATATATGCCGGTGCCTTTGCGACTTCTTCTACTATTTGACGATGCTGCCGGCTCATTTGCTTACGTTTTCCCCTAATAGAACTATCTCTATTGTGTTTTCATCTGTCCGGCTGGCGCTATCCTGCCTGCTTGTCGAAAACGCTCCAGATGCGGCCACGCTCGCCGTTGATATACCGAATCTGCTCCGCTCCAGTCCGCCTTTGGTTGTTAAGTAATCCACCACTGCCAGCATCCGTGAAGGTCCAATCTGGTCGTCAGCCGGAGACCGTGCAGCCCTGTGTTCGCCTATAATCACGCCGTTGGGCACCTTGTTCAGGTAAGCCGCAAGAACGTCCAGAATCTCCCGGCCCTGTGGAGACAATGTTGCTGCCCTCCCCGCAAAAATCTTGCTCGATGGTATCAGAAAAACTCTCGGCGCGTATGGGTCACGAAAACCCGTTGTCTCTTTCAGCCAGCCGCCTGGCCCCTGTTCTAATGTCGCGTGCTCACTGCCTTCCAGGGCGCCCTCGACCGGGTCCCTCTTCATAATAGTTGCAAGATTGTTGCGGTACATCTGGTCCGCCCACTTGAACCCGGGCATTACCCTGCGAAATGCGTTGCTCAACCCCGGTATGGTCTCAACCCCTATCGATGAAAACGTCATCAAAAGCACGAAAAATGTCAGAAGCAGCGTCAGGCAGTCGCTGAATGTAACCATCCACTCCGGTGCGCCTGATGTGTCGTCTGCCGGCGGTGGCTTCTTGTTAAATCCCATTACACGTTGGCCTTTACTTCTTTGCGTCTGCTCTGCGACACGAATACCTGCATCTTCTCGCGAACTATGGTGGGGCTTTCTCCCTCGGATACCGCGCAGATTCCCTCCACAATCATCTCCTTGGCCGTAACCTCCGCCTTGGAGTAAAGTCCCAGTTTGCCCGCCAACGGAATGAAAATCAGATTCGCCGACATCGCCCCATAGAACGTCGTAATCAATGCGACTGCCATTCCGGCCCCGATTGATTCCGGCGAGGTCATGTTACGCAGCATCTGAACCAGACCGATTAGCGTCCCTATCATTCCGAACGCCGGCGCCGCCGAACCCATAAACTCCAATATCTTCTTGCCCGTCGAATGCCTGTCCTGAAGGTACTGGATTTCCATCGACATTATGTCCCTGATTGAATCGCCGTTCTGTCCGTCGACAAGCATTTGTAGTGCTCGACCTAAAAATGCGTCATTGGCCTTGGGAATTTCCTGCTCTAAAGCAAGTGCGCCGTCACGCTTGTTGATGGCGGCGTAGTTGACCATAAGCTGAATCAGCTCCGACTGTGAGGGTATCTTGGTCACAATCGTTTTCTTGATGACCGAGAATATCCCCACAAACTGCGGCAGCGAAAAGTGTATCATTGTCGCGCAGAGCATCCCGCCTATGGTGATTGCCATCGCGGGATAATCGATGAATATCTTCCAGCTTCCGCCGGATAGTATTGCCCAGCCGATTAGTAAAAAACCGAAAATTACTCCTGCTATTGTTGTAGGGTCCATATCTATTTCTGCTCTACTATTTCTTTTAGTCTCTGACAGAGAACTGCCGTCAGCTTCGGTTCCGTCGCAACCAGCTCTGCGAGAAGCTTCGCCTTGGTCCTCTCCGTCATATAGAATAAAATTTTCACGGCGTCGTCCATCGCTCCGCCACGCACTCTGCCGGTCTCCACTTGACTGGCACACATGTTACGTATAATTTTGCTTGCGCTGGCCGGGTCCATCTTGTCGTAGGTGGCCGCTATACTGGCCAGGTTCGCCTTTTCACTCTCTTCTATCTGCGTCCGTGTTTCCAGCAGTAGCTTTCTCTGCTCCTTAAGGTTCACCACCAGAGTTGCCAGCTCAACGCGTATCCCGTTCAGCTCGTCGATATCGTTCTTTAACGTCTCCTGGGTCATCTGGAGTCTCGCCTCGCGAACCTCCAGCCCTCTGACCTTGCCCTGGTAATCGTTTATCTTTTCACGCACCTCGTAAACGAGACTGTTGAGCCGTTTTTCACTAAGACCTTTTTTTGTTTCCCTCCTCTCGGTAATTTGCATATCCGCGGGGAAAACGGCGGTGCTTTCGACCGTTGGCTGTTCGGGCGTTTCAGTTTGTTGGGATGCAGCCGGCTCCGGCGGTGGCGGGGCGGGACCCAGGAGCATAAACGCCGCCGCAAATGTCACCCCGAAGCTCAAAAGTCCCGCTCCGGCCGCGATTATTATCTGTTTCTTGTTCACTTTTAGTCTCCTGTCAAACGCCCGGACGTATCAAATCACGCCGTCCTGCTCTTCTATACCGCCGTCTTTTTTGTCCCTGATACTCTCACGCGCAAAACCTACGGTCGCCATCTCGTCAAGCTGCTTCTGTTCGAGTTTGTCCTGTGCTTCAATGAAGTCCTTCTTCGCCTGTTCTCTCAGGCGTTCGAGACTCTCCTTGAATCGCCTGATTTTCATCACTTCGGCTATCTTGCTTCTCTGTTGTTGTTCGAGCTTCTCGACGCTCGCTTTGAGCTGCTTGATTCGTTCGTCCGTTGCCGCCGAATGCCGTAGAAAAAATTCCTGTTTGCCTAATCGGTGCATCGGGTCCTCATTGGCTATTCCATCGAGTATGTCCCGCAGGATTCTCTGCTGTGAAAGCAGCTCACCGCGTTTAGCCGTAAGTTTCTCTGTTATTGCAAAGAGCTCTTGGGTCTTAATCTGTTCCTGTTTCGTCCTTATATCGAGCACACGCTGCAGGCGCCATACGAATCGCCTCATCTAATTATTCCCTGAATTTTAATTACCGAGCAGCCGGTCCCAAGTCTCCGTTATGGCCTTCATCTGGCCGACGGTCTCTCGCAGTTCGGTCCTCTGCCGAACCGGCTGCACTAAAAAATTCCTTATCTGGTCAATCAGGGCGATGGCCCCGTCGATTCTACGGTTGCTGCCCGGCGAAAATGCCCCGATGTTGATAAGGTCCTCGGCGTCGGCGTAAGTGGCGTATATCTCCCGCACTTTTTTCGCCGCCGTTTTGTGCTCCTTGCTCGTCACCACCGGCATCAGCCGGCTCACGCTTGCTAAAATATCCACCGCCGGAAAATATCCTCGCTCCGCCAGTTTTCTCGATAGCACTATGTGCCCGTCTAACAAACTCCTTGCGCTGTCCGCCACGGGGTCCGTCAGGTCGTCGTTTTCCACTAAGACCGTCAGTATCCCCGTAATGCTGCCGTTCTCGGCACGCCCCAGACGCTCCACCAGCCGAGGCATTAGTGAAAAAACGCTCGGGCAGTATCCTTTTGTTGCCGGCGGCTCGCCCGCGGCAAGCCCTATCTCTCGCTGGGCCTGTGCAAAACGCGTCAGTGAGTCCATCATAAATAGCACGTTCCTGCCGCGGTCTCTGAAATACTCGGCAACCGTTACTGCCACAAATGCCGCCTTGACCCGCTGAATGGGCGGTGAATCCGACGTCGCCACTATGACCACGCTGCGGGACAATCCTTCCGGCCCAAGGTCATTGTCTAAAAATTCACGAACCTCCCGGCCACGCTCGCCTATCAGCGCCACCACGTTGACGTCGGCCTCGCTCGAGTTGGCGATGTCGCCTAACAAAACACTCTTGCCGACGCCGCTTCCCGAAAAAATCCCGATACGCTGACCCTTGCCGCACGTCAGCAGTCCGTCTATCGACCGGATACCCAGTGGAAGCGGCTCGCTTATCTTCGTGCGGCTCAATGGCGGCGGACTGCTCGTGTCAAGCGCCCGCTTGTCGGCTCCCTGCAGCGACCCTTTGCCGTCGATTGGTTCGCCAAGCCCGTTGATGACTCTGCCGAGAATGCCTTCGCTTAGCATAATCGTTCGCGGAGTCGTTCTCGCCGTCACTGTGTCGCCGGGCGATATACCGTCTATGTGCGCGAGTGGCAGCAGAATCAAATGGTCTTTTTGAAAACCGACGACTTCCGCCAGAACACGCCTGCCGTCGCGAATATGAATACCGCACAGCTCACCAAGACCGACTATCGGGCCGTTCGATTCAACAGTCAGCCCGGACACCCTTACGACCGTGCCCTGGCAGTCCAGCAGATTGATTGTATCGAGCGCCGAATGAAGCCGGTCGAAATCTATCACAAACTCTTCTATGCCTTCAGGTGTCATTTTTCAAATCGCCTTGCCCAGCGCCCTGCTGACCTGTTCGAGATGTTCCTCTATCAGTGACTCTACCTTGCCTTTCGGCGTCTCGATTACGCACTGTGCCGGTCCTATCCCGGCGTCGGCAACGAATTTCACGCCGTCGAATGTCCCACTGTCCCCCTGGATTTGTTGTAACCGGCTCAGGTCCTGGGGATTCAGCCGAACAACAATATCCTGCCGAGTAGGTGAATTGTTCAGGGCTTCCTGGACTATCGTCTCTATCTTGTAGTCGCCCTCCTGGACCTTCTGTGCGAGTATCTTTCTCGCTATCTCAACTGCCAGTTTTGCTATCGCCTGTCTGTGCTCGACTATCATCCTGTTGCATACAACCTGTAATTTCTTCGCCGTTGCTTGGAGTGCCTGTATCGCCTGGGCATACTGTTGCTTTAGCGTCTCCGGCTCGACCGCTGTCCCGCCCTCGATATTGACCTCGAAAGATTGTGGCCCTTCGAGCGTCGAGTCAATTAGCTCCACTGAATCGACAGGCCCTGCCAGTTTTATAGTGGGTGTCCCCGACATATCATTGTCCTTCTGCGAACATCAGTTCGCCCTTTATGTTCATCTCGCGAAAGACCTTGACGATTTCTTCCCTTGCCGCCGCCATATCCTCTTTCTTCACGGTTCCCATAAGCGATGTCTCCTCGTCCACCATCGCGTTGGCTCGCTCCGATATGTTTGACCTGATTTTTTGCTTTATTGCTTCATCAGCATCACGCAGGGCAAGCGCCAGCCGGCCGGCTTCGATGCCCCGCAGCGCCTGCTGACAGGACCTGTCCGCGACAAGGGGAATGTCCTCCCAGATTATCATCAGTTCCGCCACGCTGTCGGCTGTGGCGGCGTCCTTTTCCCTGATTGAGCTGAGCAAGCCGTCCCGGAGTTCCTGGCCTAAGTTTCGCAGAATAACCGCCACCTTCCTCAGCGACTGTTCTCCCTGTGGCCCGGCTGCCGCTGCTGCGGCTCCTGTCAGTGCCTTCAAATGTGAATCGACCATTTTTGCTATGTGCAGTCTTGCCTCCCCGCCGACCGCCTCGCGAGTCGTCATTCGACTGATAACGCTCAGCCGGACGCCTTCGCCCAGCATACTCAGCACCGCCGAGCTTTTCTTGGCATCCAGTTCCGACAAAACCACTCCTATTGCCTGGGGATGCTCGTTCTCGAGCGCCTTGGCCAGCACCTCCGGGCCGACCGACCGTATCTGCATGAACGGGTCTCGCTTATGCAGCAGGTTGCTGATTTCCTTTTGAATCTGTTGTGCCTTCTCGAAGCCCACTGCGCTTTTGAGCATCTCCTCTAAAAACGTCTTGAAGTGGAAGGTATCGCTGCCTTTTACATGGGTGCAGAATTCCTTCGCAAGTTCAAGGCTCTCTTTGCTGTTGCGATAACCCGAAGCGTCGAGATACGCAAGTTCCAGCGCAAGTTCCTGAACCGATTGTGGGTCCATTCCCTTCAGCAGCTCTCCCGCCGTATTTGCATCCAGACCCATCAGCAGCATTGCCGCCTTTTGTTTGCCTTTGAATTGGACTATTGCTGTTGGCATATTGTTCAGTTGCTCCGCTGTCTATAAATCTTCATTACGACTATGCCTTTTCTTGGAGCCAGTTTACGAATAACCTTCTTGCCTGCTCAGGGTTGCTTCGCATTACTTCCGCCAATTGCCTGCGCACCACAACCGGTTCCACGCCGCCCGCCCCGGGAAGCATACCGGCTGCCTCTGCTCCTGCCGGAAGCTCCGCTATGGCTGTCTGGCCCTCCACTTTCTTCCGCGCTTTTGTGAATACCCTCAGCACGATTAATGCGCAAAATGCCGTAATACCTAATGAGGCGTTGCGGGCAATCGTTATATAATCCAGCTTTTTCGGCTCCTCCTGCTGCTCGGCACTGACAATTGGCCGGAAGAACCTCGCCTCGACGACCTTCAGCGAATCTCTTCCGTTAAGCTCCAGCCCAAGCGCCGTCTCGATTAATTTCTCAACGTCCGCAAGCTGCATTATCTTTGCTCCTTCTACCGTTGACTCCGTCCCGTTTACATCGGCCACTGATAAATCCACAACCGCGGCCACTGATAGCGTTGTTACGTCGCCAGGAACAATCGCTTTTTGCTCCACTGTCTTGCCTACAACGTATTCCGTTACCACTGTTTCATCTTTCTTCACCCCGCCGGCCAATGTCCCGCCGCTTTCCGTGCCCGTAGCCGGTTCCGTCTCCGAATTACTCTTTATCTCTTCCTTGGTGGTTACCTTTCCCGTGGGGCTGTAGGTCTCCGTGACCGTGCTGACGCTGGTCATATCTACCTCCGCGCTTACCCGCACAGTGGCCCGGCCGGGACCTAACACCGCCTGCAGCATCTGTTCGACCTTGTTCGCAAGGTTCTGTTCCACCCTCTCCCTGTAATCTTGGACCGTCCCGGCACCGCCTGTCAGCGCCTGGTCCGACTGACCGTTGAGAAGTCTCCCGTTGCTGTCGACGATGGTTACGTTGTCGCTCTTGAGACCCTCAACGCTGCCTGCAACTAAATTGGCAATTGCCGCGATGTTTGAGTTGCTCAGCTTGTAGCCCGGCTTTAATTTCAGAACTACCGATGCGCTTGTCTGCTGTTCGCTCGAGGTAAATACCGTCTGGTTGCTGCTTACTATATGGACGCGTGCATTCAGCACCCCTTCAATCATCTGGATGCTTCTGGCGAGCTCGTCCTGCAAAGCACGTTTGAGATTGACGTTCTGAACAAACGGGCTTACTCCGATTTTCTCGTTGTCGAATATACTGTAGCCGCTTTTTCCACCCGTCGGCAGCCCTTCCTTGGCGAGGTCCAGCCGGAGCTGGTAAACCATCTCTCTCGGAACGTATACGCTTTTGCCCCCGTTTCGCAATTCGTATGCGATGCCTTTCTCGCTGATTTTGTCGGTTATCTTGGCCGCCTCTTCCGGGCCAAGCTCCGAGTACAGCATTGTCATATCAGGCAGCCGTGCCCAGTAAGTTAAAAGCGCTCCTATGATGCACATCGTAATGACAATCGCCGCCAGCAGCGTTCGCTGCACTATGTTTATCTTCTGCCAAACCGCGACAAGTTTCTCAAAAAAGTTCATATCCTCTGCCCGCTTGTATTTTGCCCAATCACGCCGTTACCGGTTATAATGGCATATTCATAGTCTGCTTATACGCGTCGATAAGCTTGTTCCGCACGCCAACTAAAACCTTGAAGCTGATGTCCGCCTTCGCCACCGCGGCTACCACCGATGCGATGTCCTGATTTCGACCGGCTAACAAATCCTGTATTGACATATCCGATGACTGCTGAAGCCCGTCGACCTCCGTCAGGTACTTGCCTAATGCCTTTACTGTGCCGGAAAAGTCTCCCTGCTCGCCGGCCTGGTTGCCGGCCTTTTGCGCCTGCTGGAGAAGATTGTTGGTTGCTGAACTTACGTTCGGGTCAAAGTTAATCATTGTCTTTCACCTCACCTATCGAAGAAGTTCGAGTGTCGCATCGACCATTTGCTGATACCGCCGAAGCACTGCCGCATTCGCCTGGTATGTCCGCGTCGCCACTGTAAGGTTCATCATCTCGACGGGAATGCTCACGTTTGGCATTCGGACATAGCCGTTCTCGTCTGCATCCGGGTGCCCCGGCTCAAGCACTCTGCTAAAATCACTCATATCCTTTGCTATCCGCTCTACCTCGACTCCGCTTATACCGTCAGTTTCCGTTTTGAGTATCGCCTCAAGCCGTCGGTATGGTTCGCCTTTGCCCGCGTCGGTCGTCCTCGAATTGGAGATGTTCGACGAAATTACCTCCATCTGCTTGTTCTGCGCCCGCAAACCCGACACGGCAATGTCTATTGGCCCGAATCCGTTTTCGATTCTCATCTTTTGACTCCCGGCTATCTGATGGTGATTGCATTATCGATTTGACTGTATTTCTTGTTCAACAGGCGAATCAACGCCTTGTGCCTCAGGGCATTCTTCACTAATTCGCCCACTTCAACTTCGAGGTTGACGTCATTGCCATCCGGTTTCACAGCCGTGTTTTTGGGACGGTACATCTGCGGCACGAACTCTTCCAGGTCCTCTAAGTCCCCTAAGTCCCCGGACTCCATCGCCTTGGCTAAAAGCTCTTCGAACTTCACGTCAAGACGCCGATAACCGGGCGTGCGCATATTGGCGATGTTATTGGCAATCGCCTGCTGGCGCATCGCTTCAGCTCTTAGCCCCGCCTCGAGCAGTTCCACTATGCCCGTTTTGGACATCTGCAAGCCCTGAAAAATATGGTTAACCTTTTCTTATCCGCCTGAAGTTGCAACGCTCGTGCCAGAAATGACTTTTTGGCTCGGCGGGATTGTTTAAGCTCGTTTTTTGTGAAAAATCGCCTGTTTTGACTCTCAAACTCGCGGTTTATAGAGATGATTACCGTTCGGTTTCTATACAACAAGCCCTGTTTCTTGACGACGAGAAAAAGGGGGCAGGAGTCTTTTTGAGATTGCCGTAAGGAAATTGTTTCCTCGCAGGCCGGAACATTTTACCGGCTTTCGATTCCGGCTCAACATCTTTACGAAAAAACACTTTTTATATAATACTTAAGTCCTATGCTAACAAGGTCTTATGGCTGTATGTATGCGGCAGGGCCTGAAGTGGCATCCTGATTGCTAACATTCGTCTTAGTTTTGCGCTATGAATATAGGTCCATTAACAACTGATTTGTTATTCGCAGCGTCTTTGGAGCGGACGCAGGATTTTGCTGCGCGCAACTCAACAGCATCAAACTCTAAAAGCCGCGATAATGGTCTTACAAAACGCCCCGAAGGCGAATTCGCTGATAGCGATTACGTTTCGATTCATAGCGAATCTGCAAAACGCTCTGCCGAGAATACTCAGTCCGATAAAACATCTCAGAACACACAGAAAACAACGGAAAATGCGACCGAGAACGATTTTCATGAGATTCTCGAAAACCGGCTCATAATTGCCCAACAAAATAATGGAAAACGTGAAAAATCGGATATGGATAAAACGGCAAAGACCGTCGAATCCTCAAAACAGGATATTACGCTTACACTGGATGGACTACGAGATGTTATTGGTGTTGCCACTGGTCAAAAACAACAGGGTAAAGTGGTCCTTGGCCAGGAAGGCCGGCTAAGCACGCTTAACGATAAGTGTATAGACGGGGATGCTTCGGGGCAGTCACAAGCGGTTGACAAAGCAACGAATACAGCAGCCGAAGTAAATCCCGGCCAAAACGATAAAGCCAATATAGCTCAAGCGAGCTTGCCTTTACTCGCAAAAGTTGATTCAGCCGAGACATCAAAAACAACTCAGTCGCAAACGGTTAACGCTGCTCAGGATGCCACACAGGACAAAACCGAAGCCCTTCAACAGGCGTTACTAACTTCTGCAGACCATAAAACAGCCCCTCAGCAAAATGTTCAGCCCACAAAACAAAACAATACCGCTTCTTTACTTCCGCAAAGTAAACCGGCCGGGATAGCGTTCGACGGCTCAGAAAACTCAAACGACAAGCTAATCGAGTCAGGCAGGAATGCGGAGTTGTCAAATACACTGAATAACAGCAACGCTTTGATTGCAGCAAACGTGAAAAATAATGGAAATAACGAAGCCGGCCAGGTGCAGACCGACAAGGCAGGGAAGCTGTCTGATAATTGGGAGATAGCTCGTCCCAATAACATTCAGGTTCAGCTCACAAATGATGGGCAGGGAAGCCCTCAGCACCTGGCTGGCCAACGCTCCGGTTACGACGCAATATTCGCCCAGTCGGCTGAAAAATTCGGTATTGAATCGGCTGAGCTGTTCTCTAAAAAGCAGGGCGGTACTGACTCTAAAAAACTACAATCCAACCGTGGCCAGGATGTCGGCCTTGAGCTGACTAATGGTGTTGCCGCAAATCGTCTAATGGCCCAGACCAGCGGAACTCCTGTCGCTAAAAGTGCAACTGTCTCCGACCCTGCCGCTGCGGTAAAAGAGCAGATTCGCGAGTCAATCCAATCCTCGCTCCAGCAGGGAAACCGCCAGATTACAATTCAGCTTCATCCGCCCGAGCTTGGTAGGGTGTATGTAAAGTTCAGCCAGCAGGGTAACGAGCTTACAGGCCTGCTGGAGACAACCAATCCACAGACCAGGGGAGAGATTCAACAGGCAATCCCTGAAGTAATGCGCGCTCTTGAGCAGTTGGGCATTGCGATAAGACGTATTGATGTCACGCTTTCGGATTCGTTTAGGCAGTCGGCCCAGCAGTCCTGGCGGGATAGTTACTCTCACGATGCCTCGGAACAGTTTGCTCATCACAGCTTCAATGATTCCGGCTCAAATAGGCCGTGGGACGATTCGTTTGCCGCAACGGAATATCTCGCGGACGCAACTGCATTCAATTCACAAACAACCTCCGGTGCACATCAATCATCACCCTCAAACGAGTTGCTGGATGTCTTAATCTAAGGTATGGCGTCCCCATGCTTGTAGTCGCAGTTGTCGCGTGACATTTTTTTGTCACCTTGAATTTCTCGGACGTTATCAACCCTGTTTCAGCGTCCCAGACGCCCATATTACAGGGCCAAAATATTGTCGCCTGCCGCATCGATTAACTCCCTTAAGTCCCCGTTTTCATAATCGATAATGACAGTTGGAAGCTCGCTACGTGCTCGTAGCACGATAAAGGAGTTGTATCGCAGGTCTTCAATGGCCCCCGCGATGAAAGAGAGCTGAGGATTTGATGGAATGGCTTTTAAGGAGTTAGAAATATGTTAGTTATTAAAAACAACATTATGGCGGCAAACGCCGCTCGCCACCTGGGCCAGAGCTATGATGCCTTGGCTACGTCGGTCGAGAGGTTGTCGTCGGGCCTGCGCATCAACACCGCAAAGGATGATGCCGCTGGTCTCGCCGTCCGCGAATTGATGAGGGCGGACATCGCCGTGCTTCAACAGGGAGCACGAAACGCCCAGGACGGCATCAGTCTTCTGCAGACCGCAGAGGGTGGTATGCAGACCATCGACAACCTGCTTGTCCGTATGAAACAGTTGGCTGAACAGGCCGCCACCGGAACCTATACATCTGACCAGTTGTCCATTATGGACACCGAGTTTGATGAGCTTGCCGAGGAAATCGAGCGTATCGCCGGCTCCGCCAAGTTTAACGGAACCAGCCTGCTCGACAGCGCAACAGGCACCGTTTCGGTCGTGTTTGGCACTGCGGACGATGCAATCACGGTCAATATGAAGGATATGACTAAGGAAGGACTTGGTATCGATGCGCTCAGTATCACCTCCGATGACAGTGCTATGACGGCACTTTCAACGCTTGACACCGCCATTGGCACCGCCACAACAGCTCGGGCGGAATTTGGTGCAAAGATGAACCGCTTGATGACGTCGGTGGAAGTGCTCAACATTCAGGCCGAAAACCTGATGTCAGCCGAGTCACGTGTCTCAGACGTCGATGTAGCTACGGAAATGGCTGCGATGACAAGGAACCAGGTTCTTGCACAGGCCGGTGTCGCGATGTTGGCGCAGGCAAATATGATGCCGACTATGGCGCTGACTCTGCTGGGCTAACACCTGGAAAACTGTGATTTGAAGTGAATGGGGGGAGGTGGCTGTCGCCACAGGCATAGTCGCCTCCCCATCTTTTTAATCACGAAACCAGGTGGCACGGGATTCAAACCCGTGGAAAACAAAACTCACTGTTTGTTAAAACGCATCGTATGATGCTTAAAGGAGCAGTCGGATGAAAGGACTCGATGTATACAAGGACCACGCCGTTAGTACCCAGGGCAAAGGCCGTCTTATCGTTATGCTATATGAGGGTGCTATCAAGTTTATGAATCTCGCAATCGAGCAGATGCAGGCCGGAAATCTCGACGAAAAAAGCCGATACATCTCTAGGGCACAGGACATTATCAACGAGCTTAATGCCGTCCTCGATATGGATGAAGGCGGCCAGGTCGCTACAAATCTCCGCCAGCTTTACAGCTTTATGACAAGACGCCTCTCAGAGGCAAACACTAAGCAGGACACGCAAATGGTTCGCGATGTTATAAGCTTGATGCAGGAGCTGCACCAGGGCTGGAAGGCAATAACCTGCTGACGGATTCTTCCCTTGGAACTCGCATTTCTTTAAAAGGCAAAGGGCACTTCCCGTTTCTATTCAGCTTGTTTATGTCTGGTTCCTCTAAGGACTGGGAAAAAAGAAGCCGGTCTTTAGACCGGCTTCTTTGCTTGAAAATTGCTTGGTGTTCTGCTGTCGCTAATAGATTATTGCTGTGGCCTCTTCTATCTTTCTGACGACCTCGGAAACATCGTCGGGTCTTGATACATACCCGTCAAAACCCTTCTGAATAAGTGCAGTGGCTTCGCTGGTAGTCAGATTGTTCGCAAGGGCGATAATCTTGATGGTTTGCAGCTCTTCATCTGCTCGTATATTCCTGCAGATTTCAGCCGCATCTATATCTCTGGCTAAAAGGTTCACAAGCAGAACGTGCGGTGCAAATCTCTGGACTTCGCTGCCGGTCTCAAAGTTGTTCCGGACCACTCTGACCTCATAATCCGAATTTTCTTTCAGCATGTTTGCTAGGGCCGATTCTGTGTCACCGTTGACTATCACCACGCGCATTTTGTCGACAGGCAGCGACGGCACTGGCATATCATGCTGCTTCATAAATCGAATCAGCTCGTTGACCGGTATCCGCCTGTCCCTGCTTCCCGGTATCCGGTAACCCCTGAGCTGGCCGCTGTCGAACCATTTCGACACCGTCCGCGGCGCAACGTTGCATATCTTCGCAACGTCGCCTGTAGTCAGTACGTTTTTCCCTTTTGCCATTTTAATATCCCCGTTTGTGTCCGAACGCTACGTCTGCCCATAGTTTATCGACTTGATAATGGGCCTTGTTTAGCACGTCTAATCCACTTTCAAGTCCTTTGTTTGATACGACCTTTTGCCATTGTTACTACGTCCCATAAGCACAATTGGTTTGCGTTGCTAAAATCGACCGTTTTTCCCGCCCGGGCCTGATATGCCCTGACTTGTCTGGATTGTCAGGCCGGGTTAGAAAGTCTTTGGCTTTCTTTAGTGCCGGTAGTAAAATGGTTCTGTTTGTTTTATGCGCCTGTGATTTGATAAGGAGTTGCTTGTGCGAATATACCTGTCCCGGCCCGACATAACAGAAAAAGAGATTCAGGCCGTAACTGAAGTGCTGCAAGGCCCAAATCTTTCGCTGGGGCCGAAACTGCCGGAATTCGAACAGGCGTTTACAAGCTACATTGGCACAAAGCGGGCCGTCGCCGTAAACAGCGGAACAAGTGGCCTGTTTTTGTGTTTGCTCGCTCTCGGTATCGGACCCGGTGATGAAGTCATCACAACGCCCTTCACGTTTATCGCAACATCCAACGTTATAATTATGACCGGCGCCAAACCCGTCTTTGTCGATATCGACCCTGTGACTTTGAATATAGACGTATCCAAAATTGAATCTAAAATCACGAAAAAGACCAGAGCAATCATACCCGTAGAGGTCTTCGGCAGCCCCGCCGGCTTCGACAAAGTCTCCGAGGTTGCTGATAAGCATAAGCTCATCGTCATCGAGGATTGCTGTGAGGCACTCGGCTCATCGCTCAACGCCAAAAAGGCCGGAACCTTCGGCAAAATGAGCGTCTTCGCCTTCTATCCCAATAAGCAAATCACTACTGGAGAAGGCGGAATGATTCTCACCAACGATGACGCTCTTGCTGATATGTGTGTCTCGCTGCGAAATCAGGGCAGGGCCTCGGCGGGGGGGTGGTTGAGTCACGAACGACTCGGCTACAACTACCGCCTCAGCGACATAAACTGCGCGCTCGGAATCGCCCAGCTATCGAGAATCGATGAAATCAAAGCCAAACGAAAACAGGTCGCAAAATGGTATCAGGAATCCCTTGCTGATGACGAAAGGTTTATTGTTCCGTCCGAGCCGCCCGGCTGCGACGTTAACTGGTTCGTTTTCGTGATTCGGCTTGCAGAACAGTATAGTCGCCAACAGCGAGATAAAATCCTGCAGCTAATGCGGGATGCGGGCATCCAGGTCAGCAATTATTTCACCCCGGTTCACCTCCAGCCGTTTATGGTCGAACAGTTCGGCTTCAAAAAAGGCGACTTCCCCGTAACCGAATCAGTCGCCGAAAGAACAATCGCTCTGCCTTTCTATAACAATCTCACAAAAGCCGAAGTTTCAATCGTCTGCGACGAGCTTCGTAAAGCCGTCGAAAAACTTTGATAAAAAAACGCCGTCCCTTAGGGACGGCGCTTGTTTTTGTGGCACGGGCTTCCAAGCCCGTGAAAACTGCGATAAATTACTTCACCTCGTATTCCTTCGCCGGTATCAGTGAATTTACAAGCACGGCTAGTTCTTCCTCGGTCACCGCACCGTTAACCGCTATCAGCGGGACCGTTCCGGATGGCGTCTCGACTATGTAACCAACACGGTCTTGTGCCGGCTCGAATCCGCAGTTCCTGAAACACAAGTCCGTCCAGAACGCCTCGCCGCCGATGTTTGCGTATAATTTGCAGCCATTGGCATACTCGGTGTAATTAAGTCCCTGTCCGTGTGCCTCCGCCGAGCGGGCCTGCGCCTGCTTGAACATCATTCCCATATATTTGTTATGAGTAGTGGATTGAATCAGCAGCACGTGCCGGCCGTCTTCCGCGGTGTACAGAATCAAGAACATCCTCGCCGACGGGTTCATCGGGTCAACAACGTCTACTATCATTCGCTGCTGCGTCCAGCTCGGGTCGCTTGCGAAGATATACGTCTCGAACTCTGCCCTGTCAACCATATGCCGCACTGACACGTTATCGATGGCGACATCGGATGCCACCGTTACTGCGCTTGGTGCTTGCCCTGCAAGCTCTTTGCTGCTGAGCTCCGCAAGGTTCCAAGAATATCCCGGCTCATCTACCGGTTCGCTCGCTATCCTTCGAATCAGCATCTGCTGCTGGCCCATATAGGTGTACTCAATCTCTGCGATTATCTCATCGGCACGACGCACCTTGAAAAGATAATAAGTGTTTAGCTCACCCCACGGGTCCGGGAAACCAAGCTTATATACAAGAACCGGAGTCCCGTCTTCGAGCTTGTCTTCCACTACATCTTGAATTGGCTCTGCCACACACTTGTCGCTGAGACACTGCCGAACGCCTGCAGTTATCCCTAAAAACTCCGCTGGATTCTCCGGTGCCCTGAAATCGGACGTAACTGCCTCGCCTTTTAACTGGATTTTTCCGTCAGCGGCCGTCTCAGTAATACTTACGAATTCGCCGTCGTAAGCGTTGACAAAAATTACCTTGTCGTCTGTCTCCATTGTGCGGACAAATCGTCCCGTACGCGGCTCGTACCACGAATTGTCAAAAATCGTATATGGCTGGTTCGCGTCCCTCGACAACCTGATTTCCGTCAGACGTTGCCCTCCGTCGGCCTCCAGCGAGCACATCGGAAGCCAGTTTATCATCCAGGAGCTTACTAATTCGCGATTGAGTTTCTGCATTTCCTCGTCCGTAATTTTAGGGTCGCCGAGCTTCTCTATCATTTCGTTTGTTTTGGGATTGTAATGGCTCCCGTAGATTGTGATTTCGTTCAGGATATGCACAATCTTGTCCCCGGTGAAAAGCGCCTGCTCGGCCGCCTGTGCCTTCGCAAGAAACTCTATCGACGTTATTGGATCAGTGTGGCCGGGTCTGAATATTGCACGGTTCAAAAAAACTGCAATGGCCACTATTGCCGCTACCGCCGCTAATTTTGTTATTCTGCTCGTGGTGAGCTTGTCGAATCCGCTTCGCATAATCGTTCTCCAGACCCCGATTTCTCCGCCTTGGGCGGGTCGGGTTCGTCTCTCTTCTTGCCATTGGCGTCGTGCAAAAGCAGCCAGCAGTTCCTTCTGTAGCTTGTTCCGGTGATGATAATCGCACTTGTCGTCGAATGTCACCTTGCTGAAAAGTTCTTCGAATTGTCTTTCATCATTTCTCATATTGTTACCTCCTGCCCATTAGTTTGGGCCGAAGAGATATGCCTTCGCAGCTTCACTAATGCCCGCGACAACTGACTGCGGACTGTGCCGGCGCTTGTCCCGACTATCTCGGCTATTTCCTCTAATTTCAGTTTCTCGAAAAAACGCATTGTGATGATGGCCTGATACTCCGGCTTGAGCGCGAGTATTGCTCTTTTGATGATAGCCGTTTTCTTTTGCGATTCGTCTGCAAACGATTCTTCGCTGTTTTTATTGCTCAGCCACTGCCGCACCCAGGTCATAATTGCGCTTCGCCGGGTGGTCTTTCTTGTATGCTCGTTTATCGCGTTGGTGGCTATCGTGTAAAGCCAGTTGCGAAATTGCCTCTCGTCGCCGTCGAATCTCTGGAAGTTCTCCACCATACGCAGGAAAACCTCCGACGTGATGTCCTCTGCCGTGGTTCTGTTAAAGAGTCGGTGTGCACAATATCTGAATATCGCGTCATAGTGGCGGAAATATAATCTTGTGAAGGCCCCGGGGTCGCTTTTGGCCGTCGTCATCAGGTCCGGCTCGAAGGCAAAACCACTCAACTCGCTCACATTCATCAGTTTTCTTTCTGATTCAATTGGTAAAGGTCTGGCTATCATCAAAATTATAAATGCGCAACTGCCCAAAACGCGGCACAAAAAAGAAAGCAAATCCTGAATTATTTGGAGAATTGAATCGCAAGTCCTTTTGTGTCAAGGTCTTATGGTAGGACCGAAAAGTCGACAATCTTTGCTGATGGCACCTCAGCGGTTATTATTTCTCTGGCCAGATTTACCCATCTCCCGCAACCGTCTAAAACCACCCCGTCGCTGCTTGCTACTATTTTATTGCCCTTGATGAGTCTGGCGTCCGGGCTTATCACCAGCTCGATTTCCCACCTCCAGTTGTTTCTTTGGGCTACCTCGCCTAAAAGCGTTTTTAATCTGCCGCTGTTCGAAACCGGGCTGTCTAAAAGCCACAGTGTCTCGGCTGCACCGATTTTCTGCAGAAATCCGCCGATAAGCTCGACAGCCGGTATCGTCTCGCTGACTTTGCGATACGTCCCGTGGATGCTGGCTAAGTCCCGGTAACACCCGTCACGACCGACGAAGATTAGCCCTCCGCTCATTGCCGCTTCGGTTGTTATCAGGATATTGTATCCGTCGATGGCGATTGCCTCTTCCGCTATGTCGTCGATGTCAAGCTCTCGTCTTTTGCGCCGCGCAAGCTGCTCATCCGAGCAGGAGCTTCGCATCACTGCTAATCGCTGTCTTTCGGTAAGCGTGAACCGGTCGCCAACAAGCTTCAACGCACTCTTTGCAGCATAGCCCTTCGTTAACAAAAGCGAATAGTCGGCTACTGCCCGGCGAAGGTCCGGGATTCTGGCCTCTGAAAAAAGCTTTTCGTCCGAAGGATGCTGCCCTCTGTGGCTTCGTGTATCTGGCATTACCCGTCCCTGTTCATCTATTATTGATAATCGAGTATTGATGATTACATTCCCCGCTTGCAATAATCAATAATCAATAATCAATTTTTCAAGCTGCTCGGTATCTTTATTCCTGCCGTTGCTTTGCATGTAATCGACGCTCTTCTGCAACTGTTGTTTTGCCTCTCCGTATCGCTTTTGGAACATAAGCGCTCTTATAAGCGTGATGTGGTTGTTGATATTATTGGGCTCCTCTTTTAAGGCCTGTTCGAAAAACTCCGTCGCCTCTTTCATATCACCCTTGACCGCGTAGACCTGTCCGAGATGTGAGTAAATTTCAGATGTGCCTCCCGTGCTTTCTAATTCCGCGTTCAAAAGCTCGATTGCGTTGTCGAATTCTGCTAAGGCGTCTCCTCTGTCGCCGAGTTTCTTCAATGTCACACCCAGAAAGTAATGTAGCAGAGATGTAAAGACCCCCCCGTCTTCCGGCGTGGTCCCTTCCAGTGCCGAACGCAGCGCCTCAGCCGCCTCTGCGTATCTGTTGTGGTTGGCAAGTATTTTCCCCATCTCATAGTATCCCTTCACCATCCAGGCCGGACTCGCTCGTATCGCCTGACGGCACTTGCTGATTGCTTTATCTGTTTCTCCCGCATCGCTTAGTTCTTTTGCCTGCTCGATATACTTCTTCGCGATTTGTATTGCCGCGCTTTGTCGAACTGTGGGAGCCATAAGATTCTCTGTTGGTGCGTAGTCATCATCGATGTTAATCCTGCCGGCTTTTTCAATAATAGCTGTCACTTCTTCGTTGTCGAAAACCTTAACCGCTGATTTCTTGAAGAACTCCTCCTTGCTCAGTCCTTCGAGATTCACGGGTCTTTTACTCGCTATCACCACGAAATTGTTTGGTAAATAACCCGGAACTAATTTGCCTGTTACATATACATAAGGAAATGTCCGGCTGATTGTGTAAACGAAGCTGGAAATAAATCTGCTGCTGTCTAACATATCGATGGTATTCACCATATAAACGCCGTCTGCTGCCGTTATATCGAAAATCTTCTCGTTGAACTGCTTTGTTACAAGCTGAAAAGGCACGCTCATATCATTGAATGCGTCCATATAAACGAAGTCGTATTCCGGTGTCTTTTCACCTCGCCGTTTTCTTTCTAAAAGTCCGTCAACGTAATTGCGTCCGTCCAGGTTTATCGTTTGGATTGGCGTATCTGCCTTAAGTCCGAATGCGCGTGTCGCCGCCTCTGTTACCGACGGGTCGATTTCTACCACGTCCACGTGACTTCCGGGCCAGACGTCCTGAATATATCGGGGAAAAACATAACCCCCTCCGCCTATGCTCAATACGTTGAACTTTTCTTTATCACCTGCTGCCCTGTGGGTTACTGCTGCATACATGCGGGAATAGAAAAGTTGAAAATCGCGTATGTCCCCCATTATCAGTCTGCTGTGGTTTTCCATATTGTCCTGTATGAACTGTCGTTCATCCGGCTGTTTGCTCACCTGCCGCACTGCTATGTAACCGTATTGACTTTCGGTCTCATAAAGTATATCGGGCTCACGTATTTGCCGAAGCCCCAGCGCCGCGCCTAAATGTTCCGCCCACACTGTCGGCACTGTCCCCACGGCTATAACAAACCCGACAACACCGGCCAACGAATACTTCACTAAGGGCTTGGGCAGATATACAACTGCTCCCAGAAGCATCATTGTTGAAACAACCCACACCGTATTTACCGACCCTATGGCCGCTATGAGCCAGAAGCCCGCCAGAAACGTCCCCATTATGCTTCCTGCCGCCCCGAGTGCATACATCCGGCCTACTGTCCTGCCCTTATGTCGGGCTTCCTCCAGTGCCGTTTTTACAGTCACCGGACTCACGGCCCCAATCAGTATTGTCGGTATCAAAAACACGACTGATATATGTGCCAGCACTCGTATTGACATCTCTAAACGCCACAAAAGCGTCCATTCCCCAACTGGATTATTTATGGCCACCACCGCAACACAGGATATTGAGCTGCCGGCAAACAGCCACCCAAGCACCTCTCGTGAGGCAAAACGGTCCGCCAGTCGCCCGCCCAGATAGTAGCCCAGTGTTATCCCTCCCAAAACCACCCCTATCACTGATGTCCAGGTATATAGTGATGCCCCGATATATCTCGCCGCAAGTCGACCGGCAACAATCTCAAGAATCATTAAGCAAACGTTCGAGAAAAATATCGTCGCGCCGGCTGTCAGAGATGACTTTGAGAATTCTGATTTCACCGCTTCTGCTTCCTTCTTGATTTCATCCTGACTCATAACCGGTTGACCCGAAGAAATGCAAACCGCCAATGTGTCAAGCGATTGACCAATCGGCTTCTTCAGCCGCCTGTTTTGCCGGCCCTGGCCTTCTCAGCAAGCTTTCGTAGTTCCCCAACTTTGTCCTCTAATCCCTGCCCCACTAAGTATCGGATGCTCTGATTGATAAATGAAATTGCCTCATCGTACCGCCCTTGCAGCAGCAGTGCACGCGCGAGCATCTCTCGCTTTTGTGCGTCTTGAGGCTTTTCTTCTACCGTCTGACGAAGAAGTGCCGCTGCCTCTTCGAGTTCCCCGACCTCCATTAACGCAGCGCCGAGTCCGAAAATTACATCCTCTGATTTATGACCTTTGGCCAATTTCCGTCTGAATCCCTCTATTGCCTTGCGCAGGTTCTCTTCGGCTTGACTTTCTCTTCCCATCTGTTTGTAGAGCTCGCCTAAGTCGAGGTACGCTGTTGTCATGTCGATTGCTGTTTGCCTGCCGATTTCTATTGCCTTGCGAAGTGCCTTCTCCGCCTCTGACAGCCGCCCCTGCACAATACTTATTTGGGCTATCTGGTAATAAAACTCGAAAGTGGGTCGAACTTTGATTGCTTCCTTGTACATGACCACACTCTCATCCAGTCTGCCCGCTCTCATGAGTCGCTGCGCTATCTTGCTGCATTCGCCAAGCCAGAAATCTACCGCATCCTCACGCGCCACAGGCGCCAGCAGGTTTTCAACGGGCGTGTAATCGTCCGTAAGAACAAGCGCCCCTGACTTCGCCGTAAGCTGCGCAATCTCGTCGTTATTGAGCTGCCGGATGTCGGGCAGGTCGCCGTATTCTGCTATATACCTATTTACATCTATCGGATGTTTTGAGGCGGCTATCACGAATGTGTTGCGCCAGTCGTTCGGCTTTTTATCGGAGAAAACATAAACATGCTCAAAAGTCAGGCAGATAGTATTCGTCACGGCCCCCAGAAACAATCCGCTGTCGTAAACGTCAATCAGGTTTACAATGTAGAGCCCGTCGTCCTTGAGAATTCGTGTGATTCTGTCGTTGAACTCTTTGGTCACAAGCTGGTAGGGCACAGAATAGTTGTTTACTGCGTCCTCGTAAATGAAATCGTACCGCACCGCCTCTTGCCCGGTGTTTATCTTGTGGACAAGCGCATCCACGTAGTTGCGCGCGTCTGCGGTTATGGTTCTTATTGTTGTGTCCTCCGGCAGACCGAACGCCTTCTTCGCCGCCTCTGTAACGGCCGGGTCTATCTCAACCACGTCAACCCGCGCCGAAGGCCATTGGTGCTTGATGTATCTCGGATAAACGTACCCGCCACCGCCGATTATAAGCGCCGAGATGTTTTCCTTGTCCTTCTCCCGGCTTAGCCCCTCTGTCAATGCCGCATATACTTTTGTGTAGAAGTATTGAAGGTCCGTTATATTACCCATCGCAATCTTGCTGTGCACCAGCCGGTCCTGCACGAATATCCGCAAGTCGGGCTTTTGCAATACCCGGTTGACCGCAATGTAGTTGTAAGGGCTTTCGTCTTCGTAAAGCATATTGGGGTCCGCCGGCTCTCTCAATGCCATGCTCGAACCGAGCCGCGCCACTGATTCTATTGGTGCGGACTCTATAAACAACAGACAGAAAAAAAACGCCGCAAGTACGTACACTAAGGGCCGCTTCGGACCGTATGCGATACCCATCGCCAGCAGAACGCCTGCGACCAGCCATAATAGGGCAACACTGCCGAAAATCCCTATCAGCCAGAACCCCGCCAGAAATGTCCCCAAGATGCTGCCTGCCGCCCCCCACGCGTAAATCTCACCAATCGTCCTGCCCTGCGTTTTGCTCTGCTCTAAAGCCATCTTTGCCGCCACCGGGCTGATTATTCCCAGAAGCATCGAAGGCGGGAAGAATACTATACAGATATGGCTGAAAATACGCATCGGCCAGCTAAAATACCACAGCAGTTTCCACGCCTCTGCGATATTATTCATCGAAATCGCCAGGACACAGCAAATCGATGAAATCGCGAATACCGCCGAGAGCGCCTTCTTCGGCTTGAACCGGTCTGCGATTCGTCCGCCTATATAGTTGCCGATAGTCAGCCCCGCCAATGTAACGCCTATTACCGACGTCCACGTATACAGCGACGCACCGAACTTCCTTACTGCGAATCGCCCGGCTATCAGTTCGACCATCATTAAGCAGGCGCTTGATACGAATACCGTTACCCCCGGTATCAATACTGCCGCTCTCAAGCCGCTCGTTGCTTTTTCTCTTGCGCTCTTGTTTTGCATCTAACCAAGTATAAGCCGACTCCTCCCCATCATCAAGTCGTGTTTAGCACCGGATTTTAATCCGGGGTCAATTTACTAAAGTTTCAGTAGGATATTTGGCAAATCAGACTGGAAATCAGCGGAGGATTTATCGCTGTCTGGAACCGTCAAAAATGTGCTAATCTTTGTCTTGCAAAATCTTATCTAACGGCACCCCTTTGTGCCCTGATACAAACTTGAAGCCAATCCTAATTATTGTCAGTACAGTTACAAAAGATAATGCCTATAGGGAAAGATTTTATAGAAGCTTGGCTTGGGATGAATTTTTATATACCTGCCTCATTTCTCGTATGAATAAATATGCCTTTCGAGCTATTTGTTGCCGCACTAAAAACAGGCATATTGAATTGATAGATAGATGTTTTTTCCCTTGTGAATTTCTCCGCTCTGCCCGTAATTAATTCTTTTTCTTCCCTGATAAACTTGACATGCCGCAGTAATGCCCAGGCGCTGTTATTCCATTGCATTTGGAATCCTCTCTGGTGCGCCTCTTTCTCCATCCAAAGGCGTTTATTTTGGTTAAAGACTAAAAAATCAATCGCTTCGGCTATTTGTTCCACTGAAGCTTCCCCGGCATCGACCAGAATACTTCTGGCATATCTGCCGATGACAAGCCCGCTCGGACAAGGTTTGTTTGAATGAATAAGCTCCAGAGCACAATGAAATTTCGTCGCTACAGCAACTCTGCTGGAGCCTAAAGTGTCAGCCAGTATGCCGCTTGACATCTGGAACATGTTGAGATAAGGAAGCACCATAACGTTGGTCGCACCATAAAGTTCCAGGAAAGTACTTTCATCCAAAAAGGTGTCGAGAAAGACAACGTCGTGCTGTTTATAATCAAGGTCCTCGATTTTTTTGACCTTGCACCATTTCAGTTTGGACTCTTTTAGAACCTCAGCTAAGGTCACTTGGTATTCACGGTATTTCCTGCCCCCGTCCGCTCGTACAAAATCCGGATGGCATTGACCCGCAATTAAATACACTATTCTTTCCCTTTGGCTGTCCGTACAGGACTCTTCTAAAAACCTCGCATAAGCTCTAATGCTGTACTGGATTCCTTTTTCTGGAGACAATAGTCCCAGTGTGGTAACGAGAAAAAAATCCTTCAGGCCGTATTTTTCTTTGGCTGCCAATCGGTCATATTCGGAAGGTTGTTGCATCCTGACTCCGTGGTCAATGTGCTTGAGCTTTGAATGCTCAATTTTGTAACTTGACGATTCTAATATTCCTATAGCACTTTCTGTGGTCAAAATGAGCCCGTCACTGTAGTTAGCCAGTTCCTGTAACGTCTTTTTTTGATGGTCGTTCGGCTCATCGAGCACGGTGTGCAGGTAAACCAAAGTGGTGATACTCGCTTCGCTAAGGGCTTTTGCCATGTCAACAAAATTAGTGCCTCGACCACTCGCTCTGTTCCTGTCCGGGTCCAGGCCATATTCATGCTGCAATATAATAATAGTGGGATTTGCACTTTCTTTTGCCTTGGCTGTTATGTTTTTAATGGCAAAATCCCACGATTCGGGACTATACTGGTCAATAACAATGTCCACAGGAATATCATATGGCCCATTATTATCATCGATTGCTGCAACTCTTATCTGACTAACTTCACCCGTAAAATGTTCGAGCGCATTGGCCAAATCACGCGAAAACGTGGCGATTCCGCACTTTCTTGGGGGATACGTACTCACAATTCGGATGTTATACGGCATACTTGTTCGACCTTTAGCTCTTATACACCTCTCCAATCGTTAGGTGGCCGTATCTAAAAGAACAAGTTATAGTACTTGGATACAGACGTCAATGCTTTTCTCCTGAGCCAATATACAGGGCAGGATTATACGTCTTTGGTTAGAATCAGACTGTTTTGGCAATTTGTGCGTTTGTAATTAGAACTTGTCCGCCGCAGGCGGATTCAATGTTGGACGTTATATTACTGCCGTCCTCTGCCCCTCGTAGCGCAGCGGAGACCCCAGAAAGTCGTTATCTGGGGTCCAGCAATTTTTCGCTCAAATCTCTCCATTCGGGATTCATCTGTTCTATAATTGCCAGTTTGTACTTCCGTTTCCACCATTTCAATTGTCGTTCTCTTTTGCGTGCCTCACGATAACCATTTGCTTTTTCATAGAAAACCAATCTGTGAACATTATACTTTTGCACAAACTTGCTGCCCCTAATATTCTTGTGCCTCACAATTCTTTTCGCAATATCACTAGTTGTCCCAACATACAGCGTTCCATTTCTCTTGCTTGCTAAGATATATACATAATAATCTTGCATCTCTGCATTATACCTAAATTTTCGTAGCGCAGCGTGGTTTACCTCGCCGTCAGTCCGCCGGACAGTCTCATTTTTTGTCATCCTGAGCGCAGTCCCGATTCGTCGGGACGAAGTCGAAGGATCTGGACCTCGATTTTAATTTCCCCGCTTGATTGTCATTCCCGCGACTTGTCCTCCGAAGCGGTTAGCGAAGGAGGAAAGCGGGAATCCAGTTTCGTAGGGCGGGGCTTGCCCCGCAAATTTCTTTCGTCCAACTCGTCCTGAGCGACGTCGAAGGGCTCGTCCATTACGTCAATCTCGTCCATTACATCCACTCCGTTTACCTCGCCGTCAGTCTGGCGGGCAATCTCATC
>CAZQWM010000009.1:0-53597 GCA_964597035.1 uncultured Pirellulales bacterium
GCTGATTTGTTCTCGTTCTTCCACAAGCACCATGACCAGTTTAGCCGTATCACCTTCTGGGGCGTGCACGATGGCCAATCCTGGCTAAACTACTGGCCAGTAATTGGCCGCACCGACTATCCTCTGCTGTTTGACCGTCATTACAAACCCAAGCCGGCGTTTTACGCCGTCATTAAAACGGCCGAGGGCAAGTAATTAAAATTTGATTCGCAGGATAATTTACGATGAAATCAGAAATGAGATTACTGACAGTGGTTGTTTTGCTTTCAGCTTTAGGGGCCGGTTGTTCGCAGGCCGGAACATTCAATAATCCGATTATACCCGGCTTTTATCCCGACCCGAGTATCTGCCGGGCCGGCGACGATTATTACACGGTGCACAGCAGCTTCGAGTTTTTTCCGGGCGTTCCGATTTTCCACAGCAAAGACCTCGTTCATTGGCGGCAAATCGGCTACTGCCTCACACGCAAAAGCCAGTTGCCGCTTGGAAAAGTCAGGGCCTCAGGTGGTATATATGCTCCGACGATTCGCTATCACGACGGCACCTTCTATATGATAACAACCAATGTAGATGGCAGAGGCAATTTTTACGTTACCGCCAAAGACCCTGCAGGCCCATGGTCCGAACCCGTCTGGATTGACCGGGCAGGCATCGACCCGTCACTATTTTTCGACGACGATGGAACCGTCTATTACATCAGACAAGAAGGCGGACGCCACGGCCATATCGCCCAAAGAACGCTCAATCTCGAAACAGGCAAGCTCGAAGGCAAGTCGAAGGAACTATGGCCGGGCACGGGTGGTATATGGCCGGAGGGGCCGCATATGTATAAAATCAACGGAAAGTACTACCTGATGATTTCAGAGGGCGGAACGAGTTACGACCATAGTGTAACTATAGCACGCAGTGATTCTCCATGGGGACCATTCGAGTCGAACCCTAATAATCCCATCCTGACGCATCGTCACCTTCGAAAAAATCCAATCCAGGTTGTCGGCCACGCCGATTTAGTCGAAACTCCCGATGGATGGTGGCTGGTTTGCCTCGGCGTACGCCCGCAGGGAGGAAGGTATCATCACATAGGCAGGGAAACATTTCTTGCCCCCGTAACCTGGACTGCTGATGGCTGGCCCGTGGTCAATAAAAACGGAACTATAGATTTGACAGTGACAGCACCGAAACTGCCGCAGCACCCCTGGCCGAAAGAAGTGGTTAAAGACGACTTCGCTAGTAAGACACTCGCAATGCAGTGGAACTATCTGAGAAATTCTTATGATACCGATTACTCTCTCACTGAGCGTCCCGGGTTTCTGCGCCTTCACGGCTCGGCTGTAAGGTTGAGTGACCGAGATTCGCCCGCTTTTGTGGGTCGTCGCCAGACCGATTTTAACTGCGTCGCCTCGACTATGGTTGAGTTTGACCCCAATAGTGAAAACGAGGAAGCCGGCCTTGTTGCCTTTGTCAATGACAAGCATTATTATCAAATCGGTGTTACTTTACGGCAGGGCAAACGACAGGCCTTCCTCAAAAAAGTGCTCAAGGGTAAATCTATTGAGCCAGTTCAATACGTTAATATTGCCCCCGGCCCCGTCAAGTTGACGGCTATGGCGGTTCCGTTGTCTTACGAATTTTCCTGCACGGATTCAACCGGAGCCCGACAGGTATTGGGCACGGCCAAGACGAAAGATTTGTCCGTCGAGGCGATTGGCTTTGACGATGGTATGTGTTTCACCGGCGTCTATTTCGGAATGTACGCAACCGGCAACGGCCAAAAGTCCACAACACCCGCAGACTTCGACTGGTTTGAGTACGTGTCCAATTAGTTTTGATAAAAACTGAAAGGATAAAGTGATGAAGTTGAATGTAAAAACACTTTGTGTGGCAATATGCTGTTTGTTGATTCCTCAGGCGGCGTTCTGCAAAGTCAAGCTTCCTCGTTTGGTAAGCGACGGTATGGTGCTGCAAAGAGACATCGATGTAAAGGTCTGGGGCTGGGCCGAGGCGGGTGAAGAGGTAACAATAAACTTTAACGGCGAAACGTATAAGACAGCAGCCGATACGGACGGTAAATGGTATGTTATACTTCCCGAATTAAAAGCAGGCGGCCCCTATAGTATGGATATCGACGCCGGTAATAATATATCTCTTAAAAATATCCTGATAGGCGATGTATGGGTATGTTCAGGTCAGTCGAATATGGAGCTGCCTATGGACAGGGTGAAATACCGCTATCCGGAGGTAATCGTTAATTCCGACAACCCTAACATAAGGCAGTTCGATGTCCCTCGTACATATGATTTTCAACAGCCGCAGGGAGATTTGAAGTCGGGCCGCTGGGTATCGGCAAATCCTAAAAGTGTTCTTGAATTTACTGCCGTAGGTTATTTTTTCGCGAAAGAATTATATGAGGAATACCACGTCCCCATAGGTTTAATAAATGCAAGCGTGGGCGGCTCACCGGCACAGGCATGGTTGAGCGAGGACGCCTTAAAAGCATTTCCTGCACTTCTGAAAACGGCGGAAAAATATAAAGACAGCAACTACATTAACCAAATCAAGGAAAAAGATAAAGCTGTCAGCGATGCATGGTATGCTCGTGTCAAGCAGCTTGATAAAGGTTTGGAAAAAGGTCAAAAGCCCTGGTTTGATGTAAATTATGACGCCTCCGAATGGGCGACTATGAATGTGCCCGGATACTGGGCGGACCATGAGCTGGGTAATGTAAACGGCGTTGTCTGGTTCAGAAAGGGAATTGACGTCCCGGCTTCCATGACTGGTCAGCCGGCAAAGCTTTCGCTGGGCAGGATTGTGGATGCTGATACGACCTATGTGAACGGCAAAAATGTCGGCTCAGTTTCGTACCAGTACCCTCCGAGGATATATGATGTTCCTTCGAAGCTGCTGAAGGAGGGCAAGAATATCATTGTAGTAAGGGTTATTAATAATTCGGGCCGGGGGCGGTTTTGTTCCGAACAAGCCCTATCAACTTTCAGCAGCAGGGCAGACAATCGACTTAAAGGGCCCGTGGCAATACAAATTAGGTACTACAATGGACCCGTTACCGGGCAGCACTTTTATCGAGTGGGAGCCGTTGGGACTATATAACGGAATGATAGCGCCGCTGTTAAACTATAAAATTAAAGGAGTAATTTGGTATCAGGGTGAATCCAACACGGCAAATCCGCGTGAATATAAAAAGTTGTTTCCTGCATTGATAGCCGACTGGAGACAAAAATGGAATCAGGGCGATTTCCCTTTCCTGTACGTGCAACTGGCCAACTTTATGGAGGCCAAAGACAAACCATCCGAAAGCAACTGGGCGGCTCTGAGAAATGCACAGCTTAAAATACTTGCCGTTGCCAACACGGCAATGGCCGTAATCATCGACCTCGGTGAATGGAACGATATTCATCCCTTAAACAAAGAAGATGTCGGCAAACGCCTTGTACTCGCAGCCCGGAAGCTGGCTTATGGTGATGATAAGGTGGTTTATTCGGGTCCGATTTACCAGTCGATGAAAGTCGAAGGCAATAAGGTCATTCTTACGTTTACAAATACAGGCAGCGGGCTAACGGCAAAAGGGGACGGAGAGCTGAAGTATTTCGCTATCGCCGGAACCGACAGAAAATTTGTCTGGGCAAAGGCAAAAATAGAGGGAGATAACGTCGTTGTGTGGAACGACCAGGTGCCAAATCCAGTGGCTGTGCGGTACGCTTGGGCCGACAATCCTGAAGGTGCGAATTTATATAACAAGGAGGGTTTGCCGGCGTCGCCTTTCAAAGCTGGTCAATAGTGGTTTTCCTGATTATATACTTGTCAAACCCAAATGAATATGGTACGATATTGCAATAATTGTTTGAAGGAAACACATTTTCAGCTTTAGCTGAATTTGACGTAGAGCACACCTGAAAGCATTTGGAGAAATTGCATTGCCCTGATGGTGTTGTGTGTACCCATTCCGGAGATGTTGAAGAATATGTTCCCAACTTTTTAAAAACTCATTTTCGAGGTGCGAAGTATTATGAAAAAAGTAAATGTAACTCTGCTACTCGCCGCCTTTCTGGCAACAGTCAACGTTGGGTATTGCGGAACAATTGACCCTCCTTACGAGGTAGGCACCTGGTCAGGGTTCCACACGGCAGCAATAACATACACTTTTGATGATAACCTGTCCCATCAGCTTAGTATAGCAATTCCTCTTTTCGATAATTATGGTTTCAAGGCGACCCTGTATACTGTCACCAGCCCAAGCTGGGTATGGCCGGCTAATTGGACGGGTCTGCAAACCGCCGCTGCTCAAGGTCACGAAATCGGCAATCATACAGTTTCGCACCCCAGTAACTGGTGTTCATTGACATCCGCACAACAAGAGTCTCAGTATGCGAGCTCGCAGAGCACCATTAACTCGTATATACCCGGCAATCAATGTCTAACGGTTGCGTATCCATATTGCTGCGCCAAATACGAAACCATGACCGCGACATATTTTATTGCCGGGCGGACCTGCTCAGGCGCGATTGTACCGGCCACTCCCTCCAATTTCTACCAGATAAGCTCGTTTATTCTCGGCAGCTCCGGGATAAATACAACGGCTGGTATTACCGCTAAAGACGACCAGGCCGCAAGCTCCGGCGGATGGGCCGTATATCTTATACACGCCGTTGACGGCAGCGAGGGCGGAGGATATTCACCTCTTTCATCTACGATACTCGATGAAAGTCTTCAGTATCTTGACGCCAACAGGGAAACATTCTGGGTGAACACCTTTTTAAACGTTGTGAAATACATAAAAGAACGCAATGACGTATCGGTTACGGAATTGTCCAGTAATGACACTCACATTACCCTGCAAGTAACAGACACTCTCGACGACACGATTTATAATTATCCGGTAACCATACGCAGGCCTGTCCCAGCGGGCTGGGGTTCAGCCAACGTTATTCAGAACGGCAGTCCTGTGACTTCGTCGATTGTGCTGGTCGATTCAACAAATTATGTTATGTTTGACGTGGTGCCTGACGGCGGAGACATTGTGCTATCAAAACCACTCCAGGCGCCTACCGGCCTGAGGGCGACCGTCGGTTCTTCAACAGTTTCGCTCGACTGGAACGACAATAACGATACTTACCTGGCAGGCTATAATGCATATCGTTCGACAACCTTTGGCGGAGATTACAGCAAACTGAACAGCTCGCTTTTGAGCAGTTCGGATTATAATGACGTTAATGTTCCCCTCGACACAACCTATTATTACGTCGTTGTGGCCGTAGATACAAATTCGTTTGAATCAGACTACTCGAACGAAGCAGTGGTATTCGGCGACCTCTACGGCGATTTTACGGGTAACGGCGATATAGACATCAATGACCTTTCCGACTTTTTCAACTTTTTCTGGCTGGTGGACGATTGTAACGAAACTGCAGGGGTGGACCTGTACGAGGATTGTTTAGTTAATTTCCGCGAATTTGCCGTTCTGGGAGAGAGCCGAGAGCAATAACCATAATCGGCGAATGGAATGATATTCATACGTCAAATAAGGAAAGGTTTGCCGGCGTCGCCCTTCAGAGCGGATAAATAGTGTTTACACAAGTTATTCCACCGGAAACGGCCAAAAATTCACAACTCCCGCAGACTTCGACTGGTTTGAGTATAAGGCGGATACAAAAGAGTGACGGTTATGCCAGTTTTTCAGAAGCGTCAATTACCTGTCAGCCAGTTATTGGTAAACTGGTGCAAATCAAACAAGTCGACTTTCGCGTCGCAAGTGAGGTCAACCCCGCTACATCCTTCGCAGTCGGTCTCAAGCCAGTGTGCTGCCAGTATGGCATAATCAAGGAAGTCTACATCACTGTTGCCGTCGAAGTCTCCCGCAATCAATTCGACCAAGTACGTTTGACATCCGAGTACCCCATCTTCCCCTTTTGGCACTGGGTCTGTATGTGATGCTCCGTCGCCGTTATCATCGTATTGGGGGATTTCATCGTAGTTGTCATTACCGGCCGCATAATTGAACGCCTCTAACATACTAACATAACCATTTTGACTTGTATCAGCGTTTACAGGATTACCGTATTCATCCCGTCCATGAAGTGCAGCCACGAATCCCCGAATGAATACATTTCCCCACGAAACGGCTTCTTCTATAGTGGCAGTACAAATAATACGAGTAGGGGAGCTAATATCCTCAACCAGACCGCCAGAGAAACAAGACAAGGCAACTATCGTAACTTTGGCGGTCGTTATTGTGTTTAGCAGATCAGCAAGGTCATCATCATGAAGGTCTCCTATGTAGAGACAGACTATTTCATCCACACTAACTATATCCAATGTATCGCCGTCTTGGTTCACGTCCATCCAGTCAAAAAGTCCGGCGTTGTCTTCATCACGGGCATCCACTTGGAGAGGGCCCCCGGTATATCCCAAATCGATACATATCTTGCCTTGGAGTCCTTCATCAAAGATCTGATAAGGATATCCACCAACTGGCAGGCCTCCATTAACGTGGTTGTAGTTATCATCCCATTTATCTATGGTTCCCCAGTCATCTTCATCATATTCGCCTGTATCGTGGCGATAAGGCGGTTTGCCGTCATGATCGAAGTCGAAAACCTCACCAGCGCTGGTATCAATGTAACCATCTCGGTTCGTATCTCCCAAGCAATAATCTATTAGGCGCTCGATGTAGACATCGTAGTCCGAGACCGTGGTGCCAATATTCTCAATATATACGTTATCAAGAGTCGAGACGTACTTATTCCGATAGAATTCGGTTTTACTAACGGAGTAAAACTGCTTACGGACCCTCCAGACATCAAGTCCGTGGTTACACCGATAGTCTCCTCCTGTGAACAGACTTCTGAGTTTGAAGTTACTCTCCAGGAAGTCTGGTTCATCTCCAGGGTCGACCGATATTCTCCCATCGCAGTATCCTAAATATTGTCCCCCTTCGCTTAAAGGGCCTGCATAGCCTCGACCGTGATCGGTCATCCAAATAAACAATTCATCATCTTCGTCAATTCTTGCCCCAAGCTCATTGAAAACCGTCTGCAAGTCAGCGTAATCGGCTGAATAATCTATCATTCCGTTTGGATTACCTCCATCAGGGTCCATACCGTCATAATTCAGCAAATAAATGTCAGATGGAGAAAAACCATATTCCCTCCTAAGCATACCATAGGTCAAATCCACGTCGATCCAAAACCGCCTTTCGCTCCCACCGTTAATCATGATCGCATACCGGTGCGTTACTCCATCAGCAGGGTTATAGATAGGGATATTCTTGGGATGCAGCATTTGTTCAGCGGTTTTAGTATCGACTTTTTCTGTGACAACGATGATACGCCTGGTGTGTCGTGCGGTACAACCAAGAGAATCTTTCACTGTCAGGAGACAGTCGTAATCTCCAGGTAGATTGAATCGATGTGTTGTGTACCCTGTTTGCGTAGAAATGAAGTCTTGTACACCATCAGATTCAAAATCCCATTCATATTGAACAATCTCGTCGTCCGAAGAAGTACCTGCTCCGAAAAACGATACTAGCTCACCAACGACAACTACTTGCTCCGTTCCAGCAAAAGCCGAGGGCTCTCGATAAGCAGGTGAGGTATATTGGTCGGCCCCCCAGCCACTCCGGATGGCAAAAAGCAACAGACCGTAAGAAAACCCGAGAACGGCTTTGAAGCACAAGAAACTCGGCGATTTCATGAATTGCATTTCATTCGTACCAAAGCTTAGGAACCTTTTTACAACATTTTCATTGTATCGCTTTATAAGACCCGCTGTCAAGAGTTTTACATCACATCTAAGGTTAATATGTCGGATATGAAGTTTGCGGTGATAAGTCGAACGTCGGCCAGTTCCTTAAGTTCCCCAGGCAAAGGCGGAATGAGATAGTATTCTGAAATCGCCATATCAAATTAACATAGGAATTTTTTATATTGATTCGATTATAAGCACCGACGGCATACCTGAAAACTGGCATGATTCTTAAATTGAAACAGGTTTTTGCCTAAAAGTGAAATGTGTGCTTCTGGTCCTGGGAATCGGTTTTAACGGTTTGGCCGGTGCTCAAGTTTTTTAATTTTAAACCTTGACAGCAAGATACTATACGTTATTATTTTGCCCTCTTATTTTACACAAACTTGCTTTTTATCGTATCGGCGAAGGTGTCGCTGAGGTTAAGGAAAGACCTAAAACGCCGGGCCGTAGCCGGAAAGGAGCTTATAGTGCAGAAAAAGAAAGACATCGAAATCGTCGCAGCAGGGCATACCTGTCTTGACCTGATACCGGCTTTCACAATCGAGGGAAAAGTTGACAAGATGACCGACGTCCTCGTGCCGGGGAAAATGATTAATATGGGCGAATGTGTCGTTGTAGGGGGCGGGCCGGTTACAAACGCCGGAGTATCAATCCGCCGCCTGGGTGTAAAGACCGAACTAATCGGCAAAATCGGAGATGACGATTTCGGCAAACAGATTCTTCAATGGTACGAAGAGCACGAAGGTCATTTCAAGGGTATTCACATGGTCAAAGGGGAATCGACTTCTTATACCATCGCGATTTGCATCCCCGGCATAGACCGTTTTTATCTGCATCACTGCGGTGCAAACGATACGTTCGGCTATGATGATATGGATTTCGACCTTGTGGCCCGCTCGAAGCTTATGCTTTTCGGCTATCCGCCGTGGATGAAAAAGATTTATGAAAATACCGGCGATGAGTTGACAAAAATCCTCAAAAAGAGCAAGGAGTTAGGGACCACAACCGCGCTCGACCTTTCGCTGCCTGACGTGAACAGTTACGCAGGCCAAGTTAACTGGAAGGCAATACTTACCGACTGGGTTCCGTTGTCGGATATTATGGTCCCGAGCGCCGAAGAGATATTTTACTTCCTTTATAAGGAAAAGTTCCTTGAGAAAAAGGCAAATCTTGGCCCCAAAGAGAGCGTGCTTGACCATATGACGGTCAAAGAAATTTCAACACTCGGCAGCGATTTGATAAAGATGGGGACAGCTATAGCAATGGTCAAGTGCGGCCACAGAGGGCTGTATGTCAGGACCGCAGGCAAGGACCGGCTGGCCAAATTAGGTGCGGCGGGATGCAAAGACCTCGATAACTGGGCAAACCGAGAGCTGTGGTTCCCCGTTTATCAGGAAGAAAAGTTCGTCGGAGCGCTTGGTTCCGGTGATTCGGCGATTGCGGGATTCCTCTCCGCATTCGTCTGGGGCCATACTATCGAGTCCTGCCTAAGATACGCAAACGCCGCCGGTAGTATGAATGTTACCGTTCCTGACGGGCTGACGTGGAATAAGGGATTCGAGGATTTAACAAAACGAATCGAAGCGGGCTGGAAAACAAAAGAATTGAAAATTAACGAGGCTGGATGGAAGCTGGAACGTGCCTTCTGGATAGGGCCTGATAACCGCGGTAAGTGGGAATCATAAAAACGAGCAAGGGCAGGAGATAAAAAAATGGCAAAGAAAGGTAATGCGAAAAGAGACGCATTTGTCAGTAAAAAACTGGCGAAGATGAGCTTGGAAGAAAAGGTCGGCCAGCTTTTGACTTTCACCCGCCGTGGCGCAATGATAACGCCCAGCGGCGTTGAGCAAATCACGAAACTGCAGTGCGGCGGCCTTTGCCTTGAGCCATACGCCGTCGAGACCTGCAAAAACCTTTACTGGGGGAATTCCCAGATTGACCAGACTTTCAAGCCACCGAAAGATTACTTCACTATAGCGAATACTTACTTTGCCGGCAAAACCTTCGGTATCAGCATAACGCCGGGCGATTACACCAGGGACCTCAACAAGCTGCAGAAAATCGCGCTGGCCAGACGCTCCGCGATACCCCTGCATATGACTATTGATTTCGAAGGTGATTTCAAAAACGATTATATGTCCGGCGGCATAAGGCAGTTTCCCCCACCAATGGGTATGGCCGCCATCGGCGACGCAAAACTCACCTACAAAATCAATAATACCATCGCAAAGCAACTCAGCAATATCGGCGTAACGCAGATGTATTCGCCGGTCTGCGACGTAAATATCAATCCCAAGAATCCTGAAATCGGTGTCCGCTCATTCGGCGACGACCCCGAGGTTTGCGCAAAACACGCCGTCGCCTTTATACAGGGTTTACAGGACGGCGGCATTGCTGCGACCGCAAAGCATTTCCCCGGCAGGGGCGACTCAGCCACTGATGCTCACGACGTGCTGGATGTCATCAGGGCCGACAAAAAAAGAATGCACGAAGTCGAGCTGGTTCCCTTCAAAGCGGCAATCGCAGCGGGTGTAAAGGCCATTATGACGGGCCATTCGGTTTACCCGGCTTTCGACGACAAATACCCGACGACGTTGTCGGAAAAGATTCTGACCGGGCTGTTGAGAGAAGAGCTTGGCTTCGACGGCGTTATTGTTTCCGACGCGATTGGTATGGCGGCAATCCTGAAAAAGTGGCCACTTCCGCAGGCCTGCGCAATGGCGATTAAGGCCGGCTGCGACACGATACTCTTAAAAGCCGACGACGAGTCAAGGTCGCAGTGCTTCTTCGGAATCAAGCAGGCTGTTCAGAAAGGCGAAATTTCAGAGCAGCGTCTTAACGAGGCCGTTACGCATCTTTTGAAAATGAAATATGACCAGGGCCTGTTCGAGACAGCCGGCAAGAAGGACCCAAAGAAGGCGCAAGATTACGCCCTGAGCAAGCCGGTCGTGGATTTCTGCTGGGACATAGCCAAAAAGGCAATGATTGTAATGCGGGACGACAAGAAAATGTTGCCTTTGAGTCCCAAGCAGAAAATGCTGGTCATCGAGCAGCGCATTCCTTATGAATTCTGCGGAAAAGACCCCTATATGCACCAGCATATGTTCTGCGAGCGAATGTCGGAATATTCGACGAATTTGATACTGGTCGATACCGATTTTGCCGCGACCGAAGACGAGCTTAAGGAGTGCCTGTCGCTTGCCAAACAGGCGGACATCGTTGTTATGACCAATTATTACGCCCGAATCGTCAAGACGGGCAATAACCGGCTGCTCGTCAAAAAGCTAAAACAAATGGGTAAAAAAATCGTCGTCGTTACGAACTATCCATACGTGGAAGGCACAACCAAAGAGGCCGACGTCGTCGTCTGTAATTTCTCCGGCACGCCTGATTCCATCAGGGCCGCGGTCGATGTGCTTTTCGGCAAAGTAAAGACCTCGCCGAAGACAAAACTGCCGATAAAGCTCAGCAACCAAAAAGAAGCGCCTGTTCAGAAGCCGGCGGCACCGAAAAAGAAGCAGCCCTGGGGCCTGTCGTATTGTTAGTAATGCCTGAAGTCCGGGTTTTGAAGATTTAATTAAATCAGTGCCCTCGTTGCTGACAAAAAAGTAACGGGGGCACTGTTCGTATATGTTGTAAAGTGCCACATCACGCTCTTCCGAATTTAACGCTTGAACGGCGGGATACTATCTGGTATTATCCCGCGTTTCATAAAAAGCGCAACCGTTTAACAATAGATGTTAATACAGAGGAGATGTTGAATGCCTAAAGCAAGCAGCTTGAAAACCAGCGATCTTTTCACAATCTCAGGGGCACAAATTCCCGCGATTTACGTTAAGAACAAGATGGCGGTCCATTTTCAGGGGATGTCAAAGACAATGGACTTCCCCCAGACCATTTTCCTTCAGGGTGCGCCGACCTGTTCGGTAGGCATATCGCCTGAAGGTTTATATAACCGGCTCAATGACGCAGGCCGACTGGTTTACCTGAACCAAAAGGCAATTCAACTCGCCTCGGCACCCTTTGTCCGTATTTCCGCCTTTGGCGAGACCTCGCCCGCCCCTAAGGGGCGAGGCGGGGACGACGACAGGCCCGTTATGCTCACTACCAGAAAACCCCAGACAATGGAAAGCCACGATGATATACCCGTATCGCAGCGCTATTATCACCAGCCGGCAGATTTAAGGCAGGTTACAATTTCCTTAGCCACGCCTATGGCTGAAATGTCTTTCAACCTGGGCAAGGCCAAAGTAACAAGAAGGATGATTTCCCCGTTTTTGTCCGGCAATGTTCAGGCCCTTATGCCGATTGGCGTAGAGGAATATGAGGTCGAGAACACCTCAAAACAATCGCAGCAGGTAACTTTAGTGATACCGAGGCCGACCTTAGCGAATCTTCAGGAGAAGAAATATCGGCCGATTGACCAGGACACTGCCTTTATATGCTCGGCACCGATAAAAGGCCACGTCCACAAAGAATTTAAGTCCGCCGGCATAACGGGCGTGATTATGGGCAGTTCCGAAAGCCCGTGCTTCGCTGTCGGCTCCGCCGGGCCAAGCCCGGAAAGAATGGTCATCGCCGTGCCGCAGCTCAAAGGAGTAACGATAGATACTCAGCCCTATTTCCGGCTGAACAGCTTAAAGCAGGATTTGCTATTGAAGCCGGACGGCAGCTTTTACGAAAAGTCCGGACCCAAAGTCAATAACGACTATGGCTCAGCCATCAGCATTACCTTCACGTTAAAGCCGAACGCAACAATCAAAGTTCCGGTTGCCATAGTCTTCGATTTCCCACAGCAGTGGTACGCCGACGGGACGGTTTTCGAACGTAAATATACCAAAAGCTTTAAGAATAAAGAAACGCGGGCTGTGGATATGGCCAAAATCGCCCTTGATAATTACTCCGACTGGCAAAGCCGCACAACTGCGATCCAGAACAAGATATTCGAACACATTCAGCAAAATCCCTCTTATAAAAACGACAAGGCCGGCGCATTGCTGCTGACAAGACTGACGATTAACGAATTTCATTTTCCATTGTCAAATGCCGCAGCGTGGATTGAAACCAAGACCGGAGATGTGGCCAGGTTTTTGGAGTGCTTTGATTATCCCTATGTCAACTCTCAGGATGTTGACTGGTTCTCCCCAATATTGCTTATGCTCTTTCCCGAAGTTGAGAGAGAAATCTGCCAGCGGTTCATTGACTCGATATTGGAAGAAAATCTCCAACAGCGGTATTATCATACCCACGCGTCCTTTACCGAAGCCAGGCAGCATTTCGAGGAGCACCGGGAAGAATACGAAGGCGTGTCACTGACCCACATAAAAGCCCCGACCAAAATCAAGGGCAGCGTCTCGCACGATTTAACCGCTTTGACTTTCGGCAATCCGATGCGCAATAAAAGCGAATACGCCTGGTATAATACCAATTACTGGATTGACCTGTTCCCCAAGATTGCCTTAAGGGTGCTGCGCAACGTTAAATACACAGGCGATACTGATTTCCTGAAGAAAAACTGGAAGACGCTCAAATTCGGATTCGAATATCTGGAAAAACTCGATTTGGACAAAGACGGAATACCTGAGGGCAATCCCGACGAGGTCAAGAACACCTTTGATAATATAACCCTGTTCGGCATTGACTCTTACAGCACCAACGGTTTCTTAGCCGCCTGCAAGGCAATGAGTAAAATGGCGGATATGATGAAAGACACCGCCGCCAAAAAAGAATACGAAGAGATTTTCAAAAAAGGCCTTGAGGTTTACGAAAAACTCTGGATAGACCTGCCTCGACGAAGCGTCTTCGGCAAGGCGGGCAAAAAGACAAGCCGGGGCAGAATGCAGTATTACGCCACCTGTCGTGACCTCGAGACAGGAAAGACAAACACCGACGTCTGGACCAATCAACTGGATGGCTTGTGGTATTTGATAGCCATGGGAGAAGAGCCGTTTATTCCTGCTGAGAGGGCAAAACAAGTCCTAAAGACAATTTATTGGAACAACCGGACCCCGATGGGCTGGGCTACAGCCAGGACACAAACTGGTAAACAGGTGGAATCGGACCAGGGGAAAGATATATGGATAGCGTCGAATTACGTCCTCGCCCAGCTTCTCGATTATTACGGCCTGGCCAAGGAAAGCAAAGACGTATATAAAGTGATGGATGAGGTCGTATTCCAGCACGCCAATTCCCTGATAACGCCGGAAAGCGTCAGGCCGACGTTTGAAAAGGAAGCGGGCGAATCAAAGCCAGGACCGCATTACATCGTATGCGGTTATACCAGGCCGGGCGCAATCTTGAACCAATTGTTAATTCAAAACGTTAAAGAAATTCAAAAGCAAATGAAAACCACGATGATAGACTCTAAGCTGTTGAATTCCTTTATAACTTCTGTTTTTCAAAGCTGAAGCAAGCAGCACAAAAACCCGGTTTTGACGTATATTTTTTGAGATGAATCTGCTTTTCGCTACCCATAGCGCCTGTTTCACGGGCAGGGACGGAGGTTTGTTATGAGAACAACCGCATTGGCTGCGATTATCATCCTGTGTCTGTTTTCTTTTCATAGCGATGTTCTGGCCATTGGTCAGCAGCAGTATGTGGAGACCGCTTATAGCGAGGGTGATTTCCGGCTCGCACAGAAAGACTCTCTCGCCGTCCTCTATGTCGATTCGGCAGACTGGCCCGGCGTTGTCCGTGCCGCAAATGATTTACAGGCGGACATTGCCCGTGTAACGAATCGCACTCCCGAAATCACCAATGACCAGAACTGTCTCGGTAAAAGTGTGGTAATCATTGGCACTCTTGGAAAAAGCCGAATCATCGACCAATTGATTAAAAATGGCAAACTGGATGCAAAGCAGATTACCGGCAAGTGGGAATCGTTTATCATCGAAGTTGTTCCTCAGCCGATGCCCGGCGTCGACAATGCACTGATTATAGCGGGCAGCGATAAACGAGGGACGATTTACGGGATATATGACCTGTCGGAGCAGATTGGAGTCTCGCCGTGGTATTGGTGGGCGGATGTGCCGGTCGAGAAAAAGGATTCTCTTTTCATCAAGGCCGGGGTTTATGTGCAGGGACCGCCTGCTGTCAAGTATCGGGGAATCTTTCTCAACGACGAAGCGCCGTGTCTTACCGGCTGGGTAAAGGAAAAATTCGGCGACTACAACAGTAAATTCTACACGAAGGTCTTTGAGCTTTTACTCCGGCTGAAAGCCAACTACCTCTGGCCGGCAATGTGGAACAACGCCTTCAATGAAGACGACCCCAATAATCCCCGCTTGGCCGATGAATACGGTATCGTGATGGGGACCTCTCATCAGGAGCCGATGCTGAGGGCACAGAAGGAATGGGACAGGCGGCACAAAGAGCACTGGAACTATTATACGGATGCCAACGCTCTCCGGGAATTCTGGCGTGAAGGCATCAGACGTAACAAAAATCACGAAAGCATTATCACTATCGGCCTGCGGGGCGCAAATGATACACCGTTGGTTCCAAATGGAACCGTGGCCCAGTGTATGGGCTTTCTCGAAGAAATTGTAAACGTTCAGCGAAAAATTATAGCCGAGGAAATCAATCCCGACGTAACCAAAGTGCCCCAGCTCTGGTGCCTCTACAAGGAAGTCCAGGAGTATTACGAAAAGGGCCTGCGCGTTCCCGACGATGTGACGTTACTCTGGGCCGATGACAACTGGGGCAACGTGCGCCGGCTGCCGACCGAGGAAGAACGCAAAAGAACCGGCGGGGTGGGCATCTATTATCATTTCGATTACCACGGCGGGCCTCGCTCATATGAATGGCTCGATTCCATTCAAATCACCAAAATCTGGGAGCAGATGAATCTCGCTCACGAATACGGCGCCAACAGAATCTGGATTGTCAACGTCGGCGACCTCAAGCCGCTGGAGTTCCCAATCGAATTTTTTATGACCTTCGCCCGGGACCCACAAAGATGGCCTAAAGAGAAAATATCGGAATATACCCGGCTCTGGGCCAAGCGCGAATTCGGGCCCAAGTATGCCGAAGACATCGCTGATATAATGTCCAGGTACACCAAATATCACGCAAGACGAAAGGCCGAGCTTCTTGAGCCAACCACATACAGCATTACCAATTATCGAGAGGCGGATACCGTATCAGCCGACTTTAATGCAATCACGACCAAAGCCGAGCAAATCTCTAAAAACCTCCCTGAAAATGCCAGGGACGCCTTCTTCCAGCTTGTCCTCTACCCGACAAAAGCCCTCGCACAGGTTATCGACCTTTATATCGTTGCGGGCAAAAATAAATTGTATGCCGGGCAAAAACGCGCAGGTACCAATGACCTTGCGGCAAAAGCCCGCGAGCTGTTCAAAGCCGACGCGAAGCTCTCACTGTATTACAACCGTCAAATGGCGAATGGCAAATGGAACCATATGATGGACGCGGTGCATATCGGTTTCACTTCCTGGAATCCGCCAAGAAAAAATAATATGCCCGATGTCAGGGAAATCGACCTTGCCGCTGAGGCGGATATGGGTGTCACGGTTGAGGGTTCCGACAAGTCCTGGCCCGGCGCTTCGGGCGAGCCGGCGCTTCCGCAATTTGATGTGTTCAATCAGCAAAAGCGATACATCGATATATTCAATAAGGGGCAGACACCTTTTGAATTCTCAGCAACTGCAAGCGAACCTTGGATTATTCTTAGCAAAGCGGGAGGACCAATCGGCAAGGAAATACGCCTCTGGGTCGATGTTGACTGGAGCAGGGTTCCCCCGGGCGTATCGAATGGCTCCGTGAAGATTACCGGCCCGGGCGAAAAAGCAGTAACCGTTAAAGCAAGCTCGTTCAATCCCAAGGAAATCAGCAGGTCTTCTTTAGAGGGATTCGTGGAAGCAAACGGTTATGTCTCAATTGAGGCCGAGCATTACACGAATAAAATCGACGCCGGCGATGTTCGCTGGGAGAAAATCGACGACTACGGGCGAACGTTGTCCTCGATGACTGTCTTTCCCGTAACCGCGAAAAGTGTAACACCGCCCGAAAACTCGCCGTGTCTCGAGTATAAAATGTACCTGTTCAATCCCGGAAATATCGAAGTAGAAGCGATTTTCGCTCCGACCCTGAATTTCGTTCCCGGCAGGGGCCTGCGTTACGCAATATCATTTGACGACCAGCCGCCCCAGATTGTTAATATCCTGACTGCCAACTTTAATGCCGAAAACGGTAACAGGAAATGGGAAAAATCCGTCCGTGACGCCGTGCACGAAGTAAAATCAACTCATACGCTCTCGGAACCGGGCTATCACACTCTGAAAATATGGATGGTTGACCCTGCCGTCGTCCTGCAAAAGCTCATCGTCGATACAGGCGGCGTGAAACCAAGCTATCTCGGCCCGCCTGAAAGCTATCGAGCAGACGGCCCAGGATTATCCTGCAAAACAGATTAGATAGAGAAAATGATAATGAAAAATCTGACGTTCCTGATTATTTGCTTTTTTGCCGGATGCGGCATATCGAAATCGCCAATGCTGCCGGCAAAGCAGGAAAGAACGAAAGATTCTCTGGTCTTGTGGTATCGCAAGCCGGCAATTCAGTGGGTCGAGGCACTGCCAATCGGTAACGGCCGGCTCGGCGCAATGGTTTTCGGCGGCATCAAAAATGAGCGAATACAGTTAAACGAGGACACTCTGTGGGCGGGAGGCCCCTACGACCCTACCAATCCCAATGCGCTTGTGGCGCTGCCTGAAGCACGCCGGCTTATATTCGCAGGTAAGTACAAAGAAGCTAATAAGCTCATCGGCGCACAAATGATGGGTAAACCAATCACGCAGATGCCTTATCAGCCGGTCGGCGATTTGTTCCTTACTTTTCCTGGTGTCGGGATGGCGGCAAATTATAGACGTCAGCTTAATCTTGATACCGCTATAGCCAGCACTGAATTCACTGTCGGCGATGTAAACTTCACTCGCGAAATCTTCTCCAGCCCCGTTGACCAGGTTATCGTTGTCCGCCTGACCGCCGACAAGCCCGGACAGATTACGTTTACAGCCGCAATGAAAACCGAGCAGAAAGCGACAATTAAAACTGAGTCACCGGATATATTAGTGATGGGCGGTGTTAATCGGCCGCAGCGGCGCATAAAAGGAGCATTGAAATTTCAGGCCCGTGTACGTGTGCTGGCTGACGGAGGGGAGGTTATTGAGGATTCTAACCGCATTACGGTCAACAATGCCGATTCAGCAATCCTGCTTGTCGCCGCAGCCACAAGTTACAAGAGTTTCAAGGATGTTTCAGGCGCCCCCGAGGCCTTGACTAAAAAATATATAAGCGAAGCGGAGAAAAAGTCATTCGATATTCTTCGCAAAAACCATATAGCCGAACACCAGCGACTGTTCAGGCGAGTCAAACTGGACCTTGGTACTACGGAAGCGGCCAATCGTTCCACCGATGAGCGGATAAAACCCTTTCCAGAAACGAATGACCCCCAGCTTGCGACGCTTTATTTCCAGTTCGGCCGGTATCTGCTGATATCCAGTTCACGCCCAGGGTGTCAACCTGCGAATTTGCAGGGGCTATGGAATGAAAGCATTAATCCGCCCTGGGGTAGTAAATACACGATTAATATCAATACCGAGATGAACTACTGGCCGACGGAACCGACGAATCTTTCCGAGTGCGTCGAGCCGCTTGTCGCTATGATAATGGACCTTACTGAGACAGGTGCTCATACAGCCAAAGTTAATTGGGGAGCGAACGGCTGGGTTTGCCATCATAATACAGACCTGTGGCGCGCATCGGCCCCGATTGACGGGCCTCTTTGGGGCTTCTGGCCTACAGGCGGGGCGTGGCTCTGCAAACACCTTTGGGACCATTATCAATACAACTGCGACAAAAAATACCTCGCTAAAACATATCCCGTTATGAAAAGCGCAGCACAATTTTTCCTCGACACACTCGTCGAGGAGCCCAATAATCACTACCTTGTTACCTGCCCCTCGTTATCGCCGGAAAATACCCACCCATACGGCGCAAGCATTTGCGCAGGCCCCACAATGGATTCTCAGATTCTGCGGGACCTGTTTACCAATTGCATCGACGCTTCACAAATTTTAGGCGTCGATGAGAATTTCCGCCAACAGCTCATCGCCACACGAGGGCGACTGGCGCCGAACAAAATCGGCAGCGCCGGTCAGCTTCAGGAATGGCTCGATGACTGGGATATGAAGGCGCCGGAAATTCATCATCGCCATGTCTCGCATCTTTATGGCCTGTACCCGAGCGACCAGATATCGCTTCGCACAACGCCGGCCCTTGCCACTGCGGCTCGCAAGTCGCTCGAAATTCGAGGAGATGAGGCAACCGGCTGGGGGACTGCCTGGCGGCTTAATCTCTGGGCCCGGCTGCACGATGCAGAACACGCCTACAAGATTCTTCGAATGCTGATAAGCCCGCAGCGGACGTACCCGAATATGTTCGACGCCCATCCGCCTTTCCAGATAGACGGCAACTTCGGCGGCACGGCGGGCATTGCTGAAATGCTGCTGCAAAGCTGTAATGGTGAAATCGAACTGCTGCCTGCGCTGCCAAAGGCCTGGCCTGACGGCTCAGTGAGCGGTTTATGTGCAAAGGGTGGTTTTGAAGTGGATATAATTTGGAGCAACGGCCTTGTCGATAGTGCGGTCATAACGTCAAAATGCGGCAATATAGCCCGCGTCCGAACATCGTTTCCGGTTAATGTTAAGTCAAAGGGCCGAACAGTTAAAGTAACTCGCCCCGGGCAAAACGTCGTGGAATTTCAAACAAAGGCGCAACAAAAGTATTCTCTTTCAAGGGCATCTTTATAAAACAAATGTATTTTGATTCGTTGGTCACGTTGGGTCTGTGCCTGGTGCTCGGCCTTGTGCTGGTTATTATTTTCACGTTCTGCCGGGACTCTTTTGGCGCCAAAACCGACCCCGACAAAAGCGGTAATAACTTTCAAGGCGCATTCGCGACCGGACAATATTGTAACCTATTTGTCGAGGCAGGCCACTCCCCGCAGGAGGTAACCGACAAGGTCAATGCGGCCTTTCAGCAGTTGTTCCACGGCGACCCCGAAAAGCAGGCGGTTTATTTCACTGCCGGCAAAAACGACAATGGCCCTCTCGCCTATATCTGCGACTCTTACCACAACGACGTGCGCTCCGAAGGGATGTCTTATGGAATGATGATTGCCGTGCAGCTTGATAAAAAGCCCGAGTTCGACACACTTTGGAACTGGGCCAGGACCTATATGTATCACGATTCGCCTAATCACCCGGCACGAGGTTACTTTTCCTGGTCTGTGAGAACAGACGGCACGCCGAACGATGAGATGCCCGCCCCCGATGGCGAGGAGTATTTCGCGATGTCACTTTACTTCGCCGCAAACCGCTGGGGCAATGGCACGGGTATCTACAATTACAAAGCCGAAGCTGACCGGCTCTTGTTAGATATGAAGAACCGTGAAGACATCACAGGCCAGACAGTCACCGGCCTTCGAACGGTCGGCAATCTCTTCGATTCCGAACACAAAATGGTCCGATTCTCACCCGTCGTTGAAATCCGTGATCACACCGACCCGTCATATCATTTGCCGGCGTTTTACGAACTCTGGGCGCGTTGGGGCCCCGAACAGGACCGTCAGTTCTGGGCGCAGGCCGCCTCGATTAGCCGGGATTTCTTTAACAAAGTAACGCATCCTGAGACGGGATTATCACCGGACTATGCCAATTTCGATGCCACCCCTTGGGCTAGCCAACAGAACGTCGGTGCCGTTAACTTTCAGGATGACGCGTGGCGGACCGCGATGAACTGGTCTATGGACTGGGCCTGGTGGAGCGAAGATACTCGCCAAAGACAGCTAAGCGAGCGCCTGCAGGCGTTTTTCGAGTCTAAAAATATCTCCCGCTACGGAAACCAGTTCACACTCGATGGCAACCAGCTCGCCGGCAGGCACTCAATCGGGCTGGTGGCGACAAACGCTGTTGCGAGTCTCGCCACGACTCATCCCCGCGCAAAGCTGTTTGTCGAGGAATTATGGAACATGCGCATCCCCACAGGCCGATTGCGCTACTACGATGGAATGTTGTATATGCTAAGTTTGCTTCACTGTAGCGGCCAGTTCCGAATCTGGCAGCCACAATAATCGCCACACCGAACGCTGTGCACCTTTGCCGGGGCCTCAGCAGTCAAAAGGTATTGACTATTTCTTCTTGCCCTTGCTCTTGCCTTTTGCCTTTACTTTTTTGATGCTCTTTTTCATTCCCGACATGCATCCGCACGTCCTGCACATCTTCGCTTCCTTTCAAAAATATTCCGATTTTGCATCGGTGCCATTTTACTTGTAACAACGCTTAAGTCAATAAACCTCCTGCTTTGAAACGCCGATTGTCATAAGGGCCTGTATCTGTTACTATATTAAAATCCAAATAAGAAATTGATAAACCACGGTGTGACAATGGACGTCCCGTTAAATCAGCCGCAAAAACCGCAAAGCACGCGTTGCAAATTTGCCGGTATGGTCGGCGTTTACTTCTTCGGCTCGCTCAACGATAATTTCTATCGACAGTGTGCCTTGATGCTGGCCGTCGTCGCCGGGCTGAAACTACAGGGACACATTATGTTTTTGTTTGCTCTGCCGTTTATTCTCTTCGCCTCTTACGCCGGCTTTCTCGCAGACCGCTTCCCGAAACGCTCCGTCATAATCGCCGCGAGGTGCTTTGCCCTTGTCGCCTTTATCTTTGGTGCCGTCGGGCTTTATCTGCTTAACTGGCCAATCATTGTTATAACCGTCTTTGTCCTAGGTCTGCAGTCCACCATTTTCAGCCCCTCTATCAACGGCACAATCCCTGAGCTTTATCCCGCCGATTTCGTTATTACCGCCAACGCCGTCGTTCGCGTTGTTACCAATGCCGCGATTCTCCTCGGCATCGCCTCCGCAGGCTTTGTCCTCGACGCGGTCAAGGATGCAAAAGGTGCTTTTGGTGATATTCCTCTCAGTCGGTGTCTCGCTTCCGTGTTTGTCCTTCTCGGCGCGATGGCAGCCCTTGTCATCAGTTTCTTTGTCCCGAAGTTTCCCGCGGCCTCTCCGAAAGCGCCCTTTCCCTGGAAGGGGCCCTTGGAATCGGTCGTTACGCTTTTTAACACCCGCCGCCACCCCCTCTTGGCCGTATCTATCTTCGCGAAGGCCTTCTTCTGGTTTGCCGGCTCTCTGCAAATCCTGATTATCAACTCGCTCGGATTGTCCCAGTTCCATCTTTCAAAAACGTTCACCAGCGCCCTTGTCATCGTTGAGCTTGTTGGTATCGCCGCGGGCAGTCTGCTCGCACCGCTTTTTGCAAAAGGCTCCAAATGGTATCGCGTCCTTATTCCCTCGGCCCTCGTCTTGGCCGGCTCTATGTTCGCCGTCGCACTCGTCCCGTTGATGCCCGAGATCGCCGGGACAGCAATTGTCATTGTCTCACTGGCTCTACTCGGTATGTCCGCCGGCGTATTCTCCATCCCGTTGACCAGTTTTGTTCAGACCGACCCCGCTCCAGACCTCAAAGGCCGTATGATTGCCGCCTCCAACTTCGCCGACTTTACCGGCATATTGCTCTCTGGCGCGGTCTTCCATCTCTTTGACCGTGCAGGTATCCTGCCCACAAACTGTTTTGCGATTGAAGCGGTTTTCGTGCTGGCAGTTGCCGGCTGGCTGGCGTTTGTTTTGCCCGAGGAATCCGACAATGCTTGATTTTATCGTTCGAGCAATCGCAAAATTCGTCTTCTCGCTGCGATACCGCATCCGAATCATCGGTCTCGACAAAATCGCTGAAAAAGGCAGAACAGGCATCGTCTTTTTGCCCAATCATCCCGCCCTCATCGACCCCGTAATAATGTTCGCGTATCTTCACGGCCCGTTTCGCCCGCACGGCTTTGGCGACCAGGACCAGGTCAACCGGTTCTTGATTCGCACGTTCGCCCGCCGATGGGGTGTCCGAACCGTCCCGAGCATCGCAAATTATGGCCCCGCAGCCAGGGAAAAAGTCGAGCAGGTCCTCGATGAGACTATCGAAGGACTCAAGCAAGGCGAGAACCTCGTCCTCTGGCCCGCGGGCCGAGTCTATCACAGCTACAAAGAATCGCTCGGTGCCAACAGTTCCGTCGAGCGAATCCTGCAAAGTTGCCCCGATGTCCGAATCGTCCTCGTACGCACACGTGGCCTGTGGGGTAGCTCCTTTGGCTGGGCAGGCGGTTCGGAACCGCTGGTTATGCCCGTCCTTTTGAAAGGCGCACTTCAATTGCTCGCAAGTTTTATCTTCTTCGCCCCCCGGCGCAAAGTAACTATCGAATTTTACGAACCGCAGGACCTGCCCTGCACTGCCGACCGCAATACCTTCAATCGCTTCCTCGAGGATTTTTACAATGCCGATGCTCTCCCGAATACTTATGTCCCCCATACTATCTGGGAGAAGGGGGGCACGCGAACCCTCCCCGAGCCGAAGCCGCCGACTTTACAGGCAAGCTACTCATCCGTCCCCGGCTCCACCCGCCAAATCGTCCTCAAGCACCTCTCCGAGCGAACCGGTATCTCCGGGCTAAAGGAAACCGACCTTCTCGCCGCCGACCTTGCTATGGATAGCTTGGCACGCGCCGATTTACTCCTCTGGCTCGAAAGTGAATTCGGCTTCCGTCAGGCAGACGCCGACGCTATGCAGACCGTTGGCGACGTGATGTTGGCCGCCTGCGGCAAATTCGTTTATCTGACGCCCATCGCCATAAAGCCCGTTCCCTCCGGCTGGTTCAAACGAAGACCTAAACGTCGCGCCGCGATACCAAAAGGCGAATCACTTACCAAAATCTTCCTCAATCAGGCCGCTCGCAATCCGTCGCGAATTGCTGTCGCCGACCAGGCCACAGGCGCAAAATCCTATCGAGACATCGTCACCGCCTGCATCGCGCTTCGCCAGCTCATAAAAAAGCTCGAAGGCGACCACGTCGGCATAATGCTCCCTGCCTCCGTCGTCGCCGACGTCGCGTATCTCGCAACGCTCTTCGCTGAAAAAATTCCCGTTATGGTCAACTGGACCGCCGGCCCGCGAAATATCCTCGCCTCACTCGACGCCGTCGGCGTAAAGCATATCCTCACCGCCAAACCAGTCGTTGACCGAATCTCTCTGCAGGGTATCGACCTTTCTGATGTCTCTTCCCGCTTCTGCTTTTTAGAAGAACTCACCGGCCCACTCTCCCGCGCTGCTAAGTTAGCCGCCGCTTTCTCCGCCCGTTTCTCCTGGAGAGCTTTGCGAAAGGCAAAGGTCCATGATACCGCCGCAATACTTTTTACCAGCGGCTCCGAAACCCTCCCCAAGGCCGTCCCGCTGTCGCACTCCAACCTTATAGCCAATATGAGCGACGTTCTGAGCGTTATCCAGCTTTATGAAACCGACCGTCTCATCGGCTTCCTTCCTCCGTTCCACTCCTTCGGCCTTACCGTCACCGTGCTTTTGCCTGTGCTCGCGGGCGCTCAGGTCGCCTATCATCCCAATCCCACCGAAGCCGACACACTCGCCAAAATCATCGACTCCTACAAAATCACGCTGCTGCCGGGCACGCCCACTTTTCTCGCAGGCATCCTCCGCGTCGCAACCGAAAAGCAGCTTGCTTCGCTGCGCCTGGCCGTAACAGGCGCCGAAAAGTGCCCGCAGGACGTTTATGACGCCCTCGCCGAAAAATGCCCACAGGCCGTCGTCCTCGAGGGCTACGGCGTCACCGAATGCTCCCCTATAATCTCCCTCAACGATGAGAATAATCCAGAACCCTTCTCAATCGGCAAGCTCCTCCCCTCGCTCGATTATCTCCTCATCCATCCCGAAACGCAAAAGCCACTCACTCCACCCGCAACCGGTATCCTCCTCGTATCGGGCCCAGGTGTTTTCTCCGGCTATCTCAACTATTCCGGCAAATCCCCCTTTATCGAAATTGACGGCAAACGGTGGTACAGCACAGGCGACCTCGTCTGCGTCGACCAGGATGGCCTGCTAACCTTCCAGGGCCGATTGAAAAGATTCGTTAAGTTAGGCGGCGAAATGGTCTCACTTCCCGCCGTCGAAGCGGTCCTTCAGTCCGACTTCCCCTCCGACCCCGATAAAGGCCCGGCGCTTGCCGTCGAAGCCACCGATGCCGAACAGCCCGAGCTTGTTCTCTTTACGACTCTCGATATTGACCGTGAAGAAGCCAACAAAAAAATCCGTTCCGCCGGCCTCTCAGGCCTCCACTCCATCCGCCGCGTCGTCAAACTCGACTCGATTCCCTTATTGGGTACCGGAAAGACTGATTATAGAGCTCTCAAAGAGATGCTGAAAACTGCATAGTTATTGCAAAGCAAGTTCTGCTTGGTAAGGCAACTTGTCCGGCGTAGCCCCCATTAGGGGCGAAGTCGGAAACCGACTACCGAGCACTAAAACAGCTCCTCGCAAAAAACCCCTAGAATTATCCTCTTGTCATTCCCGCGAAAGCGGGAATCCATTTAATTCGGGGGTTGTTTCCACAGGAGGCAATCGGCTTTAAAATCGCTCTTTAAAGCATTAAAAATATCGTTCGACTTTTGCCGATATAAGTTATCAGACCGGAATCTTGACGATTGGCCCCGGTTTTCCGAATAGCGTCCGTATAATCTTTGCAGGAGAATAAAAATGTTCAATAAATTCAAAATGCTCTTTGGACTTATTATTGCTCTGTTTGCGAATCTATGCCTTGGTAAAACGCCAACTTTTTGGGCAGGCGGTTCGGGAAGTCCATTTTTATATCCGATGTGTGTATCCTCCGATGGGTCAGTTGTTGCCGGTGGTGGGGGTATTTGGCAAGACGGATTTATCAATTATTTGGGTTTAGGGCACGCTCGTGGTGTATCGGCAGATGGCAGTGTTGTCGTAGGAGATAGTGAGTCTCAAGCATTTAGGTATGAAAATGGCGTTACGACGTTACTGGGAGTTCTTCCTAGTGGTACTTTCAGTGTTGCGTTTGATGTCTCGTCAGATGGAAATGTAATCGTGGGATATAGCTCATCATCTTCAGGGCTTCAGGCATTTCGCTGGGAGAACAACATTATGACCGGCCTGGGATACTTACCCGGATTTACCAAAGAAAGCTGTGGCAATGCTGTTTCCGGCGATGGCAATATTGTTGTGGGGTATAGCAAATCTGCTGGCGGTGAAAAGAGAGCATTTCGTTGGGAAAACGGTGCTATGACAGACCTCGGTTGTCTGCCATGTGGCGGTTACAACGTTGTTGCCAACGCTATATCAGCCGATGGTTCAGTTATAGTTGGGCAAAGTGATTCCAACTCAGGTCTTCAGGCCTTTCGATGGAAGGATGGCGTAATGGTCGGTCTGGGTAGTCCATCTCCACCCGGAATTTTTTTCCCCAGCAATGCCTATGGAGTTTCTTACGACGGTTTAATTATCGTAGGCCAATACTCTTGGAGGAACTCGCAAACGTTCATATGGGATGAAAGGCATGGAATGCGAGATCTTGAATATGTTTTGGCTATGGACTTCGGCGTAAGTCTTGGTGGATGGAATCTTAACCTCGCTACGGCAATATCTGATGATGGGACAACAATTGTGGGCGACCCGGGCTGGATTGCGGTAATAAATCCGTGTTCGGCTGAAATGAATGAAGACCTAAACAACGATTGCGAAGTTAACTTCAAGGATTTCGCAATTTTTTCATCGCACTGGCTTGAATCAAGTAATTAATAGAGTTGCGCTATGTGCTTTCTGCATCGAGAAGGTCCATTATGAATTGCGTTGTTAGGATTTCTTTATGACAAGCGAACTCCATTTTCCCAGATCAGTGCGCCATCTCTTGTAAAGTGACCTATGCGCCCATAGGGCAAAAGATTCATCCCTATAATTATCAAACACTTTTCTATTGACCTTGTTAACCTTCATAAAATGCTTTATCACGGCTTCCAAATCTAAGTCCCCCTGCGATGCCAAAATCTCTGCAAAACCGAAATGGGCCACGAAATGGCACATATTACATAATGCACGGAATCCTTTCAATTTCTGAATCCGTTTTTTATCATCATATTTCCAAAGTTCATGACAGTTAAGTTTTCTTTTGGAACCACAAATTTCGCAAGCGTTCCCCGCCTTATCATAAACTTGTTTCCGTAGTTTGTCCCATTTCGACCGAGGCATCTCCTTCCGCAAGTTTGAATACCAGCAGGTTTTGGGGACGAGGTCTATAACCAGTTTTAGCTTTCTCATTCAGAAATTAAGGTAATCCGCTTTTTACTTTAAGTTTTTGATTTTTTGATTGTTTCCATTTTCTTAACATATAAACTTCTTGAACTCTTCGATAAGCTGCTTAGTCCATTCTCCCGGTCGGCCGTCACTAATCACCTGCCCGTCGAATTTCACCACCGGCATAATATCCTTCGTCGTCACCGCTGTGAATAATTCCTCCGCCTTCGCCGCCTCTTCTTTTTTCAGCGATTCCTCGACCACCTCCAGCCCGATATTGTTTGCTGCCTTAATGACGTATTTGCGTGTTACCGAAGGCAGTATCTTTGCCGACAGCGGGGCGGTCCGCAGCTTCCCCGCCGTTCTTTTGGCGGGCTTGCCATTCACTATTCCGAAAAACGCCGACCCTGCTCCCTCCGTTATAAATCCTTCGTCATCTACAAATATCGCCTCGTCGCAACCTTTTTTCGCCGCATTGTTTCTCGCAAGCACGTTCGCCAGAAGATTCAGCGACTTTATATCGCATCTCTTCCAGCGAATATCCGGATACGTCGATACCGCAATGCCTTTGTCCTTCAATCGCGGGTCTTCCTTCAGCTCCATAACAGTCAAGAAGAAATTCGGCCGCATATTTTCATCCGCCACGTGGTCCCTCAGCCCCGACCCGCGCGTAATATGAAAGTATATCTTTGCATTGGCAATCCTCGCCTGTTCGAACGCCCTCAGCACCCGCGACCGGATTTTATTAATATCAATTCCAGTTATTTCAATGGCCGCCAAGCTGTTCGCTAATCGCTCAAGGTGCTCTTCAAACGCGAATATCGTGCCGTTGTAGCTCCGCAGCACCTCATACACCCCATCTCCGAAAAACGTCCCCCTGTCTAAATACTCCGGCCCCACCTCCTCAACCCGCATCATCCTGTCGTTTATCATCGCTATCTGCATTTGATGGCCCTTCTCGTTTACCTTCCTGTTCCAGGCAGTCTTTACTAATGTCATTCCCGCGCAGGCGGGAATCCAGAAAATATCCGATATTTAGCTTTACTGCAACAATTCCCACGCTATAATATCTCCCCTCTAACCGAATATCTAAGCTTAAAACCGGAGTTCCTGAAATGTACGCAGTAATCGAACAGGGCGGCAAGCAATACAAAGTTACCGAGGGCGATTCGCTCGATATCGAGCTGACAGAAGTCGCACCGGACGCAAAAAAACTCGAGCTGACTAACGTCCTTCTCGTAAGCGATGGCTCGGACGTCAAAATAGGCACACCGCACATCAAAGGCGCAAAAGTAATCGCCTCATTCAAAACCACCGCAGAAAACGCCGTCGTCAAGGGCAGGAAACTCTATCCCACACATTTCCGCAGACGAAAAAACAGCAAAAATCGCGTCGGCCACCGACAAAAATACCTCCGAATTACGATAGACAAAATCACCGCCTAAGCCGGCTCACTTTCCCCCGACTTGCACTTGGCTATCAGCTCCTCCGCGCGCTTACGCCACGTTTCCACACCTTCTGCAACGAAAAACTCGAACGACTCATCGTCCACTAATTGTCCGAGCATTGCCTTGCGCATACCTGCATCGTTTATGTCTTTCGTAACCAGTTTTCTCACCGCCTCTAATTCCGCCAGGAATTGCCCGTGCTCTTCCGTGAAAATCTTTTCCAGCTTCTTCCGCAAATGCCCCGCATACGCCGGGCAGTTCCCCTCCGTCCCCACCGCTATCTGCAAATCCCCTCGCTGCACTACCGCAGGGACATAAAAATCGCAAAGCTCCGGCGAATCGACAACGTTGCATAACACCTCAAGCTCCTGGCAGTCCCTGTATATTTGCTTGTTGAGCTTCTCGTTGTCCGTAGCCGCTATCGCTAATGTCGCTCCCACAAGGTAATCCTTCGAATACCTGCCCTCTATCAGTTCCGCCTTTGTTTTTGCGCATAATCCCCGCATCGTTTCGTCGGTTTTTTCCGCCACAACAACCAATCGCGCCCCAGCTTTCAGAATTGCCTCCGCTTTTCGCGTCGCGACGGTCCCTCCGCCGACTATCACCACCCGTCTGCCCTTTAATTCCAGAAATATCGGATACTTCGCCATAGTATTTCAATTATAACGCGCATTACTGCCGCATACGATTTAATTGAAATAATTGCCGACCTGCTGTAAACTGCTTGAGAAATATGACTACAACACCGAAAATAATCGAACCTCCGCTGACCGACACTATTATCCGCTCGCTTAAAGCCGGCGACGAGGTTGCAATCACCGGCACTATTTACACCGCAAGAGACATGGCCCACAAACGATTGTGCGAAGCACTTGGCACAGGGCAATCTCTTCCTTTTCCCATCGAAGGTGCCCTGATTTATTACTGCGGCCCGACTCCGGCCCCGCCGGGCAAGGTTATCGGCGCCGCCGGCCCGACTACCTCTTCAAGAATGGACCCGTTTACTCCGACTCTCCTCGCTGCTGGCCTAAAAGCAACTCTCGGCAAGGGCTACCGCGGTCAATCCGTCATTGACACGCTCAGAAAATACTGCGCCGTCCACCTCTCGACCATAGGCGGTGCCGGCGCCTTGCTCGCAAAGCATATCACCGCAGCCGAAATAATCGCCTATGAAGACCTCGGCACCGAAGCCGTCAGGCGTCTCGAAGTCGTAGATTTCCCCGCCGTCGTAGCTTATGATTCTTACGGTAACTCCGTGTATGAATAAAGGTTTTTAATTCCCTGTCACCGGCAGGGATTTATTCACCTTCGGAAGGTTGCGGATGCCGGCGGACATTCGGATATTGCATACTTTTCAAAATCTCAAATCGGCATTGTCGTCCCCGTGTGTGAGCGGGAATTGAATTTCTTGACTTACTGCCTGCAAACACTCAGGATGAATGGTTCGTATGAAAAGCAAAGCCGATGCTTTGCCCTAATCCCAAAGAAATCAAAAGGAGTCTGCCGTGGACATAACCCGTCGCATAGTAATTGGTCTTCTTGTAGTAGTCGTTTTTTCAGGGGGTTGTGAATCACAGCTTCAGGAAAGTGAAACTCCTCTTTCCGGGATGAACCAGATGCACTTGTCTGATTCCACAGCAACAGATGAAGGCGTCCCTTCGCTGACAAAACTCGATGAGCAATCAACTTTGTCCGACTATCTGGTCTATGCGGCGCTGAATAATCCCGGCCTGGAAGCCGCCTTTAATCGCTGGAAAGCGGCCCTCGAACGAATTCCTCAGGCCAGGTCGCTGCCCGACCCAAAATTTAATTACAGATATTACATCGAGCAGGTGGAAACGCGTGTCGGAGCACAGAAGCAGGCATTCGGCATATCACAGATGTTCCCGTGGTTCGGCAAGCTGGAATTAAGAGGAGATTCGGCTTCAGAAGCTGCACAGGCGGCTAAGCAGCGATATGAAGCGACCAAGCTAAAACTTTTTTTCCAGGTCAAGGACGCCTACTACGAGTATTATTACCTTTGGCGGGCAATTGCCATTGTCGAAGAGAATACACAACTGGTGACAACCTTTGAAAGTGTGGCGCGTACACGCTATCAGGCGGCGACGGCGAAACATCCTGACGTAATCCGGGCACAGGTCGAGCTCGGAAAGCTCGAAGATAACTTTAAGACTCTTAAAGATTTACAGGGCCCTGTAGCAGCCCGGCTAAATGCTGCATTAAACCGACCGGCCCAAACACCTGTCCCCTGGCCAAAAAATATCGAGGAAGAAAGCATCCCATTAACCGACGAACAGCTACTTGAATGGATGGCGGATTATAATCCCGAGGTAGCTGCACTCGAATACGAAATCAACCGAAGCAAAGTGGGAATCGAGCTGGCAAAAAGTGACTACTATCCGGACGTTACTTTCGGCATAGACTTTATTTACACCTCCGAATCAACCATGGCCGCACCACCGCCCGACAGCGGGAAAGACCCGGTTATTGCCATGTTTACGATAAACCTTCCCATCTGGAGAGAACGGCTCGACGCGGCTTTACGAGAAGCCAAATATAACAATATAGCCGCAATGCGGGATAAAACGGAAAAACTCAACACACTCAATGCACAACTGAAAATGGCTCTTTATATGTATCGGGACGGGGAGCGCAAAATCGACCTTTATCACAATACTCTTTTGCCCAAGGCGGTGGAATCCGTTAAGGCCAACGAGGCCTCCTTCAGGGCCGGCGACAGCACCTTTCTCGACCTCATAGACGCCCAGCGGGTTATGCTGGAGTTTGAGCTGGCCTTCGAGCGGGCACTGTCGAACAAGGCCCAGCGGCTGGCTGAGCTTGAAATGTTGGTCGGCAGGCAAATCCCGCGGAAAGAAGCTCTCCAGACGGCCGGGGAGGAATCGAAAGAAAAGGAGTAATATAAGATGAGTAAATTAATGATGGGGCTGCGCAATGTATCAGCCGGCTTAGCCCGGCGATGGAAGCTGCTCATTGCGGTCATAATAGGAATTTTTATAGGCGTCATTCTTAACTGGGGTCTTAGCCCTGCTGAGACCACCCACCCGGAACAAGCTGTAAAGACTTCGCAACAGCACGAAACTGAACAGCCAACCGTCTGGACCTGCTCGATGCATCCCCAGATTCGCATGCCCAAACCGGGCCTGTGCCCGATATGCAATATGAAGCTCATCCCCGTTCGTGAACAACCGACGGAGGAAACCTCCGGCATGCGTGAGTTCAAGACAAGCGAATCAGCAAAGGCCCTGATGGATATCGAGACGGCTTTCGTCGAGCGAAAGTTTGTAACTGCCGAAATCCGGATGGTCGGCAAGGTTGAATATGATGAAACCAAACTCGCGTATATTACATCGTGGGTGCCGGGCCGGCTGGACCGCTTGTATGTCGATTATACGGGAGTCCCCGTCAACAAAGGCGACCACATGGTTTACCTGTATAGTCCGGAGTTGCTAAGCGCCCAGGAGGAGCTTATCCAGGCGATAAAGGCCGTTAAAAACATCGAGGCCAGTAAATCCGACATCATGCGTGAGGTGACGGCCGGCACAGTCGAAGCCGCAAGGGAGAAACTTCGGCTGCTGGGCCTGACCGCAGAACAAATATCGCAAATCGAGACCCGCGGCACGCCCGCCGACCACATCACAATATATGCCCCCATAAGCGGGATAGTAGTTCACAAAAACGCCCTCGAAGGTATGTACGTCGATACGGGAACACGCATCTATACCGTCGCAGACCTTTCACATGTATGGGTAAAGCTCGACGCATACGAATCGGATATTAGCTGGCTGCGATACGGACAGGAAGTGGAGTTTACAACCGTCTCTTATCCCGGAGAAATTTTCAAGGGAACCATATCATTTATAGACCCTGTTCTCGACCCGATTACCCGGACAGTCAAGATCCGCGTGGATGTCTCCAATCCCGACGGCAAGCTCAAGCCGGAAATGTTTGTTAAAGCAGTCGTTAACTCGCACGTGGCTGCAGGCGGAAAGGTGATGGACCCGCGGCTTGCAGGCAAATGGATATGTCCTATGCACCCTTCGGTCATAAAAGACGGCCCGGGAAAATGCGATATCTGCGAAATGCCGCTGGTTAAGGCCGAATCCCTCGGATACGTCAGCGCCGAGCCAAAAGAATCCGACAAACCTCTTGTGATTCCCGTTTCGGCGGCGCTGGTAACGGGAACGAGGGCGATAGTTTACGTCGAAGTTCCCGATACAAACAAGCCGACTTACGAAGGCAGGGAAATCGTCCTTGGCCCGCGGGCCGGCGATTATTACATCGTCAGAGGCGGCCTCGAAGAAGGCCAGCGCGTCGTAACCAGGGGTAATTTCAAGATAGACAGCGCTCTTCAGATTCAGGCCAAGCCGAGCATGATGACGCCCGAAGGCGGCGGCGGTTCGACCGGCCACCACCACGGCGGGATGGCCATGCCGTCTGCTGAGACGGCCGGGCAAATGACTCTCACTCTTTCGGACATATCCCGTCAGCAGCTTGACTCAGTGATCGCCGCATCGGACGTTGTTATTGACGCCGTTGGGGACCTTGATATGACCCAGATACATCTTGCTTTTGCCGAGCTTGGGAAAACCATCAAAGAAGTGGATATGGAATTATTAGAGGGCCATTCTCATATGCTGTGGATGGAAATGTCAATGCGGCTGAATAACGATGCCGTCGAAGGACAGCAGACAAAAACCATACAGCAAGCTCAAAGAGTGGTCGAGTCTCTCAAGACTAACATTGCAGAATTGAAGTCAAAGTTCGGCCTGATGCAGATGGAGCATAAAAACACCGGAGGCCGTCACAATGACTGAAAACTATCTCGAGCCAACTGCGGAACAAAAATCTTTTATCGGCAGGTTGCTCAGGTTCTGCCTGACAAACAAGCTTGTCATTGGATTAATCGTGTTGTTTGTTGTTGCGACCGGGATTTATGTTGCCCCGTTCGACTGGGATATATGGGGTCTGCCTCGTAATCCCGTGCCCACCGATGCCATCCCTGATATCGGCGAAAATCAGCAAATCGTTTTCACCGAATGGATGGGCCGTTCGCCTCAGGACGTCGAGGACCAGATTAGCTATCCGCTGACAATCTCACTGTTGGGCGTTCCCGGCGTCAAGACCATTCGGAGCTATTCATTTTTCGGCTTCTCGAGTATCTACATAATCTTCAAGGAAAAGGTCGATTTCTACTGGTCCCGCAGCCGGGTCCTGGAGAAGTTAAACAGCTTACCCGCCGGCACGCTTCCTGAAGGAGTCCAGCCGATTCTGGGGCCTGATGCAACGGCTCTCGGTCAGATTTACTGGTATACTCTCGAAGGGCGCGACCCCGATGGAAATCCCGCGGGCGGTTGGGATTTGGAAGAGCTTCGAACGATTCAGGACTGGTACGTCCGTTACTCACTGCTCAGTGCCGACGGAGTCAGCGAAGCTGCATCGGTCGGCGGTTTCGTTCGCGAATACCAGATTGACGTTGACCCGGATGCTATGCGGGCGTTCAACGTCAAACTTCCGGAAATCTATGCTGCGGTCAAGGAATCCAACATCGACGTCGGCGCAAAGAGTATAGAGTTGAATCGCGTTGAGTATTTCATAAGAGGAATCGGCTTTATCAAGCACGTCGAGGATATCGAAAACAGCGTTATCAAAGTCAACGAAAATGTCCCCATAAGTATACAAAACGTCGCGAATGTTACGCTTGGGCCTGCCTTACGGCGGGGCGTGCTGGATAAGGGCGGGGCCGAAGCGGTGGGAGGAGTCGTAGTGGCCCGCTACGGAGAAAACCCTCTGGCGGTAATTAAAAACGTCAAAAAGAAAATCGAGGAAATTTCCCCGGGTTTGCCTGCAAAGGTCGTAATTGATAATTCCGCCGTTGGTGTAAACGAAGTTACTGAGTTCGCACGTGATAATGGATTTGAGGCATACAGCGACGGCAAAATCAACCAGCAGGCGTGGCTCAACTACCTCAGGGCCACTCCAAAAGACAAATGGCCGCGATGGGCCGGCATCAGCCAGGTTACCGTTGTGCCGTTTTACGACCGAACGGGACTGATATACGAAACATTAGGCACACTCAATGACGCACTCGCACAGGAAATCCTGATTACCTGCATCGTGGTTATACTAATGGTAATGCACCTGCGAAGCAGTGCCCTTATTGGCGGTATGCTGCCTCTGACTGTTCTACTATGCTTTATCGCTATGAAGTATTTCGGGGTCGATGCAAATATCGTGGCCCTGTCCGGCATTGCGATAGCGATTGGCACCATAGTGGATATGGGTATCGTAATCTGTGAGAATATATTGCGTCACCTTGAAAACGCCCCTCCTGATGTCCCCAGACTTGAGGTTATTCATCGTGCCGCCAGCGAAGTGGGAAGCGCGGTCCTGACGGCTGTTTCAACCACAATCGTCGGCTTTTTGCCCGTTTTTACAATGACCGGCGCCGAGGGCAAGCTGTTTAAGCCGCTGGCGTTCACAAAAACTTTTGCACTTATCTCGTCCATCGTTATCGCTCTTACCATAATCCCGCCGGGTGCGCTTATTCTTTTCACGGGAAAAATATCAGGCAAAAATCTGAGGCGGATATTCTACGGTGTAATCGGGCTTATAGGAATAGCCGTTGCCGTTCACGGAATCAGTATAAGCTCGTTCGTCATAGGATTCGGCGGAGTGATTCTTTTAATTTTTGCAGCTCACGGTTTTTTACGCGACCGGATACCGGAACGTCTCAAAACCAAGCTGCCGTTAATAGCCAATATACTCATAGTCGTATTTCTGGGAGTACTTTTGAGCATATACTGGGAGCCGCTGGGGCCGGAACTCGGGTTTGTCCGCAACTTTATTTTTGTAGCTGTCGTGGTCGGGATTCTTCTCGGGTTCTTCAGGTTATTTATTTTAGCATATCCGACCATTCTGCGCTGGACGCTGCATCACAAAGCGGTTCTGTTTTCGGTAGTGGTTTTAGTGTTGTTGTTCGGCTTTATGGCGTGGCGTGGCTTTGAAAAAACCTTCGGCTGGGTCCCGGCCTCAGCCGAAAAGTTTGGCATCGAACAAAAAACAACTCGTTCAACAAACTTTTGGGTCAGAGCAAAACAGACTTTCCCGGGGTTTGGCAAGGAATTTATGCCGCCGCTGGATGAGGGCTCGTATTTATATATGCCGACAACAATGGTCCACGCATCAATTGGTGAGGCGGCGGATATTCTGGCAGCTCAGGATATCGCCTTTAATAACATTCCTGAAATCGAGTCAGCGGTCGGCAAAATCGGACGGGTGGAAAGCCCACTGGACCCGGCGCCGATATCAATGATTGAAACAATCATCAATTACAAACCTGAGTTCGTAACGGACAAAGACGGGCGAAGGATTAACTACCGCTACGACAGGAAAAAGGGTGAATATGTACGGGACGAAAAAGGCAAGCTTATCCCCGACCCTGAGGGAAGACCATTCAGGCAGTGGCGCGAGAAAATCAAAACCCCGGATGACATCTGGGAAGAGATTGTCAAGGCAGGTCAGATACCCGGCACAACTTCCGCTCCGAGGTTGCAGCCCATTGCAGCACGCATAGTTATGCTTCAAAGCGGAATGCGGGCGCCTATGGGGATTAAAATAAAAGGCCCGACACTCGAGACAATTGAGGCAGTCGGCCTGCAAATCGAACAGTTCCTCAAGGAAGTGCCCGGCGTCGAGCCGGCCGCGGTAATCGCCGACCGAATCGTCGGCAAGCCATACCTGGAGATAGTCCCTGACAGGAAGGCGCTGGACCGCTATGGTGTGAAAATACGCGACTTTCAGGACGTTGTTGAAGTCGCCATCGGGGGCAAAAAAATCACTACTACCGTAATGGGCCGGGAGCGATTTCCGGTTCGCGTTCGATATGAGCGTGAGCTTAGAGACCAGATTGAAACTATTGGGAAAATCCTCGTTCCCGCAAAACAAGGCAGGCAGCAGATTCCAATCACCGAGCTTGCGGAAATTCGCTACGTCCGCGGACCACAGGTCATAAAAAGCGAAGACACGTTCCTTACCGGATACGTTCTTTTCGATAAAAAGCCCGGTTATGCCGAGGTGGACGTGGTCGAACAGTGCCGGCAATACCTCGAAGACAAGATTGACGCTGGCCAACTGGTCCTGCCGCCCGGCGTCAGCTATACCTTCGCGGGCAGCTACGAAAACCAGATAAGGGCTCAGAAAAAACTCACCATTGTATTGCCCCTGGCCTTGTTCATAATTTTTCTCATACTCTATTTTCAATTCAAATCGATTTCGACAACTCTGCTGGTTTTCTCCGGCATATTTGTTGCCTGGGCGGGTGGTTTCATACTCATCTGGCTGTATGCTCAGCCGTGGTTCCTTGATTTTTCGATTTTAGGCGTCAATATGCGCCAGCTTTTTCAGGTGCATACGATTAATTTGAGCGTTGCGGTATGGGTCGGCTTTCTTGCCCTTTTCGGCATCGCCTCAGACAACGGCGTTATTCAATCCACTTATCTGAACCAGGTCTTCAGAGACACCAAACCCGACACGATTCAAAAAATCAGAGAGGCGACAATCGTCGGTGCAAAGCGACGCGTCCGGCCTTGTCTGATGACTTCGGCAACCACTATTCTGGCTTTGATACCGGTATTGACTTCCGTAGGCAGGGGAAGCGATGTGATGGTCCCTATGGCCATCCCTTCTTTTGGAGGGATGCTGGTTGTTCTTATCAGTATATTTGTGGTGCCGGTGCTCTATTGTGCTGTAAAAGAATTTCAGCTCCGGGTGAAAAATAAGTGATAAAACCCTGCGAATTCCATAAGGACTCTTCTTAGGGCAACCCGCATAACCGCGCCCGGCAGGGCTCGAACCTGCAACCTTCGGATTCGAAGTCCGACACTGATATTTCACAAGACAATAATAATCAAACACTTACGAAAAGTCCAGCAAACGTCTTGGCGTCCTGCTTGGCGCTTTTAGCCGAAAAAGACCCCGACTTGGCACTTGTAGTCGAACGCTGGCCAAACCTGCCGGGGCATATCAAAACGACTATCAAAACACTGGTCGAGTCGGCAAACGGTGAGCAAAACCGAATCGCAAGAAAGTGAGGGCGAGACAGTTTTTGTAGTTATTTACTATGACATCTACTTTTTAATCGCATCTTTACACAAAATTTAAAGCAAATACGAGTTTCGGGATGCTTATACACGCGCGAAGGGGCTTAGTTTTCCGAAACTATATACGCAGGCGCGAGGTGAGTTTTTGGACGTATATGTGCGCACGAGGGGTAGATAGACTTATCCTAAAACGAGTTCGTCGATTCTACAGACTAAAAATCCGCTTTGGTGAGGGTTTAATAAGATTATGCAAGTTGGTTCTCTTCTGACCAAGGTGTTCTTCTACGGTTGAAATTTTACTGGACAGCGCCTTATGAAAAGATAAAAACGGAAACATAAGGCGTTATCACTGTCCTAAAAACAAGTGGTTATGTGTAGTAAAGCAATTATTCCCAAAGATTTTAAGCAATGGTTTACTCAAGCCAGTGTTCGACAAATAAAACCAAGTCATCCAAGTCCACCCTAAAGTCTCGATTAAAATCAGAAACATAACACCATGGGAACCATGGCTGAGCTGGATCATCAAATTCTACCTGAACGTTGTCTATATACAAGCACATATTAACTGAATTACCTGAAATTATCTCATATCTAATCTGAGTATCGAAAGAAATATAAGGAGTAATGTTGAAACTGCAAGAACCGCTGCCGGAGTCATAGTAATATATGGCCAAGGTATCCCAATCGGAGCCACCATTGCCGGAGACTTGCACAATCACATAACAATCACCATGTTTCCCTTCAGCAGCATAGTCATAGGTCAGTATAGCTGAGGTTGCGCTGCTGAGGTCAACCTCACGAGTCAAGCTCATGACAGGCTGATGTTTTTCATTGTTGTTGTAACCAAGACGCATGCTGCCGTCTGCAACAACCTGCAAAATTCCACTGTCTGGCCCGTCGAACTCGCCCAGTTCCTGCCAGTCGTCGCTCCAGTTAGTCGTACCGTTGTTGCCGCCGTAGGAGATAGCCTGAAATTCATCGAGAACAGTTTCTAAGAGGCTGTACAAGTCCTTCCAGCATTCGGCTAACATGGCGTAGTCAAGGAAATCAACCTCTTGATCGGAATTGAGATCAAACATAAAGTTGCATGATTCGTACTCGGATAAATTACTTTCAGAAAAGTGAAGAGGCAATCCACAACCGTCCGAAAGCCCAACAAGACCGTCGTAAGCATCTATGCCCAGCCATGTAATTCTGATTTTGCCGTTAAAGCGCATCTCGATTTGAAAACTGTTCGTATTAGACGAGCCATACTCAGGAACGTTCTCGAATGTTATCACCACTCTGTCATCGAGCTGTTTCCAGGAAATCAAGTCGCCGGCCGATGGGTCCAGGTCATCAAACAGAGCTGATATCCTCGGCAAGTCAAAATGGTCGGCCAGGGTTTCAAAATGCCTTATATCTCCGGACAGGAAAGAGATATAGCCGTTACTTCCTATATAAAAGGTATTGTAGCTTGTGCCGAAGAAATTGATACTGGCGCCATCAAGATTGATCGCGATATAGTCATCATCACCAAGTGGGATAATTGTACCACCATTTGGGTCAACAGGAAAATCATTGGCTTCATTAATGCAGGCTTTGTAACTTGATCCATCTGGTCTGAGCGTCAGTGTATGATATGCCAGGTCATTGCAATTGGGGTCGTTTGGATCGATGGGAGCTTTTGGGTCGAATAGTTCGGCCAAATAATCGATCTGTTCAATAGTCATAGTTGCTGACATAATAATCTCAGGAACATAAGGGTCATTAGAAGTGATGATAATATGCCCACCATAAGCCCCAGGCAGTCGATTACCATCAAAGATCACATTAACATCAAATGTCTGGCCTGGGCCAACAGTACCAACATCGGGATTGAAGCACACCCATCCACTTGAACTATGTGACTTAGAAAACCTTATCTGCTGAGCAGGGTCACCAAATAGATTCAATTCATAGTAACACCAGCGAATGCAATCGCCATTAATATCCCAGAGATTATCTTCTTTACTATCCTGGTTGGCTCGACCAATTTCCAATATCCCCTCACCAAATATAGCATCCCAGAACTGGCGGTCGAATCTTTGACTTGGACCATCGGTGCTGTTGAATCTACCCCACCCGTAACGGGCATTCATAATCGTTGCGAAAGCTCCATGTTCCATGGACGTGAGTACTTCGGCAAAACAGTTAGTGGTATCAAAGCCACCAGGGTCACAGCCTTGCGAATATACAAAGAAATAGTCTGTATTCGTCAGAGAAGCTAAATCGGAAGCATACAATTTCATATCATATGTGTAATTAGCATGGCCTAAGTGATTGAAAACGTGTATACCTGAGTTCATTAAGTTAATCAAGGAACTCTTTGGCCAAACGTAATCCTTATCGTACAGCGGCCAACAAAAGCTCGGACTGCCGGGTATGCAGTCTATAGTGTTAAAATCAATAAAGTTTGACTGAATGTGATTTTCAAATCCGTAAGTAAAGTAACCGTCATACTGACCCCCAATTCGAATCTGTTCCATTGCATCCTTCGCATATTCCGCCACACCTCCAAAACCAATATACTCGCCAAGCATTGAAATCCGAGATAGGTATTCAATATTGTTCGTTGAATCGTAATCCAAGGTTTTCCTGATAAAATTCTCCAACTCTGTGAAGTTTTTCACAGCAGCTCTGCCTACATATATTTCAGCAATCAGGTCAACATCACCTCCCCCTACACCATCGCATGGCTCACCGTAATAACCATCAGCATCGGAATCAAAAGTGCAAGCCGCAGGTTCAACGCAGCCATAATACATATCTACGGGCATGATATCAATTTCACCTGCAAACGAATCCACCAAGAACATCCTCGCCGGAATAACGGTATCAGTACCGCCGAGCAGGACATATTCGGTTCCCCAGCCCTGATAGGCGTCGATAAGAAAATTACGTATTCTCGTCTGATTATCTGAACCGCCGCTGGGCTTGGTTCCGTCGTAATTGGCGTATATCCACTCGGTTGTTACAATCGTGGCCGTCATACCGTGAGCTATTTTGGCGTCGCGTAACGCCTGAAAGTTCAGCGGACTAGGGGCACCTTCCAGAGCTGCATTAGTGATAATCACGTACTTATATGGACCTCCAGGCGGCAAAGATGCTGGCTGATCAAGGATTTCTGGTGTGCAATCAATTTCAGAATATGTTTTTAAAACGGCTGGATTGTCTATCTTTGCCAACAACTTAGCTTCCACTGTAGCCGAAGGCCTTAAAACACCTGAAGCCGACTCGTCTTTGAGATCAATTTCCAATCGCAATTTCCCGGCGTAAGAAATCTGTCCTATAGAGGGTATGTATTGCAAAGGAAATAAATTTACAACAAATAGTTTGTAGCCGCGCCTGGATTGGGAAGTAACTTGTTCATAGTATGCTCCGGGCCATGGTGTTGTCTCACTGTAAATAGCTGCATCCGGCTCTGTTGGAACCACTGTGCCATTGTAATTGAGAGGGTAGGGTTCTTGCGCAGGTGGGAGCAGATATGTGCCGGGCAACTCATATTTCTTCACAGGAATTACCCGAGTGTCTAAAACTTCCTTACCAAAGGGAATTAAAACTGTAACCGTGCGAACCGGTATAATAGGAGTTCCTGTTCGCTTATATGTCTTCAAATCTTTTATCAGCACAAAGTCATATTCTGTATGTGCATCTGTGACTATAGCTGGTTCGTCGAATTCATATTCTAATACAATTCGATTTTCGTTGGCCTGAAATTCAGATACAGCACTGACTAGTTCCTGGTTCATCGACGGTGTGAAATCTGACAGATAGCTTGAAAGACTGAACTCCAGACCAGAACTACCTGTATTGCCGATAGTCAGGATTTGAATGTCATTGCTCCCCTGGGGAATGGTTACGTCAAAAGAATAAGGACTCGCCCATATCTTTGGTTCAGTGTACACATCGAGATACACTGCTCGTCTCTGCTCCATTTTGGTGGTGACATTAACAAAATTCAACCGCCCGTAATAGTCACCCTCGGTCAAGGAGTCAGCATTGGCATTGGGAGCCACGATAACTGTGATCGATTCACCCGGACTTAAATTTCCGCTCGACGGGAAAAAGCCGAGCCAGACCACATTTGAGTCGACAATCCAGTCAATAGTAACCGGCCCGATGTTGGTCAACTGATAAGATGTATTTGATGGAACGAACGGGCCACCAGGATGTCCGGAGAACGCAGAATTCGCGTCAGGAATAACTTCAAGGTATCTAAGTCCAAGTATGCCACGGCCACTCAACTGTACTTCAACTTCCGGGTTATTTGCGTCGGAACTGCCTATTACCAATGTTTCTTCATAATCCTCAGCCTCTTTCGGGTTGAAAATAACATCGAAAGTAATGCTACCTAATGGCGGTATCAAAATCGGAAATGCGGGGACATCCTCCAGGTAGAAACCATCTGAGATAAGGTTTGTAGACTGGATGGGCAAAATTTGCGGTGAAACCTCGCTCTCGCCGGGATATTCCGGCGGCTCCCATTTCCCTGGGGCAATCTCTGGCTCTGACGCTGTATGAGGATGCTCGTTGTACCACTGCTGCTCATCACTTAAGGTTTGTGAGGTTTCTATCGGCTTGCTGACAAGAACATTATCAAAATAATGATTTGCTATGGAATAAAAGCCGCTATAACATACCAATCCAATTCTTCCAGCTTTGGTGATACTGTTGTCGGTACCTGACCATGCAAGATTATCGTTGAAATAAACATCGATTTCAGAACCTACGATATTAAAAGTTACGACGTTGGAAGTCTCGCCGTATTTCAAATAGCTCGAATAAAGCCACCCGTCTGTAAGCCAGACGAATGAGCCGGAAATCCATTTGCCTACCCAGTAGTATTTTTTGCCACTTATACCAACCCCATATGTGGAGCCGATTCCCCCCGGATAATCGAAGTCTTCACTGGCGCGCACGAATAAACCTGCCACAATGTCCAAGTCGCCGGTTCGCCGCACAGTAACCTGCACCGTACGATCCTGCCACAAACGCCCCAAATACAGTGACTGCATAAGCACTCCAGTGGTGCTTGTCCTCGCACGATATTCGCCGGAAACCACATCCCAATAGCTTGGCACCAGTGACTGCCAGCCCTGCGCAAGACCATCCTCGAAATCTTCAAAATAACTGCCTCCAACGCCAAGAGAAATATCAGTAACCACAAGGCTGTAGTCGGGGTCGGTATTGGAAATTGTAATCTGCTCGGTCCGTGATAAATCCACAATTACATCGCCGAAAGGCATATTCAGGTCGTTAGGGGGCGGAATTGAATCGGTCACCTCAATTTTAGCGGGGCCCGGTATTACTTCCAGCGTTACATCCCGCGTTTGGGAAAAGCCGCTGGTCATATTCATAAATGTTACAGTATCATTGTAGTTACCCAGCGGTAGAGTATTAACATCGGCAGTAAGATAAACCATCACGATGTTAGAATCACCCGGTCCTAACGTCCCACCGCCAGGTGTTACATCAAGCCAAGGCTCAGTCACGCTCCCCGTCCAGTCCAAGGAAGATATGCCCTCATTGGTCAGTGTATATATTTTATTCGAAGGGCTAAATGGCCCGCCTTCAAATCCGCTTGACAGCAATCCCTTATCAGGTGTGACACCGAGAGTGTTGATTGGGTCGCCTAGTAAACAGACATCATCAATATTCCAGCCGGGGTATATTACCGAACCATTTGTTGGTCCCATTTTCCAGCGAATATATACAGTAGACTGCCCATCAGCGATGCCAGCAATATCATATGTGCACTCAATCCAGGCACCGTCGCATAAATCAACTCCAGTGTTGTACCAGACGGGTCGCCAGTTGATTCCATTCCTACTTACCTCTACTGATGCCTGGTCGTATTCTTCTTTTTGCACTCCCAGCCAACGCCAGAACCTCAGTGTTACGTTCTCGTAGCCAGAACAGTCCAAAGCGGTTGTGGTCAGGTAGTACGCAGGCATGTTGTTGGCATAATCACCCGAAAGATTGTAACCATAAACATTGGTGCCGGTATGGCCGGAAGTTGGGTCGCCACAGTGTGACCCACCCCCCAACGGAACGCCAAAGCTCCATTGTCCCTGTGTGCTCCAGCCGGGATTAGTATCCATTGGGAAACATATAATTACATCTGCCTGCGCATCGTCATTTGTGGCAAAAACAGCTAAAACTGTAAAAACAGTGATAGCTAAAGAAGGATAATTTCGCAACCTCATCAGTAATCCTCCTGTAATAATTGGGTTCCACCACGAGATGTGATGGTTTAGTTAAATGCATTCCATATGTACATAGAAATCTTTGACATACCCACAGGTGACTGCCAAGTTTTCGCCTTGCAGCAGCTTAAACCCGGCTTTCAGCCAAGATTTACCTGCAACCCATAAGCCGCGTACATTTAGTCCATAGATGAATCCAAGTTAGATTGTCTTTCTAAACTACACAGTCCACAAACAAGAGCCGTTGTTCCACTTTTCTCACAAAATTCCGAAAATACGTGCATATTTATTTATTAATCTAGAAAACACCCTGTATTTCCAACGGCGTGACAGAACAGTGCAGAGAGAATTCAGATAGGAACTATAAAAACGCGCCCGGCAGGGCTCGAACCTGCAACCTTCGGATTCGAAGTCCGACACTCTATCCAGTTGAGCTACGGGCGCAAATACCGCTTCGATTATAGGCAAAAAACATCTTTTTGAAAAAGAAAAAAGCAAAGCCCCCAAACTCCAAAGCGACAGGCCCTCTGGCAAAACACTCCAATCTATGCTATAAGCAGCCGCTGTTGGCAAGCAGCAGGGCGGTAGCCGATTATCCTTTACGGGGAATGCGTATGAAGGCGGCGGTTCTCACCGGCCTAAGACAAATCGAAATAACCGATATGCCGAAGCCCGGCATCAGGGACGATAGTGAAGTTCTATTGAAAATCAAGCGGGTGGGGGTGTGCGGCAGCGACGTCCATTATTACTTGGCGGGCAGAATAGGTTCGCAAATCGTCAAATACCCATATCTGGTCGGCCACGAATGCTCGGCAACTGTCGAAGCGGTCGGCAAAAAGGTAAGCCGTGTGAAAACTGGCGATGAAGTAGTCGTAGAGCCGGCTGTATCGTGCGGAAACTGCCCGCAGTGCAGGATGGGCAGGGAAAACACCTGCTACAATCTAAAATTCCTCGGCACGCCGGCTCCCTCGGCTGCGACTTTCGAGGGCAGGCAGGGTATGGACGGTTGCATGTGCGAATATATAGTTATGCCGGAAAAATGCTGTATAACTACCGCAGACCGGCTGTCATTGGACGAGGCCGCGTTGTGTGAGCCGTTTGCAATCGGCGTTTACACTATAAAACGCTCCGGCCTTGCCAAAGGCCAAAAAGCGGCTATTCTCGGCTCGGGGCCTATTGGTTTGAGCTGTCTTGTGGCAGCGAAGATTCAGGGTGCTGCCGACGTATATATGACCGACAAACTCGATTATCGTGTCGAGTTCGCTAAAAAGACCGGTGCAAGCTGGGCAGCCAATCCCGACAAAGAGGATGTTGTAGCGGGCATAGCCAAGCTGGAGCCGGACGGCGTGGATGTTGCCTGCGAGTGCGCGGGCCAGCAGGAGACGCTCGATGAGGCCGTCGAAATTCTTCGCCCGGGCGGAACGCTCATGCTCATTGGCATACCGGAGTTTGACCGTGTCAGCTTCGCCATCGACCGGATAAGAAGAAAAGAAATCACACTCATCAATATACGCAGACAGAATCACTGCACAGAGGAGGCGATGAAATTAGTTGCATCCGGCGCGGCAAAAATCGAACACTTTGCAACGCATCGTTTCACACTCGAACAGGCAAAGGACGCTTTTGAGCTTGTTGCCGGCTATGGCGACGGCGTTATCAAGGCAATGATTGAAGTGTAACGATATGGCTTCGGCAAGCATAGTTACTATCGGAAATGAGCTTTTGGCTGGCTGCACGACCAATACCAACGCCTCATACCTGTGCTCCCGGCTGCTTTCTGTTGGCATACCCGTTGTCAGCTCGTACACGGTCGGCGACGAAACTGGTGAGATTGTCCGTGCACTGAAACGGGCCGTCGATGACGCCGGGATTGTCATCGCAACAGGCGGGCTGGGTCCTACTGATGATGACCTGACTCGCGAGGCCTTTGCTAAATTTCTAAACAGCAAACTCCAGACGGATTCGGCCTTGCTGGAAGGCATTCGGAGGTTCTTTGCCGAAAGGGAGCTGCAAATGCCGGAAAAGAACGCCCGCCAGGCATATATCCCCGCGGGGGCCGAGCCGATTGAAAATCCGCTCGGCACAGCGCCTGGTATCTGCGCTAGGATGAAAGAAAAGATTCTATTCGCATTACCCGGCGTGCCCATCGAAATGAAACAAATGTTTGAAGAATCGGTTCTGCCCATTTTGGAAAAGCAGGGGGGTGGCCAATTTACGGTAGTCAGGAAGGTGAGGTGCTTCGGTGCGGGGGAATCGGCCATAGCTGAAAAGCTCGGCAACCTGATGGAACGCGGAAGAAATCCGCTTATCAATTCGACCGTTGATTCCGGCGTGATTACACTTCACATTGTTGCCAGGGCGCTGACAAGGGAACAGGCGCAGCAGATCGTCCGGGATGATATTGAGCGGCTGCGGTCGCTATTAGGCGGGCTGGTATTTGGAACCGGTGAGCAGACACTGGCCGAGGTCGTGGGCAAACAATTAGCACAACGGCATAAAACAGTCGCCACGGCCGAATCCTGCACGGGCGGTCTGCTGGGCAAACTTTTGACCGATATTCCCGGCTCAAGTGCATATTTTATCGCCGGCTGGATAACCTACGGCAACCAGGCAAAAACTAATGAGCTTGGCGTCCCGGCCGGGCTCATCGAAAAATATGGGGCAGTAAGCGAGCAGGTGGCTTCGGCGATGGCCATCGCGGCTAGGCAAAAGGCAAGGTCCGATTATGCTTTGGCTGTAACGGGAATAGCAGGGCCTGACGGCGGAAGCGAACAAAAACCCGTCGGGCTGGTATATATAAGCGTAAGTGATTCGAAAAACTGCCGGACAAAACAATTCCTTTTTTCGCATACCAGAGATATGATTCGGCAAAGGGCCGCCCTGACGGCCCTGAATATGCTTCGTATAGGGCTCAAGGATTGACTTTTTGCCGATTAAATGCTATAATGATATCAGCAGAAATTTCTACATTGGCGGGCGTGTATGGCGAAGACAAGACGCAGACATTTGGGGGAAATACTCTATAAGGCGGGCCTGGTCGAGAAGCAGGCACTGATAGATGCTATAAAGGCATCAAAGGCCAACGGAAAACGCCTTGGGGAGTTTTTGCTCGAGAAGGGTCTGATAGACGAAAACGTTCTCGCAAAGGCGCTCGCCAAGCAATTCGACATGAAGTACATTAACCTCGACAAAACTCCCATATCCGCTGATGCCACTAAGCTGATACCCGAAGACCTCATCAGGAGACACAATGTTGTTCCGCTCGGTGTGGATAACGGCCGGCTCAAACTGGCTATCCCTGACCCGATGGATCTCGAAGCGATGGATTCGGTTCGCTTCCGCACCAACAAGGACCTTGAACTATATGTTGCAAGCCGGTCGAAAATCCGGGCGTTTATAACCGACACTCTCGAACAGGGCGGGGCCGAAGAGACGGACCGCTTGAAGCATAGTATCGACGCCACCGCAGCCGAGCTTGCCGAGACCGGCCATGAGTTACAGGCCGAAGTCCTCAGGGCCGGCGAAGCTGCAGGACACGACGACGGACCTGTCGTTCGCTTAGTTAACCTTATCATCGATACAGCCGTAAAGATGCGAGCAAGCGATATTCACGTTGAGCCGATGGCCGACAGAGTGCGAATCAGATATCGCCTTGACGGCGTATGCTTCGAGAAGGACACCATACCAAAGAATATGCAGGCTTCGATGACAACCCGCCTCAAAATCCTTTCCGGTATGAACATCGCCGAAAAGCGTATTCCCCAGGATGGCCGTATCAAACGCACCATCGGAGACCAGGACGTTGACTTTCGTGTCTCAGCGATGCCCGGCAGCCACGGCGAAAGCATCGTGCTGCGTATTCTCCGCCCGGACGCGGTCAATATCGGTATTAAGGCCCTCGGCTTTGAGTCCGATGATTATGAGCGTTTTCAGCATATCATAAGAAGGCCGAACGGCATATTCCTCGTAACCGGACCTACGGGCAGCGGCAAAACGACGACGCTGTATGCGGCGTTGCAGGAGCTTAACAAGCCCGACAAGAAAATTATCACAGCCGAAGACCCGATTGAATACAGTTTTGCGGGGATGAATCAGGTTCAGGTTCGCGACGATATCGGGCTTTCTTTTGACAGGATTCTGCGCTCAATGCTTCGTCAGGCCCCTAATATAATTCTCGTCGGTGAGATTCGTGACGGTGTTGTGGCGGATATTGCCATACAGGCCGCACTCACAGGCCACCTTGTCTTCAGCACGCTTCACACCAACGATGCACCCAGCGCGATTACCCGACTGATTGACATGGGCGTAAAACCCTTCCTTGTCGCAAGCTCCATTCAGGCCATTATGGCTCAGCGGCTCGTGCGGGTAATATGCAAGAACTGCAAAACCGTCGACAAAGACGCCGACCCGCAATACCTTAGACTGCTCAATATCACCCCGGAAGACCTTTCAAAACAGCCCATATACAAAGGTGCAGGTTGCAGCCAGTGCCAGGGTATCGGCTACAAGGGACGTCTTGGTATATTTGAAATGGTTGAGCTTAACAATGAAATAAGAGAGTTGGCTTTCTCAAAGGCCCCGACAACTGAACTTCGAAGGGCCTGTGTCGCCAGTGGTATGAGAACACTTTTGGAGGATGGCAAAATCAAGATATTCAAAGGAATCACCACACCGGCTGAGGTCGCATCCATAGCTCAGACCGAAGGCGTGATCCTGTGATTATCCTGTTTTTGTGCTAACAGCAAAATGGCAACAGTTAATATAGATAGACTACTTCAGGCATGTATCAGTATGGGTGGTTCCGATATTCATATTACGGTCGGTCGGCCACCTGTGCTTCGAATCGACGGGCGACTACGTTCACTCGAAACAAAGGTGCTCGAACCCGATGACACCTTTGCCTTGATGAAGAGTATCACTCCCGAGCGAAACCAACAGGAACTTCAGGAAGAGGGAGGGACCGACTTCGGCTTCGCATACGGCGAAGCAGGTCGTTTCCGTGTGTCCGTATTCAAGCAAAAAGGCAACATAGCAGTCGTTCTGCGTCTGATACCCTCAAAAATTCTGTCCTTTGAAGAGATTGGCCTGCCCAAGATATGTGCAGCACTTTGCCGCAGACCCAGAGGGCTTTTCCTCGTAACAGGACCAACAGGATGTGGTAAGACAACGACCCTTGCAACTATGATTAACTACATCAACGAGAATCTCGACCGGCACATCATAACCGTCGAGGAGCCAATTGAATATTACCACAATCATAAAAAATCCATCATTAACCAGCGAGAAGTAGGTATCGATGTGCCGAGCTTTGCTGAGGCACTGCGTCGCGTCTTGAGGATGGACCCTGACGTGATTCTTGTTGGTGAACTGCGTGACCTTGAGACTATTGAGGCAGCGGTTCGTGCGGCGGAAACCGGACACCTGGTTTTCAGCACAATCCATACAACAAGTGCAGCCGGCACGGTAACGAGAATTATAGACGTTTTCCCAGTTAACCAGCAGGAGCAGATTCGAATCCAGTTGAGCGGCAATTTGATTGCGGTATTGAGTCAGGCACTCTGCCCGCTTTCTACCGGAAAGGGCCGGGTAGCAGCTTACGAATTTATGGTTGTAACGCCAGCTATTGCCAACCTCATTCGTGAGAACAAAACATACCGAATCGATTCGAGCATACAGACAGGCAAAAAGCTCGGTATGCAACTTCTTGATGACCACCTATGGACTCTTTATGAGTTCGGTAAAATTACCTTAACCGAAATGCTCGATAAAGCACGTCAGCCGGCTGCTTTGCACGATAAGGCAATGGAGCGTTATAAGGATAAAAAAGGCCGTAAAGGAGGAAGACCGCCTGAAGCAGATGATTTTGGCCCAATTCTACGCACATAGATGCCTTTAACAGTTCCAATCCCTGTAGAGGGGGGGCCAAGGGGGAAAAGTTAATTCTGTGCAGAAAGGTGGCCTTTTGTCTGTCGCGTCAACTGTGTGTCCAAGTGCTAATTGCTTGACACAGCAAATATTACAGTGATATAATATATCATGAAGATAAGAGTTATTTAAGTTTGCTAATACTAGGAAATATTATGGAAAAGCTCCCACCAATTGAACAATTACGCGGCAGACCCATAGGTCGAGTATTGATGAAAATGGGAATCCTTACCCGCGAGAAGGTTCACCAGTGCCTGGAGATTCAGAAGAAACGTCAAAAACAGGGGCATAAAAATGTGCCATTGGGAGAAATCCTTGTTGAGCTAGGTCTTGTGCAGGAAAAGCAACTTCACATTGCGCTGGCTGCACAAAGGGGGATGGAATATATCGATTTAAGTAAAATGGAAATACATCCCAACCTTGTTGAAAAGGTCCCTGCACAGATGGCAAACACATATCGTGTTGTACCGATTGAATTCAAAAATGATAACAACGAGCTTGTTGTTGCCGTTGACAAGGCAGACAACTTTCGTGCGACAGATGACCTGAGCACACTACTTGGCATAAAGGTTGACGCAAAAATAACAGACACTGAGTCACTCGATGCAGCATTAGAAAAATATTTTAAGCAGCAGGATAAAGGCGAGGGAATAGACCAGCTAATCAATGAGATACAGGAGGACGGTTTTCTTCGTGAGTTCGAGGGACGGAACCAGAGTATAGACCTCGATGAAATCAAGGAGCTGTCGGAATCAAATCCGGTCAAGAAGCTTCTTAATTTAGTTCTTATGCAGGCGATACGTGACAAGGCCTCTGATGTACATTTCGAGCCGTTCGAGCAGGAATACAAGATGCGCTACCGTATCGACGGCGTGCTCTACGAGATGGTTCCACCACCGAAACACATAGCGACGGCGTTAAGCTCACGTATAAAGGTTATGGCGGACCTGGACATTGCGGAGCGACGGCTGCCACAGGACGGCCGAATTTCGCTTACCGTTCAGGGTAATCCTGTTGACCTGCGTGTCAGTGTGCTGCCTACGATGTTCGGGGAAAGCGTAGTGCTTCGTATCTTAGACCGCAGCCAGTTGCAGCTCGACCTTGAGAAGCTGGGTTTGCGGACTCATGAGGTTGGAATTGTGCGCCAGCTCATACACAAGCCCAACGGTATTATCATTGTTACCGGTCCCACCGGCTGCGGCAAGACGACGACGTTATATGCGGCTCTGAATGAGCTTAACGATATTGAAACCAAGGTAATCACGACCGAAGACCCCATCGAATACGATATTGACGGCATTATTCAGGTTCAAATGAAGCCGGACATCGGGGTGACATTTGCAAAGTGCCTTCGCTCCATACTACGGCAGGACCCTGACGTGATAATGGTCGGTGAAATTCGTGACCTTGAAACGGCGGAAATAGCCGCCCAGGCATCTCTTACGGGGCACATAGTATTTACAACGCTGCACACCAACGATGCTCCCAGCTCGATTGCAAGACTTCTTGACCTTGGAATTGAGCCGTTTCTTGTTACGGCGACACTCGAAGGAATCGTCGCTCAGCGACTTGTGCGAAAAATCTGCGAGTATTGCAAGACGCCTTTTACGCCGGCTGAGAATCAGCTTATGGAGCTTGGTCTTACGCCTGACGACGTCAGGGGCAAGCAGTTCTATTATGGCAAGGGCTGCAGCAGGTGCAACAATACCGGCTACAGGGGCAGAACGGGGATATTTGAGATTATGATGTTCAACGATGAGATACGCGAGCTGATAATGAACCACGCATCGACAAACGTTTTGCGGACGGCGAGTCAGAAAACGGGAATGAAGCTGCTTCGTGACGCCGGCCTGGCCGCGTTGTATGACGGTGTTACGACGATTGACGAGGTCGTTAAAGAAACGATAGCCGAAGCGGAGTAACAAAGCGTATTCGGGAATGAAACGGATACTTATTAGGAGGTAACTAAAATGCCGCTGTTCAAATATGAGGCACTCGACAGCCAGGGAGTGGCGATAAAGAACGAGGTCGAGGCACTTAGCCAGAAGGAGGCGGTAAGCAAGATTCGCAATATGGGGTATTTCCCAACGAAGGTCATTACAGCGGGCGGAGTAAAAAAAACCACCGCCGCGGTGGCCAGGCCCAGGCGCAGAAGGGGAGCCGGTGCCAAGGTAAAAATCAAGATGATAACCCAGTTTGCCCGACAACTGTCCACACTTCAGGACGCGGGCCTTCCCATTCTGCGTTCTCTGCGAATTCTCGAGGAACAGCAAAAGGCCGGGAACTTCAAACGCATCCTCGGTTACGTTTCCGACGACATCGAAGGCGGGGCGACGCTTTCTGAGGCGCTGAGCAGATACCCGAGATGTTTCGACCGGCTGCTTGTCGGTATGGTTGCCGCTGGCGAGACGGGTGGTGTGCTGGACCTGATTTTGGCCAGGGTGGCCGACTTTATGGAAAAGGCACAAAAGCTAAAAGCACGTGTAAAAGGTGCGCTGATTTATCCAGTGGTCGTTCTGAGTGCTGCCTTCGCGATTCTTCTGCTGCTGATGACCTTCGTCATTCCGAGATTTAAGGATGTTTTAGAGGAGATGATTGGGGATGACCTGCCGGCGATTACACAGGTGGTGCTTGCGATAGCCAACTGGATAGCAATGGACTTCGGCTGGGCCGTCCTGCTCGGCGTGCCTTTCGGCTTCGTCTTTTTGACGCGACTCATAAAACAGTTCAAAACCGGGCGATACGTCCTCGACAGCATAAAAATCAGACTCCCGGTGATTGGGTTGCTAAGCCGAAAGGTAGCCGTAACACGCTGGACAAGAACCCTTGGCACGCTTATCGGTGCGGGTGTGCCCATTCTCGATGCAATCAACGTAACGAGTGAAACTGTCGGCAACGAAGTCTTCAGTAAAATGCTGCTTAATGTTCAGAACTCCATCAGGCAGGGTGATACATTTGCGGCGCCTTTGAAACAGTCGAAGACCGTGGACCTGATTGTTACAAACATGGTGGCCGTCGGTGAGGAAACAGGAGACCTGGACAAGATGCTGCTCAAAGTGGCCGACAATTACGACGAGCAGGTCGACGTGCTTGTAGCATCGCTGATGCACCTGCTCGAACCTATTATGATTGTTACCCTTGGCGGAATCGTGCTGGTCATCGTGCTATCGATGTTTTTGCCGATGATAAAGATTATTACCAGTCTCAGTGTATGACAAATCCAAACACAAAGTTTGCTTCAAGGAGCATTAAAGTGAAGGTCAACAACAGACAAAATGAAAAGAGCGGATTTACCATTGTTGAGCTGCTTACGGTAATGAGTATCATTATCCTGCTGATAGGGCTGCTTGTTCCCGCCCTTAACCGCGTCAGGCGCTACGCCCTGCGGGTCAAGCAGAAGGCCCAGTTCCACAGTATCAGCATAGCGCTCGATATGTTCAATGCCGAGTATGAGGGCTACCCCGATTCCAACGAACGCGACGACCTCGGCCAGCCGTACTGCGGAGCTATGAAGCTTTGCGAGGCAATGGTAGGCCAGGACCTCAAGGGCTTCCATCCAAAATCCCGCTTCAGAGTCTCAGGATTCCTGCGTCCGAACGTAGATGGAACAACACTGTACCCGGCAACGGCTGACTGGCCTACTTCAGCGGATTACATCAAGAATGTCAGGTCACGAAAGATGTATCTTCAGCTCGAAAACGCCAATGCCTTTCAGCTCGATAGTATCTACGATGTGAATAGTATGCCCTCCGAACTACCTAAATATAAGCCCTATACATTCGTTTTGTGCGACGTTTATAACAGGGTTACGAACAGGCACACAGGCAGAAAAATGGGTATGCCTATCCTGTATTACAAAGCCGACTCAACGAAGACCCAGCACAA
>CAZQWM010000009.1:53697-71542 GCA_964597035.1 uncultured Pirellulales bacterium
CTATGTTTTTGACGCCAACCCACATACCGGAATACTACTGTAACGTTGATTTCAACGATTCGGGTTTTTCGGCCTTTATCGACTACGACTGGTCAACACACGGGAGTTTCTCTTTAACGATGTATTCTGATATGTTTGGAAGCTTCGAGCCAAATGACGCCGCCACAATTTCTCAGTCTGTGTATCTGGCGGATGTAAGTCAGCTCATCTTCGATGTGCATCTTTTTGCCACTTACGGTTATCCGTGGGACATCAATGTCGTTACAGCTCGCTTACTTATAGATGGCAATGACGTCTGGAATTCGGATGGTCTTGCATACACGGCTGGTCAATTTACCGGCGAAGTTGCGGTCGATATAAACGAAACCTTCAATGACGATAGCTTGCACATTCTGTCGCTTCAATTACGGGCCGACGTCGGTGATTTGCAGTTTGTCGAATACCGCGCGCAATGGGACTTCATAGTATTCAGTACGTTCTGCAGTTCGCTGGCCGATTTTACGGGTGATTGTATTATTGATATCAATGACCTTGAAATCCTTGCCGCCGGCTGGCTGGACCCGAACGGCCCGGACCTTACAGGCGATGATACAGTCAATTTTGCCGATTTCGCTGTTCTTGCGAATCTCTGGATGTCCGACGGTTCCTCGATAGGCGACCCCGTCTGGCTCGAGCCGGATTTCGTCTTCCTCGATGAGGATCTCAACGACGACGGGATTGTCGATTATTACGACATCGAGTTATTCAGCGAAAACTGGCTCGCCGAAGGCGGCGCGTGTGTAAGAGCAGACCTCGACGGTGACGGCGATATCGACCTTTTTGATTTTAATGTGCTCGCCGAATCCTGGCAGCAGACGGGCGACCTGTATGGATTGTAATAACCGGCAGCGTTTGGGACGCGGAGATTATTAGTAGAAAGGAACAACCGCGATGAATAAGCATAAGGCGTTTACAATCATTGAACTGTTGATAAGCATCGTCATCATTGCCCTGCTTGTGGGGATTCTCCTGCCGTCGATAGCAATGGTCCGCCTAAAGGCCAAAGAGACCGCTCAAAGGGTACAGTTTGCTTCCATCGAAATGGCACTGGATGCCTTCAAGCAGGATTACGGCGACTATCCACCATCGAATTTCCAGGATGGCTCCGGGATTCCCGGTCGATTTTACTATGGCGCTCAGAAATTCACCGAGGCGCTGCTCGGCTGGGACCTGCAGGGTTTTCATCCGAATACCGCCTGGCGACGCGATGGCTTTGATGCCGCAGGCGGCCCGGATACGTATGACCCGCCTTTGCCACCTACTATGACGCGGGTTAGAGGCGACGATACGCTTTTTGAAAGAAGAGGGCCATATCTTGAAGTTGCGAAGACCAATGTCTTTCGCCTCGGCGAAAGCGCAGCCGGTGCAAATGACGGCTTATATAACTATAACAATGCTACTCTCGCCGGTTTCTTTGACAGAAACCTGAAAAACTACGTCATTTGCGACGTATTCGGTGTCAGGAAGCTGACGATTCCCAAAGGGAGCACCGGGGAACATATCATAGCCACGGCAGGAAGTCCCGTTCTTTACTACAGGGCCAATACTTCCAGCAAAATTCTCGAACCGACATCGTTGCCTGGAGACCTGATATACAATTGCGATGACAATCTGGTGTTAATAAGACTCGGCAAGTTGCCTAACGGCGGAGTACATAAGCTCCAAACTGCTGATGGTGATTATTCCACAACCGGCGGGCGCTACTTATACGACTGGAGATACAAACTCGTTGACCCGCAAGCCACTGCCGCCGCAGGCGTACGATGGCCATACAGACCTGATTCATACATATTGATTTCTGCGGGTAACGACCACGAGTTCGGAACAGAAGACGACATCCTTAACTACTGAGGTCGCCAGCCCGGTTTCGGGGAGATAATCGATGCAGCGCACCGTGCCTAAATCCGGTTTCACACTCATCGAAATGGTGCTGGTGGTGGCGATTATCGTGCTGCTGGTCTCGATGGTAATCGGTATAGCCAAGCGCATCGACGACCAGGGCAAAGAACGGCTGTGCCGCGATACCCTGGCACTAATCGGCAACGCCCTTGAGCAGTTCCGCGACTTCGGCTACGAATACAAACATTCCGATTTCGACGGGCTCGATTTCCCACTTGATTGCAACGGCATGTCTGACACCGCTCTCGAAACAATATTGCGCAATGCCCTGTATCCGGCATCCTCGCCGATAGCTGTTGACATCAATCAGCCAGAGCCGATACATGACCCGACTTACTCCAGCTCAGAAGCATTATATTTTATCTTAAGCCAGGTTCCTGAATGTCGCACTACGCTCGACAAAATCGATAAATCACTGTTGGCAAACAAGAACAAAGATGGTGTGAAAATAGATGTTATTATCCTGACCTCCGGCGTCACTACTGCAAAGTACCCGTTTACGAGAATCGTTGACCCCTGGAAGAAAACTCTCAGGTACGACTACTACCCCGATCTCAAAGACTACGCTGGTACTCAGCCATATCTTGTGTATAGAGACTTCGCCAAGCGGACTTTTCCGGTAGTAACAAGCGCGGGGCCTGATGGGCAGTTCGATACCTTCGATGATATTTCGAGTCCATAGAAACGATGAGATTATATCACAGACAGTTCGGCTTAACGCTTCCTGAGATGACTGTTGTCATCGCGATAGCGGCGCTGCTTGTTGGCCTGACTCTGCCCGCGGCGAGAATGCTTTTCAAAGCGTTCGAGTCCGAAAGCGGGACAAAGACAATGATTAGCGCCGCATTAGCCAGCGCCCGCGCCATCGCCGCCAAAGAGCAGCGCTACGCCGGCATACGTTTCCAGAAACGCTATGCCCCGAACAACCCAGACCCCCTCAATGCACCGCAATATATGATTTTCATCATTCACGATGTTGACGGTACCAAGCTGGCTAATGGATTCCGCGCTGTTGAGGGGCTTGAACCAATGAAGCTCCCTGATTCAATAGGCGTAATGGACTTTTTATATAACCCGAGCTTAGGCGGCGCCACTCCTGATGCAAGCTTTGCTAATCCTAACGTTGTGCGGGATACTACGACCTTTTCAATTGTCTTTTCACCATCAGGCAAATTGTTAATTCACGATGTCCAGGTCAGAAACAGAAACGGAATTCCTGATAGTGCTAGTCAAGTTGGCAACACCAGTTATGACGACATTTTTAACAAAAAGATCCGTGTAGATGCTGGCTATGCGATGTTTTACCAAGATGATTATTTTAACCCAACCTGGAGCGCATATCCTGGCCTGAACCTTGGCCTCGGGCCTGAAAACAGCAGAAACAGATTTTACATTTATGAAACTAATCCATTCAAACAGGCCTACAAGGCCGGTAATGCATGGTCGAATTATCTGTTCCGGCTTAAGCCCGTTTATATCAATGCCTATACAGGGACAATCGTCGAGCAGTGATGAATATTAAATGCCCAATATCGAATGTCCGATGTCGAATTAAGAGAAGTGGTTTCTCGCTGACGGAGGTATTGATGGCCATCGGGACGCTGGCTGTGGGGATGCTTTTTATCGCGGGTGTATTTCCCGTCAGCATTTATTTCACAACTGTCGCCTCCGAACGCACAATTGCCGCAACTGTTGCCGACGAGGCCTTCGCAAAGATAAAGCTGTATAACGGTTATCTTCCTGTACTGAGCGATGCAAACCAAGCCCCGTTTGACCTGCCGGCCGCTCTTGTCGGAGAGTATGCATATCCCTCAATTCCGACGGCACAACCTTCATTAAAGCGATACTGGTGGTCGGCTGTATGCAGAAGAATTCCCGGCTCGGCCTCCGATGTCCAGGTGACGGTTTTCGTCAGCAGAAAAGTCGGCGCAAACACGCAATACCGGACCCGCGGTCTTATCATTAATCCTCTTATTCCTCCATCGCTTGGGACCATCAACCGGCCTGTGCCCATTTCCATCGTTGTTTCTAAAATCGCCGGCGGCAGGGCGGATGAGCTTAGGATAATTGACAACCTGCCCGATGGGATAGACGAAACAACCTTTGTCAGCGACGGCGTAACAATAGTGGATGACAAAACCGGACAGATATATCGGGTCCTCGAAAAATACTTAGACACCTCAGTTATACCAAATGTGTATGTGATACGACTTGATAAGAATTGGCAGGGCAGTTCCCTTGTCTGGGTTGTCCCGCCGCCAACCACCGTCGGCCGATATCCCTGTATCGCGGCCTATCAAAAGATAATCCGTTTCTAAAAATGAACGCCACTAAGGCGCTAAGACACGAAGAGATTAAAAAGTGAATTTCAGAAAACTAACAGAAAGAGAAGAGTTGATTGGTGGAAAAATAGTTGATGCCGCATACAAAGTTCATAAGGCATTAGGCCCCGGACTTTTGGAAAAAGTATATGAAACATGCTTTTGTCATGAGTTAGAAAAGGCAGGTCTCTCCTTTCAAAAACAAGTGAATGTGCCTGTTGTTTACGATGGTATTGAATTTAACGAAGGACTTCGTCTGGATATTTTGGTAGAAGACCTTGTAATATGCGAATTAAAGGCCGTGGATGAAATGAATCAAGTATATATGGCTCAAATTCTGAGCTACTTAAAAATAACAGGCAAGCGTTTGGGATTCTTAATCAACTTTAACGAGCCTGTGATAAAGAAAGGAATCAAACGAGTTATTCTGTAAATATTTTATTCTTTGTGACTTGGTGACGTTGTGGCAAAAAAGATAAGAAGGATGTTCTTTGTGACTTCGTGTCTTTGTGGCAAGGCGTTTACGCTCATCGAGATGGTAGTCGCCATAACGCTGCTGGTGATAATAATCGTATTCTCAGGGATGATTTTCAAATCCGGTATCGGTTCTTATCGTACCGCAACGGCCCAGGCCGAGATTATGCAAAAGCTCCGCGCCATAACCGAACAGCTAAACTCCGATTTCAAAGGCCTGCGAAAAGACGCACCTCTTTTTATATGGTTTCGACAGGACCCAAATGACGCGAATCAGCGATTCGACCAGATTATGTTCTTTGCTGACGGCGACTTCCAGGCGATTAAACCAACCCAGCCTCCCTTAGCAAGCAACCTTGCTCGAATCTTCTATGGCCAGGCGCGAGGTCCCGACCCGAAAACAGGTTTGTCAATGGACCCCTGCGACCTGCCGGTCAATAAACGTTTGCTCACCCGAAGACAACACCTCTCTGTTCCCATATTGTCTCCTTTTTTCCCGGTATTCGACAGCACAGGTGCACTCATAATAAACACGGTTGATAACAATAATCTTGAATACGACAACATCTCACTATCCCAGTGGCAGGCCGCCCTGCAGGTAAGTTCTAACTGCGACCAGCTAATCCCCATCTGCATGCCTAACAATCCACCGTATATCAATTTCGCAAGCGCCACCGGCTGGTATATGTTAATGGCCGAGGGGGTGGGCAGCTTCGCTATTCAGTGGAGCTACCCCTCAACTTTGCTTTCCCAGCCGATACTTTGGTGGCCCAGCAATGACCCGGATAGCGACCCCACAACAACTTCCTCCGATTTCGAGGATATGCTTACCAATCAGTTTGGTTTCTGCTTCAATGCCGCAAAACCTTCCTACTTGGTTTGGTTCTTGTATGATAAAGCAACCGGGCCTTATTATCCGACTACCAACAAACCTGTGTTTCCGCAGGCCCTGAAATTTACATTCACACTTTACGATTCGAGGGGCTTGTTCAAGGATGGCCAGACATTTACCCATATCGTTTATCTGGATGACTAAAATGCCACGGACGAATAAAATCCGAAATACCGGCTCTGCCATCATTCTTGCGGTGGTCCTGACGTCGCTACTGGCGATTGTCGGCATAGTCTTTCTCCTCAGCTCACGTGTCAACTCCATCGCCACCTCATCCATCAGTGAGAACAAAGACTTAAATTTAGCCGTGGATACCGTCGTTGCCCAAATATCTGAAACACTCTCGCTCGACGTTCCCGGCGTTGACCCAAACGGAGAATACTACGATTATCCCGACTCAAACTTCGACCCCTGGCTTGCGGCGCTCGAACCTTATTCTGATGCAGGCACTCCTCGCTGGAGCCAGATAAGCGATGTTTATAACGAGCTCCGGTCATATGCCACCTACCTTGACGAATTCGGCGACCGGATTGAGCCGAATCAGGTGCGTGCGAAAACTTGGAAGGACGCGACACCTGTAGGTGGTGCTGAGCTTAGCGGCTCTTACATAGATTTCGGCGGGCCTGCCGATGCCGACGGCGACGGAGTTACCGACAGCAGATGGGTAAGAATCCCCGAAATTACAAGCAATAAAGGAAAGCCCATTTATGCAGCAATTCGCATCATCGATAATGGCGGAATGCTCAATGCCAACACCGGCTACAAGTTCGACTCAAATACCGCGGACGGCTCAAGCCAGATGCAAATCAACCTTCTTGCTTTGGCCAGCAGAATTAACGATGTGCTGACGCCGCTTCAAATCCAGTTCAGAGAAAATTCCCTGCTTCAGGCAAGAGCCAACTACCCTGTGAGCGGACTTGACCCGAATAATCTTGCACTTTACGAGCAGGATGTCATCTGGCGATATGCCAACCCGGCAAATGCATATACGCCTTTTGATATCTCCGACGAGCTTGAGTCGCGATATAGATTCCTGCTAAACCAGGAGGATGTCGATACGCGATTAGAAGACTGGGGCTCCGAATGGCGTGACAGCACTATTTCAACTCCAGTTCCCAGTGGAGGTATTGAGCTTGATAAATGGTTCCGCAGAGCCGGCAGTTATGGTGATCCCGGTCCCGATCCTAACTATACCTATGATTACTACGCCTATCGTCACATTGCGACGATTCAAAACTTTGACCGGATTATCGATCCCAAAGGCGACAAGATGCTCAATATCAACAAGGCATACGGGCCGAATGATACCAATGAAATCGATGCACTTCAAAACACGATTAGAGAGGCATTAATAGCAGGGGGCTTCGCTTCGGCCTTCGCAGACTCCCGTGGCACACAGTTAACAGCAAACCTTGTAGATTATGTTGATGGGCCTGGTTATCTACCGTCTGACCCGGCATATGACCCGAATGATGATGTCACGACCGTCTACGATGACGCCGGGATACCGCACTTCGGCTTTGAGCAGCCGGCAATCTATATCTCCGAGCTGGCCCAGAATTTCTTCCAGGCGGATGCAAACGACCCAAATACCCTCGAGAGGTCCTACGCAATCGAGCTTTACAAGCCATATTTCGAGGATTTGGCGCCCCTGTGTCCTAACGGCGTCGGCTGCGACTGGCAGCTTGTAATAAGCGACCCGTGTTTTGGTGTTACCTCATTCGGAGTTAACTGGAGCGGCACGCGTCAGTTTCACGTTTTGCTCAACGACGAATTCCTGGTGATTGACGTTAATTTAGCCGAGTTTGAAGCCAACAGTCCCAGCCCTCTCGATGGTGCTATCGGCGTCGATGTCAATGTCATCCTGAGCTGGCCGGCCAAACCTGCAGCTACCAGCTACGATGTCTACCTCGGAACCAACCAGGCTGCTGTTACCTACGCAACGCCCGCCGATGCAAATATCTTTATGGACGACGTGCCCGATACGCAAACAACGTTTGACCCGCCCGGTCTGCTCGTGATGAACACAACTTACTACTGGCGCATAGACCACGGGACTGCAACCGGTCTCGTAAAAGGGCCCGTCTGGCGATTCACCGTCAGCGACGCTGATGTACAGAATGTACCCATTGTATTTACTAAAAGCTCCCTTATAGAGCTGCAGCGGCGTATTTACGACCCTGACCCATGCAGTCCCGGCTGGATATATGTCACCGTCGACAGTGTCGATGTTGCAATAGCTGATATAAACAATCTCTTCTGGCTCAGACCGACAACAGGAGACCCTAACGACCCTAACGTAAGGAGACGCACTCACAGTTTCCAGCGAGATATTTCCCCTCACAAACCAATCAGGCGACTCTGGGACATTGCTTTGGGACGAATCGATTTTCCCTCGGTGGGCTACCATGACATCCTAAATGATTACGTTGATCCTGACTCTCGAGTTATCCAGGCACACCCGGAAAATGAGATATTTACCAGCATCGGTGATTTTGGCCGACTCTTCTATAACACAACTTATGAGTATGGAGGACTCGGCCCGTTCGCAGGCATAACGGAGCCGCAACTGCGTATAGACCTCGGCTTGCCGGGATACCAGCAGCTGTTTCAATACCTGACTGTCTTCGACCCGACCGTTGACGGTATCGACAACGACGGCGACGGGGCAGCAGAGCCGGACATTGATGAACTCAAAATCAAAGGCAGAATAAATATCAATACCGCACCCTGGTTCGTTATCGCCCAGCTTCCCTGGGTCTCGGAAAAAATCGGTGTGTTGAATTATGACCTTGCTCGCAATATCGTCGCCTATAGAGACAAGGCGCCCGGGCCGGCAGGAAATTATTTCACCATCAGACCTGGGCAACTTGGTTTTCAAAATATCGCACAGTTGAATCTTGTCGTCGACCCGAATGTCCCGTTGGCCAGCATCGACTACTACTGGCGGGATATAAATGACCTCCAAACCTATCCCGACCTGACTTTTGCAGATAATGCTGTAAGTGATTTTGAGGAGCGTGATGTAATCTTTGCTCGCTTAAGCAATCTTGTCACTGTTCGTAGCGACGTCTTTACCGCCTATATTCTCGTCCGCATCGGCAAAGACGGCCCGCAAAAGCGAGTCGCGGCGATTTTAGACAGAAGCAACGTTTACCCGGACTCGACAGCAGCAGGGGGGTACCGCGGAAGAGTAAAAATCCTCGCAATCCACCCCGTCCCCGACCCAAGGTAGATAACACTTATTTGAGTAGTTCAAGTAGCTGTGGGTATGCCTTTTTATTTGCGGCTACGGCCTGATAGTCAGCACCCTCGTAAGCGTTGACATCAACGGGGAATGTCCTGTTGCCCTTCCAGTCGGTGACTGTCGCGCCTGCGCATTCGGCAATCACCGCTCCCGCTGCGATATCCCAGAGTTTCAGCCGGCTGAATATGGTCCCGACTAAGCCGCCCTTTGCCAGATATGCGAACTCCAGACTGCTGCTGCCTAAAGTTCTAAACCTGACCCGGCCCATAAGGTCAACCGCCCAACCGGGTACGCCCTCGTCGAAATGGCTGTCGATTCCGATACTCGAAAGCTTTTCAAGCCCGTCCTCGCTGGCCGTGATTCGCCTGCCGTTGAGTTGTGCCTCCTGACCCCTGACGCCTGTATACATCGATTCCGTAGCCGGGTCGAAAATCACTCCGACTACCGGCTCACCCTCGTACATCGCCGCCACAGCCACGGTAAACAGAAGCATCCTTTTAGATAAGTTATTCGTGCCGTCCACCGGGTCGATTACCCACCATATCTGCTTTCCGCCTCTGGGCTGCTGTTTGAACAGCTTGCCATCGGGGCCTTCCTCGCCGATAAAGCCATCGTCCGGATAGTTCTCTTTTATCCGGTTGACTATTATTTCCTGACAGACGATATCCGCCTGTGTAACTACCTGGTCGGGGCTTTTGGTCCAGCTTTTGATGTAGTTGATTTCCTCCATAGCCCGCTGGCCCGCCAATCGGGCCGCAACCACCGCCGTCTCTAACATCCTGCTCAAATCCTTCTGCTCGAGTCCCATACGCCGTCCCTTTCACATTCTGCGTAGCAGCGAATTGTCGCTGTGCAGATGCTGCTCAAACATTGACGTTGTCTGCAAATGACGCTATTTTAACGTGTCTGTGGACCAAAGCCAACAACCAAACCGGTTTTTTACGTGGGCATCGCCCCGTCAGCGGCTAATCGCGGCGGTGCTGTTGTTTCTCATCGTCGGCTCTTTTGCCGGCTTGTGGCTTATTGCTCGATACGAAATTCCAATATACCCTTACGGCTGTGGATTCAAACAGCGCTATGGCCTGCCTTGCCCGACCTGTGGTATGACCCACGCCGTTCTGGCCTTCGCACAGGGCCATATCATACGCTCTTTTTACACTCAGCCGGCCGCTGCACTGTTCTGCTCGCTCGCAGTTGTCGTCGCATTTTTAGCTTTCCTTACCGCCGTATTTGGGATATACTTCCCGTCTTTCCAGCGGTGGCTTAGTTCGCTGAAGTTGCGATACATTCTCGCAGCGATTTTACTTGTTCTTGCCGCCGGCTGGGCCGTAACGCTGGCAAGGGCACTGGCACAACGCGGCCAATACTGAAGTGAGCTGAAATGAAAATGAGCATAATATTCCGCTTGGCATGGGTAATAGCCTTGGTATGTGCGGGCTTGACTCTTGTTCTGCAGCCCGGCTGCCAGGCCATCTCGCTGCCTGCGCTTCTCGGCACACCTACGTCCGCTGAGAAGAAAATACCGGCTGAATATAATCTCACCGAGCAAAAGGATAAAAAAATCCTCGTGCTTGTTGACCAGCCGGCTTACTTTGCCACTGGTATCAACCTGCGATACTTCCTCACGGATATGATAATCAGGATGCTCCAGAGTAACGCCAAGCTTGGCTCCGAGCAGTTTATCGACTATGACGCCCTCGCTGAATTCCGGGCAAACAGTGATACCTTTTGGCTGCTTACACCCGAACAGGTCGGCTCCCGCCTCGGCGCTCAACTGGTCCTGTTTGTCATCGTCAGCGATTACCAGATTACCCTCGTGGGCGATACCGGCCTGAACAACGGCTTGCTCGAAGTCCAGGCCGCGATTGTGGACGTTGCCACGGGCCAGCGCCTCTGGCCTACACTCGAGCAGGCCAAAGTCATACAGGTCAGCTTTGAATCCAAACGGCAGGATTCGGAAGCCGCCGCCGTCCGCCTGGCTGTTGCAGCGGCGCATTGCGTTACAAGGTATTTTTATAACTGCCGTAAGGACAAGTTTACCATATCAGAGGAAAGAACCGGCCTCGGCTGGGAAGATTACGAATAACTATTACTAATCCTGTTTCGGAGTAACCAGTGATGAAAGTGCTTATCACAGACAAACTCGCAAAGGAAGGTATCGACCTGCTGAAATCCATACCCGGTGTCGAAGTAACCGTCAAGACCGGTGTCAGTGAAGACGAGCTTTCGCAGCTTATCCGCGAGCACGACGGGCTGATTGTCCGAAGCGGAACCAAGGTCACCGCGAAAGTCCTTGCCAATCCGGGCAGCTTAAAAGCCGTTGCTCGTGCCGGTGTCGGCGTAGACAACGTTGACGTCAAAGAAGCGACCCGCAAAGGCATCCTCGTTATGAACACCCCCGGCGGTAACACCCTCAGCGCCGCCGAACATACGCTCGCTCTTATGCTCGCTATGAGCCGAAACGTCGTCCCCGCCTGTAACTCACTCAAATCCGGCGCTTGGGACAGGAAAAAATATCAGGGTAACCAGCTCAATAACAAGGTGCTCGGCGTCATCGGGCTTGGTCGAATCGGTATGGCCGTTGCCAAAATGGCCGCCAAGGGTTTCGATATGAAGGTCCTCGGCTACGACCCCCTCGCCGTCCCCCCCGAGGCCGAGCAAATCGGCGTCGAGATAGCGGACAAGCTCGAAAGAATCTTCACAGAGGCGGATTATATTACTGTCCACGTCCCGAGAAATGAGCAGACGCTCAATATGATTAATACCGAGCAAATCAAGATGATGAAGCCGACTGTCCGGCTGATTAACTGCGCCCGTGGCGGCATCATCAATGAAGACGCCGTTTATGCGGCGCTGGCCGAAAAACGTATTGCAGGCGCTGCTCTCGACGTCTACCCGAAGGAGCCGCCGGAAAACACTCGATTCACTGAGTTCGACAATTGTCTTGTCACCCCGCACCTCGGCGCAAGCACCGAGGAAGCACAAATCGAGGTTGCCGTCGAAGCTGCGCAAATTCTTGTCGACGCCCTCAAGGGCGGCCCTGTCAGAAACGCCCTCAACGCCCCATCAACGGCCGGCGCGGTGCCCCCTCTGGTCGCCAAATACGCCGAGCTTGCCAGAAGAATTGGCGTTCTGCTAAGCACCATCGCACCAGGCCATATCAAGCGGGTCGAGGTCCAGTATCGCGGCTCTGTCGCCGAGATGGCCGTTCAGGCGGTCACGCTCAACTTCTCAATTGGTCTGCTCCAGAAACACTTTGAAATGCCGCTCAATATGGTCAATACCCCCGTTCTCGCAAAGGAACGTGGTATCAGTATCGACGAGACCAGGAACCCGACTCCACAGAACGTTGCTTCCAGCTTTTCCGCGAAGGTCATCACCGACAAATTAACACGCACCGTAACTGGCTCGGTCTTCGGCGAAAAGCTGCTGCGAATCATCGAAATCGACGGCTTCAACGTCGAGATGACCCCTCAGGGAGCCGTAGTCGTCATCTTTAACGACGACAAACCTGGGGTAATCGGCTCCGTCGGCACACTGCTGGGCAGGCACAAAATCAATATCTGCACGATGGGCGTAGGACAAAAACCGAAGGAACAAAAAGCCATCCTCGCCGTCTCGCTCGATAAGACGCCCGATACGGACACCGTCGACGACCTTGGCAAGCTTGATTTCGTCAACGAAATCTACGTCTGCATGCTCGACTAAGAGAAAAATCTTGCCGCTGAGAACGCTCGCCTCGGCGAAGTGAGTCGAAGCCGGGCAGAGACAGCGGAAATTATTTTGTATTCTTTTTCTCAGCGTTCTCAGCGTGCTCTGCGGTAAGAATTGCTGTGGAAAACGTGTAATGGCCAGCGAATTGATAATAACTGTTAGCGGCTTGCGGGGTATCGTCGGCGAAAACCTCACCCCGGCTGTCGCCGCCGATTATGGCTGCGCTTTCGCCTCGTTTCTGCATTCCAGCTCCGAAGCGGACGCTGAGTTGAACGTCTGCCTCGGCCGGGATTCACGCCCCAGCGGAAAATCCCTTGCTGACGCAGTAACCTCCGGTCTGGCGTCAATGGGCATAAACGTCATTGACCTCGGCATAGTTACCACGCCTACCGTGGGCATTATGGTTAAGCATCTTAATTGTGCAGGAGGCGTCATTATCACCGCCTCCCACAACCCGTCTCAATATAACGGTATCAAGCTGCTTTTGGACAATGCTATGGCCCCGCCCCCTGATGTCGCCGAGCATATCAAAATTTGCTTTGAAATCAGGGATTTCTTTTCGGAAGGTCCCCTCGAGCCCGGCAAAGTTTCCGTCAATAATAAATCCGACGACGTTCATATCGCCAAAGTTCTTGATATCGTTGACTCAAAGGCAATCGCTGAAAAACATTTCACTGTCGTTTTAGACAGTGTCAATGGGGCAGGGGCCCGGCCGGGCGGGAAACTGCTCACACAGCTCGGCTGCAAAGTCATACCGCTAAATAGCGAGCCCACAGGCCTGTTTGCCCATCCGCCCGAACCGACCGCCGAGAATCTCATCGGGCTTTGTGATGCCGTTAAAAAGGCCGGCGCCGACGTCGGCTTCGCACAGGACCCCGACGCAGACCGCCTGGCCATAGTAGATGAAACCGCAAGCTATATCGGCGAGGAATACACGCTCGCACTTGCGGCCAAACTTGTCTTCAGCCAGAAAACCGGTGTCGCTGCTACAAACCTTTCAACCTCTCGTATGCTCGATGACATTGCAGCAGCGGCAGGGGGGCAGGTTATCAGAACACCCGTCGGAGAGGCAAACGTCGCGATGGCTATGCTCGAAAATAACTGCATCATCGGCGGCGAAGGCAACGGCGGTGTCATCGACCTCCGCGTCGGCCCTGTTCGCGATTCGCTCGTTGCTATGGCCCTGGTCCTGCAGCTTCTTGCCCGGACAGGCAGCACCGTCAGCAAGCTTGCCGCCGAAATAGGCGGATACTATATGACCAAGCATAAAATCCCCGCCGACAGCAACAAAGTCAAATCGCTAATCGAAGCCGCCATGAAGCTGTTCCCGGACGCCCGCTTAAACACCAGCGACGGGTGCAGATTCGACCTGCCGGACGTCTGGCTGCACATCCGGCCAAGCAATACCGAGCCGATTATGCGAATTATCGCCGAGGCAAAAGACAAACAAACCGCACAGAGATATATCGACGCGGTCTTGAAACTGACTAAGTAGCGAAAGATTGTTTATGGGCACAGGTTTGCAATCCAAACATCAGGCAGCATCCAGGCAGATAAAAAACATCACGTATCTGAGCATTGTCATAAACGTTATCCTCGCCGCAGGTAAGTTTATCGTGGGGTTACTCTCCGGCTCGCTGGCTGTAGTTGCCGACGCCGTCCACTCCGTATCGGATATTATTACCGACGCAGCAGTAATTCTGGGCGTTCACTTCGGCTCAAAGAAGCCGGACTCGCAGCATCCTTATGGTCACGGAAGAATAGAAACCTTCTCCAGCATCTTCGTCGCACTGGCGCTTCTGGCGGTCGGCGTCGGTATGGTTTTTTACGCAGCCATCAGGATTACAGGGAACAAAGTCCTGCAGCCAGGCATCGCAATGTACGTTGTGACAATCGCATCTCTGGTCCTGAAAGAATGGCTCTATCAGATGACCAAAAGAGTCGCCCTGAAAACCCACAGCAGCGCCACATACGCAAATGCCTGGCATCACCGCAGCGACGCATTAAGCTCGGTTGCGGTGCTGATTGGAATCATCGCAATGCAGTTCGGATTCCATTTCGGCGACCAGGTGGCCGCGATTGCGGTAGGAATAATGATTATATCGGTAGCCGCCGATGTAGTCGGCAAATCGATTAGTGAGCTGGCCGAAAGTGCCGTCGATGAAAACACCGTCCGGCAGATAAAGCAGATTATCAGTGCCGACGACCAGATTCGACAGTATCACCACCTCCGAACCCGCACCGTCGGCAGGGAGGTTTTTCTCGACCTGCATATACTCGTTGACCCGGCCCTCAGTATCTCCGCCGCCCACGAAATCTCGGAAAAGCTCGAAAACACCCTTCACAGCCGGCTCACCCGCCCCGTCAACATAGTCGTCCACATTGAGCCCGACCTGCCCGAATTGCGAAAGTAACCGGTTACTCAATCCTGCCTTAATCGGCAACCGGGCCAAGCTCCCATTTGTCATTACAGACACGATTCAGAATAAAAACACCCCTCAGTATATTACCCTCAAATCTCAACTGCCGCTGGTTATCGCCATCGGTCACAACTCGATACGTGCCCGCGTCGGCTATAGTAACTCTGCCTTTTCCCCTGTTTACGGCGCCCTCGTAGCTGAGAAACTTCAGCGGATGGTCGAAAATCTTTACTGCTTCTACTGGTGAGTTTTGCCACTCCTCTGGCCCAACAGCAACACGATACGTTTCCAGAACACTACTTGCCTCGATCATCAAATCCCAATGCGTCGGCTCATGCTCTCTTTCGTGCCGTTGTATTACGAATCTTGCCTGCTCACTCATAATTTGCCTGCGATTATAAAGCAACTGCCTACAGGTCAACAAGCCACAAAATCATTACAAAAAGCTTTGCACTTGACGCGACCATCGAATAGAATCAGCCCCTTCTTGAACTAAACCACCCGGGCATTGTGCCGCCCGGATGGCAGGTCGGGGCTTGAAAGGTAGTTACTTCTGAAATGCTTGAGAAGTTCTTCAATCCAAAATCGGTTGCCATAGTTGGCGCCTCAAGGCAGGCGGGCAAGGTCGGTTATGAAATACTCAAATCGATGCTCGACGCTGGCTTTGCCGGCAAAATCTTTCCCGTCAACCCACAGGCCGATTCAATTGAAGAATTGAAATGCTATCCCGACCTGCGCTCCATCGGCGAGGTGCCGGACCTTGTTGTAATCGTCGTGCCCGCCAAGGTCGTGCCGGCGGTTATGCAGCAGTGCGCTGCCATCGGCGTCAAAGCCGTCATCATAATCACCGCTGGCTTCAAGGAAGTCGGCGAACAGGGCAGACGCCTTGAGCAGCAGGTCGTCCAGATTGCAAAGCAAAGCGCTATCCGTGTAATCGGCCCAAACTGTCTCGGTCTTATCGTGCCCCGAAACAAGCTAAACGCAAGCTTCGGCGGCACTCTCCCCGCCGTCGGCGCAACCGGCTATTTGTCTCAGTCCGGCGCCCTTATGGCCGCTATCCTCGATATGGCCAACGCCACCAGAATCGGCTTCAGCGCCCTCGTCAGTATCGGCAACAAGGCCGACGTCGACGAGCTCGAAATCATCGAGGCCTTCGCTGACGACCCCGACACCAAAGTAATCGCCGGCTATCTCGAAAGTATTACCGACGGTAACGCCTTTGTCCGCCAGGCCGAACATATCTCGTTGAAAAAACCCGTACTGCTTATGAAATCCGGCGTAACTGCCGCCGGTGCCAAAGCCGCTTCCTCGCATACCGGCTCTCTGACCGGCAGCGAAACCGCCTACGAGGCCGTCTTTGAAAGGGCCGGCATCATCCGTTGCCTGTCTCTTAGGTCACAGTTTGACTTCGCACAGGGTTTTGCCTATCAGCCGCTCCCCGTAGGAGATTCCGTTGCCGTTATCACCAACGCCGGTGGCGCCGGTATTATGGCCGCCGACGCCGTCGAAAAACTTCAACTCACATTCGCAAAACTCGACGAAAAAACAGTAAAGAAACTCGCCGAAAAGCTACCCCCAGCCGCCAATGTGCATAATCCTGTCGATGTCCTCGGCGATGCAATGCCTGACCGTTATCAGTTCGCCCTCGATGTGGTTCTCGACGACCCTAACGTCAACGCCGTAATTGTTCTTCTTACCCCGCAGGCAATGACCGATGCCACCGCTACAGCCAATGCCATCGCCGCAGTCGCAAACAAAAAATCCGGCAAACCAATCCTTGCTTCTTTCCTCGGCGCAAGCAAGGTCGCTGAGGCAACAGTTGTTCTTCGCAACGCCAAAATACCTCAATACAACTCGCCGGAAGCGGCGGTGCTCACACTCAAGGTAATGAATGACTACGTCCGCTGGCTGGCAAGGCCCAAACGGGTCGTCAAGCTTTTCAGCGTCAATCGACACAAAGCCGAGACCATCATACAAAGGCATCTTCGTCAGAACCTCACGCAAGTTGGTGAGGCCGAATCAAAGGAAATCCTCGAAGCATACGGCTTTGTCACGCCCAAAGACTCCGTCGCAACAACCTCCGAACAGGCCGTCAACATCGCTGAGCAAATCGGATTCCCCGTCGTTTTGAAAATCTGGTCGCCGGATATCATACATAAATCAGACGTCGGCGGGGTGAGAGTCGGACTCAAAACCGCGCAGGAGGTTATGGACGCCTTCGACCTGATGCTCTTCCGTATCCCGAAGAGTATGCCCGACGCCAAAATCCTCGGCGTTCTCGTCCAGCAAATGTGCAGCACTGGAAAAGAGCTCATCCTCGGTATGCACCGCGACCCGCACTTCGGCCCGGTCATGATGTTCGGTATGGGCGGAACTATGGTCGAGGTTATGCAGGATGTCTCCTTCTATCTGGCGCCGCTGACCGCAGTTGAAGCCCTGCAGATGCTAAAAAGCACGCGAACATACAAAATGCTTATAGGAGCACGAGGCGAGAAAGGCGTCGATATTGACGCTATTGCTGAAGCTCTCCAGCGGCTTTCGCAGCTTGTTACTGAATTCCCCGAAATTAAGGAAATGGACATCAATCCATTTGTGGTCGGCCATCAGGGCACCGTCCCCGTCGCCGTCGACGCACGTATCAGAGTCGAAAAATCGTCGTAGGGGCGAATCTGCGTATTCGCCCAATTCGTCGGTTAGCCACGAAGCCTGCTTCGGGGTCTGTTATTCCGCACGTGATGCGGAATCCAGTTTTTTCCGAAATCGTATTTAGCCCCGTCATCATCGCCGAAGGCGTGTGACGGGGTTTTTCTTTTCGTTTATCAGCCGAAATCCGAACTAC
>CAZQWM010000010.1:0-56223 GCA_964597035.1 uncultured Pirellulales bacterium
ACACTAAGGCACGAAGGAAAAAATAAAAAAACTTAGTGACTTTGTGTCTTGGTGGCAAAAAGATTTAGGAAAAGAAAATGAAAGAGCTATTCGATTTGAAAGGCAAAACTGCGGTAGTTACCGGCGGCGGTGGGATTCTTTGCAGCGAGCTGGCCAAAGGGCTTGCGAAGGCGGGAGCGAAGGTGGCTGTGCTGGATTTGGCGGAGGAAGCGGCGGCCAAAGTTGCCGGGGAGATAACCAAATCGGGAGGCAAATCCATCGCGGTCAAATGCAGCGTGCTGGACAGGGCGCAGCTTGAATCGGCGAAAGAAAAAATCGTCGCCGAGCTTGGCGGTATTGATATTTTGATTAACGGGGCCGGCGGCAACAGAAAAGAAGCGACGACCTCGGAGCAATTGCCGTTTTTTGATTTGCCAACAGAAGCACTGCGGAGCGTGTTCGATTTGAATTTTCTGGGGACCTTTCTGCCCTGCCAGGTATTCGGCAAATATATGGCACAGAGCAAGGCGGGGGTGATATTGAACGTTTCGAGTATGGCGGCAATCCGGCCGTTGACGAAGGTCTGCGGGTATTCCGCGGCCAAGGCGGCCGTTACGAACTTCACGTTCTGGCTGGCAGTGCATATGTGCCGAAACTACTCGAAGGATATGCGGGTAAACGCCATTGCACCGGGGTTTTTTCTCACCGAGCAGAACCGGTTCCTGCTGACCGATGAAAAAACCGGCGACCTGACGCCGCGGGGCAAAACGATAATCGAGCATACCCCGATGGGCCGATTCGGCGAGCCGAAGGATTTGACAGGGACGGTGCTTTGGCTGGTAAGTGATGCATCGCGATTTGTGACCGGAATTGTTGTGCCGATTGACGGCGGATTTGCGGCTTTTGGTGGGGCATAAGTTTTTTTAGAGGAGAATTTGATGACTGATGCGGCGAGGCCACTGAAGGAATTCAAACCAACCAGGAAATTTTTCGTCGGGATTGATTCGGACGGGTGCGTGTTCGATACGATGGGGATAAAGCAGCGGGAGTGCTTCTGCCCGTGGATGATTGGCTGTTTCGGCTTGCAGCCGGTAGCCGAGGCCGCAAGGCAATGCCGTGTATTCGCGGATTTATTCAGCAAAACCCGCGGCGCGAACCGGCACAAGACGCTAAAGCGTATCCTGTCGGAACTGCTTCCGAATCATCCGATGGTCAAGGAGCGGGGCTTCAAGGTTCCGCAACTACCTCACTATTTCGCATGGGTTGACGACCCGGACAGCGTATTGAGTAACGATGGCCTGCAGCGGGCGATTGAATCGGCCAAAGACCCGGCAGCGAAGCGCGAGCTGGAGCTTGTACTGGACTGGAGCAAAAAGGTCAATAAGGCGGTGGGTGATATTGTCAGGGGCATACCGCCTTTTCCGCACGTCCGCGAGAGCTTGGAGAAGATACGTCAGGCGGCGGACGTGATTGTTGTCTCGGCTACGCCGGATGAGGCGCTCGTGCGGGAATGGCAGGAGCACGATATTGCCAAATACGTCTCGGTCATCGCCGGGCAGGAAATGGGAACAAAAAAGCAGCATTTGGAGTATGCAACTAAGGGTAGATACGAAAAAGACCACGTGCTGATGGTGGGTGATGCGCCCGGAGATTTTAAATCGGCAAGGGCTAACGACGCGCTGTTTTACCCGATACTGCCGGGCCGAGAGACGCAGGCTTGGAAGCGGCTGCACGATGAGGCGTTCGACAGGTTCATCAGGAGCGAGTACGCAGGCGCTTATGAAAAGGAGCTGATTGCCGAGTTCGAGAGTTGCCTGGGCGAGAAGCCGGAGTGGGAAAAATAAGCGAGATGATTGTTGAACGGCAAAATTCGGATGGTTTTGTAAGCGCCGGGCAGATGTGTGAGGTTGTGGAAGAATTTTTTGCGCAGAAGGATTATGCGGGGAAAAAGATTCTTGTTATCGTTCCCGATAATACGCGGTCGGGCCCAGTGGGAGATGTTTTCCAGGTGATTTTCGATTGCATCGGGGACAAGGTCACGCGATTGGACGTGCTGGTTGCGCTTGGGACGCATCAGCCGATAAACGAGGAGCAGATTTGCACTCGGCTGGCAATGACGGAAAGCGAGCGCAGGGGCAAATACAAGTCGGTCGGATTTTTCAATCATCTGTGGGAAAAACCCGATACTTTTACATCCATCGGGACGATTAAAGCCAGCGAGGTAGAGGTGTTGACAGGTGGGCTGTTCAGCGAAGGAGTAAACGTCGCCATAAACAAGATGATTCTTGATTATGATGAGTTTTTTATTCTTGGGCCTGTGTTTCCACACGAAGTTGTGGGGTTTAGCGGGGGGCATAAGTACATCTTTCCGGGTATAGCAGGCGCTGAGATTATCGATTTCTTTCACTGGCTCGGCGCAGTGATAACGAACCTAGCGATAAACGGCACAAAATGGACGGTGACGCGGAATATTGTTGAAAAGGCGGCGTCGTTTGTAAATGTTCCGCACGAGCTGTTTGCAATTGTTGCGGTGGAAGAAGAGTTGAAAGGTATTTTCATCGGGGATTGTCTGGAAGCGTGGGCCAAAGCGGCGGATTTGTCGGCGAAGGTGCATATAGTTTATAAGGATAAGCCATTCAAGACGGTGCTGGGAATAGCGCCGAAGATGTATGACGATATATGGACGGCTGGCAAGGTGATGTATAAATTAGAGCCGGTCGTGGCCGACGGCGGAACGCTGATAATCTATGCGCCGCATATCAGCGAGATTTCATATACGCACGGCAGGGCTATTGAGCAGCTTGGTTATCATACTCGCGATTATTTTCTAAAGCAGTGGGACAGGTTCAAGGATTCTCCCGGCGGAGCGATGGCACACTGCACGCACGTCAAGGGAATCGGGACGTACAAGGACGGCGTTGAGAGGCCGAGAGTGAATGTCGTTTTGGCAACGGGAATAAGCAGGGACAAATGCAGAAAAGTGAACCTCGGCTATATGGACCCCGAACAAATCGAGGTTGCCAATTACGAAAACAAGGAAGAGAAGGGGATTTTGGTTGTGCATAATGCGGGCGAGATGCTGTATAGATTGGCGGATGGTTCGGTGCCCAAAGTGAATGATTAGTTACGTAATAATACATAGAAAGGAAGAAGAAAAAATGACTCTGGCGGATATAGGGCTGATAGGTCTGGCGGTGATGGGCGAGAATCTGATTTTGAATATGGAAAGCAAGGGCTTTACGGTCGCCTGCTTCAACAGAACGGTATCGAAGGTTGATGACTTCATTAACGGCAGGGCGAAGGGTAAAAATATCATCGGCTGTCATTCAATAGAGGAATTTACGGCGAACCTGAAAAGGCCCCGGAAGGTTATGCTGATGGTCAAGGCGGGCAAAGCAGTCGATGATTTCATCGAGAAGCTGCTGCCCCACTTAGAAGATGGTGACATTATCATCGACGGCGGCAATTCGCATTTCCCGGATACGACGCGCAGGACCAAATACGCCGAGAGCAAAGGCAAACTTTACATAGGTACTGGTGTTTCGGGTGGTGAGGAGGGGGCGCTGCGCGGGCCGTCGATTATGCCGGGCGGGTCACACGCTGCATGGGAACACGTCAAACCGATATTTCAAGCAATATGCGCTAGGACGGATGCGGGCGAGCCGTGCTGCGACTGGGTCGGCGAAAATGGAGCGGGGCACTTCGTCAAAATGGTGCACAACGGAATTGAGTACGGCGATATGCAATTGATTTGCGAGACGTATCAACTGATGAAGAAAGGCCTGGGATTGAGCAACGCCGAGATGCATAAGGTCTTCGCCGATTGGTACGAGGGAGAGCTTAATTCGTATCTGATTGAGATTACGCGAGACATACTTGCGTACAGGGACGAGCAGGGTAACGAGGTAATCGATTTGATTCTGGACACGGCCGGGCAGAAGGGAACGGGCAAGTGGACGGCGATAGCCGCACTGGATGCGGGTCAGCCGTTGACTCTGATAGGCGAGGCGGTTTTTGCGAGGTGCCTGTCGGCCTTGAAGGAGGAGCGAATCAAAGCGTCGGGAGTTCTCAAAGGGCCGAAGAAAAAATTCACTGGCGACAGGGCAAGATTCATCGACGATTTGCGAAAGGCGCTTTACGCATCGAAGATTGTCAGCTACGCGCAGGGTTATCAGCTTATGCGTGCGGCGGCGACGGAATACGGGTGGAATTTGAACTACGGCGGGATTGCCCTGATGTGGCGAGGCGGCTGCATTATCCGCTCGGTCTTTTTAGGCGAGATAAAAAAGGCATTCGACAAAAAGCCGAATCTGGAAAACCTCCTGCTCGACCCGTTTTTCAAAAGAGCGGTATCCAAAGCCCAGTCATCGTGGCGGCGGGTTGTTACGACGGCGGTTAAGCTCGGTATTCCCGTCCCTACGATTAGCTCGGCATTAGCGTTTTACGACGGCTACCGCCACGAACGGCTGCCGGCGAACTTATTGCAGGCGCTGCGGGATTACTTCGGTGCGCATACCTACGAGCGGGTGGATAAGCCGAGAGGAGAATTCTTCCACACGAACTGGACGGGCCGAGGCGGCGAAACCAGCTCATCAACCTATACGGTGTGAGGACTCTTTGCCCCTATTTTGGCTTTTTGCTGAAGAAGTGCGAGCGGTTTTGCATTATGTAGATAATTATGTCGCGTCTGCTGATGATACCGGAGAGCCGGCCATTTTCGAGGACGGGGACCCTGCGGAAGTTGTTATTAATCAGGCAGTGACAGATTTCAAAGAGTGAATCGTCCCAGTCGAAGCTGACAACATCCCTTGTCATGTGGTCCTGAACTAAGCCCGGCTTTGCGTTGGGGTCGACCAGGATGTTGAGCAGGTCTTTTTCGGATATGATACCAACCAGCTTCATAGAATCGTCGACGACGGGCAGGCCTGTAATGTTGCCGTTGGCGATTAATTCCATCGCGCCATAAATGGGGGAGTTTCTTCTGACGGTAAGCAGGCCGCAGGTCATCACGTGCCTCGCGAGGAGAAAATTGGGGTGATTCAACGTGGGGTCGTGCGGAACGGCCGGTCTGAATTTGTATTTGTTGGCCCTGATGAGGTCGGCCCTGGTTATTATGGCGACGAGCTTTCCGTCACGTAAGATGGGGACTCTGCGAAAGTTGTTGTTCATCAGGCACTGGCAGGTATCGGCAAGGTCGTCTTGTTCGCCAAAGCTGATGACGTCGGTAGTCATATAATTGCCGACACATCCGGCAACGAATTCAGTATCATAGAGGAGTTTTAATACGTCTTTCTCGGAGATAATGCCCACAAGACCGGAATCGTCGACAACGGGCAGACCGGTGATATCCTTTATAACCATCAGGTTTATTGCATCATAGACCGAGGCGTTTTTGTCGATGCTGACCACGTCATATTGTGCGATATCTTTGGCTCTGGGTTTTTCGCCGGACTGGGGCTGAATGGTCGCTGTTGATTTATCTTCACTGAACGGGTCCGTTGTCGCCATAACAATGCTCCTTACATGTTTCTTATGTCTGCGATGTCAGTTTTTTGATTTCTGGCTGAAGAATTTCGTGCGGTTTTTCATTATGTAGGCCATTATGTCGGTTCTGCTTATAAGGCCAACAAGTTTGCCCTGGTCGAGGATGGGGACGCGCCGGAAGTTATTATTGACGAGGCAGTGACAGATTTCGAAGAAGGAATCGTCCTTTTCGAAAGTGACAACGTCCCCCGTCATATGGTCCTCTACCAGGCCCGGCTTGATATTTGGATGATAGAGCAGCTTGAGCAGGTCTTTTTCAGAGAGAATACCGACCAGATTCATCGAATCGTCGACAACGGGCAGGCCGGTGATGTTTCTTGTCGCGATAATATCCATCGCCTCGTAAATGTGGGTGTCTTTTCTTACTGTGAGCAGGCCGCAGTGCATAACATGTTTTGCCAGTGTCAGATTTGTGTCAGCCGATGAGGCGTCGTGGGAGACAGTCGGTATGAATTTATGCTTGTTGGCCTTAATCAGGTCGGCCCTGGTTATTATGCCGGCGAGCCGACCTTCGTGTAATATCGGGACCCTTCGAAAGCTGTTATCGATGAGGCACTGACAGATATCGCAAAGCTCGTCATCCTCATCAAATGTAACCACGCTGGTGGTCATATAGTCGCCGACACAGCCCTCGACAAACTCGGTCTCATACAGAAGTCTTAGAGCGTCTTTTTCGGAGATGACGCCGGCAAGGCCGGAATTGTCCACTACGGGCAAGCCTGAAACGTTCTTCTTTATCATCAGGGCTATGGCCTGGTAGACGGAGGAATTTTTGTCGATGGTTGCTACGCCGTATTGTGCGATATCTTTTGCTTTGGTTTTTTCGCCCGACGTGGGCTCCAATGTCGCGGTGGATGTCGGGTTATCGGTACTGAACGGCTGCGTAGTCGCCATAATAAAGCTCCTTTGAAAGTCATTTTTATCGGCGACTGCGAGCCGTGAAGGCCCTTGAAGCAGTGACAGGCGTCCAGTTCCCCAGGTTCGTTACCTTAGACCTCGCGCAGATTTTAAGCAACATACTTATCGGCCTGAGGTTGGCCGGCCTTTAGAGGGAAGTTGTTGATATGGATTAAAATGGCCCAGACGTTAGCGGGGCCACATCTCGGCGAGAGCCAGCAGGGCCAAAAAGTACACGGTGTAGGATGTCACTGCGAGGATTATTCCTGCCAAGGCCGGAATTTCGGCCAAAAACGGGCTTCTGTGACGCCAGTAGCGAATAAGCGACAATATGCCGAATATCACGGATACGGCGGGCAGAATGGAACCGGCCGTATCAACCGTTCTATAAAAGGGGGTTTCTTTTATCAGGCAGGTTTGTGAAGACTGGAGAGTTTTGATTCTTTGAACTGAGATGAACATAAAAGGTATTGCTGCCGCGGCGATAGCAAGTGAAGCAACAGCTAAGTGACTAATTTTACCCTTGCCGACCGTAATGATTTCTTTGTTTGTGCCTGATTGCTCATTCATCGGTACACCCTTGGCTTCTATAATTATATACGGTTGTTGAAGGAGTATCAGTTGATTAAATTTGAGTGAGGTTTGGCTTAACTTGAAGACGGGTATGGTATTTTGAGCCGAGCGTTGCAGGCGGGGCATTTGCCCGTCTTCCCTGCGTATTTGGCGGGGATTTTGACCTTCTTGCCGCAGAGACATTTGAAGCGAATAAACCCCTCCTCGGCAGCGCCGTCGATTTTGATTTTTCGCTCTTCGAGGGGTGCAGACGGTTTTTCGACGGATGGTTTTTCGACGGGCGGCGTTTCCAGGGAAGTTAACGGCTTGAACTCGAGCTGTTTGGCAAATTCCATATCCCTCTCGAAGTTGCGATAGCGGTGGTCGGGAACCGGCTCGGTGGGAGCTTTCCGCTCGGCAAAAACCTGTAGCAGTGACTTTTCGTATCTCGGCTCCATTACCACGACGCCGGTTTTAAGCAGGACTATCGCGACTGCCACACCGGCGAGAAAGCCGCCTACGTGGGCGAAATAGGCCACGCCGCCCATCTGACTGCCGCAGAACAACGCCCCGAGCGCATCGAAGGTGAACCACAACAGAATCATCCAGTAGCTGCTGATGACGATTTCTCTGACTACCGGGTATATGGCTAACCACAATATGAAGTAGCAGGTGATGTCGTTTTCCGGGTAAAAGACCAGGTACATACCTACCAGGCCGTTAATTGCACCGCTGGCGCCTATCATTGGGCCGCCATTGAATATGAGATGGCTGATTGCTGCGAAGATTCCGAGCCCGATGTATATCGGAAGGAACTTGAGGTTTCCGATTTTTGCGCAGACGGCGTTTCCGAATATCCAGAGGAAAAGAAGATTCCCGATTATATGCAGCAATCCGCCGTGGAGCCACATATGTCCGATGAGGCCTCTTATATCCCAGCCGCGGAGGACGAACTGGTCGACGGGGCCTGGCAGAGATTCCTGCTGAGTGGCGTCGGGAGGGAGTTCCTGCCGGGCATACTCCATAAAAACTGCCAGTTGAACGATAAAGACCAGCAGGATGCTGGCGATGAGCAGCCAGTTTACAATGGGGTAGCGGTCCTGCGGGACGTCAACCTGCCAGGGTAAAAGTAATACCAATTTCGTTCTCCTGCCGGCGGTTTTGAATCATACTCTCCTGTTATCATAGCATATTATAACCTAAAATTACACTAAGAATCAAGCTCGCACGTTATAGCTGGCTGGCATATTGGTTGGGCAGGTTGACTTCTGGGATTGCGTCGAGTATATTTCCTATGGTTCGAAGAGTCGGCGATTTATTGACGGCGTTTGCAGGGGAAAAGTTATGTCGCTATTCTGGAAAATAATGATTGGTGCTGCTGTGCTTGTTGTGCTTGGATGGATAGGATACGGGATATGGGACTGGCGGGAGCGGAAGCTTGAGAAACAGCGACCAAGGGAGAGGTCTGAACGATACAAGCAGGCGACAAGCTCGGTGGTGGACTGGGCCAAGAAAATGGCCGAATATCAGCCGCCGAAACAGCCCAAGAAGCCCGAGCCGCCCGCCTCGCCCGACTCGCGTCCGGCGAGTCAAGGCGGGCCCGGACAGGGACCGGCCGAAACGTAGAAAGGCGAACCCCTATAATGGCTGAGAAGTTTTTGACGGAAGATTTTCTGCTGCAAACCAAGACCGCCCGAAAGCTCTATCACGAGTATGCCGCGAACTTGCCCATTTATGATTACCATTGCCACCTCCCTGCGGGCTTGATTGCCGAAGACCATCAGTTCGATAATCTCACGCAGGCATGGCTTTACGGCGACCATTACAAGTGGCGGGCGATGAGGGCCAACGGCATTGATGAAAAGTTCGTTACTGGCGATGCCGGCGACCAGGAAAAATTCGAGAAGTGGTCTCAAACCGTGCCGTATACGCTTCGCAATCCGTTGTATCACTGGACGCATCTGGAGTTGAAGCGTTATTTCGGCGTTGATGGTTTGCTCGACGGGGAAGCTGCGAGGGATGTTTATGATGCGTGCAGCGAGATGCTGCGCTCCGGCGAATTCACCGCCCGCAAGCTGCTGGCGAAAATGAATGTTAAGCTTGTGTGCACGACCGAAGGCCCGCTGGATGCGCTCGAAGCGCACAACAGGATTGCGGAGGATGGATTCGGCATAAAGGTCTATGCTGCCTATCGGCCCGACAAGGCGCTTGCGACGGAGGATTTGTCGGGACTGAATGCCTTCATAGATAAGCTGGGACATTTATGCGATTGTGAAATAAATGATTTTGACGCGTATATTGCGGCGCTGCGACAGAGGCATGACTATTTTCATAGTAACGGCTGTCGGCTGTCGGATTACGGGCTTAAGCGAGCATATGCCCACGAGTATTCGGCTGGCGAGGTGAAAGGGATTTTCGAGAAGATAAGAACGGGCGGGCAAATCGCAGCAGACGAGCATTTGAAATTCAAGTCGGCGGTATTGTTCGAGCTGGCGAGTATGGACGGCGAAGCGGGATGGGTAATGCAGCTTCATCTCGGTGCCCTGAGGAGTAATAACAGCCGGATGCTGGCAAAGCTGGGGCCTGATACGGGCTATGATTCCATCGGTGATTTTGAACAGACGGCGCCGCTGGCGAAGTTTCTGGACAAGCTAAATACCGCCGGCAAATTGGGCAAAACGATTCTGTATAATTTGAATCCGAGGGATAACGCAGTAATGGCGACTATGATTGGCAACTTCCAGGATGGTTCGTGCCCGGGCGGGATGCAGTATGGGCCGGGCTGGTGGTTTCTGGACCAGAAGGATGGAATCGAAGAGCACATCGAAGCGCTCTCGAATATGGGTCTGCTTAGCCGATTTATCGGTATGACTACCGATTCGCGCAGTTTCCTGTCGTTTCCTCGACACGAGTATTTTCGCAGGGTGCTGTGCAACGTTCTCGGCAACGACGTGGAGCAGGGACTGTTGCCCGGCGATATGAAACTGCTCGGCGGAGTGGTGCAGGATATCTGCTTCAACAACGCTGCGAGTTATTTTCCGATGCTGGTCGATTAAACACTCTGTCGGCGGGATTGCGAAGGTTATAAAAAGGTCCCACCGGAATTGGCGGGACCGTGGGGTTCTTGTCCGCCTATGGCAGATTCGTCCGGAATCACTTTTAGGAGGGCTTTACGTTTGTTGCCTCGGGGCCTTTTTGGCCCTGAGCGAGGTCGTACTCAACCGCCTGGCCTTCTTTTAGTGTCCTAAAACCCTCCGCTACAATCTTGGAGTGATGAACAAACACATCTTCGCTGCCGTCGTCGGGGACGATAAAACCGAAACCCTTTTTCTCGTTAAACCATTTTACCTTACCTGAAGCCACTTGTGTCTCCTTGGGCCTTGAAAACGACCCGCACTGCTGTTTTTCCTCGTAGTTTTTCAAAAGCACTATCCCGAGGATTGTTAAAAAAGTGCTCGTTACGCACATTCAACATATCGCAGGAGCCGGGACTATTCAACAAAATTATTTTTGTAATTTTCCGGCTTTTCCGCCGGCTGATTATGTCACCTTATCGCTAAAATTCGACCTTTGGTACTTCTGTTTTGGCCTGTTCGGATGCCTCGAAGTATTCAACGGCTTTAACGCCCGCACGCTGGCAGAAAAATGAGCCGAAAAATTGCTTCGTATAGGCGTTCAACTGTTTGGCGGCCTCGTTGTATCTTGTCCTTGCCACTGCTATCCGATTCTCGGTCCCTTCGAGAGCAACCTGCAGGTCGCGGAAATTTTCGCTTGCCTTGAGCTGCGGGTAATTCTCCACCAGCAGCAGCAGTCGTGAGAGCTGGCCGCTAAGTTCGTTTGTTGCCTCGATTTTTCCGGCGCGTGAGTCGGCGTTGAAATAGTTTTCGCGTGACTTGGCGATATTCTCGAACAGTTCCTTCTCGTGCGTTGCGTAGCCCTTGACGGTATTGACAAGGTTTGGGACCAGGTCGAGCCGGCGCTGTAACGAGGCGTCGATGTCGGCCCAGGCCTGCTGCGCCTGCTGTTCGAGATCGACCGCCTTGTTGTAGCCGCCTATGTACCAGCCGAGCACAACCAGCCCAATAACACCAAGGGCGACTAACATAACAATCAAAAATACCCACATTTGTCCGAAGTATCTCATTTTTTCGCTCCCTAATTTTTTACTTTTGCCTTTTGGCTTGATTTTACCATCCGCCGCTTGCCCCGCCTCCGCCGAATCCGCCGCCCATACCCCCGCCGAATCCGCCGAATCCTCCGCCGAAGCTGCCGCCGCCGAACGAGCCGCTTCTGCCGAATCCGCCGAATCCGCTCCCGTATCCGCCGATGCGGCCCCCGAAAAGAAACGGCAGCAGAATCCACCAGCCCATACCGCGCCCGCCTAAGCCGGCAATCACTAAAAACAATAACAGCATCCCGCAGCAGGGCACAACCGGCTGTCTGCGCACCGGCTCGGCGGGCCGGGTCTTTGGTGCGCCGGTCAGTGTCACCCCGTAGTTTTGAGCGATTTGCGACGCGACTTCGATATTTGCGTAATAGATGCCTTTGCTGAGCTGGTTTTCCTTGAGGTAGGGGACAAGTGTGTTTCTTCCGACCCGGCCGCAGTACTGGTCGGTGATGAATCCCTCGAGGCCATAGCCGACCTCGAACCGATAGCGTCTGTCCTGAGCCGCGAGCACAAAGAGCAGACCGTTGTCTTTACCCTTCTGGCCGAGCTGCCAGCCCTGCGCAAGCTCTATTGCGAACTGCTCTATGGGGACACCGCCCGTGCTTTGCACCGTCAGGACGATGTATTGGGCGCCGGTTTTTTGCTCAAGCTCCTGCAAAATGCCGTTTAGCGATTGTTCGTCTGCCGGGTCAATGACGCCAGCGTTGTCCTCGACGTAGTGCTGCGGCATCGGCAGACTGGTCTTGCCTAAGCAAACACTTGCGCAAAAAGCGATGATAATGAGAACAAGCCGCGTGCGGTGCATCAGGAAACCTCTAAAGAATCGACTATTCGGGCGAACTTATCGACGATTGCATAGACCATTTCGAAGTCGGCCTGCATTTCTTTTGTCTGGAGGCGCCCCTTTTTGCGCCGCCAGGAAAGAATATCGAGCAGCACATCGGGCATAACGGAGAATTTTTTGGATGCTTCTGTGAGCGTTTCAGCGGCCTGGATTGGCCGGCCGGCCTCGTGAAGCCACAGCATCGCCCGAAGCAGTGGAACAAGCCCCGTCACCGTCGAAATCAGGACGTCCCGCATCACCGCCGGACTCGCACCCGAGGCGATATAGCTTTGTCGCAATCGTACTAAGGTTGCCTTTAGCTCTCGCTCACACTGTAGCCGGACGTCGGGTTTTTCAAATACCAGCTTTGCAAAGGGGTCCGGCCCGAAGACGGTCTGATGGGTCAACTGAAAATCCATAAACTCTATCGCGAAGACGTCCCTGCTGCGCTCGATGTATTCGCTCGTCATTATTACAGGCGGGGCAACTTTTAGCTTCGCTAACGTGCGCGCCGAGTCGGCGAGCTTGTTAAGTGATTCCAAATCTCGCTTGCCCAACACCACGACTATATTGATATCGCTTTTGCCGGGCAGAAAGTCGTCGGTCAAAGCGCTGCCGACGACGGTAATACTCCGGACGTTGTCGCCGAGGTCGCTGCTAAGCTTCTGCGCAACGGTTTCGACGGGCGACCGCACCTCGTCCCTTAGCCGGCCGAAGGTCAGTTTGTTTTCGTTATCTGCCATCTGCTTTTACCCCTTAAGCAAAATCAAACGGTGTAATGTTACTCTATGTGCCCCGCAGGTGCAACACCGTTTGCCCGTTTGGCCCCTGTGCTGGTAGCAAAAGTGCCAATTTGGCAGTTACCCGGACCTTTGAATGTCGAAAAGGCAATCGTAAGGCCGGTTTTAAGGGCGGCAAATGCGGCTGTCTTTCTGGGTGAGTCGCTTTATTGCTTCCAAACGAGGCAGCTTGCATCAACCGGGGCTTCTGCACAGGCGATTCAAGAAAAGCTCGGAAAATCGCTTGAACACGCAGGGGCTTTGGCGGATACTTGCGGCAGTTGAGGACAACACATATTGCGGGCTGATTGTTATAAGGAGGATGTTTATGGAAAATGATTGGGAAGATATTCCGGTTCAAAGTCGTGGCTTCTTTCGAGGTATAGGCCCTGTGGCGTTTATTGTTCTGGTATTGATGATTCTCTTCGCGGCTGTATTGCTGCTTTCAACCGTCAAAATCGGAGGAACTCAGGTCGGTATCGTAGAAAAGAAACTCGGCGGAGGTGCGATGCCGTCCGGTCGCGTGATAGCCGTTAACAGAGAAAACGGCATACAGGCTCAGGTGCTTACGCCGGGCTGGCACTTTTTCTATTGGTCCTGGCAATACAGCATTAAAAAAGTGCCCTGGACTGAGATAGAAGAAGGAAAGGTCGGTTTGGTAACGGCAAAGGATGGACGGACGCTGCCGCCCAATACAATCTATGCTCCCGAGTGGGACCAGCCGGATAAGATGATAACCGCCGACTATTTTCTCGGAGAAGGCAACGGTTACAAAGGGCCGCAGTTGACCGTTCTTAAGCCCGGAGCTTATCGTATCAACACTGAGCTGTTCGAGGTCACGCAGGTGCCCGTAGTGAATGTCAAGGTGGGTACCGTTGCCGTCATTAAGAGTAATGTAGGTGAAATAGCTCAGACCGAAGACCGCCTCGTCGAAGTCGGCCAGCGCGGTATCTGGAACAAGCCGTTAACAGAGGGACAGTATTATCTCAATACAAAGGCCAACGAAGTAACTATGATTGACATAAGGCAGATAAAGGTTAGCTACACCAAGGAAGTTGAGTCGGGTGAGAGAACAAAAGACCAGCCCTTGAAGCCCATTACCGTTCGAAGCTCCGATGGCTTCACCTTCCCCGTCGATGTTCGAATAACTTATCGTATCGAGCCGCAAAACGCACCGCTGGCCGTTGCTATGATAGGCGATAACGACTTTATTCTCGATAAGGTCGTTACGCCGAGGGTCAGGGCCACTTTCAGAAACAATGCCGAAAAGGTCAAGGCGCTCGATTACGTCCAGAACCGTTCGCACCAGGAGCAGCAGAGCGCTGAGATGCTTAAGACCGACCTTGCCAAATATGGTGCGACGTTTCTCGAATTGAGTATCGGCGATATCGGCGACGAAGCCAGTCTTGGAACGCTGCTTAAAACGCAGACCGACCGCGAAATCGCCCTGCAGGAGCAGGCCACTTTCGAAGAACAGCAGCGGGCCGCCGAAAAGAAAAAGGCCCTCACCAAGACCACGCAGGAAGCCGAAGAGGAAAAACGACTCGCTACTGCCGCTTATGGTGTGAAAATCGCCGAGCAGGATAAGCAAAAGAGAATCATCGGCGCACAGGCCGAAGCCGAGCAGGTCCGGCTCGTCGCCGAAGCAAAAGCCCAGGCATATCGCCTTATCTCTGAGGTCCTCGGCGCCGACAACGCTGCGCTTATCGAGATTATGAAGGTTGCATCGGAAACCGGCGTGAAGATTACGCCTGATGTCATGGTTGGCGGTCCCGGCTCAGGAATGACTGACGCCCTCATGGGCACCGTCCTAAAGGGTATGCTGAACAAAGAATCCTCGGCCACCAAAAAGTAAAAGAAGACGCTAAAAAAAACGCATCTGAAACCCAAAGGCCCCCGATTTCTATCGGGGGCTTTTTTTATTAGGCGTTTTTCCTTATTGGTTAGCCCTGACTCCCGTGGGCAGGGTTATTTTTTTGTGGTAACGGGGTTTTGTCGTTCCCGCAAACGCGGGAATCCAGTTCGTGCGCATACCAATTTTTAAGGCGCGGCAAGATCCGCCGACTTGCTATTTATTATTTATGAACTTGACATATTTTTGCAAAACAATTGAACATGAACAAATGCGTCGTCGTTTTCACCTTCTGGTGTGTATGTGAATTGTCGTTCAGATACTATCACCTCTTTCGCATTTTTACCTTCCGGGCCACATCCACCTGGTAAGTAAATACGATCTCCAACGCTTGGTATTGGGATTGGTGTTGTTGTTTCGAACTGTGAGAATTCTTGAGAGGCTATGCCATCTCCTTTCATGTCTGATATCTCAAGCATGTATTCCATTTCAAAGCACCTCCAAATATAGAACGGTCTTCTTTTCTAAACTACTCAATTAAAGGTTAAACCGTTGCAATCTCATCTTTTTGTATTGAGTTTTCTGCAAGCATGGTTCGGAATTCTGTTTCTGTCAGGTTATTGTCTTTTAGCTCATACATTACGTATAAAGATCCGAGGAAAACAATCGCCTCAGCAATACCTGCTTTCCAATACTCCCATTCGGAAGCGGCCTTTAGACCTTGGAGCAAACCGACCACGCCCAAAATAATGTAACCAATCGAGAATATCGTTCTAAATATAAAAAAGGACTTGACCCACCCTATCTTCCACTTCGGTACTGTGTAGAAAACTAAGCCCAGAAAGATCGATTGACATAAAACCGGAAAGCCCAGGTCGACAATAATCTGAGGAGGCTCAACTATGGGGTTGAACTGCACGATGAGACGTAAGGACCAAGCTAGCGCTGTTGTCGCTATAAAACTGAGAGGCAGAAAAAGTAACCAACGTATCCAAACAGGTAACTTGCAGTATCGTTCATAAATTACCATTTTGCTTTTTTCCTTTATCTCGCCAATTCAAATATGGCCTTTACACAACGATTATTTCGGCTGGAAACGATGCCCGCTTAAATGGGTTTTACCGCCCTTGCGTTTTTAGATGGATTTGCTACAATAACCAGTTTGGATTATCAGTGGATTTTGGAGTAGCCGTTGTAAGCGTCTCAATATGAGTATTCCCATCGCAGAGACAGCAAAGAATGCTGGTTGCGTCTGAAACGCCGATTTACGGTTTACGCAACCGTAACGAGCCGCGCAACCGCAACCGTTGAACGAGTTTTTTCTCGGTGGCCAATGAGCGAGCGGACGGACAAGGTAATAAGCATCACGGCTGCGGCCGAGCACAACCTAAAGGGTATCAATCTCGATATTCCCCGCGATAAGCTCGTCGCTATCACCGGTATTTCCGGCTCAGGCAAAAGCTCCCTGGCTTTTTGCTGGAGTGACGGGTCAACCCGTATGATGCGTTAGGTCCTATAAGATATTGTGTCCCCTGATATCAGCGTGATTCAAGCCAGCACTCGAACGGCTTCACAAACCCGATGAATGCCGGTTGCATTCGGAACAACAGCATTGACTTTACCGGCCTGAAGTGTTAGAATGATGTTAAAATAGGCAAGATTGTGGGGTTGTGGCGGCTACCATCTCCCCATCCTCTTTTTGAAGGGGCGAGAGGGTGGTTGTCATCTTGTATGAATCCGCGGGATTAGCGTTAGGCCACACCCAGAGGTAATCGTATTCGCCGGGGAGGGTACGACGGTGACGGCGGACTTGTCACATCGTTCTATTGCGAGGGATGGAACCCAACACAGACAAGACGGCAAGGTTACGTCCCCTGGTCGTGTTGTAACCGCTGCTGATGGCACGCTGCGGTGCCGTTTCGAGATGAAATACAGAATAAGCGAATCGAAGGCCGCTGCGGTTGAGAAATCTGTCCAGCTCCACCTTAATCCCGACCGCTACTGCAAGCTTCAGCCCACCGGCAGCTACCCGATAGTCAGTTTGTATCTCGATTCGCCCGACCTTCGGCTTTGCCGAGAGAGCCTGACCGGCCAGAAAAACCGCTTCAAGCTGCGCATACGCAGCTACACCGACGACCCCGGCTATCCGAAGTTCTTCGAGATTAAGCGACGCCTCAATACCATTATCGTAAAGGACAGACAGCGGGTTATGCATCGTGACGTTGAGCGATTGCTCTGCGGCGGAGCACTGCCCGAGCAGTATTACAGCACGGAGCAGGAGCCGCTAAAGCAGTTCCTGCTTTATCAGTCGAGCATAAACGCAAGACCTTTCATTCTTGTGCGATATGTTCGCAGGGCATACGAGGATGATTCCGGAAACCGTGTTCGCATAACGTTTGACCGTGGGCTGTCCTACAAAATGTGCGCCAGGCCCGTGGTTACCTTAGCCGGGCCCGGCTGGCAGCGTTACCCGATTACTGACGTGATACTTGAAATCAAGTTCACCTCGCGGTTTCCCGCCTGGCTTGCGCGTATGGTCAAGTGTCTCGACCTGCAGATGCAGTCGTTTTCGAAATATACTCACTGTATTCGGAGTGCCTGTTCGATGAAGTTCGGTTCACGGGAGGAATATGGGCTCGACTGGGATTGACAGAATCTGGCACGTCCTTGAGCAGACGTCTTCGGCTGGAGGGATATTCGCTCCCCAGACGGTACTGTTGTCGCTGCTTTTGGCCTTTGTGCTGGGACAGGTAATCGCGTGGGTCTACTACTTCACGCACAGCGGCCTTTCATACTCCCGCTCGTATGTGCAGTCCCTGATAATGATTACCGTTGTCGTGGCAATGGTAATGGCCGTTATCGGCAATAATATCATAACCGCCGTGGGGTTGATGGGCGCACTGGCACTGATAAGATTCCGCAATATAATCAAAGACACCCGCGACGTCGCATTCATATTCTGCTCTCTGGTAGTCGGTATGGCCGCCGGTTCCCAACGATACCTAACCGCCATCATTGGAACGATAGTCCTCAGCCTGATAGCCATTTATTTGCACCTGACAAACTTCGGGATGCACGAGCCGCACAACGCATTTTTGCGGTTCAGCTTAAAAGGCCACATGGGCGCCGACCACCCCGTCCCTGGCATTCTCAAACGTTTCTGCAGAAACTTCATCATGATATCGGCCCAGGACAGCGGCTTCGGCGCCTCAGCGGTAGAGTACGCCTACCAGTTGATGGTCAGAAACGCTACAAAAAACGAGCAAATGCTCGGCGAGCTGCAAAACGTTGAGGGTATAGAGAATGTTTCATTAACGATGCAGGAGCAGTTACTCGAGGTCTGATGATGAAAATACAATTGCGAAACATCTTCAGACCCGGTCGCCTGCATCCGCAGATATTCCCCGTGCTCGTCTGGCTGGTCGCAGTTGCAGTGGTCGCCATGCTCTTTTACCGTGGCTCGCAGCGATTTGAGGTAGTAGGCATAGCACAGGGACAGATTGCCCACGTATGTGCCCCGGTCGATGGCCGGCTCAAGGCCGTCTACGTTAAATTATTCGATAACGTCGCCGTGGGCCAGAAGGTAGCCGAACTCGATGACAAGCTGATATCGGCTCAAATAGAGACAATCACCGCAACTGCCGAACAACTTCGTGCCCGGCTTATTCCGACGCAGGAGCAGCTTTTGACTGATATGTCCGACCGCGAGCTCGACATGGCCGAGGAGCAAAGGCGTTTCGCCATCGACGTTGAGCGAGCCCGGCTCGAGGCGCTCGGCCTCAAGGCCCAGATTGCCGCCGACAAGGTAACACTCGAAGACCTTACCGCTGAAGTGGATATCGCAACCGACCTTCTCGCAAAGGATGCAATCGCACCTTACGAGCTGCAAAAAGCACAGATGCTATACAACGCCCTTGCGGAGAAAATCGAAAAGACCGAAGAGCAGTTAAGTCAGGCACAGGAACAGCTAAGCCTGACCCAGCAACGGCGAGATGCCTTTGCAGGACAGACGACACAACATCCTTCGATTGACGCGGCCCTTGAGGCGATACGTAAAGAGGCCGCCGTCCAGGAAAAACTGGTCGAGGAGCTTACCCTGCAGCGAAAGGCGCTGGTCGTTACGGCTCCGATTGACGGCGTGGTCATTCAGATTCTCGGAAGGACAAACGACGTGGCCTTGCGCCGGGCAGGCGAGGGTATCATACGCAAGCCGGGCGAGATGATATTGGCGGGTCAGCCCATTATGGTTATCGCGCAGGGCCAGCCAACGGAGATTCTTAGTTACGTCATAGAGAGCCAAATCGGTCAAATCAAACCCGGCACAAAGGTTGTGCTTATTAAAAAAACCGAATCGCCCCAAATCGCCCAGTCGGAGGTTACCTACGTAGGGCCCGTCGTTGAACAGTTGCCAGCCAGATTATGGCTTAATCCGAATATGCCCCAGTACGGCCTGCCTTTTGTTGTCAGGATTCCCGAGGGTATGGATTTGAGAACGGGCGAGTCCGTGGGGATTCGCCAGTTGTAGCCGATGCGGGACAGGAGCCGATGGTCGAAAAATAATGCCGAAATGGAGGATGGCTGAAGCTGAAACGTTCCATTATTTCAATAGGATTGCTTTTAGCATTAGTTTTTGCGAGCTTTTTCGTCAACGGCTGTGCTGCGCCGGCCCGTGAGCCGCTCAAGGCAAAAATCGACGAGAAGGTCTATAAGATAATCGACACCAAATGGCAGGACGATTTCGGCGCTAAATCAAACTACAGAGTCAGCGATGCAATCCCCGGCCCCAACGATATTCAGATTGAAAAAGGCGTTGGCGCCGACGGGACACTAACATTGCAGCAGGCCGTTGCCATCGCCACCGCACATAACCGACAGTATCAGCTCGAAAGGGAAAACCTTTACTCCAAAGCGCTTGACCTGCGCCTTGCCCGTCACGTCTTTGAACCCATATTATTCGGCACAGGCGCCGCAGGATATGTCAAGGACGGGGCCGACGAAGCCATCGAAAAGCAGTCGTCCTTCGGCGTTGGGAAACTCTTCTCAACGGGCGCTGTCATCGGACTAAACGTCACCCTTTCCTGGATAGACGTTCTCACCGGCAACGCCAGAGGCGGCCTTTCGAGAATCCTCACCGTCGCCGCCGATGTCCCGCTGCTCCGCGGCAGCGACCCTGACATCGTGCTCGAAAACCTTACACAGGCCGAACGCGACACGCTCTATCAGATTCGTCTTTTCAATCGATTCCGCAAGTCCTTCGTCGTGGCCGTTATCACACAGTATTATCAGGTGCTGCAGGCATACGATGCCTTCCGGAACGCCGAAGCCAACTACAAAACGCTCACCGGCGTCTATCAGCACGCCGAGAAGCTCGCAAACGCGGGCCGGCTGCCACTTTTTGAGCTTGAGCAGGCACGACAGGATATGCTTATCGCCGCGGACGACCATTTGGCCGCCAAAAAGTTATACGAGCAGGCACTCGACGAATTCAAACTTGTTCTCGCCCTACCGACCGAATTGCAATTTGCTCTCGATGCAAATGAGCTTATGGCTTTGCGTGATATGCCGACGCCGGAGTTCTCGGAAACCGAGGCCGTCGAAGCCGCTCTTGAGCACCGGCTGGATTTTGCAAATGCTGCCGACGCAATACAAGACGCGGAGCGAAAGGTCATTGTTGCTCTCGATAATATGCGAGTTGGACTGGACATTGTGGCAACAACCGAGCAGTCCAACGATAACATCAGTAACCCCATAACCCTGGCCGGCACTAAAGATACAGCCGCAGTCGGGCTTCAACTGGATTTGAACCTCGACAAGCTGGCCGAGGAAAACAATTATCGCCTGGCATTGCTGATTCTGCAGCAGCAGCGACGCGCCTATGAGCAGATGATGGACACGATAATCCTCGAAGTTCGCCGTGCGTACCGTGATATGGCCGAGGCCGCCGACAGATATAAAGTGCAGTCGGAGGGCCTTGCTCTGGCTAAGCAGCGATTCGAGAATACAATGTCGCTTCTCGAATACGGCCGGGCCAATACCAGAGACGTCCTGGACGCCCAGAGAGACCTTTACAGGGCGCAGGACACCGCAACCGAGGCGCTGGTCAACTACACCATCGCAATGCTCAACTTCTATCGCGATGCGGAGGTCCTTCAGGTCCGACCCGACGGGATGTGGCGGATTGCCTCTGCGAGCCGCTAAACTCGGCAAAAACTGGTAAAAACCGCCCCCAGCTTAAAATCCTTTATGGTTGATTTTCGCCGGCGATTCTGTTAGTCTGCTTGCTTTGCCTCACCGCGGTTTCGTGGAAGGCGCAAATATGAAATTGGTTTGCTAAGGAGATACCGGCTTATGACAACCGAGCTTTCGCACCTCGACCGGCTCGAAAACCAGAGCATATTCATTATAAGAGAGGCATACAGCCAGTTCAGAAACGTCGCAATGCTCTGGTCCATCGGCAAAGACTCGACAACCCTTCTGTGGCTGGTCCGAAAGGCCTTTTTCGGCAAGATACCATTTCCCGTGGTTCACATCGACACCACCTACAAGTTCAAGGAAATCTACGACTTCAGGGACAAATACGCCAGCCAGTGGGGCCTTAATCTCATCGTTGCCAAAAACGATGAAGCCATAAGCAAAGGGATGGGTCCGAAAAGCGGCAAGTTTGTCTGCTGCAACGAGCTAAAGACCGTCGCCCTAAAACAGGCCATAGCCAAACACCATTTCAAGGCCCTCTATCTCGGCATCCGCCGGGATGAGCATGGTATCCGCGCAAAGGAACGGGTCTTTAGTCCGCGCGATGAGGACTTCGAGTGGGACTACAAGAACCAGCCGCCGGAATTGTGGGACCAGTACAAGACAAAAGCCGCAGAAGAGGAGCACCTTCGGGTGCATCCGCTGCTCGGCTGGCGCGAGCTTGACGTCTGGGAATACGTCAAACGGGAAAATCTGCCCGTAGTCGAGCTTTACTTCGCCAAAAACGGCAAACGCTACCGAAGCATCGGCTGCCACACCTGCTGTATGCCTGTTGCCTCCGACGCCGACACCCTCGAGAAAATCGTCGAAGAGCTGAGGGTCTCGAAGGTTTCCGAAAGGAGCGGCCGGGCACAGGACAAGGAAAGTGACTACACAATGCAGAAACTTCGCTCGCTCGGCTATATGTAGCTCTACTGAGATTGCCGGTTCGACCAAAAACATATTCGATGACGAACTTTAAGAGGTTTTTAAAATGGATGTGCTTAGTTTCGTAATTGTCGGCCACGTCGACCACGGAAAGTCAACCCTGATTGGCCGGCTGCTTTACGATACCGACTCGCTCGCACCAGACAAAATCGAGGAAATGAAAAGGGCCTCCGAAGGCAGGGGAAGAGAAACCGAATTCGCCTATCTGCTCGACCATCTCGAAGAGGAACGAAAGCAGGGCATCACTATCGACACAACGCAGGTATTCTTCAAGACTGACAAAAAACGCTACGTAATAATCGACGCCCCGGGCCACGTCGAATTCGTCAAGAATATGATTACCGGCGCCTCCCAGGCCGAGGCGGCCGTTTTGATTATCGACGTAAACGAAGGTGTAAGGGAGCAGACCAAAAGGCACTCATATATGCTCTCGCTGCTGGGGCTGGGCCAGGTCGTCGTCGTGCTCAATAAAATGGACCTTGTCGGCTTTTCGCAGCAGCGCTTCAACCAGGTCAAAGACGAGGCACAAAAATGGCTCGCCTCCATCGGGATTGAGCCGCTCGTCTATATCCCCATCTCCGCCATCAGAGGTGACAACATCACCAAACGCTCGGAGAATATTGACTGGCACAAAGGCCCGACGTTTCTCGAAATCCTCGATACACTCAAAAACCGTCTCTCCGCGAAGGATAAACCCCTCATCCTGCCTGTTCAGGACGTCTACAAAATCGATGACAATCGCATCAATGCCGGCAGGGTCGAAGCCGGTGTGATAAACACCGGCGATTCGATAAAGATTCTGCCCGGCGGCCAGACAACACAGGTCAAATCCATTGAAAAGTTCATCCGGAAGCCGACAAGCGCCGTCGCCAGTGAATGCATCGGTTTTATCACCAGCGATTCCGTATTCCTCAACAGAGGTGATATCGTTTGTCTGCCCGGCTCCGAGCCGGCTGTTACCGACCGGATACCTGCCAGCATTTTCTGGATGAGCAGACGCGACCTCGACAAGGCCGAAAAGCTTATAATACGCTGCGCCACGCAGGAGACGACCTGCAAGATTGAGGCCATCACAAAGAGAATCGATTCGGCCACGCTGCAGGTCATCGAGCAAAACGCCGGTCTTCTCAAGAACCTCGAAGTTGCGGAGGTCGTAATCAAAACCAAAAAGCCGCTCGCAATAAAAGACTTCAACGACGTTCAGGAGCTTGGTCGGTTTGTGCTTGTTCGCGATGAAAATATCTGTGCGGGCGGGATTATCACTACTGTGAGGTGAGACAGTGAGCAGCAAAATAAGGACACTAATCATAGGCCTTGACGGCGTCCCCTATGGAATGCTCAAGGGCCTCGCCGACTCAGGTGTTATGCCTGCAACTGCAAAGCTCATCGACGCCGGCGTGTTCAAAAAAATGAACTCCGCCATACCGGAAGTGTCCTCCGTGGCCTGGTCCTCGATGATTACCGGCACCAATCCCGGCCGGCACGGAATCTTCGGTTTTATGGACCTGCAGCCCGGCTCTTACAAAATGAAGTTCCCGAATTTCACCGACCTCAAAGCCCCGCCTTTCTGGGAACAGTGGCAGGAAAAATCAGTCATCGTCAATGTCCCCTCGACTTATCCGGTTCGCCCGATGAACGGCGTCCATATCTCCGGATTCGTCTCGCTCGATTTCGATAAAAGCGTCTATCCCGCGTCGCTCGTGCCGCAGCTAAAGAGTATGGATTATCGTCTCGATGCCAATTCCGAGCTTGCTCACAGCAATATGGACCTTTTTTTGCAGGACGTTGACAACACCTTGGCCGGCTCAATCAAGGCCGGCCGATATCTCTGGGATTACACCGACTGGCAAAACTTTATGTTCACCTTCACAACCACCGACCGGCTTATGCATTTTCTTTACAGCGCTTATGAAGACAAAGACCACAAGTACCGTTATATTTTCCTCGAACACTTCCGCAAAATCGATAAGGCAATCGGCGAAATGGCCGGCAAAATCGGCGACCGCGACCTGCTCGTAATGCTCTCTGACCACGGCTTTGAACGTCTCGACTATGACGTCCAGCTAAATTATCTCCTCGCACAGCACGGCTTTCTCAAATTCGAGAATGGCCCCGAAACCGCCCTGCAGAATATCGCGTATGGCACAAAGGCCTTTGCACTCGAACCTGCCAGAATCTATCTCAATTACAAAGGCAAATACCCTGCCGGCTCCGTCGAGCCGGACCAGGCCGCGAAAATCCTCTCTGAGCTAAAAGACCTCCTCACTTCGCTGAAGGTCGACGGCAAAAACGTTATAAGAGATGTCTATACAAAACAGCAGCTCTATACCGGCCCCTGTGTGGATATCGCACCCGACCTGATTTGCGTCGGCGCCGCCGGATTCAATCTCAGGTCGAGCTTTAAGGCCTCAAAGCTCAGCAACAAACCCGTCTTCACCGGCAAGCACACCCAGGACACCGCCTTTCTGCTCGTCAAAGGCACTGCCGATGCTGTGAATATTCCGGATGTCCCCACAGTTGCCGACGTAAAAGGCGTTATCGAGGCAAACAAAAACGGGGCGTAATACACCCCGTTTTGTCATCTTCCGCATTTAGCGGTATTTAATTTCTGGCTGAGATTCTGCGCTATGCCGAAAGCCGGCTTAGTTTCTTATCTTCAGGCAGTCCGACCTGAAGCAGCACTCGGTCCACTGGCACTGACCGTTGGTTGTCCCGTAGCACTCGCTGACGTTCTCGGCTCGCTGAATCGCATGAATAAGGTCAGTCTTCTTCATATTGCCCGCGTCAATACCAAGGCCTTTGGCCTTCGCCTTTATCTGAGCCATTGTCATTGATTTCGAAGCTGTCTTTACCGGAGTCATGTCTTTCTCCTATCACTGTGTGTTTTTGGATTTTTGCTCACTCCTGCTTTTCCGTCACAAAGCTATGTGTGAGCAGGTTCGTTAAATACTATTTCGGCTCTTTTGCGCCATTGCATTACCAACTTTGCAACAAACATTAAATCCACTCAAAAAACCCCCAAATCAGTAGCAGCATAAAACATTTTTTGGGACTCTTGCACCGACGATACGCAACAAGTCTCGACTGTCATATCATCAGGATAATATGCGGCGCTGTAGTCTTCTGCCGAGTGGTTACCTGCTGCCGCTGCACGAAAGGTCCTGCGATTTGCCGCAACACCTTGTCCGCCCCTGTTTACTTCACGCCGACCTCCACATCCTGCCTTCACCCAGTCCGGCCGGCTGTGCGACTCCCGGGTCCTCCTTACGATACCGATTCGGCTTGGCCGGCGCCGACCGACCGAATCCTCTGAGCAGGAAAACCAACACCAAGTACACCAGCCACGCCGCTACAAAGCCGCCTATGCACCACCCGATTAAAGCTAATGGCAAATATACGGGCCCTTCGAAAAACGGCAGGCGAACAGGCCTGTCGTAATATCTGCTGATTACGTAGCCGTTCTCATAAGCAAGCATCCCGCCGGCTGCGGCTGTGAAAAACGACACTATAAATGTCAGCCGTCTTAGTCCCTTCTCTATATTGCGTGGTCCTCTTACAGTTCCTGTCGACTGCGCGTTGCGAAGTTTTGTCTTTGCCGAAGACGCTTCTTTTTCCGCCTTTGTCCTCGCCGCAATTTCCACCTCAACTTGTGCCTGCGCCTTGCGTTTGGCCTTAAGCTCCTCTTTCAGTTGTTCCTCTGCAAGCTCTCTTGCCTCCGTCTGGGCCTGCAACTGTTGCTCCAATTTGGACTTTTGCTCCCAGTCGTTGGCTGATTGTTCTTCCGCTTTTGTCTTGGCCGCCCCCATATTTTTTAGCTTCGATTCCAGCTTGTAATTGGCTTCAACCATCTCTTTCAGCTTCGCTTCTATCACCGAGATGTTCCTTTGCTCCGACTCCAACTGTGAATTAGCCTGCGACCTCAACTCGGCTTCGGCCTTTAGCTTCACCTCAAGCTCCGTCTTTGCCTCCACCTCCACAAGCGCCATCTCCTCCGCCTTTGCTTTGGCCTCTTTCTCCTGTTCGTGTCGCTGCTCAATCTCCGCCCGCGCCTCTTGCTCCTGCCTGAGTCTTTTCTCCAACTCAGCCCTTGCATCGGTTTCTTGCTTTAGCCGCTCGTCCAATTCGGCCCTTGCCTGTGCCTCTTGCCCGAGTTTCTCTTCAAGCCCTGTCCGTTCATTCAGAGCTTGTTTAAACTGCTCTTCAACTTCGGCTTTGGCCTGCGTTTCTTGTTCGAGCCGTCGTTCTGCCTGTGCCCTCGTTTGCGATTCGCTGCTGGCTTTCTCCTCCGCTTTGAGAGTTGCCTCCAGTGCCTCCTGCAACTTGCTCTGAGTCTCCTCTCGTCCGGCGGTCTCTGTTCTGAGTCGTTCTTCTGTTTCCGCTCTCGCCTGAGCGTTGCCAGCCGCCTGTTCCTCGGCCTTTCTCGCGGCCTCTATTGCATCGCTGAGTTTTCTTTCTGATTCCTCCTTCGCACTGGTCTCTGCTCTGAGTCGTTCTTCTGCTTCCGCTCTTGCCTGAGCGTCGCCGGCTGCCTGCTCCTGGGCTTTTGTCTTTGCCCCGTTTGCCTCTTCGAGTTTTCTCTCCAGTTCCTGCTTCGCCTCGACAGCGGCTTTGAGTTGTTCCTGTGCTTGTGCCTGTTCCTGTGCTCTGTGCTCGGCGTTTTCATCCGAGCCGATTGTTGCCTCGATTTTTTTCTCCAGCTCCTTTTTTGCCTCGACTGCTTCCTGGAGCCGTCGCTCGAGTTCCCGCTTCGCCTCCGCCTCGGCCTTGAGCCGTTCCTCGGCTTCAACGCGGGTCTCGGCCACTATCGCCATCGGTATTCCGTCCTGGGGTGGCGGCGCACTTATTGCCCCGCCACGCCGGTCAGGCGCGCGGACCTGCTTTTTACATTTTGAGCAGATCACGACCTTGCCAGCGAAGTCAGGGGTTATATAGAACCCGCTCTGGCAATGTGGGCAGGTGGCTATCATCAAATCACTCCATAAAGAAAGTATACTAATAGAATTTCGCCCACCAAAACCCCTGACTTTATCAGAAAAACGGCCTTCAAGGCCCTTTTGGCCCGAAAAAACCCTTCTCCGTTTGCTTTGTCCGCTTGCTGTGGTTAATCGGACGTAGGAGCCTGAATATGCCGCTTAGTATTTGACCTTGGCCCGCACTTGTGCTATCCTGATTTGTGCTTCCTGACAGCACAACTGTGTCGAATAATCGCAAAATATCAGCGTGTGACAATTGGATAAGCCAGGGGAGCCAACCCCGCCCACTGATGGGCGAGGTAATTGGCTGAGATATCCCGCCGTGTGCGGGGTGACCCTAAGAACCTGCTCAGGTTAGAACCTGCGAAGGGAGGCGAACTGAAAGAACCAGAAAGCACTCCTTTTGCCGGAGTGCTTTGTTATTTTATGTCTTCGATAACTGAAAAACTTGCTCGCTCAGTAGTTGGCGTCGCCGGACTCGGCGGCCTCGGCTCCAATGTCGCTACAGCCCTTGCACGCGCCGGTGTTGGCAAACTAATAATCGCCGATTTTGACAACGTTGAGCAGGCAAACCTCGACAGGCAGCAGTATTTCACCGACCAGATAGGCAAAAGCAAAATCGATTGCACCGTCGAGAATCTTCGGCGTATAAATCCGCGTGTTGAGGTCGAGGTCCATAACGTGACCCTTGTCCCCGACAACATACCGCGAATCTTCCGCAATGTCGACGTAATCGCCGAATGTTTCGACACCGCCGCTGCCAAGCAGATGATTGTCGAAACGGTGCTGACAAAAACCGAACGTATCAGAATTGTTTCCGTCAGCGGCCTGGCCGGCTATGGCAACAGTAACGCGATAAAGACCCGCCGCATCTCGCCCCGGCTCGTTCTCGTCGGCGACGGCCAGACAGGAATCGACACCTGTAAATTTCTTACCGCGGCAAGAGTCGGCGTGGCGGCGATGCACCAGGCCAATGCGATTCTCGAACTGTTGATTGATGAGATAAGCCCATAAACCTGGAGGATTGCAAATGGGCGTGTTGAAAATAAACGGAAAAGAAAAACCATTCGCAGACGACAAAATGCCGGCAACAATAGCCGATTTGCTCTCAACTCTCGGCGTTGATTCCGCTACAGTTGTCGCCGAGCTGGATGGTAAGATTATCGAACGTGACAAGTTTGGGAAGACGCCGATTTGCTCAGGCCAGTCAATTGAGCTTGTCCGCTTTGTCCCCGGAGGATAATCGTATGGATAAACTTATAATCGCCGGTCGCGAGTTCAGTTCTCGCCTGCTTGTGGGAACAGGCAAATTCTCCTCGTCTTTCGTTATGGCGCAGGCCATCGAGGCATCCGGCGCCGAAATCGTCACCGTCGCCCTTCGACGCGTTGATATCACAAACGAAAATGATGATATGCTCGCTGCAATCGACCGCAAAAAGTATCTGTTGCTGCCGAATACCTCGGGCGCCCGCACCGCCGATGAAGCCGTTCGTCTTGCGCGTCTCGCGCGGGCCGCCACCGGCATCAACTGGGTAAAGCTCGAAGTAACCCCCGACCCTTATTATCTTCTGCCCGACCCCGTCGAGACTCTCAAGGCAGCCGAACTACTCGTAAAAGAAGATTTCGTTGTCCTGCCCTATATAAATGCCGACCCGATATTGAGCAAGCGACTGCAGGATGTAGGCACGGCAACCGTAATGCCCTTAGGTAGTCCCATCGGCTCTAACCGGGGCCTAAAAACCCGTGCCGCAATTGAGATAATAATCGAACAGGCCAATGTCCCCGTCATTGTCGACGCGGGCCTGGGCTTACCTTCTCACGCCGCCGAGGCAATGGAAATCGGCGCAGACGCCGTGCTGGTCAATACCGCAATCGCTACTGCTGCCGACCCCGTGAAAATGGCCGAGAGTTTCAAGCTCGCCGTCCAGGCAGGCCGGACCGCTTTCCTGGCCGGCGCAGCCGGCGAGACAAAACACGCAAGCGCATCAAGCCCGCTAACCGGCTTTCTGAGAGACCAGTGACGATGATAGCCCCAATCCGACAAGGTGTTGATATCAAGAAGATTCTTGCCGATAGGGGACTGGACGGCTCCGGCAGGGACGTTTGGAACAAGCGCCTCGGGGAAATAACTTCTGCTGAGGTCGAATGGGCGTTGTCCCGTCCGCCGGGCTATTACGTCCTCGACCGATTATTGATACTCATCTCGAAGCCAGCAGAAAATTATCTCGAACAAATGGCCCGGCTGGCTCATCAGCTTACTCTTCAGCGGTTTGGCCGGACCGTCCGGTTATATGCCCCGCTGTATCTGTCGAATTTCTGCGTCAACGATTGCATCTATTGCGGCTTTAACAGAACACACGACTTCCCGCGAGTTCGTTTGACAGTCGAACAGGCCCTCGCCGAAGCAGACATAATCGCCGGCGAAGGCTTCAAAGACCTGCTTCTGGTCAGCAGCGAAGACCGCTCCTTCGTGAGTGTCGATTACTTAGTTGAATTGGCATCGAAGCTGCGAGAGAAGTTCAGTTCGCTCTCCGTTGAGGTTTATCAGTTGACCCGTGAAGAGTATGAAAAGCTTTTCGCCGCCGGTATCGAAGGAGTCACTTTATATCAGGAAACCTACGACCGCGACACATACCGCCGTTACCATCTGGCTGGCCCCAAGGCCGACTACGACTGTCGCCTGTCCACAGCCGATGCAATCGCTCAAGCCAAGATGCGAGAAATCGGCCTCGGCACCTTACTCGGTCTTTCTGACTGGCGGCTCGAAACCCTTGCCCTTGCCGAGCACGCTCATTACCTGGTTAAGCGTTACTGGCAATCTCATGTCTCGTTTTCATTCCCGCGGTTGCGACCTGCCAGAGATGTTGACCGAACGCAGTTTAGTCTTGTCACCGACAAGAATCTTGTTCAGATGATACTTGCCCTTCGCCTATGCTTTGCCGATGCTGGCTTTACCCTCTCAACCCGTGAGCCGGCAGATTTACGAGACCGTTTGGTGAAGCTCGGCATAACTAAAACGAGCGCCGGCAGCAAAACCAACCCCGGCGGATATTCAAAAACCACCGGTGCTGTTGAGCAATTTGAAATCGATGACACCCGAACCCCCGCGCAGGTCGCTGCTATCTTAAAGCAAAACGGCCTCGAACCCGTCTGGAAGGATTGGGACACCGCATTTACCGGTATCTGATGGGATACAGACTGGTCAAGATGGGTTACGGAATAAACCATACCCCACACACCGGTTTTGGCTCATTGATAGTGCTGCCGGGACAGCTCTGATCCGATACAGGACCGAAGCCGCATAACAACGGCTCAATGCCCAGAATTTGCACGAGCCAGGCGATTTTATTTGAGATTGTGGACGGTGATGTTTATAATCAACGGTAAGAGGGGATTGGACTCCAGGGAAGGTGAGCTATGACTACGATAGTCAGCAAACCTGATACGCACCGGAAGCTTCAGATGCTCAGTACCGATGCACAGTACGACTTGGCATGCGCGTGCGGGACCATAGAAGACGAGCGTCGAAAGCGCGGCAGCGAAGGATGGGTGTATCCGGTGACGCTGCCGAACGGGGGCTCGAGCGTCCTGTTCAAGACGCTGATTTCAAACGTGTGCACGAACGACTGCAGGTATTGTCCATTGAGAAACGACCAGGACGTCCGGCGGTGCAGCTTGGGGGCGGAAGAAACGGCGAATGTCTTTTTAGATTATTTCAGGCGAAAGAAGGTGTTCGGATTGTTCTTAAGCTCGGGGGTTTTGGGGACGCCGGATGCAACGATGGAACAGCTCAATCGCGTGGCCCGGATACTGCGATACAGGAAAGGGTACCGCGGGTATATACATTTGAAGGTGATTCCCGGCGCCAGCAACACGGCGGTAGAAGAGGCGGTGTCGCTGGCGACCGCAGTGTCTTTGAATATGGAGACGCCGGGGGCAAAACACTTAGCGAAGCTATCCAGCAGAAAGCGGTTTGTCGAAGATATCGTTGAGCCAATCAAATTGATAAGCCGACTGACACGGCGGGGCAGCAGATACGAGAGGGTGAAGCAGACGACACAGTTTATTGTCGGGGCGGCCGAAGAATGTGATTCGGAGATTGTAAAGTATATGTGGGGACTGTACGACCGGCTGAAGATGCACAGGATTTACTTCAGCGCGTATCAGAAAGGGCTGGGGGATGAGCGAATAGACGGGCAGCGAGAGGAGCGGGCGGGCGATATGTTTATGCGTGAGCATCGGCTGTATCAGGTGGATTTTTTGATGCGCAAATACAAGTTTGCGGAATCGGATATCATATATGACGAAGAAGGGTTTCTGTCGCTGAAGGTGGACCCGAAGGAGGCATGGGCAAAGAGGCATCCGGAACGATTTCCCGTTTATGTAAACAGGGCGGACAAGTATGAGCTGCTGCGAGTGCCGGGGTTTGGGCCGGTGACGGTTAAGCAGATTCTCGAGCGGCGAAAAAGGGCCAGAATCACCGGCATAGAGGATATCGGGAAAGTCGGGGCGCTACTTAGAAAGGCGAAACCGTATCTTGCGTTTTAAGGCGCGGGTGCGTGAGTTTTTTGGTCAGCGTTTTTTGACGGCGAGGGTATAGATGGGACGGTTTTCCTTCAGGTACTTTCGCTCGAAGTTTGTGCCGACCCATTCGCCGATTTCGGTGCCGGCGGTCGGGAGAAAATCAGCCTCGCGAAGGAGGTGTGCGCGGGATGCGAGAACGTCTTTAATCTGCTCGAAGTATTCCGCGTAGTCAGTTGCGATGCGGATTGTGCCGGCGGATTTCAGGCAGCGGATGAGCTGGTCGGTGTTGGTGAGATTGAGGAACCGGCGTTTGTGGTGGCGCTTCTTGGGCCAGGGGTCCGGAAAGTAAATATGAAAGCAATCGACGCAGGAATCGGGGACATATTCGCAAATGAATTGTGCCGCGTCGGTGCGGATTATCCGGACGTTGGTGAGATTCCATCGGCCGATTCGGTCGACGGCAAAACGGTAATATCGGCGAGCCCATTCGATGCCGAGGAAATTGACGCCGGGATGGGCTTTTGCCTGATTAACGAGGAATGTCCCCTTGCCTGAGCCAATTTCGATATGAACTGCGGCTGAACGGCCGAAAATGCGGGCAAAATCGAACCGGCCATCGAGATTTTCGGGCTTTAGAGCGATATTCGGATAGTCTTTCAAAATTCTTGCCATTATTTAACAGGGCCATAACAAGGGCAAATTAAGTAACCTTTCTAACGTTTGGCGGACTTAATTATACGGGTAAAAGATGATTTTTACCAAACCCCTGTGCGACATAGGATTTTAGGGCTTAAAGTGGGCTGGGATGATAATCGATATGATTAGGGGAGGCAACACGTAGGGACATCAGCAAAAGGATGAAAGGTAAGGCATTTTTATCGGATAAGCTATATACTATCTTTGGACCAATCTTTTCTGAGGGACGTATAAATTAATAATGGCTGAAAGCTTGGTGCGTAGCCAGGATCGGCAACGCAACAAAAGGAAGACTGCTAATGATTCGGCAATTGATGAAAACTCGTCGTAAGCGAATCATCATCGATATTAATACGCAGAAGGACTTCTTTCTGGATGATGGCAAGGTACGGGTTGGAAATCGAAGGAGAGTTTTGAGTCACATTAGAAGGGTGATTGCACTTGCCCGCACGAAAAAAATCCCGGTGATATCTGTGTGCGAGGTTCATCCGGAGAACAACGGCGGGCCGGGATACTGCGTGGATGGAACGGAGGGACGGGAGAAATTGCGCTATACGCTTTTGAGCAACCGCGCAAGCTTTGCAGCGGACAATAATACGGATTTGCCGGTAGATGTGATGCGGCGCTATCGGCAGATAATTCTGCACAATCGATGCGAAGACCCGTTCGATGAGCCGAGGATAGAGCGGCTGTTGAGCGAGGTCCGGGCAAACGAATTTGTGCTGATAGGGGCTTCGGTAGAAGGGGCGGTTGAAGCAGTGGCGCTCGGGTTGCTTCAACGGGAGAAAAAGGTGAGCATTGTAGTTGATGCGGTAGGGGCCCAAGACAAGCAAAAGGCTAGGCACGCACTTCGCAAGATAGCGGCGAAGGGTGCGAAGCTGATAGAGACAAAGAAGCTGGCGGGGACATCACATCTCAAATCTGTTGGCATACTGAAAAACAGCCCTGAGCAGGAGGATTCCGAGGAGGTCGGACTTCACGCGGCGGCCAAATAGCATCCCGAACATTCACAGGCAAATCATTCAACGTTTAGCCCATCCCCGCACGCAGGTGGTAAAACAAATCCCGGCGGACATTCCGGCTGAGTCAGCAACATCAAGCAATTCGAAATCGATGACACCCGAACCCCCGCGCAGGTCGCTGCTATGTTAAAGCAAAACGGCCTAGAACCCATCCGGAAAGACTGGGACTCGGCGTTTACTAAAATGTGATTGGTAGCCCCCAGGGTTTTTCTGTGGGTGTGATTTTTACCTTCAGTTCTTTCTTGGCACTATATAATACCGGTAGTAGCGCCAGTATCGATGTCGCTTTGCTTCTTCGTGATGGCGAACAAGAGAAATTACGTGTTACCGATAGCTATGAACAGACAAAACCGTTGCATTCATGATGTCGATCAGGGCTACGCTTATTGTTTAAACTGCGGCAGGTTGGCAACGTATTTTTCTGGGTCCGCCTCGAATTTTGCCTTGCAGTCTGCACAGCAGAAGTAAACCTTCTTGCCCTTGTACTCGATAAATACGTCCTTGTCGATTTTGTTCCCATCCATTATGGGGCACATCGTCTGTTCAATTTCGGCCGCTACCGCGGTTGCCGTCTTCTTCGCTTCTTCCGCTGCAGCACCGGCTGTCTCTGCCATTTCCTCCATCGTTTTTGTACCAGACTGTGCCGCCGGCTGTTCTTTTTTCTTGCAACCCGCCAGCCCAACGCCGACCAGCAGAATCGCAATCACCAATGTTATTCTTATTGCGTTCATTTGTTTGCCCTTTCAAATAGATTTCCGCCTTTTCTTAAATGTTGATGTACCTCTAACTTCGCTTTTTACTATTCTACTAACCCTTTAGGAATGCTGTTCGACACAACCACAATCTAACTCCAACTTTTTTCAACTGGGGATAAGGCAGGCTCTTCTGTTTTTCGGCATCTTTTTTGCTCTTCAATGCTCATTTCCGCCTGTCATATCCGCCTTTATTATGTTTCTGAATATACGCCTGGCATTACATCACGTCCACTATCAAAAATCCCGCTTCATGAATCCCTGCGCTCTTAATTCTCAATACCTCTTCCCTGTCTTCGCAGCCGGTTCACCGGCGCCCGGTCGTCCGTGAGCACCTTTGCCCGCGTGTCAAAGTGTATATCGGGTCGTAATTGTCCCGCCACCGCTGGCAAATCGAACGCAAACCCGTGCTTTTTCTGCAGCGCATTAGCCCGGCTTATCGCCTCCTGAATCGTAAGCGTTGGTCCCTTCGAACCCGGCGATACCAGCATTGTATTTGCGGAATACTCTCCGACAAACACCTGACACCGGCCGAATACAGCCAGAAAAGTCGCCAGCTCCGCGTCAAAAAGACGATTGTTCTGGAACACATTCGCAACCACAACACCGTCCTTGGCTAAAATCCCTTTAACCTCCTCGAGAAACTCCCTCGTCATCAAATGAAAAGGGATGTAGTCGCCGTTGAATGCATCCAGGATGACGATATCGTATTTCGGCACCGGCTCACGACGCAGTTGTTTTTTCACAAACATCCTGCCGTCGTCGATATGCACCTTCAGCTTGTTATCCTCATGAAAGTTGAAGAAATTCCTAGCTATCGGCAAAATCTCAGCGTCTATCTCCGCCACGTCAATTTGGGCCTCTGGAAAATAATGGTGCATCTCCCGTGGTATCACGCCACCTCCTAATCCCAGCACAAGTACCCTCTTCGGCTCCGGCTGATATAACAGCCCGCAAAAAGTTATCCTTGTGTACTCTAACATATGTTGCCGCAAGTTGCTCAGGTCAACCTGGCTTTGCGCCTGAACCGCGGGCTGCCTTCCGAATCGAAGTGTCACCACAGTCCCTCGTTGGTAAACGAATATCCGATTATATAGTGAATCTCTCTCGTAAACAATCCGACCCCAGCTTGCACCCGACGCTGCGCTGACGGACAATAACTGCGAAAAAACCGCGACGCAAAGCGCCACGCTCAGGCCGACCTTGAAATCTCTGTTTTCCATAGTTTGTTTCCTGCTGCCGGCTTGTACGAACCGAGCAGGGTAGTCTGTTCAATCAATCTAAGCACAGCGATACCGTAATTTTACGTTTTTTGCCTTGATTCTTGGGCCCGCGTTATCGCCGTCTGCAGCGTAATCACCGTGCCTAAAATTATCAATATGGCCCCCGACACACGCAGTGTCGCCCGCATGGATAGAACTATCAGGTAAAATGCCGTCACGACACAGCCCGCAAAACTTGCCACGGTTGATAAGCCCAGCACTACTCCTGCGTTGATTCCCGCCTCGCTTGCCTGTCTCGTCAGCCACCGCACCGCCGTCGGCGTCACCGTCCCCAGTAACGCCGTCGGCAGGCCGAACAGTATGACAGCCGCAAAAAGTGACCCCCACTTCTCATCCAAGCCAATAGTGTACATTCCCTCGCATACCGGCTCTATGAAAAAAGGCAGCGCACAAAGCCACACGCCAGCCACAATCAGGCCCGGCCCCAGTATCTTTTGGCTGCCGGCCTTTCTCGAAAGCCATCCGCCCAACATATACCCCACTGAAAGACTTAACAGAAACACCCCAATCACGCTTCCCGTCACAACGTAAACTGCGCTTCCGAAATAAGGGGCCAGTATCCTTACCCCCAGTATCTCCAGTTCCATTACGAACCACCCGCACACGCATGCAATACCGACTATCCCCACCGCCCGCAGCTTACCCTCCCTCTTGACCGACTTTTGCTCCGCTCTTAATTCCAAATTTCCCATTCTCACTTCCCAATTCCCTTCCCCATGTAGCTTTGAGCAAAGCGGGGTCACTCCCGCACATATGGGAATCCATAAATGAACTCCGGCTTTGTGCCCATTACGTTTTTCACACCACGGCCATCTGCCATACTATCACATAGACTACAAGAATAACTACACCCACCCACCTGCTCACCTCGTAGTGGCGCAATACGCCTCACGAGACACGAAAGTGATTGGGCCCGGAAGGATTCGAACCTTCGACCAATGGATTATGAGTCCACTGCTCTGCCGCTGAGCTACGGGCCCCGGCTGCGACAATTATATATATTTTACAGGCCGTTTTTGCAAGACAATTCGGGGGGTCATTCGCCTTCATCGTGGCGGATTCATTGAGTGAGGCTACCTGTTTCTGTTTGGCCTCCTCGTTGCCTGCTATCAAAAAAAGTGATTCCGTCCCACAAGGACTCATCGGACAAGTCCGGATGCGGAACGGAATCACCACTTTAAGCTCAAAATATCATCGGGCTTACTTGAAGCCCGCAACAAATCTCCTTAACGTAATAACGGCGGCTCCTCATCCCCGGGTTCGTCGTCCGGCGGCTCCTCTTCTTCCCCTAAAAACTGATAACCTCTCGATTCGAGGCTTGCTATAACCGAATCTACCGTTTCGTCGATTCCGTCCGCCGATGAAAAGTTGGCGCTTCTGGTTCTCCACCTGTCCAGTCTCGCCTGCATTGCTCCCGCACCCACAAGCGACTCCTCCAGGTCGAACAACTGGCCCCACTCAAGCGATATTCCCCCGCTTAATGAGTTGGCCGCCCTCACTCTCGACGGAAGGCCCATAGTTCTCGCGCTCGTTCTGCCGGTCAGAATAATGTTGTCGCCCGTCCCCGTGTCCGCCATAACGGTGACATAATTGCCGTACCTGGCCAGTTCTACAATATCGTCGTATATCGTGTAAACTCTGCTGCGCCATCCCTCTCTGCCGTAAAGCACAATGCTCGACTCCTCGCACGCTCCCGTTTCTTCGTCGATGTTCAAAATCATAACACCGTTCACAAATTTTGTATCGCCGGTATCAGTCTCGGTATCGACCGTCGGCACCGCGCCGAACAGGTTATAAACCAGGACATAACCGTACGCCTGCGTGCTGACCCCCAGCACAAGCAACATCACACACGTCACTGCTACCCTTTTCATTTTTCAACCCCCCTAATTATTGTGTTATCCACCTCTTGGCGAGCACCCTTTCCTGTCCTGTTGGCACCAGCCTTGCCCGCAATCGACAGGGCTGGCCGGCCTTATTACCGATGCACATGGCATCGGTAACGCCTATCCTAAATAATACAATTCAGAATCGGCTATCGGAAAAACCGTTTTTAGCCAACTCCTTTGCTGGCACAAAATCAAACTTACACATAATATTTGACGCTATCACAAAGGTTATCAGCTTGATATTGCACGGCTTAAGAGATAAAACAGTAAGCAAACAAGCCTCGCGCAAAAGTCGATTGAAAGGCAGCACTTATGAAGACCCCGGCAGCATACCCGGGCAAAAGAACCCGCAAGGGGAGTTTCACGGGAACCTTATGATTTAGGAGAATGATGAGATGATTCGACTTATCTTGACAGTTCTTGCTGTGGCATTGTCGCTGTGTGCCCCGGCCAGGGCCTCACAGGTCGGGCTTGGGCTCGAAAGCCCTGACGGCAAAGTAAAAGCAACAATATCGATGGATGGGGAGCGGCAAATGCACTATAAGCTGACTCGCGACGGGGCAACCATAGTGGACGGGGCCGACCTGGGTATTGTCGTTGACGGCGTTGATTTGGGAGCGGGAGTTGACTTCGGCAAAGTAGTATTCCATGATGTAAACGACAAATACCCGTTGTACGGGGGCAAGTCAGAGGCGACCGACCACTATAGGTCGATGGAGTTGGCCGTCAAACATATTTCGAGCGGACAGGACTGGACACTCGAGGCGCGTGCATACGATGACGGATTTGCATTTCGTTACGTGGTCGGCGGCGAAGGTAAACGAACGGTAACACGTGAGAAGACAACCTGGCGACTGCCGGCAGACTGCCAAATATGGTTCCAAACCAATACAAACAATTACGAAGGCGTTTACACAAGACACCGGCCGGAACAGCTCAGCGGCAAACGCACACTCGGCATGCCCGTAACCGTTGAGCTGGCGGACGGCAGCTACGCTGCTATCACCGAGGCGGCGCTATTCGATTATAGTGGTATGACACTTCGCGGGACCAAGACAAGTGTGCTGGAAGGCGTCTTCGAGGACGACCCGAACGGCTTTGCGCTCGAAGGCGAGATTCGGTCGCCCTGGCGGGTGGTGACGACGGGGCCGGACCTTAACGCACTCGTCAACTGCGATATTGTCCATAATCTGTGCCCGAAGCCGGATGCGAAATTGTTCCCTGACGGAATCAAGACCGAGTGGATTAAGCCGGGCCGGGCGCTTTGGCACTGGTGGTCGGGGGGACGCAGAGATTTCAGCGACGTCGCCTACGAAAGACAAAAATACTGGGTCGATAACGCCGCTAAGCTGGGCTTCGAATATATCCTCGTCGACGTTGGCTGGGAACATACCTGGCCGACGGATACGAAAGATAAATGGCAGGTGCTGGCTGACCTGGTCGAGTATGCGCAGAACAAAAACGTCCGCGTGTGGGTCTGGAAACGATGGGCGGACGGCGTGACGGAAGGAGCGAAAATAGTCGGTATAGACAATCCGGATGCGAGGCGGGATTTCTTCAGGCGCTGCCGGCAGGCGGGTGCTGCAGGAGTCAAGGTTGACTTTATGGATTCCGAGAGCAAAGAGCGAATTGATTTCTACACCGATACGCTAACAGACGCGGCGAAAGAAAAGCTGATGATAAACTTCCACGGCGCAAATAAGCCGACGGGTGAATCTCGGACGTTCCCCAATGAGATGACGCGGGAAGGAATTCGCGGGCTGGAATACAACAAGTGGGACCGGCTGCCGCGTAAGCATTACGCGACGCTTCCTTTTACACGTTATCTTGCGGGGCACGGGGATTTTACGCCCTGCACATTCAATCCGAGGTCCCTCAAAGGAACAACCGTGACTCTGCAATTGGCTACAGCGATAGTTTATACATCGCCGATAATACACTGGGCGGATGACCCGAAGTTTTATCTGGAAAGCCCAGCGGTAGAGGTGATAAAAAACATCCCATCGGTATGGGATGAAACGATTGTACTGGAAGGCAGCAGGATAGGTGAACTGGCGGCATTTGCGAGACGTAAAAACAAAGACTGGTTCGTCGGAATAATTAACGGGGATAATAAAAGGCAGCAAAGCATCAATTTGTCGTTTCTGGGTGATGGGGATTACAAGGCTATATTGGCTCGTGATAAGATGGGCGAGCCGACAGCAATGATAGTTGAGGAAAAGATAGTAAATAAAGGTCAGAGTATCCCCGCTGAAATGGAAGCAGGCGGCGGGTTCGTGGCGTGGATGACGCCTGTAAAATAGAAAAATGAATCAGGCAATAACCTGTAGGAGGTAAAAAAATGAGATATGTAATTTCAATACCATTGTTAATTGCGTGCTCGGTGGTTCTGGCGTTTAGCATCGGCTGTGAGAGCGAGGCGGGCAAAGATGCAGCGATTGGCGGGGCGCTGGGGGCTGGAGTGGGGGCGATTGTCGGGCATCAGTCCGGCCATACGACCGAAGGCGCCCTTATTGGCGGTGCGGTCGGCGCCGGCGGGGGCTATATCTTAGGCAATGAAAAGGACAAAAAGCAACAACAGCAGGCACAAACCAACCAGCCAGCCCAGTCAACAGACGTCGTAACCGTCAATATCACCAACAGTAACGGCTCTGTCACCCCGGTAAAATTGACCCGCTCGGGAACGAATTATATCGGGCCTAAAGGCGAGGTTTACGACCATCTGCCTACTGAGGCGGAGCTAAAGCCGGTTTACGGATTTTAGGCATATCGCGTAGCTTGTAATCAGGGGCCGTATTGACCACGGCCCTTTTTAATTTTCCTCTCTCACGGATTATAAACCAATACCGCGATTCTCAGGATACAAGGGACAGCGAGCAAAGGGAAGTTTGGCCTTTTCAAGCGGCGGAAGCGAGGATAGACTTAAGACCGAACGAATAATGGTATTGAAAGTCGAGTAAGCGGACGGTTTCTGTTCTCTTGAATGTTGCTATTATGGCCAGCAGGGAACAAGGAAAAGTAATCTTCATAAGCGCAGCCGAGCCGAGCGCCGACAGCCACTGCGCCGGATTGATAAAGGCGATTCGAAAGAAAAATCAGGATGTCGAATTTGTCGGCCTGGGCGGTGAGAGGATGGCGGAGGCGGGCTGCACACTGATGGACGAATCGAAGGGTATAGTCGGCCGGGCCGCGATGGGGCACAACGCATTCGCACAGGTTGCTCATTTCTACGGACTGATAAGAAAGATAAGCCGGTTCCTGGCGACCAACAATATTGATTTGGTTATCGTCTGTGATTCCCCGGCTTTCAACTCTCACGTAGCAAAGGCCGCAAAGAAACTCGGCATAAAGACGCTGTTTTATGTTGCGCCGCAGCTCTGGGCGTGGGCACCGTGGCGGATTGGCAAGCTGCGTAAATACTGCGACAAGCTGTGCAGCATTTTGCCTTTCGAAGAAAAGTGGTTTGCACAGCGCGGCGTTCAGGCCGAGTTCGTTGGTAATCCGCTTCTGGATGAGCTTACGCAAAAGGAGCTAAACGCCGCAAAGCGTGACTACAGCACCTTCGACGCTGCCAACGCCAGAATGGCAATCATACCGGGGTCAAGGAGCGCCGAGGTCGGGACACTCTGGCGGCCGATGCAGGAGATAGCAATCAGTCTCCGCAAAAAGTACCGGAACCTGACGTTTACAACGGTGGCGGTCGACGAATCGACGAGAGAAGCACTGGACTCAACGCGGCTTTTGGGATTCAGGACAAGATATGTAATAGACGCGGTCTATCAGACGGCGAGAGATTGCGACTTTGCGCTTGTGGCAAGCGGCAGCGCGACAATACAGGTGGCGTCGGCGGGCTGCCCGATGGTTATTATGTACAAGACAAACCCGATACTCTGGCATCTTGTCGGCCGATGGCTGGTTACCACGAAGCACTTATCCCTAGTGAATATCCTCGCGGACCGGGAGCTTGTGCCCGAATTTATGCCGTACTTTGGCTCGACCGGGCCAATCATTGGAACGATTCAGGGCCTGTTCAATGACGCGGGCAAACTTGCACAAATCAATTCGGAGCTGCTGGAGGTTGTAAAACCTCTCGTGGGTAAAAAAGCCGGCAGCGAAGTAGCCCGGATAGCCATCTCAATGCTCGCCTGAATCGGCACTTTCTAAGCACCCTTACAAAACCTGGCATCACTCGGCGCTGCCTTAATGCGCAAATGAGGGGCAACGGCCAGGGCAATCCCATAAGCGCATCCACTTAAGGTAATTATAGGACATTCCACTCGGCTTAAATCAGAACGATTTTTTGGAATTAGGCGGGACATTCCACATACTTTTTAATAGAGAGGACCTTCATCCTAAAGCTTCTTAACTTGGAGGAAACTATCTTGAAATTCTGTTTTAGACCTTTGAATTTTTCATTTTCTCTGCACACAGACTCTGCGAAGAGCTCGCGCAACCAATACCCGCAAATCGGCACCCGCCGTCTGCAAAGACACATTTTCGGATGTGTGCTGACGTGGGCATTATTTGCAGTTGCCGGTGCGAAGGTTTGCGGCGCCGGCGTCAAAACTTACGAGGCCGAAAACAATCCAACCTTTGCAGGGACGATTGATAAAGACCAGGAATACGCCCCCGGCGAAGTCCTCGTGTTATTATCCGATGAGGCGATAGAATCCGACGATGACGCAGAGGAAATAGGGGCGAAAATCGGCGGAGTAATCAAGAAACGAATCTCACTGGCCACCAGGCGACAAGGCAAGCGAGCAATCCGGCAGGCACAATCTCGTAACAGGCAGGTGCTTCGCATAAAACTGGAAAAGGGTAAGAGCGTCAAACAGGTGCTGGCCGAAAAATGGTCAAAGAAAGACCCTCGCATTGTTTCGGTGGAGCCCAACTACCGGCTCAGGATTCTAATCGTGCCCAACGACCCGTTTTTCGGGTATCTGTGGGCGATGCAGAACACAGGCCAGACTGGCGGCACGCCATACGCCGACATAGACGCAGTCTCGGCGTGGAATATAACAACCGGCTCAGATAATGTGGTCGTGGCGGTTGTAGACACGGGTATCGATTATCTGCATTCTGATTTAGCGGCGAATATGTGGACCAATACCGGTGAAATACCCGGCAACAGCATTGATGACGATGACAACGGCTTTATTGACGATGTGCATGGTTACGATTTTTGCAAAAACGACGGCGACCCGATAGACGAGCACAGCCACGGGACACACTGCGCTGGCACAATTGCGGCCCGCGGCAACAACGGCGTAGGAGTAACGGGTGTTAACTGGCGATGCAAGCTGATGGCATGCAGGTTCCTCGATGAGAACGGCTCGGGCTATGCTTCGGACGCCATAGACGCCATAAATTACGCGGTCGCCAACGGAGCCGATATACTGAGCAATAGCTGGGGCGGCGGCGGATACTCGGCAACGATGGAGGCGGCAATTACCAACGCGAGAGACAACGGCGTGCTGTTCGTTGCGGCAGCCGGCAACAGTGCAGAAAACGGCGATTTGTCTTCGCACTATCCTTCCGGATATGCAATCGAAAACGTAATAGCCGTTGCGGCCACCAACCACAATGACGAGTTGGCGAGCTTTTCCAACTACGGCCTGCGCACGGTTCACCTCGGCGCTCCGGGCGTGAGCATACTCAGCACGGTTATTAACAACGAATACAGCTGGTATAACGGCACTTCAATGGCAACGCCTCACGTTGCAGGTGCGGCGGCGCTGCTGCTGGCAAATGACCCGACGATAAGTGTATACGAATTGAAGTCGCGGCTGATATGGACGGGCGATGAAATAGAGGCGCTCAGCGGCAAAACGATTACCGGCCGACGGCTGAACGTTTACAACGCCCTTACGGCCGAGCCGGAACTCGCGGTTCTGGCCCCCAATGAACAGGTAACCTGGGTTCAGGGATTTGAATGGCCCATCGAGTGGAAGTCAATCGGTGGGGCTGATACCGTCGACATCTACCTGCTCAAGGGAGGCGAAATTTATGCGCAACTGGCTGACGATGCCTCCAACACCGGCAAATTTACCTGGCAGATACCGGGCACAGTGGCAGCGGTTTCGGACTATAGAATCTTTATAGATGACGGTGTAAACACCGACGAAAGCGACGCGGATTTTGCGATAAGTGATACAGCCACCGATTACCTCACTCAACTATTCAGCGTTGATACGGGGCAGTTTGACCTTTCCGGTAAATCGCTGCTGCTGACGCCGGATGATTCGGCATCAGAGTATACGGTCTGCCTGAAGGAGATAGACGAACTGCCGGTCGAACCGGGCAGCAGCACGAACCTGGGACTCGGCGACGATGATTCCAAGGCCGTAACGCTGACAGGGCACAGTGTGCAGCTTTACGGGACAAGCTACGACCGCTTCTACGTAGGCAGCAACGGCTATATAACCTTCGAATCGGCTGACGACGACTACAGCGAAAGCTTAGTGAAGCACTTTAATATGAAACGAATCTCGGGTCTTTTCCGTGACTTCAATCCCTCAGCGTCGGGCAGTGTGCTGTTCAAACAGTTAGGCGACCGGGCGGCGGTTACGTGGCAAAATGTGCCCGAGTATGGCAGGAACACGGCCAGCACATTCCAGGTCGAGATGTTTTACGATGGGACGATTCGACTTTCCTGGCTGTCCGTCGGAGCAAGATACGGAATTGCGGGCGTTTCCAGAAGAACCGGCACACCAATCGACTTTACAGCGTCAGATATTTCAGACTACCAACAGTGCCAGCCGGAACTCGAATCGGTGGAGGTGATTGGGCCTGACAGTATAGCCGAGCAGTCGACGGCACAATTTGCCTGCACTGCCCACTACGATGACGGCAGCACACAGGATATTACAAGCGGGCAGGCCGTCTGGAGCGAGAATTCTGACTATGCTGAAATCGACGAAACCGGCCTGCTCACTGCTGCGGGCATGGGTATCAGTACCCACGCCCAGTGTTCGGTGACGGCTACCATTGACGGCAAATCCGACAGCCATTCACTGGTCATAACACCCGGTGCAATGCAAGTCGTTACGGTCCAGAAATGCCGCATCAAGGCCGGCCGGAACACAGGATACGACGCAATAAAATGTTCAGGGACCTTCGGACTAACCGCCGAGGACCTGGCAGGGGCTGATAGTGTGACAGTGCAGATATACTCCGGTGCGGACAACTATCTCGTATATGAAGAGAGCATCGGTCTGGATTCGTTCACAAGCTCCAAGGGTAAATACAGATATAAACACAGGGTAAAGTCCGGCCAGCCGGGAGCTATTACTTCGCTGGCATTTGATACCAATAAGAACATGTTCAATCTTCTGGCCAAGAATGTAGACCTGACCGGCCTCGCAAGTCCGCTTTACCTTCTGGTGAACCTCGGCACATATACAGGCCTGGGCATCGCCGGCGAGAACACTATCAACGGCAGAAAAAGCATCCCGGTGGCGCTGTTGAGCGGATACGCCGACACTTTGTCGGTCACAAAGACACGATTGAAGAACTCCTCGACACCTGGTAAAGACAAGCTCGGCATAAAAGGCACATTCAGCGTCGCCGACGATTCAAGCGTTACAGAGGGGCTGACCATCACCTGGGGTTACCAAACGCTTACAGTCCCCGGCAGCGAGTTCGATGAAACCGGGACGGGCCGGCTGCGTAGCATATATCAACCCGGAGACGGCAGCACCATCAAGGCGGACTTCGACCTCAACAGGTGCGTCTACAAAATCGCGATAAAAGAAACGACCCTCACATCAACATCCGGAAGCGTGGATTTCGGCCTGGAGTTCGGTAGTTACAGCGAGACCGAAGAAGTCCGTCTGTAACCCTCACGGGATGATTTGAAATAGAATCACAGCCCGCAACAGCAGTGCGTCTGTCACTTCGGTATGCCATCACACTTTTAATCTCTCCGGGTAATATCTCACCCGGCTGACAGATTTTTTTTGACATAACACAGTCGGTAGTCTTAGAATCAACGCGTCATATAGCGGTCTGCTTTCTGCGGCCGAGTACCGAACATAGCCGGCTCGCCAGACGAATGGCGGGCAAGTGTATAGACTGGTTGAAAGTGAGGTGGGGCCGGGCGGTGAGGTGTCCTTTCTGCAAGGAAGATAAAGACAGGGTCATTGACTCTCGCTCAAGCGACGGCGGACGAGTAATCAGACGAAGACGCCAGTGCCTTGCCTGCAATAAGCGCTTCACGACCTACGAGAAGACCGGCGAGAGTTTTAAGATGTATGTTATAAAGAAGGACAACTCTCGCGTTCCCTATGAAAGAGACAAGATTATAGCGGGCCTTCAAAAGGCCTGTTACAAAAGGTCGGTTTCGGCGGAGCAAATTCGCCAGATTGCGGACAGGGTCGAAGAGGACATATTTCGGGATTTTGACAAGGAAGTAACAAGCAGCTTTGTCGGCGAAAGCGTTATAAGACACCTGAGAGACATAGACAAAGTTGCATATATCCGTTTCGCGAGTGTGTATCGTGATTTCAAGGATGCGGGTGAGCTGATTGAGGAAATAAGCCAGGTTATATCACAGCCGGATTTAGCCGGCCAGCCGAAGCTTTTCCAGTAGCCGGCAAAATACAGGACGTCATTTACGGAAGCGACAATGGCAAGGAGGACATTGAGACTGGCAGTCGTCAAGGCCGACGGCACAAGGGAGGCGTATCTTCACACCAAAGTGGTTGGCACGATAGCGAATGCCCTCAACACAGCAGGACAAGCCGACATAATGGCCGCAGAGGAGCTTTCCGAGGCGGTTACCTTTTTCCTTTACCAAAACGATAAAAAGAGAAGAGTCAGCACAAGCGAAATTTTTTCGATAATCGAGACAGTTCTCGCCAGCACCGGATACGAAGAGGCGGCGGTGGCGCTGAGCGAGTATAACTTCGAACGACGGCTGAAGCGATGTCGCGTCGAGGTGGCAAAGGGCCAACTTAACGAACTGGCTGATGCTGAAAACATTTTCGAAGACGGCAACGGTTCTGCCCGAAGCAGATGGGATAAATCGCGCATCGTCGCGGACCTTATCAGCGAGTACGAACTGGACCGACAGACGGCCAGGGCCATCGCATCCATGGTCGAAGAAAGGGTCTTTAATATGGAGCTTTGCGTCATCCCGACCAGCCTGGTCCGTCAACTGGTTCTCAGCGATGCAGCCGCAGTCATCCGGGCGGAAAAGCAAATGCAAACAATCTGAGACAATTCTCGCTCCTGCCTGCAGCCGCCAAATTCCACGCCGGATGCCCCGGCGTTGTAATCCCCGCCTGAGGCAGAAAAAATCTTGCAAAAACAGGTCGCGGTTGTTAGCTTACCATCGAGCAATCGCTTCTCCGACTGCAGAAATGTGCGCCTTTGGAAAGGTCGGGTCTGAGGCGACTGCGACGAAATCCCGGCACGCCGGGAGACGCCAAAACAAACGGTGATTTTTAGTTTGGTTTTTCAGAAAGGAGTCAAACTATGAGCAAGAGTCAAATCCGCACTTTGATGTGCGTATTGTGCCTGGCAGCGCTGAGCGCAGTAATAGCAGGATGCGAAGAACAGGCAGCCAAGGAACCCAGCCCAGTCGAGGCAGAGCAGCCAAAGATGGCCCCGGCCAAGCCCAAGCCCAAAGTGGCCGCCCCAAAGGTAGAGACCACACCAAAGGCAGAGACCACCGACAAGGGCCCTACACTCGGCCCATACGGCTTCACGGCAAACTGGATGGATGAACCGGGCTTTATCACCAACTGGCTCGTCGTGGGACCATTCCCCAATCCCGGTGAGCGGCCTGATAACGAGGGCTTCAACGTCGATTACCTGAAAAACTACGGAGACGAGCTTAATCATACCCCGACAAACGGCATGGAAATCAAAAAAGATGACGGCACGGTTGTCAAATGGCAGCAATATGAATCAGAGTATCCCGAAATCAGCTTCTTCGACATCGAGTCGCTCGGACTCGAATATGACCAGGAAGATATCCTGTGCTACTGTGCCTGTTGGCTCGAAGCGGACGCCGACAAGGAAGTGGAACTGCGTATCGGCTCCGACGACGGGTACAAGCTCTGGGTCAATCACAAGCCGATTAGCGAACAGAACGTCTACCGCGCAATGGAAACGGACCAGGAAACCTACAAGGTCAAATTGAACAAGGGCAAGAACCTGGTCCTGCTTAAGGTTACGCAGGACTGGGGCGAGTTTGAGTTTATGTTGCGGGTAGTTGACGCAGAGGGCAAGGAAGCGCCGGGCATCAAGGTCTGGAATTAAAAGAAAAATCGTAAAATCGGCCCCTGCTGCTTTACTTTGCAAAAGCGAAACAGCAGGGGTTTTATTTTGCGCCATCTAAGTATATCCAACACCTTTTTGGCCGGTTATTTTGCAGGACAAGAGGCGTAAAATCGGTTAAGATACGACCCGCTATGCAGTTAATCGCAAGAAAATCCCGGCTGAAGGGGCCGGTCACCATTCCCGGCTCGAAATCGCACACGATTCGTGCGGTTGCAATCGCCTCATTAGCCGAAGGCACCAGCACCATCCGCAGCCCGCTCGGCTCGGGCGACACATTATCCGCGGTAAGCTGTTACCGGGCACTGGGCGCTCAAATAGATACTTCAGACAACAACCTCTGGAAGGTCTTCGGCACGGGCGGCCGAATCCGCGCACCCGGGGAAATGGTGAACGTAGGCAACTCTGGCACAACGCTCAATCTTGCACTGGGCTCAGCGGCCCTTGCGCCGGACGGACAGACAACAAACTTCACGGGGGACGCTCAGATACAGTCCAGGTCGTCCGAACCTTTAATCAGGTCTTTGAATGAACTGGGTGCAAAGTGCACCAGCATCAGAAACAACGGCAAACCCCCTGTCGCGGTTACGGGCAGGATTAAAGGCGGTAAAACCTCGGTAGCAGCCGTCAGCAGCCAGTATCTTTCGTCACTGCTGTTGTGCACGCCGCTTGCTGAAAAAGATAGCGAAATCGATGTTACGCTGCTAAATGAGCCGGGATACGTGCAGATGACGCTTGATTGGCTGGACAACCAGTCTATCAGGTACGAAAACGACGGTATGCGGCAGTTCAATGTCGTTGGCGGGCAGGGCTATGGGGCTTTCGACAAAACGATACCCGCCGACTTTTCCAGCGCGACGTTTTTCCTGTGCGCAGCGGCACTTGCGGGGGACGAGGTGAGATTACTCGGGCTTGATTTTACCGACAGCCAGCCGGATAAGGCCGTCGTCGATTATCTGCGGGCAATGGGCGCCAATGTAACGATTGAGCAAAACACGGTTACGATAAAAGCCGCACCGCTCAAGGGCACCAAGATAGATATGAACGCCACGCCGGACGCACTGCCGGCTATGGCGGTTGTCGGGGCTTTTGCCGAGGGCGAAACGCGGCTGGTCAACGTCCCGCAGGCCAGAGGCAAAGAAACCGACAGAATAAAATGTATGACCGAGGAGCTTAGAAAGCTGGGCATCGACATCGAGGAGCTTGAAGACGGCCTGATAGTAAGGCACAGTTTACCCGCCAAGGCGGGCAAGCCGATGGCAGCCAGACTCGACGGAAGGGGCGACCACAGGATTGTAATGGCATTAGCACTGGCGGGTATGGCCGGCGAAGGGCAGTATATAATTGACACGGCTGAGGCAATTAGTGTTACATTTCCACAGTTTGTAGAGTTAATGACGAGTATAGGCGCAGGTCTGGAGTTGAAATAAGGAGGCAAAGATGATTGGTTGTCACATAGGGAGAATGTTTCAGGTAACGGTTGCGGGCGGCTCGTATCAGGACGGGCTCTCGGCCATTGTGCAGGGGCATCCGCCGGCAATGTGTCTGACCGAGCAGGAAATCTACGGCGATTTGCTTTTGCGAAAGCCCGGAGCTGATGAGCTTTCGAGTCCTCGCAAAGAACCGGACCTGCCCGTTATTTATTCGGGGCTAAACGCAGCAGACACAATTGAAGGGGCCGGCAACAAGAATCACACCAACGGCACGCCATTGACTATACTGATTCCGAACCTCGACAGGCACTTCATTCACATCAAACAGTATCAGGACACCAATCGCACGCCCCGGCCGGGCCACGCATCATATGCCTCTTTCATTAAATACGGCCCGGACGACGACGCAATCGGCGCGGGAATCTTCAGCGGGCGATATACATCAACGATTGTCGCAGCCGGCTACGTCGCCAAAAAGGTCCTCAGAAAATGCGGCATCAGGGTCTTCTCATACGTGAAGGAAATCGCCGGCGTTCGCTGCCCGGAAGTCGAGCACAACAAGGCATTCGAATATACTGAGAATTATAAGAAGATGCGATGCGACCTTGACCCGTTTTACCAGGCAATCTACGTCAAAGGCCGAATCAATATGGATATGCGATTTCTGGAGAAGGCAAAAGTTTTGGCCGAGGTGGAAAAGGAAATAGACGCAATTCGCGACAAGGCACCGAAGATGAATGCCAACCAAATCAAGGCCAAGTATGGCGTTCATCATATTGTAAATTCGCCTGATATCGATGCGGCACAGGCAATGACCGATGCGTGCAATAAAATTTCCGAGGACGGAGATTCAGCCGGCGGAATGGTGGAGGTAGTTGCACTGGGCGTTCCCACGGGGCTGGGTGAGCCGGTCTTTTACAAGCTCGACGCCGAACTGGGAGGAATGCTGGGTATCGGCGCAGTTAAGGCGGTCGAGGTCGGCGCGGGGCTTGCAGTAAAAGATATGACCGGCTATCAGAACAACGACCAGATGCACAGTGAGGCAGGCAAGGTGGTTTTCGACTCTAACAACGCGGGCGGCATCACAGGCGGATTGTCATCGGGTGAGCCAATCGTTGTCCGGCTCGCCGTCAAACCGACGCCGACAATCGCCAAACCGCAGCACACAATCGACAAATACACCCTCGAAAACAAGCAGTTGGCGGCAATAACCAGAAGGGACCCAACGGTAACGGCGAGAATATGGCCAGTTGCGGAGAACTATACGGCTATCGTCCTGCTGGACCATCTGCTGGCTCATTACGGCTACCAGCGGCTGAAAGACATACAGTATGGCCGGTAACGGCTTGCGATAAAAAGCAGGCCCCGGTGAAAACCGGGGCCTTTGTTTTTACATAAATCAAATTTTACGCTCGTCCGCAGGCGTTACGGAGCAGGCGGACCTATCCTGTGTACCAAGGTGCAGGCATCATTAAGCGACTCATCGTAGACACAGCCCCGCCAGTTGAGAGCTTTACCCGTTCCGCCAAACTTGTTGACAAAAACATCGTAGACAATGTTATCGCCGTCATAAGTCAGACGATAGCCGGGGCCGACGCCTTTGGCGGCCACAAATCCGAGCGTAACCGGCTGGCCTATATATATTGGGCGGTCAACGGCAGGAATCTTGTTGTTACTACTCAAGCTGTTGTCACTTAGACAGATAAAGCGGACTTCAATTGGCCCGCCGCTTTCATCGGTGATACCGCCGACATCAACTATAACCTTATGCCACCAGTAGCCGTCCGGCCCGAGGAACTGGACGCTGCTGGTATTTACGTCCGCTGTTCCGTTGTTAACATCCGGGAAGATAATCATCACGGGAGGCGGCGCAGGCGGATTCGGGTCACCGAGATTAGTTACGCAGACCTCGTTCGACCAGCCGGTGGTATTACCGAATTTGTCACGCGCTCTCACCTCGTAGCAGTACAGGCCAGTCGGCTCAAGACCCGCGTCCACATAACAGGGGTCAATCCGCCAGCCGCTGTCATGTCCGGTTCCGGTGGTTTCGTTGAAATCGTACTCGATATCCCCGCTGGGGTCGGAAGCTGTAGTCGCCACCATCACAATGGAGGTCGCCGATTCCGGTTCAGGCGGTACCGCCCAGGTCATCGGATTTGGTGTCGGCGGCTGTGCATCACCGCCAATTATCGCGTAGCGGATTACCGACGGTGCTGTCACGTTACCCGCTATGTCGCGTGCTCTAACCCTGTAAGCATACTCGACATCCGGAGTAAGGCCGGTGTCGGTATAGGTCCGACTGTCTTGCCAGTCGCTGCTGTGGCAATCGCCGGAAACGCACTCGAAGTAGTATTGCACATCCAAGCCCCACAACCCGTCGACGGCCACTCCGGCGGTCATAGTGACCGAACTTGGCCATACTCCCTGGGGCGGAATAGCCCATCTGCTCGGATTAGGCGTTGGGGCGTTGCGGTCCTGTTCCAGCCAGCAGTCGGTAACGATAACCAGGTCATCTATCGCGACATAGCTGTTAAACGTGAGGTCTGCGCCACCGCACCAGTCATTGGCGATGCCGCAGTCTTCGTCGAGCCAGGCGGCTGCGACTATTGCAAAGTCGGAGAGGTTGATGATACCGTCGTTCCTTAGGTCTGCGAATCTGCATGGCTCAACCGTCGGATAGTGATATCCCATATCAACCGTTGCCCAGTCAGGAACACCATCGGTGCGAGTCGAGTACAGCGGCGCCAAGCCGAGGATGCTGGCGAGGTCGCTGCCGGCATCGATACACGGACTGGTTCCCGGCTGTCCGGCACCAATGTGCTGGAGATGGAAGTCGCTGGTCACCTCGTTTACGAACAGCGGGTCACGGTTGAGATTAGTGCCCGCAGGGTCCCACAAGAAATAAGGGTCGCAGGTGCTGCCTATGTGCACGCCGGCCTGGCCCGTCCTGATATCGCTGTATGAGACGCTAATAGTGCCGCACCTCGGAATGAACTCAAAGCCGCTCTCGAGTGCCAATTCAGGGCCGAACAGAGCGTTATTCCTCCAGAAGATGCTGTCGATCACATCCGTTCTGGCCTCGTAAGAACAATAGAGGCCTCCACCGAATCCGGTGTTGTCGGGCTGGCCGAAAGTACCAGTGGCGCGATTATTATAGAGCGTGCAGCTTGATATCGTGGTTGTCGCACCCCAGTTTACGGAGACGGCGCCGCCGTCTCGGCCGGCCTCATTACCCGTCATCAGGCAGTTATTAATTGTTGTCCCGCCTGTAGTGGCTCCGAAGACGCAAATTGCACCGCCGGACGACCCGGCGACGTTTTCGCTCAAAAAGCAGTCCTCGATGGTCATACTCGCTGCCGAGATGAAAACCCCGGAGCCCCTTCCCACTACCTGGTCCACATCATCAGGTGAGACACCGGCGAAGTTATTATAGAAGTTGCAGTCCCTAATCAGGCCCTGGCTTTTCGTGCCGTATATCCCGCCGCCGACATACGCAACGTTGGTCGATATTTCACTGTCGATAATTTCCGGGGCACCGCCTGACCAGAACATGCCGCCACCCACTGACGCGTCGTTGTCCGTTATAACGCAGTTTATAAATTCAATTGACGCAGTTCTTTCAAAAGCAATTCCGCCGCCGTGGCCGAGGTAGGGGTCGAGGTGGAACGTGTCATCCGGCCTTGGCGCGGCGTTACCGGAGATGTTGCAACCAATAAAAACAACATCCGAATTCTCGGCGCAATACACGCCTCCGCCGTAGCTGGGAATCCTGTAGCTGGTATCGGGCATTGGTATCTGAACACCCTCCTGTCTGCTGCCGCCTATGCCGCTCATACCTCCTTGTGCGGTGTTATTAGTAATGGTGCAATCGATAAAAGTTGGGGAGCTAAAGCTGTCGCAATACACGCCTCCGCCATAGCCGCTGTAGAATCTATAGTCACCGATATAACCCCACTCCTGCCACAACACGCCGTTACTCCAGTTGCCGCCGTATCCCGCGTCTCCGCCGTCCTCGGCGAAGTCGCCGCCGTTACCGCCGTCGCCGCCCGTAACGGTACAGTTGGTAACGGTGCAGTTTTCGAAGGTCGGGCTTGCAAAAGGTTCGACATATATTCCGGCGCCTCTGGCCCATCCGCCCCAGCCGCCGTGACCGGCATCAGTGGTTGCATCCGCTTCGGCTCCGCTTCCGGCATTGCCACCATTCACGTAGCAGTCTCTTATGATACAGTTTCTTATTGTTGGGCTCGCTCCACTGGCCACGTACACACCCGAACCCGAGGCCGAACCGCCGTCGCCGCCGGGGTCACCGGGGTTTTCGCCGTCTTCGGCTGGAATGTATCCATAGCCAGTATTTGCGATTGTAATCCCGTCAAGCACTGTCCGCTCAGTTGCGCCAGGCCCGAATATAAAGCCCCTGCTTGCAATGCCCGTTCCGTCAACAACGGTTATAGCTACGACACAAGGGTCGTCAGGATTCGTGCTAGTGACGGTTATTTCTTTATTGATGGTAATGTTGGGCGTGTTATAAACACCGCTCGCAACGCTGATGACATCGCCCTCGCGTGCCGCCTCTATTGCCGCCTGGATTGTGGTATAATCACCGGGAACGAGCAGCGTATCAGGCGGACCAAACTCGATAATAACGATTCTATCTCTATCCATCGTAACGGTATTTACCCTTGCGGCAGAAGAATCGTCGTCCGTGCCTGTCCACTGCGAGACTCGATAGCCGGAGTCCGGATACGCAGTTATCGTAACGACCTGACCGCCGGAATAAAAACCCGTATTCGGCGGCATAAGGGCATAGGTGCCGGGACCGATTACTTCAACCGTGAGCGTATACCGTTCATTAGAATCAGGCGCAGCTTGTTTGCTATGGTGAAAACCCATATCCACGATATTTACATCGTCAACGCCTGTAGTCATTGTCGTGTAACCAACCAAGTTAACATCCGGGCTGGCAACACTGCCGCTGCCGGCATCGACACAGGGACTCTGGACAAGCTGGCCGGCGTCAATCTGACTGAGGTAGTACTCACCAACAAAGTAAGGATTGGCGTTAATGTTAGACGGATAATTCGGCTCACCCAAATCAATGTCCCATAAAAGGGTGGTCGCGGGGGCAGCAAACACACTCGCCGAACCGCCCTGAACGTTACTATACGTTACCTTCACGGTTGAAGGATAATCCTGCGTGCCAATCGCAATCTGGTCGCCGGCGGAAAAAGCGGTGTTATCCCACAAAATGCTGTTAATGACCCCGATATAACTTTCGTAAGCCGCATAGAGACCGCCTCCAAGGCCGTCCCCGAAGCCAATGCCGGTTGCTTCGTTCTCGGTAATGGTGCAATTGGCAATGGTCAAATTCGCAAAGGTCGTCGCGGCTGCCGCTGCGCCGGCCTGACCTGCGGTATTGGCGACGAGCAGGCAGTTTTTAAGCAATGCATCGGTTTTCGAGCCGGCACAATAGAGGCCACCTGCCATTGTTTCGGCCTCGTTGAAAATGATATAGGTGTCAGCAATATCAGCTTTCGCCGACCAGAAATGAAGGCCTGCGCCATTACCAAGCACCTCAGGGTCATTCGGGTCGTCAGTGGCAAGATTTTCGGCAAAGTTACTGCCCGCAATTGAAATCGAGCCGTCCTGGCCAAACAAGCCACCACCCTGCAATGCCCTGTTGGCAAGAAATTCACAGTTGCTGACTTTAAGAGTAACCTCGGCGCCGAACAAGCCGCCTCCAACGGACGCCCTGTTGCCGCTGAAATCACAGTCGATGAAAGTCACATCAGCCGTATTTTCCGCGCAGACGCCGCCGCCGTGACCGAGATAAGGGTCAAGCGAGTAAGTATCACAAGGGTCATAGCCATCCTGAACGTAACCTCCCTGACCCCCAAAACCCTCTGCGGCTGCTCGATGGTCAAAAAGCGGGTTGGAAGCGGTATTGTCGCTGATTGTGCATTCTTTGAAGGTTACCTTTGAATCGGTGGCGATATATACACCCCCGCCGTAAGCCGGGATTTCATATTGTAACGGGAACGGCTGCGGTCTAACCGGGCCAGTGCCTCCTCCTACCAGCTCGCCTCCGAGGCCGCTCAAGCCGCCCTGTGCAAGGTTGCCGCTTATAACGCAGTTCTCGAACGTAACTTTGCTGCCTTCGTTAACAAATACACCCCCGCCATAACCGCTATACCATCTGTAATCGCCAAAATAACCCGGCTGGTCAAGAAGATAATCATCCCTCCAGAAGGACGGCTGCTGTGTGTCCATTTCAGACCATCTGGCCCAGAGGTCGCCCTCCACCCATTCAACACTCCGGTCTCGCGGGTCGTAATTGAACCAGTCCTTTCTGCTCCAGTTACCACCGTAGTTAGCAAAACCGCCTGGAAGGGCTTCGTTGCCGCCGTTTCCGCCGAAGCCGCCAATGGCCTGATTATTGAGTATCTGGCAGTTTATAAACTTAGGATAACTTCTCTGACTGCAATATATGGCGCCGCCTCTTGCCCAGGCGCCCCAGCCGCCTCTGCCGGCGTTATGGGTTTCATCCGCATCGGCACCGTTTCCACCGTAACCGCCTAAAATTTGGTTATCCCTGACAATGCAGTTTTTAATGACCGGCCCCGCTTCCGGACCAATCCAGATAGCTCCTCCCAGTGTACCCACGCCATCTCGACCGTTTTCGCCCGGATTTCGCACGGGTAACGGTACGTCTGTGTACCAGCGTGAGTTACGAATTATAAAACCGTTCAAAATACTACCCGAATTAGTTCCAATGGGGAACCATATTGCCGGCCCGGCATGTCCGGCGGATTCGATAATCGTCTGGTCAATACAGTTCGGGTCGTCCGGATGCAAAGACCTGACCTCGACGGATTTTGTGAACTGAATCTGCGGGCCGTTATATAGACCCGGATAGACGACAATGATGTCTCCGTCCTGCGCTTCGGCCATAGCGTCATTGATAGAGCTGAAATCCTGGCCTCCGCCGACGGCAACGAGGAGTGTATTGGGCTGCTTGAATTCAACGGTAACTTCTCTAATGGTGTTAATCACAACCTTACTGGTTGAGGCCCTTTCAGTATCGTCTTCTGTTCCGACCCACTGAATTATTGTCCAGCCGGACTGAGGTATGGCATTGACATCAACAACAGTGCCCTGAAAGTATGTCCCGCCGGGTGAAATTGTGCCCTGCCCGTCAACAACGCTGGTGGCAAGCTGGTATTGAGGAACATCGACCTGCCTTGCGAAATGATAACCTCTGTCAACCAGACCAGCGTCACCTACATCGTCGGTTCGTGTGGTCCGCGTATCAAGGCCAAGAACTGAGGCGTTAACGCTGCCGCTACTGAAAGCCGGGCTATTGGAACCCTGACCGGCAGCTATTTGGCTTAGATAAAAATCGCCAAACGCTCCCGTGACAAACAGCGGGTCGCCTTCGAGGTTGTTAGAGCCGCCCGGAATGCTTCCCACACCGACAGGCCCTATGTCGGAATCAAAGTAGTGGCCGTCCGGATTGTCGTAGAACAAGCAATATCTCGTGGTAGCATCGCCGACCTCGTAAATAGCGTAATTATTGCTTTTTTCAAATATACAGTCG
>CAZQWM010000011.1:0-37252 GCA_964597035.1 uncultured Pirellulales bacterium
GTGGAGGCGGGGTATCAGCCGGAGATTGCATACTTTGAATGTTGCCATGAGGTGAAGCTTATAGTGGATTTGATGTACCAGGGGGGGATGAGCTATATGCGTTACAGCATATCGAATACAGCCGAGTATGGGGACCTTACCCGCGGGTCGAGGATTATCACAAAGCAGACAAGAGCGGAGATGAAAAAGATACTCAAAGAGATAACAACGGGGAGGTTCGCGAAGGAGTGGGTGAAGGAATATCGCGGCGGGCTGAAGAAATTCAACCGGCTATACGACAAGGATTATAACAGCCGACTCGAAAAGGTTGGGCGGAAGCTGCGGAGGATGATGAAGTGGATTGACTCCAAGGAGGTGTGAAGAAGAGTATCAGGTTATCAGGGAATCAGGCAGCAGGAAATCAGGTTATCAGGAAGAAAGACAGAAAGAGTTTTTAGTGTTTAGTTTTGAGTTGAATTAAGATTGTCCGCCGGAGGCGGACAAGTTCAATTTAGCAAAAATTGAAATTAAAAAGGAATATAAGAGAATCAGGGAATCGGGAGAACAGGATATCAGGAGAACAGGGAATCGGGGTGCCGGGATGTTATTGAAAACTATAAGATTGTCGGTTTTGATATTTTGCGGGTTGCTTGCGGGCTGTTCAGGAATATGGGATGCGGTGGGATTTGTGAAGCCGGAGGGGTCGCCTTCAAATTCGCAGATATATACGATGTATCGGCAGACGGTTTTGCAACAGAGCACAAGTGCGGACGTTTTGATGCTGTTCGGCCGGCCTGATTATGCGCTATTGAGCCAGAGCAAGAGCATTATCGCTTTAGCGGGCGAGAAGAAGAAGGGCTACAAGACGTGGTTTGATATGGTTGCGTTCGATGAGAACGAACTGATAGCGAGGCGAAAGTATGTGTTTATTTCGGATGAGCGGCCGAGGCAGTTGTTTGTGGAGCTGTGGGAGGGAGTGTATTTCGATTGTAAGGTGGTTCTGCCGAGGGAGGTTCTTGACGAGCCATACGCCAACGAGAACGCAAGGCGGATTGCGATACTGAAGCAGGTCGGGGCGGACGTCCGTAAAGACACGGGCGAGGTTGGTGTGGATAATAAGGTTCTGCTTGTTGGGGGGCTGATGGTCGGTCAGGCGATTGACGCGGTGCGGGTGAAGCTGGATGGTTCTCCTGCATTAGCAGAACGTCTGAGCGATGAGAAAGGCCTGGAATTCGAGCACATTAGCTACAAGAAGGGCCTGTTGAGAATGGATATCGAGGGGGACATTGCGATGGTTCGGCTGCGGCTTGGTTCTTATGCGAAGAAATGGAAGCTCAGCGTAGAGATGCCTTTTGAAGTAGACTGATTTTTCTGCCGGCGGGGGTGCAGGAGGAAAAGGAAAGAGTGGGTCTGTAAGCCGAGTTCTGTCGTGGGCGACCATTTATCTTGGCCGACTGTTACCAGCCGGCTCGAGCGACCTACCCGCCGGTATAGCCCGGGCCGAGCACCAGCTTCTTGGTCTTGCAGGCGGTGGGGTTTGCCGTGCCGGACCTGTCACCAAGTCCGCGGTGCGCTCTTACCGCACCATTTCACCATTGCCTTTCGGCTGTGTATTTTCTGTTGCACTATCCCTCGGGTTGCCCCGGGTGGCTGTTAGCCATCACCGTGCCCTGTCCTGCTCGGACTTTCCTCCCCCGCTGCTGTCTTGCGACAGCAAGACGCGGGGGCGACCGCCCGACCCACTCTTTCAATTTTCAATTGATAATCGGTTATTAGTAATTTGTTCAGCTAATTCTGTGCTATTATAGCAAAAGGAGCAGTGTTATTCCCGCTTAATCTCGGTGTATTTTTGATAATTCCGGTCGTCGGTGTCTGGGTAGTCGCTTCTGAAGTGGACGCCTCGGCTTTCCTTTCGCGTCAGGGCGGCTTTGGCGATTAGCAGAGAGACGGTCAGCATATTCTGGCACTCCCAGCCATCGGGCGAGTCGAAGGTTTTATCCATAACGTATCGCTGCCAGAAACGGATAATTTCCTGGGCCTCTTTTAGCGGCTGGGCTTTTCGAGTAATCCCGACGTTTCGCCACATAAGAGCGCGGAGTGAGTTTCTGATGTCGTTGGTATCGAGGCGGGTGCGGTCCGAATGAGGGATTTTATATTTTATAAGCGGCTGGGAGATGGTGTTGGGACGGGATTGGCTGATTTCGGCCTGGCCAGCGATTCTGCCGAAGACGAGGCCTTCGAGTAGGGAGTTGCTGCCGAGGCGGTTTGCACCGTGCAGGCCCGTTGAGGCGAGCTCACCGCAGGCGTAAAGATTTTCGATGTTAGTTCTGGCGATGGCGTCAGTTTTTACGCCTCCGACCATATAGTGAGCGCTGGGACGGACGGGTATGAGTTCTTTGCTGATATCGATGTCGAAGCTGTCGCAAAGCTCGCTTATGACGGGGAATCTTTTGGCGAAGTATTGCCTGTCGAGGTGGCGGATGTCGAGGAAGACGTGGGTGGCTTTTGTTTTGAGCATTTGAGCGAGTATGGCTCGGCTGACGATATCGCGAGGGGCAAGCTCAGCGGCGGGGTCGTAATCTTTCATAAAGGCACGGCCTTTGGTGTCGCGCAGGACGGCGCCTTCGCCTCGAAGAGTTTCAGTAATCAGTGTGCGTGATGCGCCCGCGATGTAGAGCGTTGTGGGGTGGAACTGGACGAATTCGAGGTCCTGCAATAATGCCCCAGCACGATATGCGATGGCGAGGCCGTCGGCGGTGGCGCAGGATGGGTTTGTGGTTTCGCGGTATAGCCGGCCTGCGCCGCCGGTTGCGAGGATTGTGTTTGCGGCCCAGATTATGGCTGGGCCAATTTCATTTTGGGAGCCGATTACGCCGAGGCAACGATTATCAGTTGTGAGCAGGTCAATGGTGAAGAAATTTTCGATGATTTTTATGTTTCGCTGCTGCCTTGCTTTTGCGATTAGGGTTTGAGCGATGATTCGGCCTGTTTCGTCGCCGTGAGCGTGGGCGATTCTGGGATGGCTGTGTCCGCCTTCGATGGTTGTGGAGATATTTCCATCGGTGGTGTCGAAAGCAGTTCCCCAGTCAAGTAACTGGTGAATAAGCTGAGGGCCCTGTCGGACGACGAGGTCGACAATTGTTTTGTCGCAAAGACCACAGCCGGTGCGCAGGGTGTCTTCGATGTGGGATTCGAAGGAGTCTGCCTTGTCGAGGACGGAGGCGATTCCGCCCTGTGCGTGCCAGGTATTGCTGTCTTCGACGGAGCCTTTTGTTACTACTGTAACCTGGCCGTGCCGTGCCGCCTCGATGGCGGCGCGAAGTCCGGCTACGCCGGCCCCAATCACCAGATAATCAGTAGAAAGCTGGTGGGTGGAGACCGAGTCGATATTGACAAGGTATCGTCTAAATTCCTGTTCGGTCATTTTGGTTTTGCTTTTATTTATAAGGGCATATCTTTTTTAGCAGGTTGTGGATTATTGACGTCTGGGGCATTTGGGTCGACAGGTTCGAGCTTTTTCAATTCGGTGGGTTCGCCGAAGAGCTCTTTGTCATTTGCGTGCTGTTTCATAAATTGCTGGAGCTGCTGCGTCGAGGCAGTTATGACGACGCGGTCATCATCGATGATTTCGTGTTTGATGAGGTTGGGGTCGTTCTCGAGCATGTTTGCGAATTTATCGGGGTTCATTGCTCGCATTTTAAGAGTTGGCCGGATTTGCTCGATTTTGATAAACGTGTGAGCGGGCAGCAGGTGAGCTTTGTAAAAAGCGTTTGCCGAAATTTCTACTTCGCCGGGATACAGGTCGAGGAAGGTCATTGAGTCGATTTTGCCCAGAGCGCCAATAAAGATACCCGTCTTGCCGTCATCGTCAGTATATATTACCTCGTATTTGTTATCTTGCTGGAGGTTTGGCTTGAACCGCCAGGTTTCTTCGGCATTATCGGTGTTGGCCCAGATGCCGATGAGCTGCGGCTCGAATATGACGTCGGCATCGGTAAAGAGGGAATGTAGCGATGGGACGCAGCCGGCGAGGGCTACGGCCAAAACGATTGGTAGCATTTTTCTGATTTTCATAATTGCACTCCTTAAATCGGTTAAGGATTATGGTATTGTAGCGATTCTTTGAGGTCTATCAACGGGGGATTACGCATCGATGAAATTATTGAACTTTCAATGCCCAATGGAACGAACTTATGCACATGTATCGTTATCTGTCATTCCCGCGAAAGCGGGAATCCAGTCCTTTTACGAGGGTTTCCTGGACTCCTGCTTTCGCAGGAGTGACAATTCAAACGTTTCGTTACTTATTCAAACATCAATAATTTTTAAAAAGTTACTTCTTTGACGATATCAGCTTGTTTACTTCCGTCAGGGTTTCCGCCAGGCGCTGAGCTGCATCGATGTCAATATAAACTAAATTGCCCTTATCATTTGCGACAAGAACGGACACGTTGTCTTCCGGCAGCATAAACTGTTGCCGAAGCGTCTCAGTTTTCATAGACGACGGTCTGGGGATGGGAGAGCCATAGGAAGAATAAACACGTAGAGGAGGCGAAAACAGGACGTCAAGTGGATTGCTATAATCGGCGAGGACATAAAACTCAGGTTCCCGGCCCAGCCACTTTTCATACAGGTCGGATACAGAGAACTGACGACATACGAAGACTACAAGGGGAGGATGCTTCAAGTTTCTCTGCAGTATCTCCATAACAATTGATTCATCCAGGGTAATTTCACCGGTTATCTGCCGGCCGCGGTAGTTATAACCAGGAACAGCGGGTATTTGACCGAAGTCTCCAAATATCAAAACGATATACCGTTTAGGACGAGCCATCCTGCACAATTCTTCAAATGTCAGGAGCTTGTGTCGTATCAAATCAACTCTGGCAAAGGCGGGGACCGGCTTGTTGACGCTGAGATACGGCTGCTCTTTTAGAATCTGGCTGAGGTCGCCGTGTACCGCCGCCAATACAATCTCGGAGCTATCTGACGCTATCTTTTCAACAACAAGCGTTGCTGAGCGAAGTCTCAGAAAGTCAGTGATTTTGCCTGAGACGGAATCATAAGTAATTTTTTCATCAAAGGGTCGTATAGTCAATGTCACATATCTGTCATTGGGTCGAAGCGATTCTTTATACGTTACTGACACCTTCAACTTGATGCCCTCTAAAACAGCAATACCCGTCAGCGTCCCTTTAAGGTCCGTGGAAAAATAGCTACGATATGAGGATGGGTTGTTGCCATAGATATTGATTAAAAATGTTCCCGACACTGACTCGCTTGTGGGCAGCGAGAGCTGTTTTGCCGTAAGCTCAAAAGGGATTTCGAACCGGTTATTAAGGTATAAATAACCTTCGTTGAGTATTTCCGGCTCGACGTCCTGTTTGGAGCGTAGCAGTCGAGCCTTGCGAATTTGCCTGCCGTCGGGATTAATCAAATCAAGCTCGTATGCGCTGCCCAGTAACGCCGAATACTGATACCCATCTATCATGGCGCCGAAGTCGATTCGTTGCGTGTAATCATCCGTTCGTTCGCTCTCGGGCAAAGTAGTGGATTTAATGTTGCTGTGGTCAGAGCTGTAAAGGGTCGCTTGCGATGGTGAATACTTCAAGGCGACACTGTATCGAGAGCAATTTTGCGGTATTTGTTCCTGTAAAACGGTCCACTGCTTTTCCCGACTGTCGGCACAAAATCCAATGTGCGCAACTGTGAGAACCGTCAAGAGAACGATACCCCAACTAATCAGACAGGCTTTTTTAGATTTCATTGTGTTACCCCTTCCTTTTGACACTATTTTTATTTAATCGCTTTAACCGAGAATGTAAGGTAACTTTTCTTTTGCCTGCCGTCAATAATCGTATTTTCGAGGCCATCCGGCAAGGAATCCTTTTCGCACTCCAACTGCAGAATTTGTGATGTTACCTTCGAATCTGCTGCAAAACCGGCGTCTCCCGGTAAACGGGGCAAAATTGATTTGAAAAACCGGCCTACTGCGTAGATTATGATAGTTGTGGATTACGGGGTTTCTGAGAACGTGTTCGAGCGAGAGCGGCGGCGGATGGTTGAGCGGGACCTGAAGGGCCGGGATATTACCGAGGCGGGGGTGCTATCGGTGATGGGCCGGCTTGCGAGGGAGGAGTTTGTGCCGGAAAGCTACATATCGCAGGCATATGGAGATTGTCCGCTGCCGATAGGTATGGGGCAGACGATATCGCAGCCATATATCGTGGCGTTGATGACTCAGGAGCTTCGGCTGAATAACTTCTGCGAGGTGCTGGAGATTGGGACGGGCAGCGGATACCAGACGGCGATATTGGCGAAATTAGCGAAGAGGATTTATACGGTCGAGCGATTTACGGAGCTAAGTGCGCACGCCCAGGCGGTTTTAAGTCGGTTAGGAATTACGAATGTTGAGTATTGTGTCGGGGACGGGAGCTGCGGCTGGCCCTTCGACGCTGCTCAGGACAAGTTCGCTCAGGGCGAGCCGGAGAAGCGGACATTCGACAGGATAATTGTTACGGCTGGCGTACCGAAGATACCTGAGCCGTTGGTTGAGCAATTAGGTAACGGCGGGGTGATTGTTGCGCCGGTGGGCGGGGCAGGCGTGCAGGAGCTTGTTGTTGGGACGAAAAGGGAGGGCAAGCTGGTCGAGCGGACGGTCTGCAGTGTTCGGTTTGTTAAGCTTGTTGGAGAAAACGCTTTTGAGCAATAGAGGGCGGATGGCGGAATCGATAAGAAGGGTGAGAGGAAGCGGAAGAAAAGTGGAGCCGGTGCAGCCACAGCGGACGGAGCGGCAGGGAGAGATTAAGCTTTCGACGCTGGTGAGGTATTTGAAGGGGGTAGGGCCGGCGAGGGCGGAGGTATTTGCGCAATTAGGTGTGCAGACGGTCGGTGATTTGCTGGAATACTATCCGCGCGACTGGAACTTTGCGCCGGAGCCGATGAAGATAGGCCAATTGAGGGTTGGGGATACAGCGGCGGTTATCGGTTTGGTTGAGTCGACTGATTATCAGAGTTATCGCAGGCAGCCGATGTTCGAGGCGGTGGTCAGTGACGATATGGGGATTTGCCGGATTGTCTGGTTTCATGGAGGGTATCTGCGGGACAAGCTGCAGCCGGGACAGGTGATAATGGTGTGGGGGAAGGTTGGGAAATACAAGCATCAGGTTCAATTTACCAATCCGAAGTTTATGGTGCTCGAACAGGGGATTTCGAGGCCGTGGGAGTATTTCAGCGGCGGGGTGTATCCGGCGGGGGGTGGGCTTAGCAGCGGGCAGATAAAAAAGATTATTCGGCCGATGCTGAGTGATATAGACCGGCTGGTGGAAGAGTTTTATGACGAGGATTTTTTGAAGAAAGCTGAGTTGATACACCGCAGGGATGCGCTGCGGTGGATACATTTGCCGGATGACGAGGGAAAATTAGCAAAGGCGAAGAGACGGCTGAAATTCGACGAGCTGTTTTTGATGCAGACAGGGCTGGCGCTTCGCAGGCAGCGGCATAATAAATTTGCTTCTGCTGTGGCGATGAGATATTCGGAGGAGATTGACCGTAGGATTCGCAGGCGATTTCCGTTTTTGCTGACCGAGGACCAGGACAGGTGCATCGGTGAGATTGTCGGCGATATGCGAAAGTCAGTGCCGATGAGCCGGCTATTACAGGGCGACGTGGGCTGCGGCAAGACGGTGGTTGCGCTATATGCGACACTTCTGGCGGTGGCGAACAAGACGCAGGCGGCGATTATGGCGCCGACGGAGATATTGGCCAGTCAGCATTTCATAAGTATCGAGAGATACTTGAGAAAAAGCGACGTAAGACATATATTGCTGACGGGTGGCCTGACTGGCAGGAAGCGCAAGGAGGTTTTGCAGCAGATGAAGGAGGGGGAAATTGATGTTGTCGTCGGGACGGTGGCGCTATTGGAGAAGGATATCGAATTCAAGAAGCTGGGTCTGGTTGTTATAGACGAGCAGCACAAGTTCGGCGTTCACCAGCGTGCGGAGATGCGAAAGGAGGGGACGCCGCATTGCCTTGTAATGACGGCGACGCCGATTCCGCGGACGCTTGCGATGACGGTTTTCGGGGATTTGGATGTTTCGATAATCCGGCATTGTCCGCCGGGACGAGGCGACGTTATCACGCGATGGGTGGCGCCGGCGGACAGAGACAAGGCATACGATTTTATTCGCGAGCGATTGCGGGCGGGCAAGCAGGCGTATTTCGTATATCCGCGGATAACCGGGGTTGCGGATTCGACAAGCTCACCGCAGGAAGAAGAGGGGGACATCAAGGCGGCTACTGACGCGTGGCGACAGTTATCGGGTGAGGTATTCGGGGAGTTTAAGGTAGAGCTTTTGCACGGGCGGATGGAGTCGGTAAAGAAACGGCGGATAATGACGGAGTTTCGCAGGGGCAAAATAGATGCTCTTGTTGCGACGGTGGTTGTAGAGGTGGGCGTGGATGTGCCCAACGCGACGATTATGGTCATCGAGGGGGCGGAGAGATTCGGGCTGGCGCAACTGCACCAGTTGAGAGGGCGCATCGGCAGGGGGGAGGAAAAGTCGTATTGCTTTTTGTTTGGTGAAACCGACAGCGAAACAGCAAAGAGCCGGCTTGAGATGATAGAGCGCAGCAGCGACGGGTTCGAGATAGCGGAGCATGATTTGCGATTGCGCGGGCCGGGGGAGCTTTTCAGCACTCGCCAGCACGGGCTGCCGGATTTGAAGATAGCCAATATCGTCGAGGATTACGATTTACTGGTTATGGCGAGGCGGTTTGCGTTCGAGCTTGTGTCGGCTGATGCCACATTAAGTATAGCGGGACATGCGAATATCAGGAAGGCGCTTGCGAGAAAGTTCGGGGGTTCGCTTGGGCTTGCGGACGTGGCGTAGTGGCGAATTTGCTGGCGGTTGGCCGATAAGAATATAGAATGCCGCCTAAGATATATGCAGGTCAGCTATAAAAATAAGCTATTGGAGAGGTTTCTGACGGTAATCTGCATCGCCACGGGCGCAGTGGTGATTGTAGTGTTTGCACTTCTGTTCGGTTTGAGGGAGCCGCTTATCCCCGCGGGTGTTCTTTTCGGGGCCTTGTATGCGACGCTTTTTATTTTTTTAGCGGAGAAGGTGTTTCGGCTTCTCAATGCCGTGTGGTTTCGAGAGTTCTGGCGTGCGAACTGGTACGAGGCGCCGCTTCTTGTGGGGCTGGTCGCTGCATTCGTTGTTGCTCACGGGCACGAGCAGGGCCAGGCGATTCGGCATACCGCAGCGGGCGTTTACGTTGTTTTGCAGGTCATCATCAAGGTGTGCAAGACGTCCGTGCGGATGGCGGCTACGGGCAGAAATCCCACAAAGACGCTGATTGCAAGTTTTGTTGTGCTGATATTGACGGGGACGGGAGTGTTGATGCTGCCGAAGTCGGCGGCAACGGAGAGAATCGGATTTGTCGATGCTCTGTTTACGGCTACAAGCGCAACGTGTGTTACGGGTTTGATAGTAAAAGACACGGGTCGGGATTTCAGCGTGATGGGTCAGTTGACGATTCTGACGCTGATTCAGTTGGGGGGGCTGGGCATAGTAATCTTCGGCGCGGTCTTTGCGCTGCTGCTGGGGCAGGTGCTCGGTATTCGCGAATCGGCGGCGATGCAGGATATACTCAGCGAGCAGACATTGGGGCGGATAAGCAGGATGATTGCCTTTATCTTTGTTGTCACAGTGCTGATAGAGGCGCTTGGCGCCGTGAGTATGCTGGGGATGTGGGAAGATGTGCCGGGAAGGGTTACAAGCATACAACGGCAGTGGTATATCAGCATCTTTCATTCGGTAAGCTCGTTCTGCAACGCGGGATTTTGTCTTTTCAGCGACAGCATGATCGGCTACAACCGGAACTGGGGGGTATATGTGGTGATGTGTCCGTTGATAATTTTGGGAGGGCTTGGGTTTAGTGTTCTTTACGACCTTGTTGCGGTTGCTATGGGTAAAATCGGGGTGGTATTGAAGAAGGGTTTTGCTGCGCCGACATTGTTTGCGGGCGGGTTTGCGAAGGGGATGCAGCTTCAAAGCAAGATAGTGCTGCTGACGTCGTTTTTTTTATTGTCGCTGGGATTTATATCGATACTGGTTTTTGAGCGTTTTATCGGAAGCGGGAAGTGGGACATTGGCGGGGCGTTTTTCCAGTCGGTGACGGCGAGGACGGCGGGATTTAATACGGTGCATATTGCGTCGTTGTCGGCTTCGAGCAAGCTGGTTTTGATGATGCTTATGTTCATTGGCGGTTCGCCCGGCGGCACGGCGGGGGGCATCAAGACGGTTACGATAGCTGTGGTTGCGATGGCGGCGGTGGCGACATTGAGAAAGCGGGGTGAAGTTCAGGCCTTTCGGCGGTCGGTGGGATTGTTTATCGTCCGGCGGGCTATTACGGTAACGCTGCTTTTTATGGTGATATTGTTCGGCGCGGGGCTGGTTCTGAGCGTGACGGAGAGAGGCGGCGGCTTTACGCTTATGGATATAATGTTCGAGACGGGTTCGGCACTGGGGACTGTTGGGCTGACGGCGGGCATTACGCCGGCTTTGACAATGGTGGGCAAGCTTATTATCATTGTAGTGATGTTTGTGGGCAGACTGGGGCCGTTGACGCTTCTTGCGGCGATGACGTTTAACCTTAGGCCGGCCCGATACAGTTATCCGGAAGAGGTGGTTATCGTCGGCTAAGCTGGTATGTCGGCGAAAGACGGATGCCTGTCTGAAACGGCATTTTGATACAGGAGCTGATACGGTGAAACGGTTCGCAGTAATAGGACTTGGGCGGTTCGGCGAGAAGCTGGCCGCGGACCTGGCAACGAGCGGGGCGGATGTTATAGCCATTGACAAAGACAAGACCGTGGTGGAGGCGCTGCGTGACAAAGTGAGCTTTGCCGTGCGGTTAGACAGCACGGACGAGGCGGCGCTTCGCGCCCAGGGGGTAGACAAGGTTGACGTAGCCATCGTGAGTATCGGTCAGGGGCATGGGCAGGGTTTTGAAGCGGCTGTTTTGACGGTTGTCAATCTCAAGCAATTTGGGGTGCCGATAATTTACGCGAGGTCGGAGGACCCGGTTGCTGGTGAGGTGTTTTCCAAGGTAGGTGCGACTGGTGTGATTTATCCGGAGGTGGAGTCGGCGCAGCGATGGGCATTTAAGCTGCTTGCGCCGCACGTCGAGGACCGGCTGGATTTTGCGCCGGGTTACAGCTTGGCAAGGGTAAAGGCGTCGTCGAAGTACGACGGCAAGACGGTCAAGGGTTTGCAGCTCAGGCAGAAGTACAACGTTAACTTAGTGGCGATTACCCGTGCTGCACAAGCCGCCAACGGAGCGACTGCCAAGGGGGAAATCGTGAATGTTCCACTGCCAGATACGGTTATCTACAAGGACGATATCCTGATACTGGCAGGTGCGGATACGGACCTGGCCAAGCTGCAGCAGGAATAAGGCACGGCGGGTCACGTTTTTCGGTATTTTCTTAGCATATCGAGGAAGTTGGCCATATCGTTCGGCAGGGGGGCCTCGAAGTTAACTGTCTTGCCCGTGGTGGGGTGCTTGAAGGCAATAGACCAGGCGTGAAGTGCACAGCGGGAAATGACCGGCTCTTCGGGGGCGGTGTCTTCGTCTTTTAGCTGCCAGGGGTAGACGAGTTTTCCGCCATACATATCGTCGGCGACGATGGGGTGCTTTATGTATGAGAGGTGAACACGTATCTGGTGAGTTCGGCCCGTTCGGGGGGACAGCTTCAGCAGCGAGAAGCCGCGGAAAGTTTCGAGAACTTCGTAGAATGTTACAGCTTCTTTGCCGGTCTCTGACCTTATTGAATATTTTTCCCTTGTTTTGGGATGGACGCCGAGTGGGGCGTTGACACGGTCACGGGTGAGGTCGGGCGTGCCGTGGACTATGGCGAGATAACTTTTTTCCACGTGGCGGTCGTGAAACTGCTTTGCGATTTTCCATTGGGCGACGTCGTTTTTGGTAACAATCATCACGCCGGTGGTGTTCTTGTCGAGGCGATGCACGATGCCGGGGCGAAGCTCACCGAGGCCGGCGGAGAGCTTTTCAAAGCGAAAGGCCAGTGCATTGGCGATTGTGCCGTGGGTGTTGCCTCTGGCGGGATGGACAATAATACCGGCGGGCTTGTTGATAATGACAACGTCGTCATCTTCATAGATGATGTCGAGAGGTATGTCTTCGGGACTGATTTGGCTGGCGGGAAGCTCGGGCATGGTAAGCTCTATCAGGTCACCCGGTGAGAGCTTGTGACTGGATTTGGCGATTTTTCCGTTTACCCTGACGCCGCCGGCTTTGATTGCCTGCTGGAGCATTGCCCTGCTGAAGTTGCTGAATCGGCCGTGAAGGTATTTATCGAGGCGGCGCTGCTGAATTGAACGGCCAACTTTGAGCGTAAAGTGTGTGTCTTTTTCAGACATTTAGGATCGGGCCATATCATTCGAGACCCGGCAGCGTTACATTTGGCTCAGGTATTGTCAGTTGCAGAGGCTCTTCGCCAGTAGAGGACGGATTGATTGGTATCTGGATGGTCTCCGGGAGCTTCGGTGCCGGTTTAAGGGCGATTTTTTCTTCGAATGAATCCATTAAGTCGAGCCGTTTGTTTGCGGCGGCGATGCCGGTGGTGCCCTCTAAATTCGGGTCGGCTACGAGCTGCTCATACAACTGCCGGGCCTGGTCAAAGTTGCCAAGCTCTTCTTCGCATAATCCCAGCCCGAGCCGGGCAGCGGCCTCAAGCGAGGCAAATGGGCTTTTCTTTAGATATGTATCGAGTGCCTTTGTGTAGTTGTCTTTGGCCCTGTTTATCTGATTTGCGAGGTCCTGCCTGCTGACTTTATCAGTTCGGAATTGCAGCTCAATTCGGAGCAGTTCTGCGTTCTTGATAAGCGCCAGGGCGGCAACATGGTCCTGCTTCGTTCTTGATGCAATGTTTTCTATGCTGCCGGCAACCTGGAGAAGCATATAGGAGAGGTCGACGCCATCGGCCTGAGACCTGGCAACTTCGGCTTTCTGCGGCGGCAACTGGCCCAGCAGGGCGGTCAAGGTTGTCCGTTCACGTGCGCTGATTACGGTTTTTTGGTATCGGTGGTAGATAAACGAACCGAGGACAAGGACCGCGACGACAGATGCGTAGATTATCATTCTGAGGTTTTGTTTTGCCCATAGGGGCAGATTGGCGAGCCATTCTGCCAGCTCATTGGTTTTAAGTTCGTGTCGGTGTTTGGCTTTCATTGTTTGCTCCGTTGAAATTTATTGTGCAAAAACTTTAGACGTATCTTTATCCGGTTATTGACCAGGCGTGTAATTCTACCAAGAGTTGTTTTGTGTTGCAATGGTGGCGATTCGGATGTAGGATAATGGTTTCAATTTTATTGGACTTTCGAGGGTTCAGATGGCCCGGAGCCGTGGTAAATTCAGGGTGGGTGTTTTGTTTTTTTCGTTGATTTTTTCTGTTGGTATCTGCCGGGGCGACAAGCAATCGGAGGGTGTAGTTCCCGATGGCCTGGAGGGAGTGTGGGACGCGACTAAGTATATCAGCATCGATGAGGTCAGGCCGGGTATGGAGGCCTACTGCCTGACGGTTTATGAGGGGGTGGAGGTTGAGAGATTCGGAATTAAGGTCCTGAGCGTGGTTCGTGATATTATGCCCGGCCGGAATGCCATACTGGTGCAGGGAACCGATGAGCGTTTCATCCATACCGGTCCGGTTGCCGGGTGCAGCGGCTCACCCGTGTATATTGACGGACGGCTGGCGGGCGCGATGGCTTTCGGCTGGACTTTCAGCAAGGACCCTCTTTACGGCGTGACGCCGATAGAAGAGATGCTTCGTGTGGGTATCGCTGGGGCCGGAGAAGGCAGCGAGGGGACGGGGGTTGCGTTTAATTTTTCACGGCCGATAGATTTTTCACAGATAGAACAAAAAGTCATGCAGACGAGGACTTCCTTTGGACGGGGAGTTACGGGTGCGACTTTTCTGCCCAGCCCGATTGTTGCTTCGGGTGTGCCGGAAGCGATGAGGGGCCAGTTGGATGATTTGTTAGGGCCTTTGGGATTTATGGTTGTTTCCGGCGGCGGTGAAAACAGCGGTGATAAATATGCCGGCGAGGTTCGACTGACTCCGGGCGCGTGTCTTGTTGTTCCGCTGGTTACGGGGGATATAGTGCTTGAAGCTTACGGCACGGTCACGGAAGTCAGGGGCGACGAAGTTTATGGATTCGGGCACTCTTTTCTGGGTTACGGCTCGGTGGATTTTCCGATGGCTACGGGCGAGGTGCATGCGGTGATATCGAACGTGATGCGCTCGTTCAAGATAGCCAGCTCGCTGGATATAGTCGGTGCTTTGACGGTGGACGAATCGACGGCGATACGAGGCAAGGTGGGGACAGAGGCGAAGATGATTCCTCTTACGATAAGCGTGAGCCGATACAACGACAGAGAAAAGAAGCGTTATGACTGCCGCGTTGCCGACAACCGGCTGCTGACTCCGCTGCTGCTGCGGATAGCGATAGGAAGTGCGGTGCTTGAGCGGGGCGACCTGCCGCCTGATTATATGCTTCGATACAGAGGCGCCATCGAATTAGAGGGGGCGAAGCTGGTAACATTTGAGAATGTTTCTACGGGAGCGGGGCTGAATGAGATAATACGCGACAGTATCAGTCCCGTGGCGCTGATGATGAACAATCCCTACAGGCAGGTTCAGATAAAGTCGTTTGACATTGATGTCACTGTGGATAAAAAGAACATCACGTCTTCTATATGGTCGGCGACGATTAGAGACTCGCGTGTCAAAAACGGTGAGACCTTAGACGTTGATGTGGTGATAGAATCGTTTCAGGCACAGAAGCGGGAATATAAGTTCGGCATCGCAGTGCCCGAGGACACGCCGGCGGGGACTTATCAGTTGATTATCTGTGGTGCGTATGACTACGAGGAATTTTTGAGAAGGACGGTACCATACAGGTTTATGGCGGAGAACCTGGATACACTTGTAGACGTTATAAATGATATTTTAAGCATCGACAGAGACCAGTTGCACTGCATTCTGGTTTTGCCGGCGGGAGGAGTTGTGCTGGAGAAGGCGGAATTGCCGGGGCTGCCGGCCACAAAGGCGCTTGTGCTTGGAGACGCAGCGAGGGCCGTTACGATGCAGGTATTTCCCGGCTGGGTTGAGAAACACGTCCGGACGGGTGGAGTGGTAATCGACAGTAAGGTTATGAACGTTACGGTGGAGCAGAAATGAGCTGTGATAGACGAATTTCGACAGCCGGATTGGGACAGTGGCGGCTGTGTGTGAGCGTTTGTTTGCTGGTTTTATTTTTTTTGGCCTGGCTGCCGGTCTCAGTGTGCAGAGGAGTAACGAGCAAGGTCACTCGCCACAGCAGTAATCAGGATTTTCTCAAGGGCGAGGTGAATGACGTTGTGATTGGCTCTCGTGGCACGATTCAGTTAGGCCGGAGCGCCGAAGTTCTTGTGAAACAATTCGATGACGTCTGGTCAATTAACAGCATTGTGGTAATCGGCGATGAGGTATATGTGGGGACAAGCCCGAACGGCGGTGTTTATGCGTTCGGCGCGGCGGGGGAGTTGAAGGAGGTTTATTCCGGGCGACCGGGAAAAGAGCAGCAGAAACGAGAGAGTGATGAAACGAGCGACGCCAACGAGCCAAACGACTCGAATGCAGTGAAGGATGAAAAGCGGCATCTTGCCAACGAACACATCTTTGCGATGGCGACGGACGTGGCTGGTCGGCTTCTTGTCGGGATAAGCGGAAACAGATGCGCATTATGCCGGCTTGAGGCGGGCAGGATGAAGGTTGTTTTTGAGCCCAACGACGCCAACTACATATTTGCGATTCTGGTTGACAAGACAGGAGATATTTACGTTGGGACGGGGCCTAAGGGTAAGGTATATCGGCTCGATTCGCTCGGCAGGAAACAAGAGTGTGTTTATGACAGTCCGGACAAAAACATTCTATCGCTTGTGCAGGGCGGTGATGGCCTGATTTACGCCGGCAGCGACAGTCGCGGTCTTGTTTACAGGATAAACCCGCGAACCAGAGAAACAGCGGTATTATATGACAGTAAACAGCAGGAAGTGACGGCACTGGCGTTTTTGGGTGGTGAGCTTTATGCCGCAGCGACGTCGGCTGAGGTAGTGCAGATGGAGCGGCGATTTGCGGCGAGGCCGACTCAGGCCGGTCGGCCTGAGAGCAGGGGCGGGGGCGGCGAATCGGGCGGTGAGGGCAGCGGAATGAAGCTTCAGATTGCCAATACAAAGGAACCGAGCGGCGAGCAGCAGGCAGAGCAGAAGGGGGCAATGCCGAAGCCGCCAAAACCCACCAAAGCAAGTTTTGTTTACAGGATAACAACAGACGGATTTGTTAATGATATATTCAGTGAGACGGCGGTGTTCTTTTGCCTGGCGGTGCAGGATGAGGAGCTATTAGTTGGGACGGGCAACGATGCGCAGCTTTTTTCCGTTGGGCCGGCTTCGGAGGAGCAGTCGATTATTTACAAGGACCGGCAGGCGTCTCAGCTTACGGCAGTGGCCGTGCGTGGCGATGAGATATACGTGGGGACGGCCAACCCGGCGAAATTGATTAAGCTGGGCAGGTCTTTGGCGCGTGAGGGGACATACAAATCGGAGCTTGTGGACGCGGGTCAGCCGGCAAAATGGGGGAAGCTTCAGATTGAAGCGGATGTGCCGGAAGGTTGCAAGGTCCTGGCGGCGTGCCGCAGCGGCAACGTCAGTGACGTTAATGACCCGAGTTTTTCGGAGTGGACAAAGCCGGTGGAGGTCACCGGGCCGGTTGGGCTGGATTGTCCGGCGGGCAGGTTCTGTCAGTATAAAATTGTTCTGAGGAGCGACGACGGTTCGGCCAGCCCGGTCATACGCGAAGTGGCAGTGTCCTCTACGGTTCCCAATCTGGCGCCGAGGGTTGAGTCCGTCAGTCTTACTCACGTCGACGCCGCGGGGAAAACCGGCGTATTCAAAATCGGCTACGACGTGAAAGACGATAACGGGGACAAGCTGATTTATAAAATCGATTTCAGAAAGCTCGGCAGGACCGGCTGGATAGAGATAGAGGATGCGGCAGAAAATAACAGCTTCGAGTGGGACGGCAAGACCGTAGAAGACGGCAGATATGAAATAAGGGTTACGGCAAGCGACGAGAGGAGCAATACGCCGGAGACGAAATTGACGGGCAGCAGGGTGAGTGAAACGGTCGTTGTCGATAATACCGGGCCCGCTGTTGAGGGCCACAGTGTCGAAGAGAAGGGCGGGGTAGTAACGCTCAAGATGACTGTCAGCGATGAATTCAGCGCTATCGGCAAGGTTGACTATACGGTTGACAGCGATGCCAACTGGCTGGGTGTTGTGCCCGACGACCTTGTTTACGATACGACAAGCGAGAATGTCACCATTGTCACAAAAAAGCTGTCGGGCGGAGAGCACGTCATTGCTATGAAGCTGGCGGATGCGGTCGGCAATACGACCTACAAAAGCTTCGATGTCAAAATCGAGGAAGACTAAAAAACCTGAATTTCCGGTTTCGATACTCGTGCGAAAGATTGAGTATTCAAAGGTTGTTGAGACGGTCGAGGCGCTGTGTATAGAGTCGGCGTATGAGCTTGGGGAGGATGTTTTGTCGGCACTGGCCGGAGCAGCCAAAAAAGAAAGCAATCCCCGTGCGGCAAAGATACTGCAGCAGCTTGTCGAAAATGCAAAGCTGGCGGCGGCTCAACGGATACCGCTTTGCCAGGATACGGGTTTGGCCGTTATTTTTGTGGAGCAGGGCAGCGAAGTGTTTGTCGAGTGTCCGGCGGGAAAGACGGCTGTGGATGCAATCAATGAGGGTGTTGCTGCAGGTTACGAAAAGGGATTACTTCGTAAAAGTGTTGTTGCTGAGCCGGTCAAGCAGCGCAAAAACACCGGCACAAACGCACCGGCAGTGATTCACTGGTCGATTGTGCCCGGAGACAAGCTCAAGATTGGCTTTATGGCCAAGGGCGGGGGCTGCGAAAACAAAAGCGCCTTTCGTATGTTCATACCTACGGCGAGGGCCGAAGAGATAATCGACTGGGTAGTAAATGTTGTCAAGGAAGCGGGGGCTGATGCGTGTCCGCCTTTTATAGTCGGGGTTGGTATCGGCGGGGATTTTGAGAGTAGCTGTGTGCTAAGCAAAAAGGCGCTATTAAGGAGTATCGATAAGCCGAATGCGGATTCGTTTTACGCAAAGCTCGAAGCTGAGTTGATGTCGCGCATAAACAATCTCGGCGTCGGTCCGCAGGGTCTTGGGGGTGATACGACCGCTTTAGCGGTTTTGGTTGAGCCGGCGCCGTGCCATATTGCGTCGCTGCCCGTAGCGGTGAATATCGAATGCCACAGTCACAGGCACCGTGAGGCCGTTATTTAGTTTCGCAGCAGGTGTTGGCAATTGCGACGAATTGTTCCGGGTTTAGCCGGTCCGGCCGGTCAGCGGGGTCGATTCCACAGCGCTTGAAAATATCAAGCCAGTTGTCAATCTTAACGAGAGCGCCGGTGATGAGCTTGCAGCAGGATTTTAGCATTTTTCGGCGGTGCCGGAGGAAAGCGCCGGCGATTGTGTTGAGCATTTCAATATTTTTGATTGTCTTTAGTTTTTCCGCGTCCCGGACGTAGCTTATCATTGCTGAATCGACCTGCGGCTGGGGCCAGAAGACCGATGGTTTGAGAATCCGGATGGTCTTGAGACGGCCGGTCGCGGCGAGGAGGATGCTGAGTATTCCGTAGTCTTTGCAGCCGGGGGAGGCGGTCATCCGCAGGGCGACTTCTTTCTGGACGGTAACGAACATCGCATCCGCAACCTGCGGACCGGTGATAAGGTTTATGATGAGAGGCGAGGCGACGTGGTAAGGGAGGTTTGCGACGAGCAGTAATCGGCCGGCGTATTTTTTGCGGGCGTCGGTGAGTGCGGTTTGAACCGAGGGATTGATTACGCTTTTCTTTTCGAGAATGTCGGCGTTTATAATTGTGACATTTTTTCTTTCGGTCAGTTGTGCGGCGGCGATTTCGGCGAGGGTCCGGTCAAATTCGACGGCGACGCAGAGGCCAGCTTTTTGGGTAATCGCTTCAGTGAGCGAGCCGGTGCCGCAGCCGACTTCGAGAACGACATCGTCCGGGCGAATATCGGCGGAGTCGATGAGCAGGCGCATCAGGTTGAGGTCGATGAGGAAGTGCTGGCCGAGGTGCTTGTTCGGTTTTACACCGGCAGATTCGAGCAGGGTGTTTATCTGCTGTTTAGTCTGCATCTGCATCGGCCTTGGCGGCGGCGAGCCGGCGGGCTTTCTTCGTAGCAGCCATTTCGATTGCGGTTTTGATAGCGGCCATCATACTCGAAGGATTTGCGATGTTCTTGCCGGCGATGTCGAATGCGGTCCCGTGAGCGGGGCTGGTGCGGATAATGGGGATTCCGATGGTGACATTGACGGCCGTGTCGAAGGCGAGCAGCTTTACCGGTATCATACCCTGGTCGTGATACATAGCGACGACGCCGTCGAATTCGCCCGCCGCGGCGCGGACAAAGAGCGTGTCGGCGGGGAAAGGGCCGAGGCAGTCGATACCCTGCTCCTGTGCCATCAGAATTGCTGGCGAAATTATGCGCTGCTCTTCGTCGCCGAACCGGCCATTTTCCCCGGCGTGGGGGTTCAGTGCAGCGACGCCGATTTTGGGACTGAATATTGCGAAGTATTCCTTCAGCGCGGTATTGAGCAGGTCTATCGGCTCAAAGACGCAGCCGATTGTGAATTTATGCCGGACCTCGAAAAGCGGCTCGTGAATCGTTGCCAGGGCCAGCTTCAACGGGCCTGCGATGAACATCATTACCTTTCGTCGGGATTTACAGAGCTTGGCGAGCATTTCAGTATGTCCGGGCCAGGGTGCGCCGGCCAGCTTCCAGCTTGTTTTGTTTATAGGTGCGGTTACAACCGCGTCGATGATTCCGCGTCTGGCGGCGTCGATGGCGTCGATGCAGAACTTCACGGACGCTTCGCCGGCGATTCTGGTCGGTTCTTTAATCCAGGGCGGCACCGAAAAGTCATCGTAATCCGCAACCACGACTTTATATGGATAGTCCCTGCTGATTTTTTCGTGCTGATGGCGGCCCCAGAACGGTTCGATTTCCGCACGGTCTGCGGCGTAGCGAAGCTGCTCATCCATACCGAAGATGACAAACTTGGCGGACCGTCTTATGGCCGGGTTGGCTAGTGCCTTGATGACGATCTCCGGGCCGATGCCCGCCGGGTCGCCCATTGTTATGCCGATTACCGGCTCATCGTTTATCGAATTGTGGTTTGTAGTGTTGTTCATATTCTTGTCTATCGGTTAAAAACCCTGCTGCCTGAGCTTTTCAATTGTCAGGCCACTATTTATACCTGTAAGTTTGCCGAGATGTTTCACAACCGTTTTGGTTATTATATCAATTTCGATATTGACTGTGTCATTCTGTTTGGCGGAAGCGAGAGTGGTTTTTTTGAGGGTTTCGGGTATTACGGCGACAGTGAAACCCTCGGTATTCAATTCGGCTATTGTAAGCGAAATACCGTCAACGGCGACGGAGCCTTTTGGAATCATACGGTTGAGCAGCTCTTTTGGTGCAGCAAAGATGATGTTTGCGAAGCTGCCTTTTGTTTCGACTTTTCGTATTGTTGCAGTCCCGTCGATATGGCCGAGGACAAAGTGACCTGCGAATCGGTCGTCGGCCTTCAAGGCGAGTTCAACATTGACCTTTGAGCCGGGGGACAATTTACCGAGGTTTGTTTTGGCGAGGGTTTCGCTGCTCAGGTCGAAGGTTGCGAGTGGGCCGGCCAGTTTTGCCACGGTCAGGCATACGCCGTTTACGGCGATGCTGTCGCTGATACGGGTTTGAGCGGCGAGCTGATGCAGGTCGACCGTAAGCGCCGCGCCGCCCGTCGTGGCGGCGAGCGTTTTTACCGTGCAAACCTGTTGAATCAATCCTGTGAACATTTGCAATTGACTATTTGTGAACTTGTATTTATCATCGGAGTAGTAATAGCTATGTTGCCGATAAGTTAATTCTAAACAATCACTTACACATAGTCAATTTTCAGTTGTTTTTGCGGAGTGACGGCTATGAACACTTTCTGGCTTAAGATGGCAGCAGTGGTTGTGCTGGTTGTGGCTGCGGTAGTGGTTGTAAGCAACTTTACCGGTTCGAAAGAGGGAGCAGAGCAGAAGGGGGAGAAAACGATTCACGGGGTATGGCAGGCGGATGAGGAGCGTTTGCGTGCTGAACCGGTTGAGCCGTCGGGTGGGCAGGAGGAAGCAGCCAGTCAGACAACGGCCCAGCAGCCAAAGCCGATAAAATTCAAGGAGCTTACCGAAGAGGAAAAGACGGGCGCCGAGCAGCTTTTCGAGCTGGCTATTACGCAGAGAAAGATGGGTCGGCTGCCGGGAGTGAATTATAAACTGATGGTTGGCTACTGCAGGGAAATAATCGAACGATACCCCGGCAGTGAATACGCCTACAAGGCGAAGCGTATGCTTGCGGATTTGCCGCAGCGTGAACGCGAGCGATACGATATTACCGACGAGGAAATTGACCTTAGCCGATAGCATTTTCACCCGTGCTTAAGGAGGAAGCCGAAAATGGTGGACATTTCATCGAGGGCGGGGCCTGGGGTGCTGTCTGTTACGGCCGGGTGTCTGCCTGAGGCGTGGGAAAAGGCGGTGCTTGCGGTCTGGGATAATGGGATTGACATCAAAACCGAATATGACAAACCCGACGACCCGCCGAGCAAAGACGCGACGGTTGTAGTGACCGTGACGGACCCGTTTGCCGAGCCGAGGATACACAAGAATTTTCCGGGCGGTCCTGCGGAGCTTGAGGCGTATCGACAGGAGGTGATTGGGGGGATTCACGACCACTGGATAGACCCTGCGGCGGGGAAGTGGACTTATACGTATCATCAGCGGCTGTTCGCATATTCGCCCGTGGAGGACATAAGGAATCCGAAGTCAGCGAGGCCTTTTTCGGATGTCAACCAGATACAATACATAATCGACGCACTTTCGAAAGTCAGCCACACGCGAAGGGCACAGGCGATAACGTGGATGCCGACGGCCGACGGGGCAACGGACGACCCGCCCTGTCTGCAGCGAGTCTGGTGTCGGCTGGTTGACGACGGGTCCGGCGGATTTGTGCTGAATATGAACACGCACTGGCGCAGCCGGGACCTTTACAAGGCGTGGTTTATGAACGTCTATGCGCTTACGGAGTTGCAGCGGACGATAGCAGGACGTATCCGTGAGAAGATAAAAAAGCCGGTTGCGGTCGGGAGGTACGTTGACATAAGCGATTCGCTGCATATTTACGGCAGTTACTTCGGCGAGGCCTCTCGTGAGGTGGAGAAGATGCGGAACAGCTCATTTACAGAGCGGGCGTGGGAGAGCACGCATCCGGCCTTTGAGATGATGACGGCCGAGGCGAGGGACAAGCTCGCACAAGACCCCGACTGGTTCGCAAAGGCGAGGGGATAAGCATCGAATTAGGTGCTGCCTTTCTTAGGCGGGGAGTTTGCCGATTACGGAGGCGGTGTGCAGGCCTAAGAGCATAAGGTAGTCGAGGTCGCCTAAGTTGTAGTGGTCGTCGCGGAAGGTGTTGTTGGCGTAGATAACGCCTAAGCAGCCGGCGGGAGTCAGCAGGGGGGCGATAATGACGGAACGTATCTGGGTTTCCTTTTTCTGGGACAGGTCCCTTGGGAAGATGAACAGCAGGAACTGTTTTTTGTCGATTGCCTCGCCGATTTTGTCGCTGAATTCGAGCGAGGCCTGCTCGACGGTCATACCACTTCTGTCACGGCCTGCGTGTGCGGTCATAGGGCCGTCGGATTTTGCCCGCATTGCGCCCCAGACGTGGTAGGTGTGGAACTGCCTGGAGACCAGCTCGAGCATAGCGAGTAGCGCCCTGTCGAGATTTTCGGCTTTTCTTAGCTCTTCGATTGCCTGGAGGAAGTCAGTGGCCCTTTCGGACTGGAACCTGATAGCCGGAGCTCTTTCGGCGCCGAGTTTTCTTATTATGATTTGCGGGCCTGTTATGAGGGTTGCGGGGGCTTCTTCGAGTTCGACGGTTTCGCCGGGGTCTGGTCCTGAGCTTTGCTCAAAGTTTACCTCGATGGCAAAATCGGATATGCGAATGACGTCGCCAGTCTTGATGTCTGCTTTATGAATTTCGTCGTCGTTGAGGTAGGTTTTGTTGGCGCTGTCGAGGTCTTCGACGACCCACTGGCCATCCTTGGTGTTATAGATTACGGCGTGCTGTCGGGAGACGGTTTTGTCGGGCAAAAACACCTGGCTGTTTGCATGCCTGCCGATGTAGACGGGTCCCTTGTCGAAGTGAAACTCGTTAACGGTGCGCTCACCTTGTTTTACAACCAGGCGCATTGCCTATCCTCCCATATTAGCAGTCGGCTTTTTCGTTAATGTATATTAACACTGTTTGCCGTGGTTTGTCAAGCGGCAGGGCGGACTAAGGGGGCAATTCGGCAGGGAAGACTATTGCGCCCGCCCCGACGTTTATATAGCGAGCGGCGAACGCTTCCTTGAGCAGGGCGTGGGCGCGAGGGCCGCAGCAGTGTGCGGGGGCGACGTATTTTACCTTGAATTGCCTGAGGCGGTCTATGGTTTTGAGGATTGCTGATTTGGTGGTCCATTCAAGATGGAAGCCGCCCATCAGCAGTAGAATATCGTTTTTGAGGAAATTTCTTACGGCGTCCAGAATTCTGACGATTCCGGGGTGAGCGCAGCCGGTGATAGTTATCAGACCCTTTTGCGTTCGTATGATTAGTGATTGTTCTTTGATTAGCCATCCAATGCTGCCTGTGGAGTAAACGTCCCGGCAGATTTGCAGGGATTTATCCACTCGGATGATTTGTCTTTGGTTGTTGTCGATTTTTTTATTTAGCTTTGCCCAGGAACCGGCCGGCAGATAGACCGTTGCTTTAGTATTAGTTTCGAGAAGGTTTTTCAGTCCACCCGTGTGGTCGGGGTGATTGTGGGACAGCACAACCGCGTCGATGCGATCAGGGTCGATGGCCAGTGAGTTCATATTGTCGAGTAACATTTTTCCTGAGGGGCCGGTATCGAACAGTATTGTTTTTTCGGTTCCTGTAATGAGGCAGGCAAAGCCCCAGCCGGTTTGCAGTCCCGGTGTGTGCGGGTTGTTGTCGCAGACGACTGTGATTTTGAGTTTGTCAGCCATCAGTCCAGATTGGAACAGAAAAGTGCGAAAGTATTACTGTTATCTATCTTCGCAGGGCGCTTGTCTAAAATGTAAACTGGTCCTTGAAGGCGGTCTTGAAATCGTAGACGTCGTTGAAGTCGTCGATTGAGTCGGTGGACTGTGCCCGCATCCATTTGTTTGTAATCAGCAGGTAGACTATCTGGCCGAAGTCCCTTGTGGATTTGATTTGCCAACTGTTTAGCACGAGCAGCGCCAGTCGCCCCCATTTTTCGAGGGCGAGGTGGCGCAGGCCCTCGCAGAGTGTCTGGCCAGTGACGTGGCCCGGCTCTTCGGAGAGTTTCTTTACGGTGTAACCCAGCCCCTCGTAAACGAATCTCAGGGCCTTTGGGTTGTATCTTGCGTCCTGCTCTGAGATTTCATCGAGAGATTTCTTGTCGGACATATTTTGTCAACTGACTTTCTGGCCTGGTATCGCGCCGGGGTCGGCGGTGAGCATAAAGATGTCTTTTCCGCCTGTGCCCGCGGCGAGAATCATTCCTTCGGACAGGCCAAACCGCATTTGCCTGGGCTTTAAGTTTGCAAAGTATATGACGGTTTTGCCGGTGAGTTCTTCGGGTTTGTAGGCCTGTGTTATTGCCGCCAATACGGTTTTTTGTATACCACCGACATCCAGTTGGAGGCGTAGCAGCTTGTCGGCTCCTTCGACTGGTTCGGCCTTTGTGACCTGGGCAATCCGCAGGTCGATTTTTGCAAAGTCTTCGATAGTGCATTCGGATTTAATCGGTTCAGTAGTCATAGTTTTGTTCTCTCCATTCTCCTTACTTTCTTCAATCATTGAATCAACCTGTTCTTTGCTGACACGCTCAAACAGTCGTTCGAAATTATTGATACTGCGGTCTTCGAGAACGTTGCCGACGTCCGCGAAGGTCAGGTTGGGGGTGCCGAGCAGGTGTTCGACTTTTTCGACAAATCGCGGGATAATGGGTTTTAGGTAGATTGTGAGGATGTGGACGGCGTTGAGGACGGCGGTCAGAGTCGTGCGTGCGTTCTCGGGGTCGGTTTTTATTATGACCCAGGGCTGGTTCTGTTCCACATAACGGTTGGTGAGGTCCGCCAGCGCGACGGTGGTCCTTACGGCAGCGGCGTAGTTGAGGTTTTCGTAGTTTTCGATGATACTTTCTTTGGCTGCCTTGAGTATTTCGACAAGCTTTGCGCCCTGTTGGTCGAGTCGTCCCAGCCGAGCATTTAGTTTGCTGTTGAGCATCGGAGCCGAACGTGATGCGAGGTTGGCGAATTTGCCGACGAGGTCTGAATTGATTTTGTTGATGAAATCATCAAAACTCAGGTCGATGTCATCTATTCCGCTTGTAAGCTTGCTTGCGTAATAGTATCGCAGATACTCGCAGTCTAAATGGTTCAGGTAGGCGCTTGCCTTTATAAACGTGCCGCGTGACTTGCTCATCTTCTGGCCGTTGACGGTGAGAAAGCCGTGGATGAACAGCTTGTCGGCCGTCTTGAAACCGGCACCGGTCAGCATTGCGGGCCAGAACAGGGCGTGAAAATACATAATGTCTTTGCCGATGAAATGATACAGCTCGTAATCCCGGCTGTTCCAGATAGTGTCGAAATCCAGATTGTTCTTATCGCAGTAGTTTTTGGCTGAGGCCATATATCCGATGGGGGCGTCGAGCCAGACATAGAAGTACTTGTTTTCTTCGCCGGGGATTTTGAAGCCGAAGTAAGGGCCGTCGCGCGAGATATCCCAGTCCTTCAGTCCCGCTTTGAACCACTCATCGAGCTTGTTTGCAACGGACTGCTGGATATAGCCATTTGCAATGAGTTCCCTGAGCTGGGGCTCATAGTCGGCCAGCTTGAAGAAGTAGTGTTCGGACTGCTGCATAATCGGGGTTGAGCCGCAGGTTGAGCAGTAGGGATTTATCAGGTCCGTAGGCTGATAGGTGGCGCTGCAGATTTCGCAGGAATCGCCATACTGGTCCTCGGCTTTGCAGCGGGGGCAGGCGCCGCGGATGTACCTGTCGGGCAGTGCCATTTTGCAGTTCGGGCAGAACGGCTGGCTTACGGTTCGTTTTGTTATTGAGCCGGCGTCGGTGAGCCGGGCGAAGATAAGCTCGCTGAAGGTCTGGTTTTCCGGCGAGTGTGTTGAGTAGTAATTGTCGAAGTCCACGAGGAAGTTATTGAAATCCTCGAGATGTTCTTTGTGCACGCGGTCGATAAGCTGTTGCGGGCTGATGCCCTGCTTTTTGGCGCTTATCATAATGGCCGTGCCGTGTGTGTCGTCGGCGCAGAAATAGAGGCAATGATTGCCGAGCAATTTTTGAAAGCGGACCCAGATGTCGGTCTGGAGGTATTCGACGAGATGGCCTATGTGTATCGGGCCGTTTGCGTAAGGCAGGGCTGAGGTAACAATGATTTTACGCGGCATAGTGACTCCTTGTTGCGTCTCGGCAGATGCTCAGGGCATTTGAAATTCCCCCTTTTTTACTATGCGTTTTCCGTATCATTGTTGTCCTTTGGCTCTTTATCTTCCGGGGGCCGCGTATCATCGGTTTTTGATTTTGGGATTATCTCGATTTCTTCTCTGGGCACCACAATTTTCGTGCCGTTGTCAAGCTCGACTGCGACAAGCTGTGTGATGACCTGGCAATCGACGACTTTGCCGATGCCGGAATGCGTTTTTACTCTTGTATTTCTATGGGGCAGCAGCTTTTTAAGCTCGGTATATGTTTTGTCTTCGTAGCGGAGGCAGCACTTGAGGCGTCCGCAGTAGCCGGAGATTTTCGAAGGGTCGAGCGTCGCCTTTTGCAGCTTGGCCATTCTCATATTGACGGGCTTGAGTGCCTTTAGAAACCTTATGCAGCAGCACTGCTGGCCGCAGCTTTCGATGTCACCGAGCAGCTTTGCTTCGTCTCGGCTGCCGATTTGCCGCATTTCGATTCGAGTCTGGTATTCCTGCGCGAGCTTTTTGACCAGGTCGCGGAAGTCGACCCGCCCGTCGGCCATAAAGTAGAAAATGATTCTTTCGCCGCCGATTATGTGCTCGGCATCGACAATTTTCATCGGGAGGTTCATTTCCGAGACGAGCTTTCTACAGAATTCGGCTTCCTGCTCCGAAATTTTGGCGAAGTGGCGTTCCTCATTGATGTCTTCTGCCGTTGCGTAACGAATGAATCTGCCGACCGGCTCGGCGGAGATGGGAATTTCAGAGTCGTCGAAATATTTTTTTAGCTGCTCGTCGGAGAGTTTTAGCTGACCGCCGCGGTATGCCAAGGGCTGGCCCACCAGACTGCCCAGTTCGAGGCCTTTGTCGGTTTTTACAACGACGCGAGTCGGTACGGAAGGAATCTGTGCCTCGTTATGCTCAAACAGGCCGAGGTTCATCATCCGGCTGAATCGAACCAGCATATATCTTTTGGTTCTCGGCAGCTTTGGTTTTGTTGCAGACGTATCTTCCATTGGCAATATCGGCGCCTCGCAAATCCCCGGACAAATCCGCTGCGGCGGATAAACCCGGGGGGTTTATCTAACATACAGGGCTGAATGCGTTACAGTTCGGACGTGATTTTATCAGCTTCGGCCAGGTTTAACAACAAACTCTCGAAAATAAGGCGTTCATTGACGGAGGATTCAATCCAGTGCAGGGCTTTGAAGCAATCGGCGATTTTTTGTGCGGCCTGGTCGGCGTCCAGTCGCCGGGCGATTTTTCGGATTTGTTCGGCCTGGTCGAAATTGACGAGGTGGTCTTTTTCCGCGACACCTGCAAGCATCGCGTCGTGAAGGGCGCTGGTTATAATCCGGACGATTGTGCCGGATGCTTTACGGTTGATGTCCGTTCTGCTGATTCCAGGTTCGAGTGTGGCCCAGGTCCCGGCAAGGGATTTGGATTGCTGCTGGCACAGCTCGGCCAGGTCAAGCGCGTCTTTGTAATCGAGTTCGGCGAGGGCGTCGATTAATTGAGTTTTTGTTTCGTAGAGGTTTGCGTCGGCCAGTTCGAGCCGGGCATAGGTGCAGGCCAGGCCGAGACTTCCGTCGGCCAGACGCGCAAAGAATTTTGCCTGCGTTTGTCCCAGGCCGAGTTGATGCAGTTTTGCGAGGATTTTATCCTCCTCGACGGGTCCGAAGCGGAGGATTTGACAGCGAGACTTGATTGTGGGGAAGAGTTTGTCCGGCCGGGTGCAGACGAGAATGATGCAGCAGTAGGCGGGCGGCTCTTCGAGGACCTTGAGCAGGCAGTTTTGAGATTCGATATTGAGTTTTTCGGCCTCGGTTAGAACGAATACCTTTCTTGCAGACAGGGTTGGCTTGTTGGCGACCTTTTCAATCACAAATTCACGGACGACGTCGATAGGGAACTGGACAGGCGAGGCCTTGCCTTTGCCGTCTTGAGTGTATTCAATCAGCTCTTTATATACGTGTTCGAAATCAGGATGCGAGCCGGCCTTAAACAGCCGACAGGACTCGCAACTGCCGCAACTGTCGTTGAATTCGTTTTTTTTGACGGGATTTTTACACAGCAGCAGCTTCGCAAATTCGCGTGCGGTAGTGAACTTGCCCACGCCGTCCTGGCCAGCGAAAATATACGAATGCGCGACCTTGTCCGCGACGAAGGCGAGCTGAAGTGCATTGATTGCTTTTTCCTGGCAGAATATGTCTTTTAGCGGCATTTATTTCGCCCCGAATTTTTCAATAGTTTCTATCACTCTTTTGTGGACGGTTTCAATGTCTCCGGAGCCATCGACGATCGCTACAATTCCCGGATAATATTCTGGTAGTTTGAGAAAAGCGTTTCTTACTTTTCGGTGATAGTCGAGAGGTCGGGAGTCAAAACGGTCTTTAACAGCATTTGGAAATAGGTGGGATTGATTAGCATCTTCGTGATTTACTTTGGTTTTTTGATAACGTTTTTGACCGGTCCGTTCACGTCCTATCTCCACAGGCAAGTCGATAATAATAGTAATATCGGGCCAAATATCATCTATGGCGAATTGTGCAAATTCTATAATTCTTTCCGTCGGGTATCCACTACTGCCTTGATAGGCACAAGTGGATGATACAAATCTATCGCATAGAACCGTCTTTTGTAATTGAATGGATGGTTTGATAATTTCTGCTACAAGTTGAGCTCGCGATGCCATAAACAGCATCATCTCAACATTAACATCCATTTTGCCTTGTGCATCATATTTCAATAGTCGGCTAATCTGATTGCCAATTGATGTGCCTCCTGGGTCGTTAGTCTCAATTATATTAATACCAAGATTTTTCAAGTGCTTGGTAAGCAACTCCATCTGTGTCGTTTTCCCACAGCCGTCTGGTCCATCTAAGACGAAGAATTTACCGGATAGTTTTTTAGAGTTCATTATTTCCAACCTTTTGCGGCTGCGACTTCCTGGGCGAGTTTTTCGCCATAACACCTACGGATGATTTCAATGATAAGCTGTTGTTTTGTAAACTCAGGGTGTTGTTTCTTTATGTCATCGATGAGTTTCTGACGTGCCTTATCGCTCAATTCAAAAGCAATTTCTGCCCGTTGTGCGGGGGTTAAACTGCGAAGATGCTCAATATGCTTCCTGTGAGCCTCAGGCGTTGTGCCATCAGGAATATAATCCATAATTTGTATCTTATCCAATTGTTACTATTTACGTTTTTGACAGCCAGTTTACTATTAGAGCACCAACAACACCACCAAGAAAGCTGACGATAAGCCAAAACCAGTGGTCTTTGTATTCTGCGAACAATAGGCCGGTTCGTGACCACCAAGAGCTATACTTCCGTCCAAGGTCATAGCCGGTAAGAGTCAAACTTAGTGTAACAGCGTCCCCTTGAGAGGGCATTAAGGCGATTAAATTTCGTTTATCGAGTGTGAAATTGGCTATTTGGATTTTAGTTTTTGAGACGTTTGGTTTTCTAAGGCATTTCGTTAGGTCGCTCAAAAAAAACTGACCTTTTACTCCTGTTTGTTTTAATTCCTGATAATAGTAAGTCAGCAAATCCCTTTCGTTTTTTGGTAGCCACATATCGTTATTCTACCTTGTTAGTTGGAGGTTTTCTGGTCCGACGAGGTGGCGCATCTCTCTGCAGAAGTCGGCGTCGGGATTGACGGAAAGCTGCCTGTCGGCGGCGGCGTAAAGCTTTCCTTTGTCGGTTCTGACTGCCACATAGACGGGGCTTTTGCCCCTGTGGTGCTGGCAGATACTTTTTATTTCAGCAACTTTTTGTTTTGTGACGTTTCCAGCGTCGAGGTTGATTCGGACTTTGCCGGCGAGCTTGTCCGTGGCCTGGTCGTAGGGGATAAGCTCCGAGGCGATGATATTGGGCTTTTCCCTTCTGAAGTCCAGCCGGCCCTTTACGAAAATGACCGTATCGCTTACCAGGAGCTTGGCGAACTGATTGAGCGTTGAGGGGAACAGGACAACCTCGACCTGGCCCTGGAGGTCAACGAGCGAGAAGACGGCCATTTTTGAGCCGGCGTTTCTGCCGGTTTTAGTAAGGTGGTATCTTATCTTCGCAATCATCCCGCCTATGATTACGTCTTTATCCTGCGCGGACTCGGTAAGCTGGGCGGTGTTGATAGTCGAGAATATATTGATAGTCTCGGCGCAGTGGCTGAGCGGATTGCTGGTGACATAGAAACCGAGGACTTCTTTTTCTCGTGCGAGCATCAATGGCTCCGGCCAGGGGGGTATATTCGGGAGGCGCTGGTGGTCCTGTGAGTAGTCGGGTTTTTCCTGTTGGCCGAAGAAGCGCATTTGGCCGTTTTGCCTGTCTGCCTGGGTCCGTGCGCCGATTTGCATAGCGGTTTCAAGGCCGGCCGACATCTGTGCCCGATGGCCGCCGAGCCGGTCGAAAGCTCCCGCCTTTATCAATGCCTCGATTACCTGCTTGTTAGCGGCGCGGAGGTCGACGTTTTCGCAGAAGTGGAACAAGCTCTGGAACCTGCCGACTTTTTCACGTGCGACGATGATTTGCTCTACGGCCTTTTCACCGACGCCCTTTACCGCGGCCAAGCCGAAGCGAATCACACCTTTTTTGCCGTCGGTGGATTTATACAGAGGCGTGAAGTCGACACCGCTTTCGTTAATATCGGGGGCAGTAACCTCTAAACCCATGTTGGTGCATTCGGCGATATATTCGACCACCTTGTCGGTGTCGCCCATTTCGTAAGTCAGAAGTGCGGCCATATATTCGACCGGCCAGTAGGTTTTCATATAGGCGGTCTGATACGCGATAACGGCGTATCGAGTCGAGTGGCTTTTGTTGAAACCGTAGCCGGCGAAGCGTGCGATGAGTTCGAAAATGTTGACCGCCTGCTGCTTCCTGAGGCCCTTGGTGACACAGCCATCGGTGAATCGCTGTTTTTCCTTGGCGATGGTCCTGGCTTTCTTTTTGCTTATGGCCTTAATCAGCGTGTATGCCTCGCGCAGAGGGATATCGCCGAGCAGGTTGCAGATTTGCATTACCTGTTCCTGGTAGACCATAATGCCGTAGGTTTCTTCGAGGACCTCGTTCATAATCGGATGGGGCAGCGACCATTTGGCGCCGTGCTTGCGGTCGATATAGTCTGGGATAAGTGTCATCGGGCCCGGCCGATAGAGAGCATTGGCGGCGATAAGGTCCTGAATCCTGTCGGGCCTCATCCTCATCAGAAGCTCCTGCATACCGCCTGATTCGAACTGGAAGATGCCCTTTGTCCTGCCGGTGGCGAAAAGCTCGAAGACCTTCGGGTCGTCGAGGTCGATTTTTTCGAGGTCTATATTTCGGCCGTGGATTTGGGCTACCATTTGCCTTGCCCGTTCGAGGACGCTGAGTGTTTTGAGGCCCAGAAAGTCCATCTTCAAAAGCCCGACCTTTTCGACCATCGGGCCTTCGAATTGTGTGGTGATATCTTCGGTGCCGGGCGGTTTATAAAGCGGGACGAAGTTTGTAAGCGGCTCATCGGCGATAACGACGCCAGCTGCGTGGACCGAGGCGTGCCGGGCAAGACCTTCGAGCCGTCTGCCGATATCGATAACCTTTTTAGTCTGTGGATTCTTCTCGTAGGCCTGTTTCAACTGCGGCTCTGTTTCGAGGGCGATATCGAGGGTCATATTGAGCGAATCGGGCACGAGCTTGGCGAGCCGGTCGGCCTCGGCCAGCGGGACGTTCAACACCCTGCAAATATCGCGGATGACGGCTTTGGCCTTCATAGTTCCGAAGGTTATGATTTGTGCGACGTGGCCGTATTTTTGGCGGACGTAGTCGATAATGCGGCTACGGCCCACCTGGCAGATATCTATGTCGATATCCGGCATCTCATTTCGCTGCGGGTCCATAAATCGCTCGAAGAGCAGGTTATACTTCAGCGGGTCGATGTCGCAAAGGCCGAGGCAGTAGCCGACGAGCGTGCCTACGGCGCTTCCTCTTGCGCCGACGGGGATATTGTTTTTGTGGGCGTAATTGCAGAAGTCCCAGACGATAAGAAAGTAACTTGCGAAGCCCTTTGACTCGATAACATTCAGCTCCCTGTCGAGCCGGTCTTTTATTTTCTCGTCGATTTCGCCGTAGATTTGTTCCGCCTTTTCGTAGCAGAGCTTTGTCAGGAACTGCTCCGGCGTAGAGCTGTCATCGGGGCTGAAGTGAGGTGCGTGGCGGTGCTTGAGGTCGAGCTCCACGTTACAGCGGCGGGCTATTGTGAGGGTATTGTCGCAGGCCTGCGGGCAATCCTGGAAGAGCTGCCGCATCTGTTCGGGACTTTTTAGAAAGACGTCGGAGGGGTAAATCATCCTGTCTGGGTCGTCGGCCTTTTTGCCGGTGCTTAGCGCGCAGAGGCAGTTGTGGGCCTCGTGGTCGTCTTCGGTGAGGAAATGCACGTCGTTTGTGGCAATAGTGCCGATACCCAGCTTGTTTGCGAGGCCTTTCAGGGCTTCGCAAATATTCGGGTTGTCGCCTTCGTGTCGCTGTAACTCTATGAAGAATCTGTCGGCACCGAAAATCCTGAGATAGCTTTCGGCGGCTGCGGCGGCGCCGGCCTCATTGCCAGCGGCCAGGTTGGAGGCCAACTCGCCCTTGAGGCAGGCGGAAGTTGCAATCAAACCTTCATTCAGCTCGGTCAGTATTTCCTTGTCGATTCGAGGGCGATAATAGAAACCCTCGGTGTAGCCGGCCGTTGCGAGCTTTATCAGGTTTTGATAGCCGGCGTTGTTTTCGGCCAGAAGAATGAGGTGATATGCGGCGTCGCTGATTGCGGTTTTCGTGCGGTCGAGCCTGCTGCCCGGAGCGACATAAGCTTCAATACCGATTATGGGCTTGATATGCGAGGCGAGGGCCTTGGTATAGAACTCGACCGCCCCGAACATATTGCCGTGGTCGGTTACAGCGACAGAGTCGGTTCCGAGGTCTTTGCATCGCTGGAGGAGCTTTTCGAAGCTGATAGCGCCATCGAGAAGCGAATACTGACTGTGCAGATGCAGATGAACGAATCCGTTGTTGAGGGCCACTGGTCAATCCCTTGTGCTGTTCGATTTTTTATTGATTATTAGTTACCTGTGTTTGATAATTGTAACGACTGGCCGAGTGCCAATCAACATTAACCAGAGAAGCTTGTAATCTCGGAAAGGAAAATATCATGGAATTTGAGGATTCCAACAATTTTTCGGCTCAGACGAGCGGCCCATCACCGCAACCGATGCCTCCAGCCGAACGGCCCGGCAGAAAAGGGACCGGATGGAAAATCCTGTGGGCGATAGTCACGTGCCTGTCTGTTCTGGCAAATATAGGGTTTTTCCTGATACTGGTTGGTATCGTTGCCTTTGTAGCCGCTGGCAAGGAACGCAAGTTTACCGAAGAAGTCATCGAGCATGGGCCTAAGACCGCGAAGATAGCCATCGTATCTGTAGAAGGTGTGATAGATGACGAGCAGGCCAGGGACGTGTACTGGCAGTTGAAAACCGCCAGGGAGGACAAGGCCGTAAAGGGGTTGATTATACGGGTTAACTCGCCGGGCGGCACGATTTCAGGCAGTGACCAGATTCACAATGAGATAGTGAAATATCGCGGGGAAGTCGGCAAGCCGGTCATTGCGTTTATGCAGGGAGTTGCTGCTTCGGGTGGTTACTATTCCTCGGTGGCCTGTGAAAAAATTATCGCCGAACCAACAACCATCACCGGCTCCATAGGTGTTCTGGCGGGTTATCTGGTCGTCGAGCAGCTTCTCGAAGAAAAGCTGGGCATCCAGGCCATCATTGTCAAGGCCGGGGAGAAGAAGGACTGGCTGAATTCCTTCGAAATGCCAACCGAGGAGCAGTTGCAGTACCTGCAAAATCGGATTGTTAACCCGGCTTATGAACGTTTTGTCGAGGTTGTCGTGGAGGGCAGGAGCGAGCTTAGCGACGAGGACGTGCGTCGCCTGGCCGACGGCAGCATATACTGGGCGGATGCGGCGCTGAAAGAAAAACTCATTGACGAAATCGGCTATCTGAGGGAGGCGATAGATGAAGTCAAGCTGCAGGCCGGAGTCGAAGAGGCGCAGGTGATAGAATATCAAAAGCCATTCTCTTTGTCTGATATTCTGTCCGCGAAGGCCGGGGCCGCAATAAAGATTGACAGGAGAATGCTCTACGAGCTTGCGGTTCCACAGGTGCTGTATCTGTGGACCGGCCCGCAGTAATATCGCAAGATAGCAGTTTAACTTGTAGACAAGAAAAGAATTGACTGTCTTTGGTTATTCCCCGTCTTTGGTTATACCTTTTCGACAAGTTCAAGATGTGTGAAGCACACTCTGCAATTCGCTTCGCTACGAAAAAAACGACTGCGAATTTGCTTATTTTATGTGGTCTGCTGGGAGGTAAATCGCTGTAGTGCCGTCGTCTTGGATCATTTTGTATTTTCTGTTCACGTAGTCAACGATAGCAGGGGCATAGTAAATCATATTCGCTTTTTTAACAAGCACAACAACCGCCGGCCGGCTGGCCTCGGCCTGCTCAATGAGCTGTTTATAATCTTCGGCGGTCTGGTCGCCCGGCCAGATATAATTCCATCGGGTTGGATTACAGCGTTCAGATAAAAAATAAAACATTGGATGATATGGCAGACAAAGAATCGGCTCATCAGGACCGGAATACTTCTGGATTATACCGACCATATGTTCTATAGAACCGGCCAAAGATGCCGTTGTCTTCACGCCGCCTCTTTCGAGCGAAATTGTTTTCATATTTTTGCCGGCAGCCGGCAGAAATACAGGTTTTGTGCATAACAAGAGAGAAACGATGATTGCCAACATCACAAATTTTATGCCGGTTGACATCCACCGCCTGTTAAACGCTCCTGACAAGGTTTGCACGACTGTGGACAGCAGAATAAAAAATGGCGGCAACACTATAAGAAAATGAAATATATCGGAACGGATCAGTACTTGGCAGTAAAATAATACCGATACTATCAATATAAATGCAATGGGAGAATGCTCCGCGTTAAATCGCCCGCGGATAACAAGTGTTATCAGCCATATTGCCATTAGTCCTTCGATTGTTGGCGAAAGATACATTAAACCTATAAATAAGTTAACGTGTAAAGGCAAACTAGATTTAAACACTGGGAACGGCAATGAGCTGGTCTTTGCATAGGTTGTCAGGGGGGAAATCACCAACTGCCTGAACATATATGGCAAGGCGCCGGAGATTGTCCAATACATCGTTAACGGCAAGATTATCGCGGCTGTGCCGACGGCCCAAAAACCGAGCAAATTATTCGAGTTTGACTTTTTACGAATTGCAATCCTGGTAATTAAAACATAGGTTAAAACAGCTACAACAAGATAAACACCTTGGTCGTGTCGGGACAGGATGGTTAACGCCGTTGTTACTCCTGATAGAAAAGCCCATCGACGCCGTTTTGCGGACGTGAATTTTAAAATGAAATATATCGTCAGAAGAGACGCTGCAATACCATGCCATACAGCGAAAGGAGTGAAGTTGAAAAAAGGCATACCAATTGTCGCGGCAAGCATCGCCGCCATTAATGCTAAAACTGGTCCGGTCAAAGAACTGGTTATCGCATAAACCAGCAGGATAATTGCCAAATAGATACAAAGGCCTAATGTCCGCAAGGTAATAAGTGATGTGCCGAAAAGTTTGAATACAGCCGCAACAGTATAAAAGGACAAAGGCGGCTGTAGGCTGACAAAATCGCGGTTGGGTATCTGTCCATCCCAAACACGCACCGCACTATAAGCGAGAAAGCCCTCATCGCCGAGGTCAATGCCGTTACGGTAACGTGGCAGAGCCAGTACAAGGCCAAAAGTAATTACCGCTACATAGCAAACAACTCTGCAGATGGGCAGTCCTACTTTCGTATTGACGGAATCGTTCATAGCATTTTATTTTCGGTTCTTTGGCGCCGACCCACATTTATGCATAAGGCACAATTTTTTATCATACCCCCTGAAAATACAAACACAAAATTAAAAGCGAAAATAAAAGGCGATTTCGATGGAGTCAATATCGTTGAACAAGTCATCAGATTTCGATTGGCTGTGACCCATACTACGAACATTCTCTGCGGGCGGGGTGGCGGTAAAATCGCCGCAGTTTTATGGTTGGGATAACTTAAAAAGGACCGCGCAGCCCGATTATTAAACCAATCAGCGGGCTGCGCGGACATAAGTTTGGGGTATTGACCTTCGGTTAGCCGAGCGAGCGCGCGACTTTACGCGGTGACTCTTTTCTTATTGAACAGCCACAGTATTATCCCCAGGGCGACCAGGCCGACCAAACCGTTGTCACCGAGGGTCTTGAGTAGCGCAGTTATATTGGCAACAACTCCGCCAAAGAACGGAACGGCGTTGCCGAACAGAATCTCAACTGCAATACCAAGCGCAATCAACAGAAGCGATATTTCCGTAATCTCAGCGACCCACTTCTTAATTTCTGCCAGAAACTGCATCTGTACTCTCCTTAAACTTAGACAATGATATTTAGAAACATCCTGCGGGCTTTTGTCGGCTTATTTGTC
>CAZQWM010000011.1:37352-45146 GCA_964597035.1 uncultured Pirellulales bacterium
TATCAGCATTCATCTGGCGGCTGTTCGAGCCAAAGACACAAAGGGCACGTATATTCCGGGCCGCACTGTTGGCCCTGGCCTTATTGGTTACTTTGGCGGTAGTGCAAAGTATTGGCATCTGAACAGGCCGGCCGGCGGTATCAAAAACAATCAATTCTCCCAATCATAGCCAGCGTTTAGGTTGGTTTCAGCGCAGTGCTTTACGTGCAGTATGCAGTAAAGAGAGGTGCGTTTTTTTAACGCGGTATTTCTACGGTAACGGGTGATGCGCCGGGGGCTACAATGCCGCGGCGCTGGAGGAGGGAGCCTTCAAGCCGGTATAGAGTAACGAGTGCCTTGAGGTAGTCGGCGACGGTCTGTATTTCGGCAATCTGGCTGGCGACATAATCGCTCTGGGCCTGGGCAACAAGCAGGGAGGTGGATTTTCCGACGCGGAATTTTTCGGTCTCGGCCCGAAGTTTTTCTTCCTGGGAGGCGCGCGTGGCGGATGTCGCGGCAATCTGCTCATGGGCGCTAGTTACTTCGATGTAAGCCGAACGCACATCGACCTGCACGAGCTGTGTAAGATTTTCGAGGGCCTGTCGGAGTTGCTCCTTGTTCAAAACGGCACGGTTGTGCAATGTTCGTGCGCTTCTATTGAGGGAGCTATCCTGAAAAGCGAGGCCCCAGGCGGCGTCGTAGGGACCGCTGTCGATTCTGTTCGAGGCCCTGCCGAAGGTGGTCGCGTAGCCGGTCTTGCCGAGGGTAATGAACATATCCATTTTGGGAAGCAGGCCGTTTTTGGTCTGGACAATTTCGAGGTCGCCGCGCTGTATCTGCAGTTTGGCCTGATTAAGGTCGGGTCGCATTTTGAGCGCCACCTGAACGTGTTGCTCGACATTGTCGAGAGTGATATCCGGCAGCGAAGCGTCGTATACGAGAGAAACGTCGGCGTTCCAGTCGATATTGCGGGAGGGATTAAGAAGTCGCAGGAGATTGAGGCGTTCTTTTGCGAGGACACTTGCGGCGTTTATGAGATTTTCGCGTCTTAGTGCGACCTCGGCCTGTGCGGCTGCTAATTCGGTTTCGGCGAGCGCGCCGATATTGATTCGCTCCTGAATCTCGGTCATTTGTTTTTCGGCGAGGTCGAGCGAGTCGGTGTAGATTTCAATCTGTTTCTGGGCAAGAGCGTAATCCCAGAATTTTGATTCGACCTCTTCGAGCAGAATCTCGGTAAAGCCGCGAAGCTCGTATTGTGATATGAGCGTGTCAATTCTGGCCTGATTGACGCGTGCGAGGTTGGCGCGGATATCGAATCCCTGCAGAAGGGCCTGGGTGACGGTAAGCCCGAGACGGTTGGCGGTGAAAGTCTCGCTGTACAGGGATGAATCGGTATAGCTGGAGCTTACGTCAAGCTCGAGCTGTGTGCCGGTTGGAAACAGCTTGGCGAGGGTTACCGAACCGCTTGTAGTATCGACCGTGGATGTTTCGGTTTCCGAGCCAGCGCGTGAGAGCCGTTCGGTAAGGGCTCTTCTGTTGGAGGCCTCGGCACTTAGGGCAGGGTCAAAAACCGAAAGTTCCTCCTGCTCGTAAGTGCGGCTAATCGGCGGATTGATTCTCTCGACGAAAAGGGACTGGTTATTAGTCATAGCCATCAGAATTGCCTGTTCGATGTTTATTTTCAGAGGCCCTTTTGCAGCAGCGGTTTCATTAGCATCGGCTGGTTTTGTAGTCGGTAGCTGCTGTTGGGCGGCTGAGGAGCCGGCGGTGGTTTGGGGGCCGACGTATTCAGAATACGGTTGCGGCTCGGGCGGTGTGCAGGAAGACAGCAGCAGGGCGGCGGCGGTCAATATTGTGCGGTGTAATATGATTACGAATTTTTCACGGGGCATAAACACTCTTTCGATATCTGTTCATTTGGCATTATTGTTCCGGGCTATTCTTGCGTCTGAAGTTGAGCCGGGAGCGCGTCTTTCGAATACCGAGTAAACCACGGGGACGAAAACGAGCGTAATCAGCGTAGAGCTGAGAAGTCCGCCGATGACGGCCCTGGCCATAGGTGCCTGCGCTTCACCACCTTCGCCGAGGCCGAGGGCCAGCGGTATCAGGCCGATGATTGTCGTCAAAGCCGTCATAAGAATCGGTCGAAGGCGTCTTCGGCCGGCTTCTTCGATGGCGTCGCGGAGGGGCATTTTGTCCCTTCGACGCAGCAGGTTGGTGTGGTCGACGAGAAGAATGGCGTTATTCACGACGACGCCTTCGAGCATAATGCAGCCGATGAAAGACTGAATGTTGAAGGTTGTTCGTGTTATCAGCAGCATCAGGATAACACCTATGGCTGCCAGCGGCACCGAGAACATCACTACAAAAGGGTCTCGCAGGGACTCATACTGACAGGCCATTACCATATAGACCAGCACCAAGGCCAGAATGCAGCTTAAGAGAAGCTCATGAAATGATTTTTGCTGCTCTTCGTAATCGCCGCCGAATCCGATAGAGAAATCGGGTGGGACGGGGATGGTTCGCAGTTTGGCGCCGATTTCCGAGAGGACCGAGCCGAGGTCTCTTCCGCTTACGTCGGCTGAGATAGAGACCATTCGTTCCTGGTCTTTTCTCTCAATCATCACTGGGCCGCTTCGAGGTCCGACGTTGACCACGTTTCGCAGGACAACGGGGTCGCCGTCGGAGTTGGTAATCGTCAGGTCGAGAATGTCACGGAGGTCCATTTTTTCGGCGTCTCTGAGCTTGACGAGAATTGTATATTCGTCGCCGGCCTGTCGGTAGTAGCCGGCGTTTGTGCCGGAGAGGATTGTCTGAAGTGCGTTTGCGATTCTTGAAACCGTCAGGTGCATATCGGCGGCTTTCTGGCGGTCTATGAGAATCAGCTCTTCGGGGCTGCCTGATTCGCGGCTGATTCGAGCGTCGGTTACGCCTTCGACGGATTCTACGAGGTCTTTGACCTGTTTAGCCAGCATATCCGCCATCTGCAGGTCGTGGCCTCGGATCTCGACCTCGATTCTATCGCCTTCGGATGTTCCCATTCGAAGGATGAATAAGCCCTGTCCGGGGCGAGTTCGGACAATCATTCCGGGTATTTTGCTGAGTTTTACCCGCAGGTCGTCCGCAATCTGCTCACTGGAACGTTTTCGCTGTGACTGGGGCTTTAGCGCGATGCGCATACCGCCCGTGTGACCGCCGGCGCCGCGCCACCTTGAGCCGCCCACGCTCGTAACGGTGTTCTGGATTTCGGGTACGGATTCGTTGACGATTTGCTCGATTACCCTGATTTTTTCATCGAGCAGATTAAGGCGTGTGCCGACCTGCATCTCGGCGTCGATTCGGACCTCGCCTTCGTCGGTGCTGGGCATCAGCTCAACGCCGACGTAAGGAATGAGCAGCAGGCAGGCGACCAGAAGCAGAGCCGCGACGAGCACGACGAAGAGTCGGTTGTCGAGAGCAAGATGCAGAAGTTTTTTGTAGTTTTCTTCGAGGTTTCTGAAGAATTGAGCGCTTGTTTCGAATACTTTTGCGCGAAAAGTGCCGGCGGATTTTGCATCGTCCGATGCGGCTGGAATAATACGCGCGGCCAGCATCGGGACCAGAGTAAGGGCAACGACCAGCGAGCAGAAAAGTGAAAAACTAACCACAATTGAAAGTTGTTTGAACATTACGCCCGACATTCCCCTCATAAACACCAGAGGCAAAAAGACCACCATCGTGGTCAGCGTGCTGGCAATGACTGCGGCGGTAACCTCCTCGGTGCCGTCGATAGCGGCAACCTGAAGCATTTCGCCGGATTCTCGTTTTCGAAAGATGTTTTCGAGAACGACGATTGCATTATCGACGAGCATTCCGATTCCGAGCGCCAGCCCGCCGAGAGTCATTATATTGAGCGTGAAGTTGCCGAAGTACAATAGCGCAAATGTCGCGATGATGGAAACCGGTATGGCGGTGGCGATGACAACGGTGCTTCGGATGTTGCGCAGAAACAGAAGCAGCACGACGACGGCGAGAATGCCTCCGTAAATCGCGGACGAGCCCACATTCGATATGGAACGCTGTATGTAATTGGACGTGTCGATAATCGGGATTATTTTTATCTGCGGTATGTCGCGATTGATGCGTTCAAGCTCCGCCAGGGCGGCGCGGGCGACGTCGACGGTGTTTTTGCCGGATTGTTTGTTGACCGACAGCCGCATTCCCGGCGCTCCGTCAACGCGGACAATCCGTGTGATTTTCTGCCAGGAGTCCTCCACGTAGGCGATTTCCTTCAGTTGAATCGGCACGCCGCCTCGGACGGCTATTACGGTGTCCTGGAGCTGCTTTAGGTCGGTGTATTCGCCGGGTGTTCGGACGGTGATTTCGAAATTGCCCTTTTCGATATTGCCGGCGGGGATGTTGACGTTTCCTTCGAGAATATGCGAGACGATTGAATCGAGCGGAATGGCCAGGGCGTTAATCTTGGCAGGGTCGAGATTGACGTGTATTTCTCGCTCGAGGCCTCCCCATATATCGACGGCGGCTACGCCGGGGACACGCTCGAGACGATACGCCACCTGGTCTTCCATAATCCGGCGGGTCTGGACGGGGTCGAGGTTGCTGGATGCGCCGAGAATCAGAATCGGGAAGCTTGCGAGGTCGAATTTCCTAAGCGTTGGTCGGTCGGCGTCTTCGGGCAGACGATTCATCACGCGGTCCAGGCGGTCGCGTATATCATTTGCTGCGGCGTCGAGGTCTGTTCCCCAGGCAAATGTAACCCGGACGGTGCCCTGGCCCTCGGCCGAGACGGAGGTTACCTCTTCAACTCCGGGTACTGCGCTGACGGCCTGCTCGATGGGTCGGGTTATAAGCTCCTCGATTTCTTCAGGCCCGGCGTTTTCGTAGGAGCAGGATATGCTGAGCGTCGGGTAGGAAATATCGGGCATAAGGTCGATGGGCAGCCGGAGCAGCGAAATGGTCCCGAGAAGCAGGACTATCAACACTGCCATAATAGTGAAAATCGGGCGATGCACGGCAAAGCGTGAGATTCTCATCTGGAAACTCCTGCCGGGCCATCGACGGCGACCGTGTTGGAATCGACATCGGGCGGCTGAGGGACTTTTTCAGGAAGGATAATATCCGAGCCGTTCTCGAGAAGATGATTGCCCATTGTAACTACAAGCCCCGAGATTTGCGGTTCTATGATTTCGGCAAGCTCGCCGCTGATTATGCCCGTTGTCACCGGGACAAAACGCGCCTTGAGGTTTTCCGCATCGGCGATGAAGAGGCCTTCTTTGCCGTTTCTGTTTACCAGGGATGCGAACGGGACGAGCGTGGCATCAGCGTGGCGGGCAAATTCCACTTGCGTCCTGACGAACATTCCGGGTTTGAGCGAATGGTTGGCGTTGGGCACTTCGACTTCGACTCTTGCCTGCCGGCTGCTTTCCCTCAGCAGCGGCGCTATGCGCGTGATAGTGCCGGTAAAGGTCTGGGCGGGGTATGCATCCGTGGAGACGACGGCCTGTTGGCCAATTTTGACCTTGGGGTAGTCTCTTTCAATCACATAGACGACGGCCGTAAGGGGATTGTTTTCGAGAATCGAGACTATCGGCTGATTGACCTGCAGCAGCGCCCCTTCGTCAACGAACCTTTCACCGACGACTCTTGTCGGGTCGCCTTCTTCCCAGAAGGCCTGAACCTTGGTGTAAGAGAGCTGAACCTCGGTGGTTTTGAGGGCGGCTTCTTTCTGGGCGACCTGGGCGAGAGAAACCTTGTACCTTGACTGGCTGGCGTTGAATGCGGCCTCGGATTCATCCAGCTCGGAGGCCGAGGCGATTTGCTTTTCACGAAGAGTTTTTGCCCTTTCGTATTCGCGTTTTGCGAGGTCGAGGTCGCTTGCGGAGTTTTCGGCGTTCGCTTTTGCGACCTGCAGCTCAGCCCTGGCCTGTTCGGCTTGCTGGGCAAATTCCTCGTCATCGAGAAGAGCGATGACCTGGTTGCGTTCGACCGTATCACCAACGTCGACGAGAAGTTTTTTGAGCCAGCCCGACACCTTTGATGCGACGATGAATTGTGCCCTTGGTTCGAGTGAGCCGGTGAAAACCGCGATGTCGCGGATAACACCTTTTTGGATTGGTCTGGTCTCAACGGCCACGGGACCCGCCTGCCGGTCCCTTCCATTGCTGGTGCCGGGGCCGATGATTTTACTGATAAGCCGCAGGCCCGTTAAAATGACAACTATGGCCACGAGAGGCAGTATGATTTTTTTCTTCATTTTGCTGTCCTATTCGAGGTTATAAATTCACACCCTATTTCTTGCAGGACATAATAGCATACTCAGCAGGGTAATTCAAATTTTGGAGTCCTGGACGAGAACCTGAAAAAACCATCCTGCCTCCGGGCGACTGTTTCGATTGGGCAGGCAAGGTTGAGTTGCAGATTTTACGAGATTCGGCTGGATTGTGCCGGTTGTGCTTAGAGGCGGTATTCTTTGATTCGGGCACGTTTGTGCCTGGCTCTGTTGCAGCCAGTCACAATTTTGATATTGGCTTTGTCGTTTTGGCCCGGTGATATGCTTATAGAGAGCCCGGACTGACGGGGACACATATCCGAGGTATCCAGCTCAATTGTGTCGTCGGTTATTTGTGCTTTGACATTATTCTCGGCCCAGGAGAGTCCGCTTGCAGCCAGGTTCTGTTCGCACGCGTCGAGGTAGGCGAGATTAGTTTGAAAAAGGATAGTTTTGGTGTTCTCGGTCAGGACGACCATATACATTGCAATCAGGGCAAGTACAATAATCACGAAAGTCAGCACGAAGCCATAGTTTGTCTTTGCTGTTGTCATTTGGCGTTACCTTTCAAGGTGCTGGTGAAGAACAAATAGTTATTGGCCATTTTTTTCTGCAGATGACCAAGGTCTTTATCTTCGAGGCAGGTTATTATCTCGACTGCGTAGCTGGTATCATTTCTGAACCAGATTCGCCATTCGATTTTTCCGTGCGGGATTTGCCAGACAATATCTTCAGAACTTTGGCCGGGATAGTCGTTGATTACCGAGCGAATAATGCGGTCATCCTTCAATTCGTATGAGACCGTCGAATCAGGCAGCACAATTACTAACAGACTATTCCCGGAAGAATCATCGCAGATGATGTTCTTTGCACCGGTGACATCATCGCTTATATACCTGACTGCGCTGAGGAGGACGGAGTTTTCCTCAACCAGGCGGGAGTTTCTCGGCAGTTCGTATGCGAGGGTTCTGAAGAAGCGACTCAAGGTTGCGGAAATCATTACCAGAACAATTATAACCACGACCATTTCCGCTAAAAAGAAACCCTTGCGCATATTACTGCTCCCTTGATGGCGATGGTTGCATCCCTTTATTTTCCAAAACAACGGTATTCGAGAAATATCTCGATAGCCGGACTTCTGTATTTTTACGAAACTTTACGGTCTTTGCCGTAACGGTAACCAGTTTCAGTCCCTTCCACTGATTTTTTCCTTCTGTTTGTTCGATATAAATAACGACATCGGGCCACAACCGCATGGAGTCGGCTTCTCGGATTATTGAGCCGGTGGCGGTGATGCTGTCGAGGGTTGCCTGTGCGGCTGATATGCAGTGTTGTCTGAGGAGCTGGATATGATTAAATTTTTTGAAGCCGTTCAATGACGCTGCGAAGGCAGTGAGAAGCATAGCGAAAACTATCAGGGAGACAATCATCTCCGTCATCATCAGGCCGAGATGTCGTTTTCTGCTAAGGTTCATCATAATTCTTTATTAGCTCGATTACGGGATAATGGAAGCCGTCGAGTATATGATTTCCACCAGGGCGACAAA
>CAZQWM010000011.1:45246-55715 GCA_964597035.1 uncultured Pirellulales bacterium
TAATATTTGAGTTGCGGCAGGGAGTTCGGTCCCACTCATTTCTTCGAGAACGTCCGCGAATTTTGGCAGGACAAAAGTTGTAATCATCAGGACATTCAGGAACACTACAAGCAGGACAATCGCCGGATAGAACGGATGTAAGGGCCTGACTTTTCTGCTCTGGTCCAGCTCGGCGAGCATATCGGATTCGATTGCCCGGATTGCCTGCGGAACCTGGCCGATTTTTTCTCCTGCTGCGATTAACCCGAGTGCGTAATTGGGGCATTTAGGGTAGCCCCTTTTGATGGATTCGCTTAACGAATAGCCCTCGATAAGCCATTTTTTTATGTTACGGAGGATTTGAGAACGGGTTTCCGTTGTGCCAGTTGCTGCGGAATCGAGGGCCATAGGGAGAGGCAAGTTTTGCCTCATACTCGAGCCGATAGTCGAAATTACAAAGGCGGACGTGGCAGATTCTGAAGCGAGCTTTGCACTTGTTGCGGCGGCTGCAATCATAAATACAATCAACAGGCCGAGCGAGCCCCACTGGCCGAACAGGGCAAAACCAAGGATAACAACTCCAACCGCTAATATGCTTCTGACGATGGTCCTGGCCCATAACGCGCTTTCAGTGCGCCTTGAGAAATATATTCCGATAAGTGGCAGGGAAAAGGCAAATATCGCCAGGACAATGAATCTGTCATCTGATGTTTCGACATTTAACATACCCAGGACAACTACGAGCAGGATTGATAGTATTACGCCTGCAAAGGGCCTGAAGAAGCTGACGACCACACAGACTAATATCAATATTACAGCCGCAAACACAAGCATATCAAATCCATTGTCATACACTGAGACTGGTAATTATTTGTATCATTGGCAGAAACATTGCGAGAATGCACATCAGTATAAAGAAGCCCACGAAAATCAGCATAATCGGCAATAGGACCGTTTCGAGCCGCGCCTGGGTGCTCCGGACCTGCTGGGCATACATATCACCGAGTGTTTGGAGGTTATCCTGCAGCTCGTTTCGCTGTGAACCAAGTTGAATGGAATACAGGAAAAAGCGCGGGATGACTGTGCAAAACTGTCCTGCCTCGAGGATATTTGTCCCCTGCTCAATCTGACTTGCGATGATATCGCTTTCTTTGAGTGTTTTTTCGCTCCCGGCGGCGCCTGCACTTAATCTCAGGCAGGCGGGCATATCACAGCCCGCGGCGACCATCATTGCCATCGCCTCGGCCATTTTGCTCAGGATGCTGCTGTGATACAAAGCTCCGAAAACAGGCAGTTTGAGAAATACAGATTCTCTGAATCTGCGCCCGGCCGGTGAGGATGAGAGCAATGCGTTGGAAACGAGCAGGCTGGCAATGAGCACTGCGACTATCATCCAGACTTTGCCGACGTTTCTGGACATTTCAAATACAAGCATCGTGGGTGCAGGGAGCATACCGCCGAACATTTCGTCGAAGACAATCTCAAACTGTGGAATCAGAAACAGCAGGACGAACGTTATTATACCTGCGCCTAAGGCGAGAATGGTCAGCGGATAGGCGGTGGCCTCGAATACAATTCGTTTCGTCTGGTTCGAGATTTCGAGATGCCTGTTTATTGCCGTCAGCATTTCGCCGAGCCGGCCGGTCTCTACGCCGGCCTTGAGTATTCGTCCATAAAGCGGTGGGAAATGCTCTTTGTGTTTTTCGAAGGCCCTTTCGATGCTTACGCCGGCTTCGAGGTCGCGGGTGATGGAATCTATTAATCTTCGCATACGATACGACGCGACATCTTTTGATAGTGCGCGCAGGCCTTTTTCGAGGGGGATGCCCGCTTTTGTAAGCGATGCGAGCTGCTGATTGAAGAGTATAAACTCGGTTTTGCCTATGGGAGTTTTGGGTCTTTGGGCTTTGGCTTTTTCGAGGGAATTGACCTTGAGCTTCATCTGCTCAAGCAGTTCGATTGCCTGCTCCGGAGAGCCGGCCTCAATAATCCCCGTCATCAGCCGGTCGGAGGCGGTTAGCGCATTATATTCGAACATGGCCATTATCAGTTTCCCATTCTGTTTTGATTATGGATTCAATCACGTGTATCAGCCGGGCATACCTTGTCAATCTCATCCTGCGAGGTAAGCCCTTTTGCGACCAGCCGTCTGCCGTCTTCGAGCATACTTGTATGGCCTTTTACATTTATAATTCCTGAAAGCTCATCAGAGTCGGTCTTTGCGAGAATTGCCTTTCGCAGTCGGCTGTCGAGCCGGACCATTTCGGCTATGAGCATCCTGCCTTTGAAACCTGTTCCAAAGCACTCATCACAGCCGACCGGCTCAAATTCTCCTGTGTCGGTTTTTCTTTTGCAGGCGTTGCAGAGCTTGCGAACGAGGCGCTGATTGAGAATCGCCGAGATACTTGATGTTACCTGGTATGGCTCGATACCCATCTCGAGCAGGCGCAAGACAGCCGCTGCGGGTGTTGCGCTGTGCATAGTGCTCATAAGCAGATGCCCGGTGAGGCCTGCTTCAATCACAATTGCCGCGGTTTGAGCGTCGCGGATTTCGCCTATCATCAGGACCTGCGGGTCCTGCCGCAGAAGCGAGCGCAGCGCAGTGGGGAATGTCATCTGGCCGTGCGGCGTAATTTGAACCTGTGTAGCGCCGTCGATTCTTATTTCCACCGGGTCTTCGAGCGTGACGATACTTTTGCCCGGGAAACGTTTCCTGATATATCGCAGGGCAGCGGCAAGTGTGGTGCTTTTACCGCTGCCCGCGGGTCCCGTAACCAGCAACACGCCCTGGGGTAAGGAGGAAATTTTTTTGAGTGAATTATATACATCATTCGAAAATCCGAGGCGGTCCATGTCCGTCAATTGTGTGTTCTGATAGAAGACTCGGACGACCGCCCTTTGTCCTCGAATCGTCGGGAAAATCGCAAGCCGCTGGTCAAGGACGTTTTTATGGCCGTTGCGGAGTTCTATTCGGCCTTCCTGTGGTATGTCATTGCGATACGTGAGAAGCCCGCCGAGAACTTTCAGTCTTGCGACGACATTGTCTGAGATGGGCTTTGGAAGCGCTTCGACGGTGTTGAGCACACCATCAAGGCGGAATTTGACCGTTAGTTCTGAGTCAGCCGGCTCAAAGTGAACGTCGCTTGCTCCGGCATCTATGGCCCTTTGGAGCAGTTCGTCGACTAAGGTGACGACATCAATGGGCCCGACCTTTTTGTTGTAAGAATCGCCATTATGAATACTTATAGTCATTTTAGCGTCCTTTATAAGCAACCTGCCTTACCATCTGAATGGCCTTCTATGAATCAAGACGCGGTTGGGAGGCTGCTGTTATTTGGGAAAATCCGGTTTTGGCTCCATTTTTATGCGGATTTGTGATAACATATACTCGCCAGGCACGTCTGGAATAACAGGCAGTATACGAGAGTCGAAACGGGGCTTTATGGCTGGCAGGGTTGTCAGTATCGAACTGGTATGGGATTTCCCCATTCCAAAGGCGCTTGAACAGACCCAGGGATGGGTTCTTGTTGCGATGCAGCACCACGGCCGGGAGTTAGTTAATATGCTCTGGCGGATACTCGGCAATGAACAGGACGTTTGCGATGCATATCAGGATACATTCCTCAGCCTGGCTCATCACGAATACGGCAGCAAGCCGGAAAACGTGAAAGGATATGTCTTTCGCTCAGCGAGCAACAGGGCCATATCGATTCTGAGACACAGGTATCTCGAAAAAAGAGACCTGTCATCAAAGCTTATTGACAAGAGAAAGGCGGCTACACCTGCGGGGGAGCTTGACAGCAAGTATCTCAAAGAGTCGCTGCGAGCCGGCATCGCACGTTTGCCTGACCATCTTCGAGACGTTGTAACTTTGCATGATTTGGGAGAGCTGCCGTATGAGCAGGTTGGCCGGATGCTGGGTATTACCTCCGCAACGGCCCGTGTTTACAGATGCAAGGCCGTGCAGCTATTGGCTGCATGGATGAGAAAGGAGACGGCATAAGTATGTTGGCTGCAATTAAAGAAAACCGCTGTAAACGATTGAGAAACTGGCTTTGGAAGCTGCTGGCCGAAAGATTCAGCATCGAGCAGCAATGGGTGCAGGACCATATTGCGAATTGTCCCAAATGTCGCGGAAGAATCGCGCGTCTGGGCAGGGTTGATGCAGCACTGGCGTTATTGAAGGCCGAACCGCATAGCATTGATTTGCTGATGCGTGCAAATACCCAGGCGATTGGTGTTCTCAAGCACAGCTTGCGTGAAACGGCCAAGGCGTGCAAGCTGCGAAGGGCAAGACCCGAATCGACTATTCTCGAAAGATACGGCAAGTATAAACGTCCGCTGTTCCACGCAGCGGCGTGTGTGGCGGTGGCCGTTCTGCTTAAAATCAGCACATTTTCTTCCGCAGGTAAATTCAGGGCCGGAAGCCAGAAGGCCGTGGAGCACTACTATGCCAGCCGGGCAGGTGAAGATATCGCCGGCGAAGTTTTTAGAAGCCATGCTTAAGTAGTTGCCGGGGCATAGTTAACTGCCTCCTATACCTCTATTCCCTTCTTGTATTTCGCGTGCTCGGATTTGGGATGGTTTAGCACGTCTTGTGGACAGCAAATTTTTTTGGGTTGACCGGCTGATTTGTGGTATAATAAGGGTGTCGGAGAAACGTAGGAATTTTTGCCGCTGAAAAGGACGTCAGCATTTCACAAGCAAGAGGATTTGGAGGGTACGAGAATGGCTTTGGCATGGGTGCCAATCTGGGTTCTGACGTCGGTTGTGGCATATTTTCTCACCGAGGCGGCGTGTCTGTGCTGCAGCAAAGGGTCCTGGGATAAATCCACGAGGGAATTCGCGGCTATTTGCAGTATTCTACTCGGGCCGGTTTTTCTGGTCATATCGGTTGAACTGCTGCTGCTGGCTGCGCTGGGCAATGGTCTTACGAGGGGACATCACAGGATGTACAAGGATTGATTGTCCCGGCTGACGACGGCATTGGGTGAAGACCGACGCATTGTGACGAGGGGGTATGGTGTAACTATGCATCTGCTATTGAACACTCATATTCACAGGTGATTGGGAAGAGATTTGAATGGGCGATACAGGAATCGAACCTGTGACCCGCTGATTAAGAGTCAGCTGCTCTACCTGGCTGAGCTAATCGCCCGAAAATTCGCGATGATTATACAGATTCTCGTATCCTCTGCAAGGTCAAACACAGACATTGCGTTGTTTCTCATGAGGGATTTGTGTGATGTTTTGGTGTGCTGTATTTTTCAGTTTTAAAGCCTGAAATAAAAAAAGCCGCGTTTTATCGCAGCTCTGGTGCTCATTGACTTGTGCCGGATTATTTCCTGCGCTTCCTTAACAAGGTTGCCGCTCCGAGCCCAAGCAGTAATATCGTTGATGGCTCCGGCGTCAGGACAAAGGCCACATCCAGCGGTTGTTGCGGATTAGGATAGCACCAATCATAGGGTTCTTTCAACTGCTGCCAGCCTCCGCCCCAGTGGCTATATGTGTCATAGAAAACCGCAGTGGAACCGTTAACCTCTGTTGCCGTCTTCCAGCCCCATTGGCAACCTTCATAATCTGTAGATATCATCAGCCAGTAGGTATGGCCCGCTTCCTGCAGGAAGGGGGTTTCCAATGTCGGGAGATTATACTGATACATTTTGTCGTGGTCGTGTTCCTTATAATAATCAATCCAGCCCCGAGGGTCATACCAGCCCTGGTCCCCGGTAGCATATTCTCTGCTCGTATAATTATTGTTTGGATCAAGGTCTCCGTTGTCGAAAACACCTCGCCAGAGCTCATCGCCGGGCTTGGCGAAAGGGCCGCTGGTGTCATTGTCGAGTATCCGTATAAGGATAGCGCCTGTAGAACCTTCTACATCGCCCCTCCAGGAGCCCCAGAAATGAATGTCGGTTATATTTAAAGTTTCAGTGGCTGTCCAGTCATCTGCTACGCCCCACTCCCACTCGGAAAAGACGTCCCAGCCAGTCGGGTCGGGTAATTGTTGATACACGTACGGGTCACCCACGTCCCAATCAGCGAAGGCAACTGCGCAAGAAACAAGCACGACTGCGAAGGCAAACAGGATGCGCGCTAACGGATGCGTCAACTCTCTACTCCTCCTTCTTCTGGGTGTATCACGTGTCCCTACTCCTTACTTCTAAATTGCCGTTTCAGGTACACTAACTTCCGTCAACGGCCTCTCTTCATGCGTATTAGAATACAATATGCAGTCCGAGAATGTCAAGAGAAATCCCAGTTTTTTTAGGGGTTTATAAAAATTTCTCGCGAAATTTTTTTGCCAATTGGGTCATATGCCATTTTTGGCTTGGAAATGCATATATAAGCCAAATTGAACATAGTATAAATTGTTCTGAATGAGGCCATTGTGCTTGCGATAAATTGCCTATTTTACCTCTTATTTTGCACTGGTCTGGGGCACCGGCAGGCCTAATTCGGCCAAGACCTTCTTCAAGTCCTCCCAGACCCGCCTGCGGTTCTCGTCGGAGTAGTTTCTAAGCAGGTAAGCTGGGTGATAGGTAGCCATAAGTTTTATTGGCCGGTGGCCAATGCCGGGGTAATACTCGTGGAAGTAGCCGCGGAGCTGGCCGATTGATTTGGTGGTTTCGAGCAGAGTTTTTGCCGCGTGAGCACCCAGCGCGACGATGATGTCCGGATTAATCAGCTCGATTTGTCTTTGCAGGTATGGCAGGCAGGCGATTACCTCTTCCGGTCTTGGGTCGCGGTTATCCGGCGGCCGGCACTTGAGGATATTGCCAATCCACACCTCTTCACGTTTGAGTCCGCACGCCTTAATCATTCTATCGAGCAACTGTCCGGCTCTGCCTACGAAGGGTCTCGCCTGAGCATCTTCGTCTGCTCCGGGTGCTTCACCGATGAACATAATTCGAGCAGAAGGGCTACCCTCGCCGGGTACGGCGTTCGTTCGCAGCGAGCCGAGTTCACATTTGCGGCACTGGCGTGTTTGTTCAGCGATATCTTCGAGTTCTTTGACGGCCTCAGGCGAGGCGGTGCGAGAAGCTGCTATGGGTGATGACGCCGCCATGGGCGTACTGGTTTTTGGTGTAAGTCCGCCGCTGAAAAACTCGGCCATTTCGGCGTGCTGGCGCGCCACTTTGTCTGTGTTGGGTTGTTTAGTCATTGGTGTAAATTTTAATTGGGTGTATGCATTGGGGCAAGAAAAAAGGGCGCCTGCGTTCGGCAAGCGCCCTTTTTGCAGTTCGTGTTTTGTTTATTAGACAAGCCCCTGTGCCAGCATCGAGTTTGCGACTTTGATGAAGCCGGCGATGTTTGAGCCGGCGACGAAGTTGCCGGCTTGGCCGTATTCCTCAGCGGCCTGGCTGGCGTTTTTGTAGATAGTGGTCATAATAATCTTCAGCTCCGCGTCTGCCTTTTCAAAGGTCCAGGGAATCCGCTGGCTGTTCTGTGCCATTTCCAGACCCGATACAGCCACGCCGCCCGCGTTGGCGGCCTTTCCGGGTACAAAGATGATTTTACTGGCGTGGAAGACATCGGCTGCTTCCGGTGTGCAGGGCATATTGGCACCTTCGCCGACGGCGATACAGCCGTTTTTCGCCAGTGTTTTTGCTCCCGTCTCGTCAAGCTCGTTCTGTGTTGCGCAGGGTAGCGCGATATCGCATTTGACGTTCCAGACGCCCGCGCATCCTTCGGTATATTTTGCTTTTTTGTGGTAGTTGAGATATTCCTTGATGCGTTTTCTTTCCACTTCCTTGATTCTTTTTACGGTGTCGAGCTTGATGCCGTCCGGGTCGTAGATGAAACCATTCGAGTCGCTGGCAGTAACCACTTTTCCGCCGAGTTGCTGGACCTTTTCAATTGCGTAAATGGCTACGTTGCCTGCGCCGGATACGCTGACGGTCATACCGTCGAAACTCTTGCCGACGGCCTTGAGGGCCTGTTCCATAATATAGACCAGGCCGTAGCCGGTGGCTTCGGTTCGCACGAGAGAGCCGCCCCATTCGAGGCCCTTGCCTGTGAGCACGCCGGTGAATTCGTTTCGCAGCCGTTTATACTGGCCGAACATAAAGCCGACCTCGCGTCCGCCGACACCGATATCGCCGGCGGGCACATCGGTATCCGGCCCGATATGTCTGAAAAGCTCGCTCATAAAGCTCTGGCAGAAGCGCATCACTTCGTCGTCGGTCTTGCCCTTGGGGTCGAAATCGGAGCCGCCCTTGCCGCCGCCCATCATTAGTCCGGTGAGCGAGTTTTTGAAAATCTGCTCGAAGCCGAGAAATTTGATAATCCCGATATATACGCTGGGGTGAAATCTGATACCTCCCTTGTAGGGCCCGAGGGCGCTATTGAACTCGATACGAAAGCCGCGATTGACCTGATACTGCCCCTTGTCATCCTGCCAGGGGATGCGGAAGATAACCTGTCTTTCGGGCTCGACGACACGGTCCAGGATTTTGGCCTTGACGTATTCGGGGTGTTTTTCAAGGACGGGCGGCAGACAATCCAGCACCTCTTTTACCGCCTGGTGGAACTCGGATTCGCCGGGATTACGTTTGGTTACTTGGTCATAAACTGACTGTATTGCGGTACTTGCTGTCATTTGAGCGGCCTCCTATTAATTCTCTAATTGGCTGTCAGGATTCAACTCCTGCGAGAAACCTGTTGTCAGCACACGCGTCAGACAACGGCTCGCGAAACCAAAAGTATAACGGGCCTTGCCGGTGACAGGAATACTTAAATCTTAATAGGTTTCATCAGATTGGCTAATAAAAGTATAAGCGAAGGGGTAGGGTGATTGTCATTCCCGCGAAAGCGGGAATCCACTTGGTTTCTTTGAATGGTTACGCGACTCGCCTGTCCTTGAATGTAGTTATCAGGGGTTTCGACTATCATTAGGCGTTAACTCTGACAAAAAACCGATTTTTCTCTTCTGAGGTTGTGTTTCTGCTGATTCTCTGCTGGCAAAGTCAGCTTCGACGTTTTTAATCGCCGATTCAATAAAGATGGTTTTATCGCCAAATAAAGGATTAAAAACCCATCCGTAATGCAACTCCAAAAACTCAGGCGGCCAGATTCCCTCAGTTATTTTGATTGCCCCTGGCGTCAGGTCGTGCAATGCCAGCACGACCCCGATAGAAACGATAAAGGCATCATCTCTGTTTGAGAACGTCGGCAATACCCATTTCCCGTTTTTCCCTATATGTTTGTGAATGCAAAGAAATGGGTGAATGATAGAGGGTTTTACTTCTTTCCAATTAGGGTCGGGGCGGCCTTCGGAGTCAAAGCAGTTTTTTTTCGGATTAAGCCGATGATATTCCATTTCCCACAAATTATATTGCTCGATAACTTTTTTTGCAGCTTCAGGAAGATAGTTAGATCTGTTTTTAAGAACATCTTCGCAAAACAAAAACGCTTTCTGTTTACTCTCTTCAAAACTCATTATTATTACCTTTCATAAATGACCGTCGGTGAAAAGGTGCTTCAATCAGAAAACGCCCCCGACAAATTACTAAAGTCCCATAATAATACAGGTTGGCCAAAAGGTCAAGATTTTACTTATAACTTCCTGCTAAGAAACCGAGAAATGAATACGGTTCTTCAAAGTCGAGTTTTTCAGGAGAGGATTTTTATTTGAGAGGATACACAAATGAAAAAGGTAATAATGAGGAAATTGCTGTGCTTAGTGCTTGCTGTATCTGTATTTTATACTGGTTGCGCCGGTCGTGAAGCAAACCCTATTCCGGCTTATCTGCCTGGAGACGAAAATAAGAGTTGTGCATCATTGAACGCAGAGATGGCTCTGATGCAGTCCGAAATGCAGAGATTGCTTCCTAAGACCAACAAGGTTGCTACAAATACGCTTTGGGCTGTAGCCGGGGTTTTCCTAATTGTGCCGTTTTTCTTTATGGACTTGAAAGAGGCCGAGAAAATCGAATACGATGCGTTCCGAGCAAGATATAATCGGCTGCTTATTATTGCTTCTGAGAAAAACTGTGACCTAAGCGGAATGAGTGCACATGCACTGCCCTCTTACGATGAACAAAAGGCAATCGCAGAAAAAGTTAATAAAGAAATATCGAAACTGCCTTCCAAAAACAAAGAAGGCAGGAAATTGATTGACTGTAAGGTGGAGATGTTAGCTGGTGGTCAATATAAAGTCACTCCTATTTACGAGGGTGATAGTGAAAAGATTATCTCCGAAAATGTTAGCCCTGCAGCAACTCCTTCTGAAACAAACTCATACGAGCAAGAAAGGTCAGCAAGAAAAGATTCCGGCGTGTATAGCGTCACAGTAAGGTAATAGTATTTTGAACACTGTTATAGATTTTATTTCGTAATTGCAGCTAAAACTGGATTCCCGCTCCGCCGGTGGCGGATAAATTTCGCAGGAATGACAATTTTCAAGTCAAACCCTTCGACTCTACTCAGGCCAGGCCCTTTGGCTGCGCTCATGGCAGGAAGCAGATAACCTGCTGGCTGATGACGTC
>CAZQWM010000012.1:0-38308 GCA_964597035.1 uncultured Pirellulales bacterium
AGTTTCAAGCCGTATTTTTCCGGCTCTCTGCTGGCCGTAACAACATCGACGATATAATCCTTAATCTTCTCGTCGATGTATATCTCGTCCACCACCGCCCTGACCTCGGCTATTTGAGCGGGACTTATGACCGGTTTAATATCGAACTTCTTGTCCGTAACTGCCATTCGGTCCAAAATCTGCCGCTCTTCGGCCTTGTTCGGGTAATCAACCTTCAGCTTCAGCATAAAGCGGTCAAGCTGCGCCTCGGGCAAAGGATATGTCCCCTCCTGCTCGATGGGGTTTTGCGTTGCTAAAACCATAAAAGGCACCGGCAGCGGGAAGCTCTCTTCGCCGATTGATACCTGCCTTTCCTGCATAGACTCAAGCAGCGCGCTTTGCACCTTCGCGGGCGCCCTGTTGATTTCGTCTGCCAATATTATATTGGCGAAAATCGGGCCTTTGCGTGTATAGAACTGACCGTCCGACTGGCGGTATATCTGGGTGCCAATCAAATCGGCCGGCAGCAAGTCCGGTGTAAACTGTATCCGGTGAAACTCGGCGCTGATGGCCCTTGCCAGCGTTGTCACCGCTAATGTCTTAGCCAGCCCGGGGACGCCCTCTAATAATATATGCCCGTTCGACAACAGCCCTACCAGCATCCGTTCCTGCATATATCGCTGGCCGATAATGACCTTGTCTATCTCAGAAAATAAGGCCCGCACAAACTCACTCTTCTGCTGCACAAGAGCACCGATTTGCTTGACGTCAGTCGCCATAGAACAGTTCTCCTAAAATGTCACACAACTTACCAGTCTCATCCCTTGAATAGGGACCTGCAAAAAGGCCCCCTGTATAAGAAAACTAATGAAAAAAATACGTCCGGCCCCGGCAGAAGGTTCGGTCAACCGGGCCAAAAACCGCTTTTTTTTACGTGCTGTTTAGCTTGCTTCCAACGTAATTAACAATCGAATTAACCGTAAACAGGTCGCCCAGCTTGTTGATATCCGGGTCGCCTTCGAAGCCGGACAAATCCGTATGCGGCATCTTTTCTCTCAATTCCGTCAGGCCCTTCTCGGTCAGCTTGCCGTTACTGACCAATTCGGGATTGTTCAGCAATGTCTCCGCCGGGAAAAGCTCCTCTCTCGGTATCTTTATGCCGAATGCCTTCTCCAGCCGAAACACAATGTCCAGAAAGTCGATGCTTTCGGCGCCCAAATCACCCATCAGCGTCGCCTCGCCCTTCACCTCATCATCATCGACGCCTAGCGCATCGACCAGCACTTCGCGGACCTGCTCAAAAAGCTGTTCTTCGTCCATTGCCATACTCTTTTACCCTGTGCCCCCCATTCTCAAATCCGGCCACGTCCGACGGCACCCACGCACCCACCGTCAGGCCTGCCGACAAATTATAGTAGTTCGCCCCCGGTGTGCAATAGCCATCGAGTCATTTTGGCGGACGGGATTGAGTCAGACAAAGCCCAACGAGTTCGTCAATCCGGGCGGTTCCGGCGCACATAACCGTATCCGCCGCACCCCAGTACAATTTAATCGTTCCATCGTCCTCGGCTACGGCGCCACAAGTGAAAACAACGTTGTGAACGTATCCGACAAGCTCCCAGGGGTCTTCGGGGGCGAGTATCCAGCGGTCACCCACACCAAGAACCACAGCAGGGTCATCGAGCTTATGAAGGGCAACTCCGAGTCTATAAACACTGCCGTCCATCGTCGGGTAAACGCCATGGTAGATGCTGAGCCAGCCCTTGTCTGTCTTTATCGGTGGTGCGCCGGGGCCGATTTTCATCTGGTCCCAGTGATAATTGACGGGCTTTATAATCAGCTCGGATTGTCCCCAGTGTATAAGGTCGGGCGAGAAGCTAATCCAGATAGACCAGGGGCTTATTTCGGAATGGGGACGGTCAAGCTTAACATATCGGCCGTTGATTTTTTCCGGGAAAAGAACCGTGTTTCGATAGTCGGCTTGTGTAATAAAACCAATCCTCTCAATTGATTTGAAGTCAGTCGTCCTCGCAAGACCGATGCGAACACCATATCTCGAATATGCGCTGTACGTAATATAGTAAGCCCCTTCCAGTGGTGTGATGCGTGGGTCTTCGACGCCGTATTCCTCATACTCGGCGAAGGGCTTTTCAGAAGCAGGAACCATAAACGGTTTGTCCGCAACGGTAAAATTGAAGCCGTCGTCACTCTGGGCAAGGCCGATGATGCTCCTGCCGGTATCGAGGTGTGAGCGAAAAAGCATTACATACCTGCCATCATATTTTACGACGCCCGCATTGTGAACGGTTTCGACTTTGTAAGGGACGTCGTCCTTTGTCAGTATCGGGTTTTTCTCGTACCGTTTGACGAAGCTTTTCTTCATTTTTGCTCCTCACGTCGAAAGATTTCCTGGTAAACCTTTTCGTAAGCACTGACCATTCGCTCGATAGTAAAGTTTTTTTCAACGTGCCTGCGACACTCCCGGCGGTCTATCTTCCCGAGATTATTTACCGCTTCAACCGCTTCGTCAACATCGTTCACAAGAAAACCGGTCTTCCTGTCGACTATTACCTCCCTGCAGGAACCGAGGTCCGCGGCAATAACGGGCACGCCGACAGCGTTCGATTCAGCCAGAACCAGGCCGAATCTTTCGGGTATGGTGTTGAGATGCAAAACGCAAAGGGCCTGGGCCAAAAGCTCGTCTCGCTGCTGCGGATTCACCGGGCCGATGAACTTTATGAGCTTGCCGTCGAAGTGCCTTGCGCAATCGTCGAAGTATTCCCTGTCCTGGATGATGCCGGCGACAATAAGCGGCATATTTGCTTTTTTGGCGACTTCAATGGCAAGGTGAAGTCCCTTGTCGGGATGTATCCGGCCGTAGAATACAAGATTACTGCCCGGCTTTTCCCTGAAGGTTAGATTAGACAAATCGATGCCATTGTACACCGTGGCCAGGTAAGGCAGCTTCTCATCTCTGTCGGAATCGCTTATCGAAACATAATAGGCGTCCTTGTGGTCGCGGTAAACGCGTTTGATGTCTTCATCGGAAAAGCCGTGAATGGTGGTGAGCATCGGCGTCTTTATCAGGCGACGAAACCCAAGCGGTATGAAATCGAAATTGTTGTGGATGAGGTCAAACTCCCCGGCCATTTCCATAACTTTCTGGATATGATAAATTGTCGAGACTAAGGGAATTTGCGACTTGTCTTCTTCGTAGCCCTTTTCAATCCAGCCAATAAGCCGAGCTTTCGTAATCGAATCTTTAGTGGCAAAGAGGGTAACATTTCTATATCCTCTGGCGACGAGTCCTTCGGTGATATTGCTTGCGACGGTCTCCCAGGCGCCATAGCTGTGTGGCGGCGTCCGCCATGCGATTGGAGCAAGAATTCCGATTCTCTTGTCCCTGATATCCATATCCATTGAAAACTACGGACCGCAGACCACAATTTTGAAACTCCAGAGTTTAACTCATTCGCCCGCGGCGAATGGAGACATGCATACAATTTTAGAACTGATGCAACTGGATCATAATCACATATTATTCTACGGCATAAAATTTATCTTCTCCCTCCCAAATAGTCTGTCCTTGGGCGCCTCTGGTTTTGATTCAGTGTTGCTTCCATGAGCTTTTTACGATTTTTCTCCACATCCGGTCTTAGCAGATTGAATGTTGGCTTGCTCGCAAATTGGACCTTACAGTTCGGACATATTACTATAGGCTCTTTATCTGTTGCAACAAGTCTGCACTTCAGATGATCAACATCAAAACACTTCGTACAGAATGGGCCATCAATGATTTTTTCGTTCTCATCAGTAATATAATAAGCTGAGTCTTTACAAATCAACTTACCCTTCAAATCTAAAACGCCTTTGAGTCGAGATATCATTTCATCTTTTTGCTTGAGTTGTTCAGTCAATTCAAGTGCTTCTGCCTGAAGATCAAGAATTTTGCGATACAACTCAATATTATCGATTTGCTGAACAAGCTTTACTGCTTCCTTTGCATTTTCGATTATCCCCATTTTATAATCTCCATTCTGTTAAACAAATCATACTCGACGATTTTCGATCCCTTTAATCAATCCGCTGAGCATTTTGGCAATTTCCTCCAGGTCAGCTTTTAGTAGCTGATGGATTTGCGACTTTATCAGTTCTTGTCTAACAGCAAGTTCGAGCAAAGGCACACATTCTTGTACTGAGCCGCGAGCAATGCCGAAAAAGTTTTTTCTGTCTGGTTTCGTAAAACGGCCGTTTCCTTCAGCAATGTTAGCTGAAATTGACAGAGACGCCCGATTGAGTTGGTCTGCGAGAAAGTAATAGCCTTTCGGAAAACTGCGGGTAAGGTTGCATATTTCGTTAGCAAAATCGACCGCCTTTTGATAAACATCGAGTTTTTCGAATGCGAAAGCCATAGAAATTCCTTTTGAAAGTAGTAAGGAGACCGCAGTAGAGAATCTTAAGCTGCTGGTATACTATATTGTTCGCGCAGCGGGCAATTCGCTCTACTTTTTACTCTCTACCTTCTACTGCTCTATTTTTGCTCGCCATCGGCGAGCAAAAATCGGGGTGACTGGATTCGAACCAGCGGCCTCTTGGTCCCAAACCAAGCGCTCTAGCCAAGCTGAGCTACACCCCGCTGCAATGCAACGAGCAGCATTCTACACAAAGCCATAAGCGGTTGCAATAAGGACCCTGGACGTCTATTGGCTCACAGAACCAAATTAGCCATTTTTTTGCACCTAAAAGACGTTGCATAGAACAATGATTGCCGCTATAATCCTGTATTCTTTTGATTTTATTGCTGAAAGGAGCATGTTAGATGTCTCGAGAGTGTTACTATACAGGAAAACGCACGTCGTCCGGCAACTCGATATCACGGCGTGGTAAGGCAAAATACCTTGGCGGCGTCGGCCGAAAAGTTACAGGCATAACCAAACGAAAGTTCAAACCCAATATCCAGAAGGTGCACGCAATTGTCGACGGCAAGGTTCGGCGTATCAAGGTCTCGGCCAAGGCGATTAAGATGGGACTGGTTCAGAAACCACAAAAGCGCAACTACAAGCCCGCCGAAAAAACAGCCGATTGACAAGAACGGTCTAAAGAGAGAATATCTTAAAGCGAGGCGGGTTACGCCTCGCTTTTTTTGTCCTGTCCAGAGCTAAGTCGAAGGATTGTAAGGTTGGCCGATATGGTGAAAAAGATAGATGAGCAGCAGGTAAGAAAAGTGGCGAAACTGGCCCGGCTGGAGCTAACTGACGCCGAAGTCCAGGAATTCGCCGGACAGTTAAGCGCCATTCTTGACTACGTTGAGAGAATGAACGAATTGAAAACCGATGACGTTGAGCCGCTTGCGCATTGCCTGCCGATAGTGAATGTTTTCCGCGAGGATACTATTAAAGAATCACTTGGAACTGAAGCGGCTCTTGCCAACGCACCACAGCGGGACGGTGCATTTTTCAAAGTGCCAAAGATACTCGAAGAACCATAGTCATTTCTGATTTATGACTGAAGATTAGGGAGCAAAATGAAAACTATAAGATTTGCGCAGGGATTGATATGTTCTGGATTATTAATTTGTTTAGGGTGTGCAATGGCTATGGGTACAAAACCAGGTAAGGCAGGCGAACAGAGCAAGCTGACATTCAGAAAAAAAGTCACGAAAGTCGTATACTGTAATTACCTGTTGTATTTACCTGCTGAATACGGCCAGAGCAAAGAAAAGTGGCCTTTGATAATGTTCCTGCATGGAGCAGGCGAACGCGGTAATAACATCGAAGCGGTAAAAAGGCACGGCCCGCCGAAACTGATTAAGCAGGGAAAAAGTTTTGATTTCATAATCATCTCACCCCAATGCCCCAAAAACATCTGGTGGCCGGAAAAGAACGAAGTCCTGATTAACCTGCTCGATGATGTCGAAGCAAAATACCGTGTCGACAGCGACAGGGTCTATCTGACGGGTTTGAGTATGGGTGGATTCGGAACGTGGAGCTTGGCAACAGCATATCCGAAACGATTCGCGGCAATTGCTCCGATATGCGGCGGCGGAGAAAGACACGCTGCCTATCGGCTGAAAAACACCCCCGTCTGGGCGTTTCACGGTGCAAAAGACAATGTCGTCCCGGTTGAAGAATCGAAGCAAATGGTCGATGCAGTTAATACCAAAGGAGGAAAAGCAAAGCTTACAGTTTATCCCGAAGCAGACCACGATTCCTGGACGCAGACCTATGAAAATCCGGAACTTTATCAGTGGTTTTTGTCGCACAGGATAACTGACAAAAAACAATAACCAATTCCTTATGGACTGGCTAAGCGCAAAACAACTAAAAGAGAAAATCGCCTCCGGCAAAATCAGCAGCGTCGAGGCAACAAAGGTGGTCTTCGAGCGTATCACCAAAATAGAGCCGGTTGTTGGTGCATATATAAGCACGTTTGAAGAACAGGCGATGGCCAAGGCAGCAGAGGTTGACAAACGTATTGCCGCAGGTGAACCGGCAGGTAAATTATCCGGCGTGCCGATTGCAATAAAGGACAATATGTGCACGACCTTCGGCACAACAACGTGCGCATCGAAGATACTTGCCAATTTTCACGCCCCCTATAACGCAACTGTGGTTGAGAAACTGCTGGCCGCCGACGCGGTAATCGTGGGCAAAACCAATTTAGACGAATTTGCAATGGGTTCGAGCACCGAGAACTCAGGGCTTAAGCAAACTGTTAATCCCTGGGATACAACACGAGTGCCCGGTGGCAGCAGCGGCGGTTCGACAGCAGCGGTCGCAGCAGGGCTTTGCTATGCAGCGCTCGGCTCGGATACTGGCGGCTCGATAAGGCAACCGGCAAGTTTATGCGGTGTTGTCGGCCTGAAGCCAACCTACGGCCGGGTGTCACGTTATGGCCTGGTTGCCTATGGTTCAAGCCTGGACCAAATCGGGCCTGTCACGCAAACTGTGGAAGATGCTGCCTTGATGATGAACATCATAACAGGTCATGACCCTGCCGACAGCACCAGCGTCGATGAACAAACTGCGCCTATCCCGGATTATCTTGAAAAGCTCGATGAACCAGTGAAACAATTGAAAATTGGTATAGTACCGAGCTTCAACGCCGGCGCAGATGAGCAGGTACGAAAAGCAATAGCCAATGCACTTAATGTTTACAATGGATTAGGGGCCGATACTATTGAAGCGCAGATGCCTCATCTCGATTATGCGATAGCGGCGTATTATGTGATAGCCACGGCTGAGGCATCGAGCAACTTGTCGCGTTATGATGGCGTTCACTATGGACACAGAACTGCCGAACCGAATGACTACATAGAAGTTTATACAAAGTCGCGGGCGGAAGCATTCGGCAAGGAAGTCAAACGACGAATAATGCTGGGCACATACGCCCTGTCGAGCGGCTACTACGATGCTTATTACTTGAAGGCGCTTAAGGTAAGGAACCTTATTCGCCAGGATTTCGTCAAGGCATTTGAGAACTGCGATTGCATTATGATGCTCGTCTCACCGACCACTGCTTTCAAAATCGGTGAAAAAATGGACGACCCCCTGAAAATGTACCTCTCGGATATATACACCATTGCAGTCAATCTGGCAGGCATTCCGGGCATAAGCATTCCCTGCGGCTTTGACGACAAAGGACTGCCAATCGGGTTGCAGATACTCACGCCCGCTTTCGGCGAAGACAAACTTTTGCGAATAGCCCGGATGTACGAACAGCAAACCGATTGGCACAAGAGAAAACCAAATCTGTCTTGAGCAATGAACAAGGTTGACTACAAAGTGCTGGTAGGGCTTGAGATTCACGTGCAGCTTTGCACGCGAACGAAGATGTTCTGCGGCTGCGCACTTGGCTTCGGCGAACAGCCGAACAGCAGGGTTTGTCCGGTATGCCTCGGCATGCCGGGTGTGCTACCTGTTATGAACAAGCAAGCGGTGGAATTTTCAACACTTGTGGGCCTCGCGCTGAACTGCCAAATAGCAGAGTTCACCAAATGGGACCGCAAAAGCTACTACTACCCGGATTTGCCGAAGAACTACCAGATAAGCCAGTACGATTTGCCGCTCGCAGCAAACGGATATATCGAGATACCTGCAACAAACGGCGACTTAAAGAAAATCAGGATAAGGCGGGCACATCTGGAGGAGGACGCGGGCAAAAACCTGCACACCGCGGGAAATTTCTCGCAGGTCGATTTGAACCGGGCGGGAACGCCCCTTCTCGAAATAGTTACCGAGCCGGATATGAACAGCGCCACCGAAGTGCGGGCGCTGGCCGAGGAGTTACAGCGGATAGTCAGATACTTAGGCGTCTCGGAGGCAGATATGCAAAAAGGGCATATGCGTTTCGAGCCGAATGTGAACCTCGTCATTAACAGGGGTGATGGACAATTCAAAACCCCGATTGTCGAAGTTAAAAATCTCAACAGCTTCAGGGCACTCGAAAACAGCATCGAATATGAAATCGACAGACAGCTTGACCAGTTTCTTGAGACCGGTGAAGTAATGGAGATGGGCAACAAGAGCACCCGCGGCTGGGATGATGCAAGGGAAATGACAGTTCTGCAGAGAGAGAAAGAAGAGGCCCACGATTATCGCTACTTCCCGGACCCCGACCTTGTTCCTGTGCGAATCAGCGAACAGTGGCTAAGTGAAATCAAATCCCGGCTCTGCGAGCTACCATTAAATAAACAGATACGATACGTAAAAGACTACGGCTTGAGCGATTATGACGCCGGCGTGCTCACCGCAGACCGACAGGTCGCAAATTTCTTTGAAGCATCTGTCGCGGCAGGCGGCGAGCCAAAACGCCTCTGCAACCTGCTCACACAAGTCGGCCTTAAGCTGGCAAACACCCGCGGCTGCAGCATTGCCGAACTCGGTCTCAGCGCCGATGGGGTTGCAGAACTCGCAAAGATGACCGAGGCAGGCGAAATCAGCGCATCGGCCGCAAATACCATACTGGAGGAAATGGCAAAGACAGGTAAAAGCCCGCGAGCATTGGCAGAGGAGATGAATTTGATTCAGAAAAGCGACGCTGGGGAGTTGGAGAAGATAGTTGATGAGGTGCTAAGAGACAACCAAAAGGCGGTTGACGATTTCAAGGCAGGCGGCAAGAAAAGCGGCAAGGCACGGGGCTTTCTGTTAGGCCAGGTAATGCAGAAAACAAAAGGCAGGGCGAATCCCAGAGTCGTTGCTGAGATTCTGGATAAGAAGCTGTCCTAAGATTGCTGATTTGGCATTTCCCTCTGCGTAACAGAAAATTCGACGCCACGAAAAAGATTTTTACTTGTTTATCAAAATTTTGCTGGACATTTCCTGTCTTCGATTTAGAATTTTACCATAAGACGGGAAAATGATATGGTAGGGGGTACCGGCGTAAATAGTTGGTACGGGTCGAATTGGGGCGGGAAGAAGATAGTGTTTCTTCTCCATCTAAAAGAGCATAAACTAAAAAAGCGATTCTTGTGTGCTTATTGCAGACAAGGAGGATACCATGCCCAGGTCGAGAAAGAACGGTGAGCAGGGAGAGCAGGTCCGCAAAGATAAAAAAGAACCAACCAGGTTAGAGCCGTTTCGGCCGGAAGCGGAACAGCCCAACAAACTGCGAGACGAGATGGCGAAGTTTTCTGAGGAGAATCCTTATCCGGTTCTGCGGATTCACAGAAATGGAACGGTGCTTTACGCCAACAAGGCGAGCGAGCCGCTTTTGAAAGCAAGAGACAGTGGGATTGGCAGGCCTGCACCTGCCCAATGGCATCAGCTTGTGAAAAAGGCCCTGTCATCAGGTCAAGTGATAAGAGAAGAAACGGAGCACGATGGACGCGTTTTCGCGTTTCGGGCGGTACCCATCGTTGACAGCGATTATGTAAATTTTTATGGGGTGGATATCACCGAGCGCAAGCGGGCGGAGGAGGCACTGCGCAAGACGACTCAAACGCTTGAGGCAGTGATTCAAGCGTCGCCGTTACCCATCTTTGCCTTGGACAGAGAGCGAATCGTCAAGACGTGGAATCCAGCGGCTGAGCGAACCTTCGGTTGGGGCACACAAGAAGTCATCGGACGTCAATATCCCGGTATCCCTAAAGAGAAAATGGATGAAGCCGATGCCTTGTTCTCGCGTGCGCTGGAAAGCGGATTAACTGAAGTGGAAACACTTCGGCAGCGGAAAGATGGTTCCCTGATGGACGTCAGCATCTCAGCCGCTCCACTGCGTGATAGTCGCGGTAATATCAATGGCGTCATGGCGTTAATCACTGACATTACCGAACGCAAGAATATGGAGGCGGAGCTGCGCAAAGAGAGGGACCTTGCCAGGAGTTTAGTCGAGACGGCCCAGGCAATTGTACTCGTGCTCGACACACAGGGATTCATCGTCGACTTCAATCCGTATATGGAGGAAATCTCCGGATACAAGCTCGAGGAGGTCCAAGGCCGCGACTGGTTCAGCACATTTCTGCCTGAGCGGGATAGACAGCATCTTCGGGAATTGTTCTCAAATGCAGTGGGAGGTATTCAGACACGCGGCAACGTTAATCCAATCGTGACCAAGAGCGGCGAGCAGCTATATATCGAGTGGTACGACAAAACCCTCAAGGATGATGCCGGTAACATTGTTGGTCTGCTCTCGATAGGCTTGGATATAACCGATCGCAAACGCGCGGTGGAACAGTTGCAGGAGGAGAGAAATCTCCTGCGGACAGTAATAGACCATATACCCGACAGGGTGTATGTTAAAGACAGAGACAGTCGATTCATTGCCTGCAACAAGGCGGCGCTTGAATTCGAGAGTATCGAAAGCGAAAGCGACGTCATCGGTAAAACGGATTTTGACTTATTTGAGCCGGCTATGGCACAAGAGTATTTTAACGAAGAGCAAAAGGTAATGCGAACCGGTCAATCAATCATTAATCAGGAGGGATATTGCACGGATAAGACAGGAAAAACTTATTACCTCCTGACGATGAAGGCACCCCTGCGGGACAGCCACGGTAGCGTTATCGGGCTTCTTGGTATTCATCAGGACATCACAGAACGAAGGTTGGCGGAGGAGCGGCTGGAGCAGGAACGTAATCTTTTGCGGACATTGATTGACCACATCCCTGATGTAGTATACGTGAAAGACAAAGACAGCCGATTCATTGTCTGCAACAAGGCATTGGCCGAATTCTGGGACAAGGAAGGAAAGGGCGATATCATCGGAAAAACGGATTTTGATTTGTTCGAGCATACAAAAGCACAGCGATTTTTCGACGAAGAGCAGAAAGTGATGCAAACAGGACAATCGCTTATCAACCAAGAAGGACAAATCACAGACAAGACAGGCAACGTTCTTTACGGCTTGACAACCAAGGTGCCCCTATGGGACAGCGCCGGCAACATTACAGGAATCATGGGAATCAACCGAGACATCACAGAACGTAAAAATACGGAACACAAGCTCCTTGAGTATCAGAAACAGCTTAAGCGATTAGCGGCGCAGTTGACGCTGGCCGAGGAACGGGAACGCAGGCGTATAGCCGGCGAGCTTCACGACCAGGTAAACCAGTCGCTTGCATTAGCAAAAATCAAGCTCGATTCACTGCACGCAGCGGCGACCTCACCGCCACTGGCCCAGGCCCTCGAAGATATAAGCGGCTCGATAGAAAAGGCGATTCAGAATACGAGGTCTTTGACGTTTGACCTTAGCTACCCGATACTTTACGAGCTGGGATTTGAGGCGGCAGTCGCTGAATGGCTCAATGAACAGGTCCGCGACAAACACAGCATCGCCACCGAGTTTAAGGACGATGGCCAGCCCAAACCCTTAGACGACGACGTCCGAGTGCTGCTGTTTAGAAACGTCCGCGAGCTGCTTATCAACGTCATCAAATACGCCAACGCCGACAAGGTCAGGGTTTCCATTCGCAGAACGGACGATTCAATACAAGTCATTGTCGAAGACAACGGCAGCGGCTTTGACCCGACAGAAGTCAAGTCGATGGCAGTCACAAGGTCTGAGTTTGGACTTCTCAGTATCCGCGAGAGATTGGAAGAGATGGGCGGCTGTTTCGAGATTGAATCGAAACCTGGCGCCGGCTGTAAGGCCACAATGACGGCACCGCTTAAAGACCAAAGTCGCAGAAAGGACGGATAACTGTGCCTACGAGAGTTTTATTGGCCGACGACCACGCTATTATTCGCCAGGGGCTGTGCGCTCTACTGGAAAAACAGCCGGATATGGAAGTAGTAGGTGGAGTTGAGAATGGACGAAAAGCCCTGGAGCTTGCTAAAGAACTGTCGCCCGACATTGTGATTATGGATATTACTATGCCGAATCTCAACGGTATCGACGCCACACGCAAGATAACCAGTGAACTTAGCGGTACAAAGATTATCGCCCTTTCGGTACACTCCAGTCGGCGATTTGTTGCAGAGATGCTCCAGGCAGGTGCATCAGGTTACATCCTGAAGGAGTGCCTGTTTGACGAACTGGTCGAGGCGATACGGACCGTGCTGAGCGGCGGGATTTATTTAAGCCCGAAAATTACAGGTGTGGTTGTTGACGACTATGTCAAGCGCCTCTCTATAAGAGAATATCAGCCCGCATCACGCTCTATTACCGAACGCGAGCGGGAAGTTTTGCAGCTTTTGGCCGAAGGCAGAAGCACCAAACAGATTGCCCTGCAGCTTCACGTAAGCGCCAAGACCATCGAGTCAAACCGCAGAAACATTATGGACAAACTAAAAATTCACAGCGTTGCGGAGCTTACAAAATACGCCGTCCGAGAGGGATTGACACCCCTGGAGTCATAGCCCAGGCCCCAACCAGCCCAAGTTCTCCATCTTTAAACTCTGGAACAGTACAGTGCCATTTTCTGACAGTACTTTATCCCACTTCCTTACCGGATTTTACGGAATTGCGAAATAGCTTTTCATCATTTACCTGTCTGGTCTTCTTTCGTATTCGACCGATAATAGTGTTTGTTAGAAGTTATAAAAGCCATGGCAGCCCACTTGGGGAGGCGGGCAAAAACGTTTTTTAGGATTGTGTCTGGGGGGCCGGCCAAGGATGGCCGGTAGCTGTCTCGCCGAGGATAGTATTTCGATTTAGCCGTCCGCAAATCTCAATTCAGCGAGACGGCTGTCTGCGCATTGAGAGCCAACTTTCGGATTTATGATAGCTTATACGCTATTCTAAGCATCGGGCTGTTTTACCCCTTTCTGAAACACCTTCCCCTCGGTGCCGTTGAGCAAACGTCCGATGTTCTCCCGATGACGAACAAAAACCAGAATAGGAATGCCCAGCGCGACAATCAGTAAAGGCCACAACTCCGAAAAGCTCCAGCCGGGCAACACCGCTATAGTCGAAATCAAAACCAATGGAAAGGCAAGAGCGCCGGCTAATGATGCAAGCGACACATACCGCCAAATCAGCAGAAAAATAATCCATACCATCAGGGCAACCACCGCACAAAAAGTGTAATAAGGCCAGAAGCCCACCGCAACACCGAAGCTCGTTGCCACGCCTTTGCCCCCTTTGAATCGAAGGTAAACAGGAAAGATATGGCCTACGACAGCGGCACAGCCGACAGCCAGCCGGGCCAGCAGCCAATGTGTTCCCGTGAAACTCCCAAACCATACACCAGCCGCCAGCGTAGGCAAAAAACCCTTCCCAAAATCCAGCAAAAAGCATACATAAGCCCATTTTTTACCCAGCGCACGGGATAAATTTGTTGCGCCGACATTCCCGGAGCCGACCTTGCGAAGGTCAATGCCGTGACTGGCAGCAATCAGCAGTCCGAACGGAACCGACCCGAGAAGATAAGCGCAGATTAAAATCACGGCAAATCTCACTGTCACCTCCGCATCTGCAATATATCGTCGTAAAGCGCTTTTAACTGCTCCGCTACCCGTGATATCGAGACTTGTTGTTTAATGTTGTCTTCGATAATTGCCTGCGACGCCTTTTGGATATTCGCCGCCTCCGTAAAATACGCCAGGGCATCAGCCAAGGCGGCAATATCGTCGGGCCTTTCAATCACTCTGCCGTGCCGATTATCTGAAAAAAAATCAACAGCGCCATTGAATCTTGTTGTTATCACCGGCTTTCCCACCGACAAGGCCTCGAGTATGAAACGGGAGCAGGCATCCTGGAAGGTCGGCAAAACTGCGACGTCGGCAATATCAAGTACGCTGTGGATGTGGCTTAGTTTATCGAGAAAGACGATTCGTTCCGCAACGTTCAGCTTCGTTGAAAGTCTTCGATATCGTGAGATTTTGCGGTGGCCAGCGATGACCAGACAGGCAGGGCTTTTCGGGGCCTGGGAGGTGAGCAGCCGCAAGGCCCTTATCAGGCAGGCCAGCCCCTTTCTCCTGAAATCGTTGCCGGCAAACAAGAACAGTACCGGCTCATCCGGCTCCGGCTCTGCACCCCTATTTGCGATGTAAATCCGCTCTTGTCTTCGCCAAGATGAGCCAGCTTGTTTGATACCAAGCATGCCAAAAATATGCCTGCGGAGATTCTCCGTCTCGGCCTTGTCCGTTGTCCAGTCGATTCTCACGCCGTTGGGTATAATGGTTATTCGCCGGGAATCCGTGCCGTAGTGCTGCTGAAACTGGCGAGCAACGTATTGGGAGATGGCGACGATTCGCGGGCCCTGTGCGTTACGGGCGAGCCTTCTTTCTGCACGCAGTAAACCGGTTCGGTTAATATTGGCAAATGCGGAGAGCTTCTTGAAGGTCCGGACGACCCTGCTTGTGTAGGTGGCGGCGTTGCGGGCAATCGACTCGGCGTATGTACCCCCACGCGGCTGATAAATATTAGCAAAGTCGAACGGCAGCACACTGTGGACTATATCGTAATGGTTCTGCTCCAAATGCCTTCGCAGTTCACGCTCAAATACCTTTAAGCCGGTCCGTTTGCCCGGCAGCTCCGAGCATAAGATGTGAACATTTTTTGCCTCTGAGTCGCCCTTGGCGGCTAAGATGTGAACTTCAATGCCCAGCACAGAAAGCGCCTGTGCTATTTCAAAAACCGAACGTTCGGCTCCGCCCAGCGCCGTATCGGCCCGCTCGATTATGATTGCGACCTTAGGTTTCATCAGGCCTGCATTATAGTCGGCTTACGTTGCAAAGCCAACAGACCTGCCGTGTTTTACGTCGTGTCGCGCCATTCGCCTTGCCTTTAGTGTAATCTTTCTGATGGTTGTTTTGTCTCGCGGTGTCAGTCTTTGCCGGCCTGTATATGAAAGGAAAAAGCGAAGCCGGTCGGTGCGAGAGAAATACCCGGCCGGGGCCGAGTAATGCAGTTGCGCGATATCTTTGACACGGTATCTGGCACCGAATAGCACCGGCTTGAACGCTCGAGCCAGGTCGATAAGATAAAACGATTTCTCATCGGTGTAGAATATATGACAAAAATACAGGTCGCGATGACAATAGCCGGTGTCGTGAAACTTTTTTATAAACGCCGCCAAATCAGCGATGAACCGGCGACGCATCTTCAGGTTTTCAGGCGTCACAGTTTCACTGAAAGCCGAGGGCAAACGGCGCTCAAGAGACTCACCACCTTGAACTTTTCCTATTATCACAAAGCTGCGCCTCTCGAACAACCAGCCCCACTGCTGACCCCACGCCACAACTGTCGGCATATTTATCCTCAAAGCTGCCAGTTTGCGAGCCGCTTCAACTTCCGCCAGGGCACAACTGATTCGCTTCTTAGCTGACAGCCAGTTCCTTAACTGGACCAACACAGGTGGCCGGTTATATCTCTTCATAAAAACCGTTGTGGCAGGCGATTCTATCTGAAACGATTGTCTGCTCCGGTATGGCGCCAGATTGTCCTTTGTAAGATTTTTGCCCGCGTCGAAATCAAAAACAGTATCGATGGAGCTAAGCCCCAAATCCTCCAGCCCAGTCCTGTAAGCCGGCTCGACAAAGAAACTGCCCAAACTCAAACCGGACCGCCTGTCGTGAGTGCCACGGCCGGTAAAGCGTTTGAGGATACCATGTTTGCTGTCCTGTTCGAGAAGCTTCGCCGCCGGCTGATAAACCATATCGACCGTTATTGCCTCCATACACAAATGACTCGGCTGCTTACAGACATTCCTGTCACACGGGGCGCACGGAACCTGGCCCTGGACGAATATCTCCTCGTCGTAGCCGGGGTCCGTCCACACCGGATTGTTCGGACCTACCAGCGTAATGACTTTGCGATGAAACGCGATAGCAATATGTCTCGGTCCGGTATCGTTGCAGATGACCAGGTCCGCCACGGCAAAAAGGGCCTTAAGCCCAACCAGGCCAATCGACATATCGCCCAAGTTGACTAACTTATGCTTCGCAGCGTTGACGATTTGCCCGGCTATCTGTATTTCAACCGAATCCGGTGCAACCGAAAGCACAACCGTCGCGTTGTAATTTTCAATGAGCCGGTCGGCAAGCTCGGCAAACCTTTCAGGCAGCCAACGTTTGCTCGGCCCAGCCGCGGCGCCGGGAACGAGAATCACCACGGGACCTTTTGAACTGAAAACCTCCGGCAGTCCGGCCCTCAACGTCTCTTCATCTCCCGGCTCAACCGACAATTCGATAGTCCTGTCCTCCACCTCGGCCCCCAGCCACGACGCAAGGGCCAGGTAATAATCAAGCATAGATATCGGCTTGAAATCACCGGATGGCAGTCGCGGGGGATTTAACCTTTCGGTTAACAAAATGCCTCGCCCTTCCCTCGCGTATCCGACGCGAACGGGTATTCGGGCCAGCAAACATGCTAACGCCGAGCCGAATGAGTTCTTGAAAAGAATTACCTGTGTGAAATTGTGACGACTGAGCATCTTCGCAACACCGAAGACGCTGCCGACCGGTTCAAACCACGCATCCGCAAACCTGCTCGGCGAAAGAACCTGACGCACAACTTCGCTGCCCAGAAACGTTACCTTCGAACTGCCGAATCGTTTGCGTATTGCCCGCAGTGCCGGCGTGCATAAAATGGCGTCGCCCATAGGGGAGGGAAGCCAGATTAGAATGTTATCCTTCGCCTCAGTCATTTCACCTGTTTAGATTATTGCCGAGTCTCTGTAAATGCCGGCGCCGCTCGGCAGCGGGCACGCTATTTCGGCCCCCGCATCATATAGAAGCTAAGGGCCATCAATTGCAATAGAATGGCGAACCCGAGAGAAATAAGAACCGAATTGAACTGTCTGGCGGGACTTGTCAAAAACCAGATACTCACAAGCACACAAAAAAATACCAGCCCCTGAATAATACCGGCAATCAGTCTGCTTGTCGAAAATTCGCCAAACATATTGGCCCGCTGCATACTCTTGAGCTGCTCGAGAATACTGCCGAGAAGCTGGTCCGTTTTCGTCTGCTTCTCAGCAGCAATTGGAGCTTCCTGATGGGATTCAGGTTGCTGCTGCGTTTCCTGAGAAGAGAGTTGCTCCTGCTGCTCAGCCGCTGTCACAGGCCGACTCTGAGCAGAGCTGGCCTTCATCTTTCTTACTATGTTGACAACCTCTGCCATATTCACCGCCCTGTAGTCGGGGGCTCGTGCGCCCGGCCGGATATTATGCTCGTGTGCCCGGCTGTCGACCATTATCGTCCTGCATCCCGCACGCGCGCCGGCCTCTATATCATCCGGGCCATTGCCGACCATCCACGATTCTTTCAGGTCTATATCCATATCCCTGCTCGCCGCGAGCAGCATCCCCGGATTTGGTTTTCGGTATTCGCTTTGCCTGCGATACTTGGCAATGACTCCTTCCGGATGATAAGGACAATAGTAAATGCGGTCCAAAGATGCGCCTTTTTCGGCCAGCATCTGTTCGAGCCGTTTATGAATCTCGCCCAGCACCTCTTCGGTTACAATTCCTCTCGCCACCGCTGACTGGTTTGAGACAATAACAAGCTTATAACCCATCGATTTAAGTGCCGACAGGGTTTCAGGGATGCCATCGAGCAGCTTCAACTGGTCAGGATGGTTCATATACCCGGGGTCTTCGACCAGTGTATCGTCGCGGTCAAGAAATATCGCTTTGTTCGCCATCGCCCGATTCGCTCAAGTTGGACTGTCCGAAAAATTCTGTTCGACAAGCTTACAGATTATGTGATACGCAAGCTGATGTATTTCCTGGCTTCTCGCAGTTGATTTATTATTCGCACAAAGACAAATATCGGCAAGCCGTTCGAGTTTGCTGTCTTTGGTGCCCGTAAAAGCAAGCACAAAAGCCCCTTTCTTTTTGGCAACCTCGGCGGCAGCCACTATGCTCGGTGATGCGCCGCTCGTCGACAGCGCCCAGAAAATATCCCCCTTTTTGACAAGCGCTTCTGCCTGCCTTGCAAATACGTCCTGATATGAGGCGTCATTCGCTATCGAGGTAATTGTTGAGGTGTCAGTGGTCAGGGCAACCGCCGCCAGCGCCCTGCGGTCACACTCGAATCTGTTAACCAACTCCGCAGCGATATGCTGTGCATCAGCCGCCGAACCACCGTTGCCGCAGATGTAGACCGTGCCGTTCTTCTTGAGCGCATCGACTATCGCCCCGGCGGCAGCGACCATCGTCTCCAGCCCCGTGGCCTGAAACTGGGCAACCATTTTCCTATGCGATTCAAGAATCTGGTTTATCTGGCTTTCTACATTCCCGTCCATCAGGATTGGCCCGCCGGAGACTTCGACGGCCTGGTCTTGGGCAGCAGAGACCTCAACTTCTCTATGATTTGCGTTGAGCTTTTGCCCTCCACAAGAGGAGCCATAACTACCTTGCCGCCGTATGACAGGACAAAATCGGCGCCTACTACGCCTTTACCCTCCCAGTCTCGTCCCTTGACCAGAACGTCCGGTTTGACCTTCTTTATCAGGTTCAGCGGTTCCGGCTCATCGAATACAGTTATATAATCCACGCTCTCGATCGCAGCCAGAACCTCGGCCCTGTCATGCTGGTTGTGAATGGGGCGCCCGGGCCCTTTGACGGTCTTGACCGACTCATCGCTGTTGAGCCCGACAACCACCACGTCACCCTGGGCCTTGCAGAACTTCAGAAATTCGATATGCCCCCTGTGTATTACGTCAAAGCAGCCGTTCGTAAAGACAACGACCTTATTCTGCTTTTTGCGCCAGGCCAGCTCCGCCAACAGTGAATCCACCAGGCGGGTCTTGCCGTCATTGCCGTGACGAAGACAGGCGATTTCATTGATGACTTCTTCCATTGTCACAGTTGCACCGCCGAATTTTTCAACCACTATTCCCCCGGTTATATTCGCCAACTGGACGGCCGTTTTGTAGTCACAGCCGGATGCAATTGCAATCGCAATAGTCGCCAGCACCGCGTCGCCGGCACCTGTAACATCATAGACATTGCGAGGTCTGGTAGGTATGTGTTCGCTCAAATCCGGCGACTTAAGGTAAGCGCCTTCTTTGTCTAAAGTCACTACTATGGTGTCAAGGTCGAATTTCTGCGAAAGCTGCTTGGCCGCCCTTGCCACGTCATCAATGCTTTTTATCTCAAAAGCTACCCCAAGACCCACCTCCCGCCGATTCGGCGTAATAACCGTAGCACCGGCGTATCTGGAATAATCGCCGATAGACGATGGGTCAACCAGGACCTTCTTACCCGCCTTTACCGCTGTGCGTATTATTTTTTTACACAGCAAATCGGCAAGCACTCCCTTGTTATAGTCCTGCAGACAGACAACATCGACATCGGGAAGTTTATCCTCAACAATCTCGACCAGATGTTGACACTGCTGCTCGGTCAGCGGCTCATTTGATTCGCTGTCCATTCTGAACAACTGCTGCTGATGGCGGTGCTGTGCAAGACCAATCAAACGCCGTTTGGTCGTCGTCGGTCTGTCCGATGTATTTATCAGGCCTGATACGTCAGCCCCCTCCGCTGCAAGAAGCTCCTTAAGCTTCTCCCCGTTGGCGTCGTCACCGACAATCCCCACACACAGGGGCTTCGCGCCGAGTGCGCATAAATTTGCCGCCACTAATCCAGCGCCGCCCCAGCTATAGTCGGTCCGGTAAACCTTCAATACCGGAACCGGCGCCTCCGGGCTGATACGGTCCGCATCGCCGTAAATATACACGTCGAGCATAAAATCACCGACGAGCAATACCTTCGGCGAGCCGAGATTACTAACGGCCTTAAAAAGATTATCGTACATAACTTTCTCTTCGCTCAAGCTGTGCGTTTCTGAGGTATTCTACCTGCAAGAAGATGTTTAATCAACTGTATTATGCCGTCCTCACCCTGCGTAAACTGCATATTAACTGCCAAATACGCGAAAACCAGTTCGGACGGGCTATCTTTAGGCACAGCAATTTTGTTGTAATCTTTCTCGGTCGTCAGTATTACCTCTGTGCCAAGCCGGGTCGCCTCCCCCAAAATATCCCCGACGTCTCTGGATGTATAGCTATGATGGTCGTCATAAATCTTCGACCCAACAAGACTAACCCCGGCCCGACCAACAGTCGTAAGAAAGGATTTAGGATTGGCGATTCCACAAAAGGCATAAACCTTCCTGCCCTTCAACTGTTCAATCGGAATTACTTCATCTTTCGCAGTCCTTACACAAACGGGGGCGTAAATCGCCCGTGCGATGACAATAGCAGGATTTATCCGGCTGACAGTTTCTTCGATACCTTTCAAAGCATCCTGCGAAACAAGGTCGCACCTGGTAATGACCACAGCGTCTGCCCTTTTCAATGCCACAACGGGCTCCCGCAGCAATCCCGCAGGCAGCACCTTGTTGTAGCCAAAAGGCTGCGTCGCATCGACTGTTACTATATCGATATCCCTGTGAAGCCGGCGGTGCTGAAATCCATCGTCCATAACCAGAACCTGTGCACGATGTCTTTTGACCGCCTCAAGGGCACCGGCCAATCTGTCTGCGTTTACCACAACTGCCGTGCCGGGGCAGTTTTGGGCTAATATCGCCGGCTCATCAGTCTTGCCGTCCTTCTTGGCTTTGTATCCGCGGGTAAGTATGGCGCAGTTGATATTCTCCGCCCTCAGCAAATTACACAGCCAAACCACAAGCGGCGTCTTGCCCGTGCCGCCGACCGTTATATTACCGACACTCACAACGGGCACCGCGGCTTGCGTTCTGTCGGTCGTTATCAGACCGGCCAGCGTTACCGAATACGCTCCCCTTCGGCCCGTATCAAAAAGCCAATTGCGAGCATCAACACCTGCTCTATAAAACACTGAGATAATCTTGAGCAACGCTCGCAATACGCCGCTAATCCTTCCCCTGCTTTCGCCTGAAACCAGTTTTTTATAATTCCACTGGTCCATAACATTGATACTACCGCTGTTTTATTTTTCTGATTATCGCGTCGGCCATTTCCCTTGTGCCGACTGCGGTCGGGTCGTCGCGGTTTTGTTTCATATCATAGGTTACGTCCTTGCCCTCGGCGATGACCGCCGCAAACGCGGCTTCGAGCCTTTCGGCCTCGGCCTGTTTGCCTATGTAGTTGAGCATCATCACACCGCTTAGTATCAGCGCAGACGGATTGACTTTGTTTAGCCCCTTGTATTTTGGTGCGCTGCCGTGGGTTGCCTCGAATACCGCCGCCGAGTCACCTATGTTCGCGCCGGGCGCCACGCCCAGCCCGCCCACCAGCCCCGCGCATAAATCGCTGAGGATATCGCCATAAAGGTTTGGCAATACGATAACGTCATAAAGCTCCGGCTTCTGCACAAGCTGCATACACATATTATCAACTATTCGGTCCTCGAACTCGATATCGCTATTCTTTTGCGCGACCTGCCGGCTCACGTCCAGCCAAAGCCCGTCGCTGAACTTCATAATGTTGGCCTTATGGACACTGGTGACTTTCCTGCGGCCCATCTTCCGGGCATAGTCAAATGCAAACTGGACGATTCGCTCCGTCCCAAAGACCGAAATCGGCTTGATGCTTATCCCCGAATCCTCTCTTACTTTCTTCGGGCTGTGCTTATTGAGCCAGCTTATAAGCTCGGCAGTCTCGCTTTTGCCCTTCTCGAACTCGACTCCCGCGTAAAGGTCTTCGGTGTTTTCACGGACAATCACGAGGTCGATATCCGTGTATTTACTGCGAACGCCCTTGTAGCTCTTGCAGGGCCTGACGCACGCGTACAGGTCGAGCGTCTGGCGAAGATGCACGTTGACGCTGCGGTAGCCCGTGCCCACCGGCGTCGTTATCGGGGCCTTAAGCGCAACGCGATTGTTCTTTATCGATTGAAGCGTCTCCTCAGGTAATGGCGTGCCATGCTGCTCCATCACCTCGGTTCCCGCCTCGCAGATATCCCAGTTGATTCCGGCTCCGGTTGCATCAATACACCTGCGGGCCGCCTCTGCTATCTCAGGCCCGATACCGTCGCCCGTTACCAGCGTCACGTTGGTCATAATAAACACTCCAGGGATTTCATAAATCGTTGATGATATACTTAAGCAGGCCGGGTGTCAATGATGACGCGTTATATGCAGACCGGTTAAGATACTGACCGACGAAGACGTGAGAATACATTTTCCATTTTGCCGGGCGCCGCCATTGACAAATCATCGCCGAAGCTGTTATTCTGCAAGTGCAGTATGACAACCGGGAGTGTAGCTCAGTCGGTAGAGCAACGCACTTTTAATGCGTAGGTCCTGGGTTCGAATCCCAGCACTCTCATTCGCATATCATCACCGGCAAGCCCGCCGGCCCGGCTAAACAGTTGAAAAACTTGAATTATCAGGGCAGATTTGGTATGCTGTTTAGAGAAGGGCACCACGACACAGCAGAAAAATTAAAAGCCACACCGAATGTTCCGCTAAATAATTATGAAGCCCAACTTGTCAAAAAACAGGCAAAATTCGACACCCGGCAATCCTAAAGCATACACGAAAATATTCATTATTACTGCCCTTCTGCTTTTGCTTCGCCCCTCTTACACACCGGCACAAACAACGCTAATCGACGATTTCGAAGACGCCGACCTTGCCGCCGAAAACTACTGTTACTGGACCGCCAATGCATATGCCGAAAGCGTCAATGGTGAAGTGCTGAATCTTGAAAACGCAGACGATGGCACAGGCAACCGTGCTGCACACGCCGTCATACAGGCCGGAAGCGGCACATGGAGAAGCGCCGAGATTCTTTTGAAGCTTGCCTGGGATCAAGGAAATGCCGCCTATAAAACCTATGTCGATTATGGATACGACTTGCGGGCCTTTGAACAAATCCGGTTCAAAGCCAGGTCATCGCCCGCAAGCTATTGCAGGTTTCTGCAGGTATCGAACGCGGTGCCGAATTACCAGTATTACTACAAATCGCTGAATCTCTCAGCCGGCTGGACGCAGTTTGTCATTGATTTCACAGAGCTTTATAGCGAACAAAGTGAGGTTACGCTCGATGAATCGCTGCAGCATACCGATGAGCTTAAGCTCTCCCTGTATCCTTCGGAAGGGGCCGATGTCGAGATATGGATTGACGATATTGAATTGGTCGCCAACCCGAACTACATCCCGCCCGGCCCGGTCGATATTCCATCAGGGCTAAAAGAAGCCGCCGAATCAAAAGGTCTTAAAATCGGCTTTCTGCCGACATCGTGGCATATGGCCGACGAGCCCCTGATGGCATCAATCAACAATAACTCCCACTTCATAATGGCTGGCTGGGCAACAGGCCAGGCTGTAATTCAAAGATCACCCCATTACTGGGATTTTGCAATGGCCGATTCCACCCTCAAATGGGCCAGCGACAACAACAAAAAAGTCAAGGTTCAGCACCTGGTATGGCATGGTTCCACGCCGGACTGGATTGTTAATGCCGGCTATACACCCGCCGAAGCAAACGGCATTATGCAGGAATTTATTCAAGAAACAATCGGCTATTATAAAACACACTACCCCGGTATTGTTACTCACTACTCGGTTGTCAATGAGGCGATTGACGACGCCTCCCATTCCTACAGACATACCTTCTGGTATGATACGCTGGGACCTGAATTCATCGCAAATGCCTTCCGATTCGCTCACGAAGCCGACCCGAATGCGAAGCTGTATTACAACGATTATGGAATCGACGGCATTAATCCAAAATCCGACGCCGTCTATAATATGGTAAGCGACCTCCTCAACGAAGGAGTCCCCATCCACGGAATTGGTCTGCAAATGCATATCTTCAGCTTAAACTGGTATCCGGGTAAACAATCAATACTGAACAATATGAATCGATTCGGCCAACTGGGCCTGGACGTCTACATAACAGAGGCCGATATCACAATCAACGACGACCTGACCGGCCTGACAGAAGAAAAGCTCAGCGAGCAAGCAACTGTGTACCGCGAGATAGTCGAGGCGTGCGTCGAATCGCCATACTGCAACGATTTGGCCTTTTGGGGAATCACCGATAAATATTCTTGGATTGTAAACCACCTCGGCCATGACGACTGGCCGCTCGTCCTCGACGAAAACTACCAGCCAAAACCTGCATGGTGCGCAATTATGGAAGAGCTTGCCGGCAGAGGCGACCTTAACGCCGATTGCATGATCAACCTGTTTGATTTAGACATATTTGCATCACAGTGGCTCGATATGGGTAATTGCTCAGCCGACAGCGATTGCGCGGACCTCAACGGTGACAATACGGTTGATTTTCTGGACTATGCCGTCATGGGGCAAAATTACCGATAGAACACCCTTCGCGATACGCGGTTTCTAAATATCGCTCACTGGAAATGATTTGCTATACTATCGCGGCTTCAGTAAGCGGCTCGTAATTCATCTGCCCGCTTTCCTGCTCACCGGGCTTAAACGGCAGCGGCTCAAAAAAGCTCATCGCCACACGACGCAGGCCGGCATTCAAATGGTCCACTCGAGATACACTGCCTGAGCGAATTAAGTCGGCAATATCGAAGCTGTCATCCGGATGATGGCACGGAACGCTGAAACGAGCCGTTATATGCTGGCCCGGGCCGGGGCAGCCCCTGTTCGCATAGCAGGTAAACGCCGCCCCTCCGCTGCAAACATCCACCATTTGACCCTGGTGAAGCATTCCCGCAAAATCCTCGGCGAACCAGACGGGCCAGTGATACCTTAATCTTCGCTCTCTCCTTCGCTCAGGCGTGTACTCCATTTTACCAATCCCTCAAGACCCAATGCGTTTGCAATAGTGCAAATCGACGGTTCGAGGGGATGCCTTTAGAAACAGGGACAGCACAAAATTGACGGCGGGAAAGCGTAACACAAAATAGCTTACAGCCGGACACACGAATCTATCGCGAAAGAGCGTCTCAGACCGGCTTCAAAGCCGATAGAATCACCGAATTGTTAACGAAAAATTTTTTAGATGATGACCCAGATGAAGGCTAACGTCCCTATAATTATCGGTCAATTATGCTAACAAGGTCAATGAACTGTTGTCCCCGCTGCTGGTAATTCTCGAACATATCGTAGCTGGCACAGGCGGGACTAAGCACAACCACATCCCCGCTGACTGCTATTTCATTGGCCAAGGCCACCGCATCAGCCAGCGATTTTGCGAATCTTACAACTGAGAGGTCTCCCGGCTGGGCCCCTATCGCCTTTGCTATTTGAGGGGCCGTCTTGCCTATGAGAATGGCTGCTTTGGCCCTTTGGACAATTTTTCGACCAAACTCATCGAAGGCAACTTGCTTATCGTAGCCACCCGCGATTATAATAGACCTGTCAAATGCCTCAAGGGCAACTATAGCACTATCAGGTGTGGTTGCCTTGGAATCGTTATACCAGCGGACTCCCCTGTTTTCCGCTACAAGCTGCAGCCGATGTGGTAATCCCTTAAAACTGGGCAAACTCACTTCTATCTGCTCGTCGGTCACACCAAAATATCGGGCAACGGCAGCACTGGCGGCAAGATTCGCTAAATTCGCCCTTCCTGGCAGCGCGAATACCCTGCGAATCTCAGCAGAAACATCGTCGGCCGAGAACTTCATACAGCTCCGTCCCGATTGAGCCGCGTATTTTTCAAACCACTCACGTCCCACCTCATCCTCGCCGTTGAATATCGAAACAGCCGGTTTATTCTCATCGAGCTTCTGGTATTGAAACAGGGGTTCTTTGGATTGGCAGTAACGCTCGAATGTCCCGTAACGGTCCAAGTGATTGGGGCTGAGGTTGGTCAAAACGGCTACCGCAGGCGCCTGCTTCGTCTGGGCCAATTGTTCAATCTGAAAACTCGACAGCTCCAACACAACCAAATCATCCGGCTTTATCCGGTCAACGATTGTCAGCATCGGCTCATTCCCGATGTTGCCGCCAAGCCACACCCCGTCACCGAAACGACTTCGCAATATATGTGCAGTCAGCGCGGCCGTAGTGCTCTTGCCGTTGGCGCCGGTTATCCCGATTATCGTCGCCGGACAACGCTCGAAGAACAATTCAATCTGCGAAGTAACTCGCCTTCCGGTCTGTCGGGCAATCTGCACGAACTCATTATCAAGCGGCACAGCCGGGTTGACTATCACGATATCGGCCTGCTCAAAATCAGCCGGCTGATGTGAACCAAGATGATACTTAACATCGAGTCCTCTAAGCTGAGTAATTGATTCGGCCAGTTCCTCCCGTCCGGCCAAATCGGCCACTACGACCTTCGCCCCCGCCTTGCAGGCGAACTTCACTACATCCGCCCCCCCGCCGAACCTCCCAAGCCCCATCACCAATACCGTCTTGTCTCTAAAGGACTGTTTTTGCATTTTGTCCGCTGCAATGAGTAACGATGCAATGTTGCACTATTAGGGATTGATTATTTCGCCTTCATCGGACCGGCACAGAGTACTTGTCCCGCTGAACATCCGACACCAACTACAGCTTATCCTGGACGGCTTTCGCTATGTCGACTTTGGCGTCGACAACGGCCTGTTCGATGCACTTTTTCCAGTTGTCGCCGAACTGCTCCTTGTATTTCGGATTCTCATAGGCGTATATCAACGAGCGGGAAGCGTTAATCAATGCTCCGCTTCCGTCGCGCTTGCAGAACCTGATACAGTCCTTTGCGCTGGCGCCCTGCGAGCCGTAGCCGGGAATGAGAAACCAGACCTTGTCATATTTTCGCCTCAGTTCAGAGGTCACCTCAGGCGCCGTCCCGCCCACCACCATACCGACGTTGCTATAGCCGGCCTTGCCTATTCTCTCCGGCTTATCCGCAATCTCGCCGACGACCGCTGCGATTTTCTCATACACCTTCTGACCGTCCTCGCAGACGCTATCCTGTATAACGCCGGCACTGGGATTGCTGGCCCGAACCCAGACAAATACGCCTTTACCCTGCTTTGTGGCTGTTTCGGCAAATGGCTCTATCGCCTCCGCCCCGGCATAGCCGTTAACGGTAATTGCATCGGGAGCTAATGTGTCCTCCAGACCGGCTAGTTCCGGATTTTGCAAGTGTGCCGCCGCGTATGCCTCGGCGGTATGACCTATATCACCGCGCTTCACATCGCCGATGACTTCGATGTCGTGCTCATTCGCCTCTGAAATAAGCGAGTAATATGTCTCGATGCCTTCCCAGAGGTATTTCTCAAAAAAGGCAATATTTATTTTCACGGCCGGCACTATCGGCGCAACAATCCGCAAAACCTGTGTGCAGTAATCGAATATCGCATCAACTGCAGAGGCCACGTCAAACTCGTTGTCCATATCCCGTCGGCTCCTTATCGCAGCGGGAAGCCGGCCATAAACCGGGTCCAGCCCGACAATCAACGGAGTCCGCTTGCTCTTCACTCCCTCAAACAACCTGTCACCAAAGTGATTAGCCATACCAAAGCACATCCTCAGTTAAAGTTTTTAATTTTTACCCGACACAAGCGGGTTTACTTTCGACCTTTTCATTCTTACTATAACCACCCGACCAACTTCTAACAAGCTTCGGGTCCTGCTGTAATGAAAAAAGATTCGGCAAAGACGAAAAAAACGGTTCTTAAAAAGTGCCGCTGGCTGGTCATTCCAATCGCATTGCTTACATTGGCTTTTATACTGATATCGCACAGACCCGGTCGCTACAATCCCGTCAAGGTTGTAGACAATAATCAGGTAAGCCCCTATCTGACACACCAGCTTATGCCGGCCGTTTACAACGGTGCACAGCGAGGCGAACCTTTCGAGGTTGCTGTTACTCAGGAGGGATTAAACGACGCCATCGCCCGGTCCCCACAGCCCATAAGACTGCACAATATCACCCTGTCCGACGCTCAGGTCATTTTTACCCCCGACCAAATCATACTAATGGCAACGGCCCGGGCGCAACCAGTCGATTTTGTCATTACCGCCGAACTCAATCCCATTATCGACCAGCATGGATTGCTTAATATTCACGTCAACAGAGTCGCACTCGGTGCTATAAAAATCACAGGCCTGGCAAAATGGATAGCTGCGTCGGCCTACTCAAACTGGCTGTCCTCGACGGGTACCGACCCAAACAATCTCGCCGCAAGGGTATGCCAGTCACTTCTCAATGATGAGCCGTTTGAGCCGGTTTTTGAAGTCAGCGGCAAACGGCTGCAAGTCGAGCAAATGCAACTCGCAAGAGAAATGGTCAAGCTTCGGCTGATACCTGTTTCCGACCAATCCCATCAGCCCTGAACGGCGCCACGGACAAAAACACAAGATATAGTCACCACTCAGGTCGCATCTCCCGGTTAAACTCGAATTTCGAAATGCTTCATTATAGGACCAGCCCGTATCTAACCTGTCTGGCAATTCGTTATTTAGCGTCCTTTGGGCCTTGTCATTAACATAACGGGTCATATTAACGATAAAAATTACATAACAGAACTTTCATCGGGGGCTGCAAACCGGGAATGTTGACAAAACATTTTCAGGAGCAATGAATGGGAAATCTGCCAACAGACAAACAACCTGCTACACACCATAAACAGATGCCTTCGACCGCAACGAACGGAACCGGCAACTCCGCTAACCAGGTCGAACCGGGACAGCAACACCTTACGGACGAAAAGGCGGACTCGTCCGGCGTAGCGCCAGCGAAGACAGAAGAAAAACAGGAGCTGCTCAGGCAAATTGAACATATCAACAAGGAATTCAACGACTTCGTCTACATCATATCTCACGACCTCAAGGCCCCGCTGCGGGCCATCAAGGCCCTGACTGACTGGCTGGCCGCAGACTATGCCGACAAGTTCGACGACGACGGAAAAGAACAACTCCATCTGCTTTTGAACCGTGTGAATAGAATGCATAACCTCCTCGAAGGCGTGCTCCAATACTCAAGAATAGGGCGAATGACGGAGGAAATAGTCCAAATCGACCTAAACCAGCTTGTGCCTGAGATTATTGAGTCACTGGCCCCACTACCCAACATACATATCACCATTGAAAACCAGTTGCCCGTTATTGTCTCAGAGCCGACACGTATCCAGCAAGTATTACAGAACATCCTCAGCAACGCCGTCAAATTCATGGATAAACCCGATGCCTTCATAAAAATCGGATGCGAGGAAGAAGCCGGCTTCTGGAAATTCAGCATCTCGGACAACGGCCCGGGAATCGAAGAGAAAGACTTCGAAAGAATCTTCCGGCTGTTCCAGACACTTCAAGTCAAAGACCAGTGTGAGACCACCGGAGCAGGACTTACGATGGTAAAGAAAATCGTCGAACTATACGGCGGTCGAGTATGGCTGAACTCCAAAGCAGGCCAAGGCACTACGTTCTTCTTTACTCTGCCAAAATCCCCCGCCTCAAATAAAACTACGGTTACCGTTGCCGCTACTACGGGCCAGTGATATGCGAAACGCACATCCAAAAACAACCGGCAGTTCAGAGATAAACACGGAGAAAATTAAGATACCCATCCTTGTCCCGCTCTTCGCCGTAATCCTTGCGCTGCTGGTCACCTTTACGATAGCCATCTACCGGTTGCAGCAGGAGCAAATCAACGATGACCTCCATAAACGGATTGAGAATACAAACAAATTCTTTCAGGACGAGCTTGGCGAGGACAAGAGACTCCTCGGCGGGATAATCCACTTATTCAAGAATGATACAAAGCTACAGCAGCTTTGGCTCGCCAAAAACCGTGAAGCGCTGCTTGAGTACACCACCCCCACATTTGAAAAACTTCGTAACGACTACGGGATAACCCACTTTTACTTCATCGATGTCAATCAAACCTGCTTCCTGCGGGTTCATAATCCTAAACAGTTCGGCGACCATATAAACCGGACTACATTAGCCAACGCGAGCCGCTATGAAAAACCATCATGGGGCATCGAGCTTGGCAAATTCGGGACCTTCACGCTTCGCAATGTTCACCCCTGGTTCATAAATAACTCCCTCGCCGGCTTTATCGAACTCGGTGAGGAGATAGAACACATCACTCCAAGACTCGAAGAGGCCCTTGATGTCGACCTTGTCTTCCTGATTGACAAGGCACTGCTCAATCGTAAAGACTGGGAACAAGGCCAGAAAATGATGGGCCGAACCGGAAACTGGGACTTGCTGCCCAACAGCGTCGTGGTCGATTCCGTTCTTCCGGTCATACCGCCAAGATTCGCGGAATTCATCGGTCTGTCTCACGTCGAACACGGAAATCGCCTGATATCCGCCAAAGTCAACGGCTCAACCTATCGCGCTGGTTTCGTCGAGCTTCGCGACGTCACGGGACATGATGTCGGCGATATCCTCATCATCAAAAACATCTCAGAGAGACAAACCGCCCTGTATCGGCTGCTGGCCCTTGTCACAACCCTTTGCCTTGTCCTCGGCACTTTGCTGGTCACGTTTTTTTATGCCCACATCACCAGCATAGAAAAACGTCTTATCGGCACACACGCCTCGCTCAGAACAGAAATCGAGAAACGCAAAAAGGCCGAATCCGAACTACGGGCGCACCGCGACAATCTCGAAGAGCTTGTCAAGACCCGAACAAGAGAAATCGAGCGGGCGAATAAAGAGCTTCAGCAGGAAATTTTGCAACGCACCACAGCGGAAAGCTCGCTCGAAAAAGCCAATACGGACCTCGAATCAACCGTAACCCGGCTAATTCAGACCAACAGACAGCTAAGTGAATTCGCCCACTCTGCCACTCACGACCTAAAGACACCTCTGCGGGGCATAGGCACCCTGGCTCAGTGGCTCGCCAAGGACTACCGCGACAAATTCGACGAAAACGGACGCAGGCAAATCGAGCTTCTTGTCAGAAGAGTCGGGCATATAGACAAGCTCATTAACGCAATACTTCTGTATTCCACAATAACCAGGAACATGGAAAACGAACGCCCGCTCGACCTCAACAGACTACTCAAAGAGGCCCTCGCCGAAATCAAGCTGCCGCCAAATATCGAAATCGCTGTTGTCAAAAACCTGCCGGCCATGATCTGCGAAGAGAAACTTATCCAACTTGTCTTCTATCACCTGCTTACCAATGCCATCAAGTCCATAGACAAACCGAAAGGTCGCATTACAATCGGCTGCAGCGAACAAGGCCCTTTCTGGCAGTTCAGCGTTTCCGACAACGGCTGCGGCATCGAGCCGCAACACTTCGAGCGGATATTCAACCTCTTTCAGACACTCCAGAGCCACGAAGAAACCAACAGTGCCGGGGCGGGACTGGCTCTGGTTAGGAAAATTATTGAACTGTATGATGGCCAGATATGGCTCAAGTCAAAAGCAGGCCGAGGCACTACATTCTTTTTCACCCTGCCAAAGCAGCCGGCTGCCGTCGCCTCACAAACGCTGGAGCCGGTGGCGACCTGAGTACACACCCGTCATCTATCCCCTGTACCTGCACAAAATCAGCCAAATCAATAAACCGGGCCCGCTCCCGCCGGCGGCAAAGACGAACAGCACCATCCCTTACGCACTACATATAAGCCAGCTCTGTAGAACCAATTGCCGTCGTCGGCGCCCTCGGCCCAATCCCGCCTAAGCCCTGCCCCGCAAGCTAAAATTCGTAGATAATCATAAAAAATTATTGTTGTTGACGGGTTTGACGATTAGTATAGTGTGTTCGAGTTTTAAGGATTACGGTTGCAGAACCTGGATTTTAGGTGCGCAGGATGATTTTCGCAGGGTATACGAACAGTGGAAATTAGCCGAACAATCGCTATGTTCGGCAAAGGTTTCGCGCCGATTACGGTCGGAATGCCGGGGTTTCTGCTCCAGTGGCGGCTAACGATGCAGGTTGCTGATGGGGTTGGTGTTTGCGATAAAACGCAATTCCAGCCCATCACCGGAGGCAGATGATGTGATAGCGGACCAATGACAACCTGGGTTCGTTTGAGCCGTGCTGTGGAAGTGGAAACCGCCTATGGTTTCCATTTTTTCTTATAAGCAGGTAAGGATAATAAAGGCAAATGAATCAGGAATTGCTCAGAATCGTAGAGAACATGGCCAGGGACAAGAATATCGACAAGGAGTCGATTTTCACGGACCTGGAAGAGGCCATGGTCTCTGCTATCAGGAAACATTTCTCGGCAATCGACAGTGAAATCGTGGTTAAAATCGACCGCGAGACAGGGCAGGTTGCCGCCTTCAAGGACCAGGAACAAATCAACATCAAGAAGCTTGGCCGGATACCCGCCCAGACCGCCAAGCAGGTTATGATTCAGAGAATAAAGGCCGACGAAAGAGACAGCATCTACACAGAGTTCATACAGCGCAAAGGCGAGATAGTAAGCGGCTTGGTTGTGCGATACGAAAGCGGCACGCTGGTCGTGAGTCTGGACCACCGAACCGAAGGGTTTATGCCCAAAGGCGAACAGATAATCGGCCAGACACACAGGCCGGGCGAAAGAATCAGATGCCTCATACTCGATGTCAGGGAAGTCTCAAATCAGGTAAAAATCATCCTCTCGAGGACACACCCGGATTTCATACGCCGCCTGTTTGAGCAGGAGGTGCCCGAAATCGCCGAGGAGATTATCGAAATCAGGGCGCTCGCACGTGAGGCGGGCTATCGCACTAAGGTCGCCGTTGCCTCGCTCGATGAAAAGGTTGACCCCGTCGGGGCCTGCGTGGGTGTCCGCGGCAGCCGTATAAAAAATATCGTCGACGAGCTCGGCGGCGAAAAAATCGATATCGTCCGATGGAGCGACTCCTCACAGGTCCTTATTACAAACGGGCTTATGCCCGCCAAGGTCAGTGAAATCGCGTTATGCTTTGAGCTGGGAAGAGCGACGGTCGTGGTGCACGAGGACCAGTTGAGTCTGGCAATAGGCAAACACGGTCAAAACGTGCGCCTTGCCGCACGCCTGACCGGCTGGGACATAGATATACTCACTCCCGAAGAATACAACCAGGGCATAGAACGCCTGACAAACTGTGTAAAGAATGTAGAGAGCGCCGATGACACCCTCGTCGATAAACTGATAGCCCTTGGCGTTATATCCGTCCTCGACCTTGACGATATCGGAACAAAACCCATAGTTATGGAGCTTAACATCGCACCGGAACTCGCAGAACGGCTTGTGGCCGCAGCTATAGAAGAAGCCAAAGCCCTGGCGGCAGAAGTCAAGCAGAATCAGGCAGAAGAAGTTTTAAACCAACAGCTAAAACAGGAAGAACCGGCGGATACTGAAAACCAGACCTGACTAACAGGAGTTTTTCAGAAGTGGCAACGACAAGAGTATACCTACTGGCACGAGAGCTCGGAGTCAAAAGCACTGTAATTCTCAAGAAGTGCCAAAATGAGGGGCTGGATATACAAAACCACATGTCCACCATCTCTGCCGGGCTTGCAGCAACAATAAAAGAATGGTTCAGTGAGGGTGAACACACTACAACTGTCGAAACAGCCGAAAAGGTCAACCTTGAAAAAGTCCGTATCAAAAAACCCAAGAAAAAACAAACGCGAAAAAAGAAAACCCCCGCCGCGGAACAAACGGAACAAAAGCCCGTTGCCGGTGAAGCTGAAACGCAAACCACTGCGGCTGCTCAGGCGCCGCCACCGGCCGCTAAAGAACCCGGCAAACCCGCCAAAAAGCCAAAAAAGTCGCCGGAGCCGCCCCTCAAACCGGAACCGATTCTGCCCGCAGGCCCAATGCTCGAAGCACCGGAGCCGGCAAAACTGACAGGCCCCAAGGTTGTGCGAATCGAAGCACCCGAACCGGCAATGCCTCCGAGAAGACCTAGGCCCAAGCCTAAACACGGTATGCCGGTGACCGAACCATTGATGGGCTTCGAGAAGAAGGAAGAAGAAGATATTGCCGGGGGTAAGAGTAGCCGACTTCCGGCAAGGCGGCCCAAAGAACGAACACATGGACGCAGACGAACAGAATATGACTCGGAAAGCGTTAAAAGAACTCGCCTGATTAGTCAGCGCAGAGAAAGGGACCTGGAGGAAAGAAAGGCTCGACTGAACGCTGCCGGCAGCGAAGGACTGCGTCTGCGGCCAACGCGGAAAATCGCCACAAGAGCACACGCCGAAACCACATTAGCCGCTGCCAGACCCACCAAGACCACGGTGAGCGAGCCAATCACCGTCAAAAACCTTTCCGCTGCTTTGTCAGTTAAAGTCTCCGACTCAATAGCAAAGCTTATACAGCAGGGCGTCATTGCCACCGCAAACCAGGTCATAAGCCCGGAAGTCGCTGAACTCATCGCAATGGAATTTGGGACGGAGCTGCATATCGAGCGAAAGGCATCTCTCGAAACCCTGATACGTGCCGAGTTCGAAAACAGAGAGCGTAAGCACATCACCAGACGTCCCGTTGTGGCAACTATGCTCGGCCACGTGGACCATGGCAAGACGAGTCTGCTGGACAAAATTCGTTCTTCAAACGTTACCGCAAGCGAAGCCGGCGGAATCACCCAGCATATAGGCGCTTACCAAGTCAATGTCGGCGATAGCAAGGTGACATTCCTCGACACACCGGGCCACGAAGCATTTACTGCTATGCGGGCAAGGGGCGCAAACCTCACGGACGTTGTAGTGCTGGTCATCGCCGCCGATGACGGAGTGATGCCGCAGACCATCGAGGCTATACATCACGCCAAGGCGGCTAACGTCCCCGCAATTGTGGCGCTAAACAAAATTGACCTGCCAGGCTGCGACATCAACCGCATTTATGCCCAGTTAGCTGAGCACGATTTGGCTCCAGTCGAGTGGGGAGGGCAGACTGAAGTCGTCAAGACCAGCGCCGTCACGGGACAGGGCATATCGGATTTATTGGAGCATCTTGACTATATAGCTGAACTGGCCGAACTCAAGGCCGACGATACCATCCCGGCTACCGGCGGAGTCGTCGAAGCAAGACTGTCCTCTACGCGAGGGCCGGTAGTAACGCTGCTCGTTAAGGAAGGACTTATCGAGAAAGGCGACATAGTCCTGGCCGGTTCCGCCTATGGCAGAGTAAAAACTCTCAGGGATGGCTTTGGCAAGAGCGTCAAATCCGCCACAAGCTCTACACCCGTTGAAATTACCGGGCTGCAGTCCGTCCCGAACGCAGGCGACACGTTTTACGTGCTCGACGACATCAATAAAGCTAAAGAAGCCGCACAGGAAAGTCAGGCACGCCAGAGAGAGGGTTCACTTACCAAAAGAACCCGAATCACGCTCGATAATCTCTTCAGCCAGATCAAGGCCGGAAACGTCAAGGAGCTAAACGCCATCTTACGCGCCGATGTTCAGGGCTCGGTCGACGTCCTGACAGAGTATCTGTCCCAACTGAGCACTTCCGAGGTAAAGCTAAAGATACTGCACGCCGCAACGGGCGGTATAACCGAGGGCGATGTCGTCCTTGCCGAGGCATCAAATGCTATTATCATCGGTTTCAACGTCGTGGCCGACGAGCACGTTACCAGAATGGCCGAGGCAAAGGGTGTCGAAATAAGATTCTATAATATAATCTACCGCATAACGGAAGACCTGCAGAAATCAATGGTCGGACTGCTTGAACCCGAAGAGCAGGAAAAAACCATCGGTCGGGTTGTGGTCAGGACCACGTTCAAAATCTCGAAAGTCGGCACAATCGCCGGCTGTTACATCAGCGACGGTTTCGTTAAAAAGAACGCCAGGTTGCGCCTGATACGGGACAACATTGTTATCCGGGATAACCTCAGTATCGATTCGCTAAAGCACTTCAAGGACGACGCCAGCGAGGCGAGGGCCGGCACTGAGTGCGGTATAAAAATCGCCAGATTCGACGATGTAAAAACCGACGATGTCTTTGAGGTCTATGAAATCGTCAAGGTCGCTCGCTCCCTTGAGTAGGCATTGCGGCTATGCCCACAAGAAGACAAGAGAAAATCGCGCGTGTCATCAGGGAATCGGTAAGTGACACAATAGCGAACCACCTCAACGACCCGCGAATCAAAGCATTTGTAAGCGTCACGAGAGTCGAAGTCTCAGCGGACCTCCGAATAGCCAATCTGTATCTAAGCATGTTCGGAGGCACGAAAGCCGAACAGGACAACACCTTCGCCGCAATAATGCACGCCAGAAGACGCATTCAAATGCTGCTGGGAAAGGCGATGAGCAGCAAGTTTTGCCCGACTTTGAATATCCACAGGGATGATAAATTCAAAAAGGCCCTGGAGACTATGCAGCTCCTTGACGATTTGGCCCGCGAGCTCAGCGACAAAGATTCCGTTGACCAACAGCCCCATTGACTGTTATATTCTCTGACCGATAGAAAGGTCTCGAACTTTTATTGGCTGCCGTCCCGCAGCCCCCGAAAACGCTTATGAAAAACAGCAGCGAATACGCAAAGAATATCAAAAAACTGTATCGCTCATTGAAACGGCGGCACAAAAAGACGGACAAAGTCGAATTCGATGACCCCATTGATGCGCTTGTCTACGCCGTAGTAAGTGAGAATATGACCGAATCGCAGACACAATCCGCAATCAAAGCCCTGAAAGGTTACTTTGTCGACTGGAATGATTTGCGTGTTGCCGCCGTAGAAGAGATTATCGACGTGCTCGGCAGAGACGCCCCGGCGTCTCGCAGGATTGCAACGGCACTGGTCAACTCGCTCAGGTCGGTGTTTGAAAAATACAACACTTCCAGCTTGCTTGCCCTAAGAAAATTGGGCAAACGGCCGGCAAAACTCGTGCTCGAAAAGCTCGCCGACACAACACCTTTCGTCGTCGACTACTGCATGCTGACGGCCCTGAACGGTCACGCAATACCTCTTACGACGCAAATGACAGAATACCTCAAGGCCAACGAGCTTGCTCACCCTGAAGCCGACTACGCTCAGATAGAAGGTTTTCTGGCCAGACAGATATCGTCCAGAAACGCTTATGAGTTCTATTTACTTTTGCGGCACGAAAGCGAGTCTGGGAAAAAAACCAAACGCTCAACCAGAGAATCGGTAAAAAAGAAATAGAAGATAAACCAGAAGCCGGCTCGATTTTCGGAGTAACGTAAATTGTCAGAAAAAACAATAAAACTCGGTATCCCCGCAGGCAGTCTGAAGACGGCAACGATTGAGCTTTTCCGCAAGGCCGGCTTCAACATCTCCGGCTCCGACAGAAGCTTTCTGCCGGCAATCGACGACGAAGAGATTGACTTGACCATACTGCGCGCGCAGGAAATGAGCAGATACGTCGCCGACGGCGTCCTTGACGCCGGCATAACCGGCTACGACTGGATAATGGAAAACGGCTCGGACGTCGTCGAAGTCTGCGAACTGGCCTACAGCAAGGCGACAAGCAAACCGGCAAGATGGGTCCTCGCCGTCCCAGAGGAGTCGAAGGCAAAAAAACCGGAAGACCTCAAAGGGGGCATTATCGCCACGGAGCTGGTAAACGTCACTGCCAAGTTTTTTGCCGACAGAAACATCGACGTAAAAGTCGAATTCAGCTGGGGCGCCACGGAAGTCAAAGCCCGCCTAATAGACGCAATCGTCGAGCTAACTGAAACAGGAACATCACTAAAGGCAAACAATCTGCGGATAATAGAAACCGTTATTTCCTCCACGACCCGCCTTGTCGCCAACAGGCAAAGCTGGCAGGACAAATTCAAAAAAGAGAAAATCGAAAACCTCGCAATACTTCTAAAGGCCGCCATCGACGCCCGCAGCAAAGTCGGATTGAAGATGAACGTGGAAAAAGCCAATCTCGAAAAAATACTCAAGGTGCTCCCCTCAGAAAAAAGCCCCACAATTTCAAGTCTGGCCGACTCCGACTTCGCCTCTATCGAAGTTATAATTGATGCTAAAACGGAACGCTCGCTCGTTCCGGCCCTTAAACGCGCCGGCGCCTCGGGGATTATCACATATCCTCTCAACAAAGTGATTCATTAAGCTGCTGCGGGGCAACCCGCAGGAAACTCTATCCCCAACCCACAAATTCGACACCGGCTCACTTGGCCCGGCCGAGATACGAGCCATCGTCGGTGTTGATGCGAACAACCTCTCCAGTCTCGATAAACTGCGGCACACGGA
>CAZQWM010000012.1:38408-40322 GCA_964597035.1 uncultured Pirellulales bacterium
ATCAAAACTAAAGAATTCTGCAGTGTATCACAATAGGCGATAAAACGTCAAGCGCAGATGCCGAAACCCATAGCGCGAGCCGTCACTGAAACGCGCTAAAGTTCAATTTGCGCTGATGCTTCGCGGATCGATGTACTTAAACTCAAAATGAAAACCGTCGGCCCGGCTGATGCCGTAAAAGGCGGAGTAGCCAAAATACCTCTTTACTTCGTCAAAATCCGGCAGCAAGCCAAAATCAGCAAGCTCGCCGAAGTCAGGATTTGACATTACTGCCGCCGCAGGCCCCATCCCCACGCTGGCACGCTGGGCCTTGGCGCTCTCCTTCAACATCCACCACAACAGCTCCGCCGATGCCGTATCATCTTCGAAGCCGGCCAATCCCACTACGGATGGCACAGCAGATTTCACACGTGCAAACCATTCAGCCGAACCAATCGATTCGTTTTCAGTCCCGGCCAAAGTCCGAATCGCACGCTCTACCGCCGGTTCCGGACCGAGAATCAAGTGAGTGTCGGTAATCGTAAAAGCCATTCTGGCAACCGTTGCAGTCCCCGAAGCCGCACTCTGCATTGCAGCTCCCCCGTCCAGAAACGGCAATCCACTGGGAGGCAGAAGATATATCGTATGCCCCAGCAGATCTCGCGTTGGCTCCGGATTGTTCGGCACCATTAAACGTCTGTGCACATACGACAGGGATTTCTCCAAAGCGATGCGGTTACTAACCGAAAAAGCCATGAGGTTCTCCGTCGGCATCACGCCCATGGTAAATGGCTTGTTTATGCTCTGGGCTATCACAATTTCCGAACCGAGATACTCTATGATGTCGTTTCTCAATGACACCGCTGGCCCGCCCTCCGCATCCGCCTCAATCAGCGGCTTTTGCATCGCCATAGCCATAATGGGATTAAAGCCAATTACAACGCCATACAATTCATCGTATGCCTGCCGGATATCCACGTTCACAAAGCTCAACGAATAGCTCGATGCGGGCACAAACCGGGGTGGTTTGACAGGTCGTGAATTCGTCTCAAGCATCTTCAAAACGCCCCTTCTGGTCCCCGTCGTTCTCAAAAACGCCTTTCCGCTAAATAAGCCCTCTCCACCGGTATCAAAGCCCAGCGAACAGCTCAGCCCGCTAAGGCCGTTAAGCCCCATATTCGTCAACGTCGTCCGGACCCTTCCCGTCGTATCTTCAGCAGCTATCTTCCGCATCATCTCTTTGAAATTCACATACAAGCCAACGTCCCTGTCCGGCCCGACGGCTGCCATTGCAGACGCATAATCGATATCGCCCGCCAAAGCTGAGCCGCCGGCACCCTTTATCTGGGCAACGACAAACTGAACCGTCTCTACGTCGGTGCCCGCTATGAGGCAGTCGTTAATAAAACAATACACAATTTGCTCCGGCGGCGGCTGAACCATCTTATACGGCACGTTACCGTCCTCCGGCTTGTAGCTTTCCCAGTCAGCCACCCTTTGAGGCGCGACCTCGGTCGTCAATGTTACGATACTAACTCCTCGATAATCCTCAATTGTCCTGTGAGCATCCTGCTCTATGGCCCTGGCAACCATCTTCTCGATAGCCGCCTTTATACCCTCGACGTTTCCACCCCATTGACTTATCAAGACAATTGCCGGCTCCTGTTCTGTTGTGCTCTTTTCATTCATAACCAGAGCGACCGCCACACGACCTTCCGGCAGGCCGTTCGCATCGAGTATCGTCCGTGCAATTTCGTCCTGGTCCTGCTGGAACTTCTTGTCTAATTTGCCCCTGAGGTCCTTCACAAATGCGGCCATCGCCGGCTCTTTATACAACTTATACAAAAAGCTTTTCTCAAAGCCGGCCCTGAGACCCTTAAAATCACCAATGTCCACAAGCACAATCGTCTCAGCGGGCACAAGTTCAGCCGTTTT
>CAZQWM010000012.1:40422-41850 GCA_964597035.1 uncultured Pirellulales bacterium
CCCATATTCGTAACGCCGATGACCTCGCCTGCAAGATTGAACAACGGGCCGCCTGAATTGCCGGGATTAATGTCCGCGTTGGTCTGAACGTAAATAAGCCCCTCGAACGCCCTCGCCGTGCTGCTTATCACGCCATTGGTAACCGTCCGCTCCAGCCCCAGCGGATTGCCTATCGCAAAGACCTGCTCGCCGACTTTTATCTGCTCAATATCGCCGAGATACACATACGCCGTCCGGAAATCGCCCGGCTCCACAATCCTTAACAAGGCCAAATCCACAAATGGATTTATGGCCTCAATCCTGACACTCTTGTAGGTTTCCTTGTCAAAGCCGTCCCTGCCCTTCTTGAACACCGTCACCTCAATCTTTGTTTCCTTCTCAATGACGTGGTAATTCGTTATCAGATAACCCTTCTCATTAATGAAAAATCCCGACCCCATACCCGCCGGGCTTGTTACTTTGACCACCGCCTCGGAAACCTCCGCCACGCCCTGCTCGATTGTCTTTTTCTGAAATTCCCCGGTGTAATACAGCCGTCCGGAACCGGTCCCTATGGTCACCTCATTTGCATCGCCCGCTCCCTGCGCCTTCAACCCGCTTTCCTGTGATTGTTCATCATAGCTGTAATCAAGCACATCCTTTTTCGGCACGGCCAAAACCGTCACCCCGACGTCCACGTAAAGCTTGTCGTGCTTCTCAGCCACTATATCCCCCGTCAGCTTCTGCCCGCCCTTTAACTCCACAACATCAGCACTTGTGAACGTTGCTGACAAACAAACGCATAAGACTGAAAAAACAATTACCTGATTGAACTTCATAATTCACCCGGAAATTGACGACCATTTTGCTGAATATTGTATGCTGCTATCGGCGTGATTTCAAGGATAACTCCACGGTCACTCGACGAAACAGGAATAAAAGCATATTATTCCACCAGCCAGTTATCAGCTAACTGAGCCAAATCGTACACGTCAATATCTTCATCGCAGTCAAGGTCATACCCATCACACTGTCCGCAGTTGGTGTCCAGCCACATCTGTGCAAACATAGCAAAATCCACCATATCCACGTCGCCGTCCGGCTCAAAATCACCGAGGATATTAACCGGCCCGGGAGCGGGTTGACCCTTCGTTAGACGTTAGTTTCAGTCCCGACGGCATGTCAATCGCTAATTATCGTTGTGTTCGTACTGCTCTGCCGTGGACTAATACTGATTCCTCCGGCTTTAATCGTAACGGAAGTATAGTTAGTCATAATTTCCCAATCCCCGGCCAAGGACTAGCCATCGGCCCGCTCGTGCGGGAAGTCGACCCGAGTGCTCCAAAAAGCGGCGGGGACCATTCCCGAACTTCGGACCTTTACAGTTTGCGATCGCCACCTTTGCCTCGGTCGGTCCTGTGCGGCGTCGCTCGACCACAAACCTCAAAG
>CAZQWM010000013.1:0-41636 GCA_964597035.1 uncultured Pirellulales bacterium
GATACATGGCTTTTCTGTATCCTTCTTTTGTAGTTCTGCAAATCCAAGGTTGAGATGTTATTGATATCTATATTCTGACCCAGAAAGGCCATTAATTTGTTAAGGCTACCGATTTGTTCATTGTGGTGGCTTGCAGTAAGGTCATTCGCCTGAAGCTTTGAATACTGATACTTTAGATACATATCACAAAGTTGTTTTAGCGTCCTATTATCGCTTGTTGATTTTTGCAAATTGTTTTGACATCCGTGTAGATATGTTGCCTGGTCAAGATATCTTTGAAGCGCCTTTTTCTTGTCAGAACCGAAATAATACATTTTCCCTTTGATCTTCTTACAGTATTGTCTTGTTGGATGAAACGTGAGTGGAAATTTGTCCGACCGTGTTTTTCTTTTTAAAGTTTTCATAGTCCTGCCTCCTCAAAAAATTGTTTTTTTGAGATAATCCAGAATCAGTTGTAGTAACGGTTGTTATTTTCAATGAGTCAACAACAGATACCAATTACAACTAATTGCTAAGTAATAACTTATGATTATTATATGAAATGAAAATAGAAAGGTTATATAATCCGATTCAACAATATCCTCTACGCTGCCAGAACTCGCGTTTCTTACGCCTTCTTTCGGCCCAATCGTAGACCCAGGACGGGCATCGTCTGACATAAATGTCGTATCGTCTGCACCACCTTTGTAATGTCCTTCGTGGAATTTTGAGGATTCTTGTTGTAGCTCGTATACCGCTTTCAGCGATTAGCTCAAAGGCGAAGTTTTTCTGACTGTTGGTATATTGGCCGCCGTTGCCAAGAGATTCAAACTCGTATCGTTTTTCTTCGTTGAACTCCTCAGCCATTAAGCGGAACATTTCCTTGTTGGTTGCTCTGCTCATCGGCTGGCATCCCCCAAGCTACTGTTCACCAGTGCTTTTATGGCTGCCTTGATATGCTCCGACAGGTTCGGCCAACGCTCAACCACCAACGCCAAGTCGGGGTCTTTTTGAGATAAAAACGCCAAGAAACACGCCAAGTCAGGGTCTTCGCTTGCGGATACTGGTTGACGTGTATTTTGTGAAGCTGTTATACTGTCGGCTCTTAAGTTCGTTTGCGCTCGTAGCTCAGTAGGATAGAGCGCCGGTTTCCTAAACCGGAGGTCGCAGGTTCGAGTCCTGCCGGGCGCAGTTCGAGTTATTGCGATGTGTCTGCCATGGTAAATTGGCACAAAATCGACGGTTTCGTATAATCACAGTCATATGTACGGTGACAAATCAGTTGCACTGCTGCGGATTGAGGCGGATTTTCGATTGGGTATCACCGACATAGCGGAAGAATTTTGAATTACTAAACGTCGCTATTGTTCAACGGTCAGTTGCAACGGCCTCGTCGAGTTCAACGTCCTTCGTTTCGGCAGCGTCAGGCAGCTCACTTAGCGTCCAGTAACGGTTAAAGATACCCATTGCATTGAGGAACCCGTTGTAATCGGCGGGTTTGACTATATAGCCGGCTATGCCATGATCAAAGCATTCAAGTTTATCCTGGTCGGCTCTGGACGTAGTGAGGGCAACAACCGGAATATTCCGAATTTCAGGGTCGTCTTTCATAATTCTCAGGAACTCAACGCCATTCATTCTGGGCATATTCAGGTCAAGGAGAATAATACAAGGTTTGACGTTGACGCCATCTCGGAGATACCTAAGCCCCTGTTCTCCATTTACTACACGAATAAGAGGATTAGAGATATCGAGGTCCTTCAGTGCCCTTTTTACCGTCATAGCATCCACGTTGTCGTCTTCGACCAGCAGGATCGGCCCTATACTGCGCATACTTTAATCCCATTTATAGTGTGTAAGGCCTAAAAACAACATAGCCCGATTGCTGCGACCTCGTATCGCATCGCGTATGCCCACCGAGCTTCGTTTCAACCCCCAATTAGCGAGCTTTGTAAAAACACTCCGGCTTATACAGTTTAATAACCGTGCGCAACCGGGAATCCTTCAAAAATACAATCGGCATAGATATTGCAGTATCTCAGAAGGAAAATCCTGCTTTCAAAGGGTAAAATTACGCTTTGGGCTGAGAATCTCACTCTACCGCCCTTTATGAACTCCGGCAGGTATCGTGAGTTACAAATTCAGCATTCGCAAAAATTGAGAGATCGATTATAGGACCTGCCTGAGCAATAAATCTGCCTATTAGAACAGGCCCAACTCTCGATGAGCATAAGCATCACTGCATAATACGCTATGCTAACTAACACCCACAAAGCTAGGTTCCGCCGGCTCACAGAGCTACGGGCTTACAAAGACTTTTCTCGCTGACGGCAACCCGACCGCAAATTTTACATAGAAACCTGCCGCCCTTGACCAGCGCCTTATACTCTTTCGGATTGCTTATTTGAAAGCCCAGATTGTTAAGGTAGCACAGGTGTTTGTTGTGACCAGCGTGCGGCATTTTTGCCTTTGCCATTGTTTATGCCTCCGTTACAAAAATTACTCGATTAAACTTTTACCAAATTCACCAGTCCCGCGCCCTGCCGGGACACCCGGCGACTTACGTTTTGTCATTCGTCCGACGGCGGCTTATTATAGCAAAGCCCAGAATAGAAAAAAGAACAATTGCCGAGACATACTTAATAACAAGCGGCAGCATCCAGATATGATGTGTCGCGTGTGCAGGGGCAACGCCGCTGATAATATAGTCGAGCAGCATACCGCTCAGCAGCGCACAGCCGGCAACGGTAAGCAGGTAGGTAACTGCAGTAGCCCCGCCCAGGACTTTCCAGATAGTAACAAAGGATGCGGCGTTAGTGGCCGGCCCCGTCATCAGGAAAACCAGTACCGCTCCGGGGGTCAAACCCTTCAAAATCAACGCCGCGGCCACAGGCACCGAGGCCGTGGCACAGACATAGATGGGGATTCCGAGCAACATCATCACCACCATCGCCAGAAAACCCGTGCCGAGCTTTTCGGCGAAATAACCATCCGGCACAAGTGCAGAGATAAAGGCCGCAACAACCAGCCCGAGCAGCATCGCCCTGCCGATGTCGCGAGGCAGTGTGACAAAACCATATCTGAACATTCGAACAATTCGGCCGGTTTTGTGCAGGGTAGAGCAACACTCGTCCTCGCATTTTGTTTCAGGTCCCGCCGCGTCCGGCGAAGAAGATGCAAATATATTCACAAGCGCGCCGCCGATTATTCCGGTAACAAATGCAGCCAGAGGCCTGAATATCGCGAAGACCGGCCCAAGCAGACTGTAAGTGACGAGAATGCTGTCTACGCCAGTTTGAGGCGTAGACAAGAGGAACGATATGGCCGAGGCCTTACTGGCGCCGTGCTTTCGCAACGACATTGTAACCGGAATCACACTGCAGGAACACAGAGGCAGCGGAACGCCGAACAAAGAGGCCTTAACGACCGACCAAAGCCCCCTGCCACCGAGGTGCCTTTCAACAAGCCGGGGAGAAATCAGCACCGAGAGCAATCCGGCCATAAAGAAGCCGAACAACAAATACGGCGACATCTCCAGCGCCGTCGCCCAGAAATCGACCGCGATTGACTTTATGAAAGCTGCCATAACGCAATCTTGCCTCAAGCAGGTATATGAAACCAGTTTTCCATTAAAGTCTTATTTCAGCGCCGCGGCGAGGTCTTCTTCAACACTGCCAACCGGCGCGACGTTGAATTTCTCCACGAGCTCTTTCAGAACCGCCGGACTGACGAAAGCAGGCAAGCTCGGTCCAATTTTTATATTCTTTATGCCCAGATAAAGCAACGTAAGCAAAATGGCGACCGCTTTCTGCTCATACCACGACAAAACAAGCGACAACGGCAACTCATTTACATCACAATCAAAGGCCTTAGCCAAAGCAACAGCTATCTGAATCGCCGAATAGGCGTCGTTGCACTGGCCGCAATCGAGCAGGCGGGGAATACCGTCAATTGAACCGAATTCGAGTTTGTTAAAACGATACTTGCCACAGGCTAATGTAAGAATTACGCAGTCATCAGGCACCTTCTGAGCAAATTCGGTATAGTAGTTACGTCCGGGTTTTGCACCGTCGCAGCCGCCGACTAAGAAGAAGTGTCGAATCTTGCCGGCTTTTACCGCTTCAACGGCTTTGTCGGCGACGCTCATAACCGCATTACGCGCAAAACCTATGGTTATGAATTTCGCCGGGGCATCTTCTGCAAAACCCGGCTCGGTAAGAGCCGCTTCGATGACCGACGTGAAATCACCATTTGATATATGGACAACTCCCGGCCAGCCAACCAGGCCGGCGGTGAAGATTCTGCTCTTATAGCTGTCTTTCGGCTTTTGCAGACAGTTGGTGGTCATAAGTATAGCGCCGGGGAACCGGTCGAACTCATTTCGCTGGTCCTGCCAGGCGCCGCCGTAATTACCTACGAGGTGCCTGTATTTTTTCAGGCCCGGATAAGCATTGCAGGGCAGCATCTCGCCGTGAGTGTAAACATTTATGCCTTTATCTTCGGTCTGCCTGAGCAACTCTTCAAGGTCTTTTAGGTCGTGGCCGGAGACGACTATACATTTGCCTTTGACGGGAGTAATGCGAACCTGCGTCGGCTCCGGATGTCCGTATGTCCCAGTGTTGGCGGCATCGAGCAGCTCCATTGCTTTGAGGTTCATTTCGCCCGTAGCCAGAGCCATCTGCAGCAACTCGCCCGTATCGGTCGGCCTCTGGGTAAGCCGGTCCAGCGCTTTGTGAATGAAGGCATAAACGGAATCATCCTCTTTTCCGAGAATCTGGGCGTGGTCGGCATAGGCGGCGGCGCCCTTTATGCCATAAACGATAAGCTCCTGCAGCCCGGCGATGTCTGCACCAAGGTCGTCGATACGATTTTGAATTGAAACCGCCTCACCCTCGGCCACAAGCGAGTCAAGATTATCCAAACCGTCCCACCATTGCACATCGCACTTAAACTGCTCCGGCTGTTTGCTCGTTTTCTCGCAGGCGTCCTCGTAAAGTTTTCGGGCACTATCTTTTATTGTCACGGCCTGTTTCAACAATTCCTGAAATCGGCGAGGATTGAAGTCCACGTTGGTCACGGTTGCGAATATCGCCTTGACGGTAAAAACGTTGACTTTGCCGTTTATTGCACCCATTTGCCTGGCGCGATGGGCGTAGCGGGAGATGTCTTTAAGTGCATAAATCAAAAGGTCCTGAAACGCCGCAGTCTGAGGGTCCTTGCCGCACGCACCGAATGTAGTGCAGCCGATGCCTTTTGCCGTCTGCTCACACTGATAACAAAACATATTCATAACATACCTCCCTAAAGTTGAGAAACTAAACCCCGGCGTACTGGCCGTCGTGAAGAAAAATCTCGACGGCCATTTCCCTGCCCTTATTCATTTTGAACACCCGGTCGATGAACTCTCTCAATTTATCCTTATCCATCCTGCCGCACTCATCCGGTATATTCACCAGCCAGTCCGCGTCCCAGATTATTCGAAACTCAGTCGTGTCAATATCTCTTGCACTGTGATGGCTGCCCACGATTCTACAAGTCATCCCAAAACCCACTAAAACTGCGTTATCAGTAGCAAAAACACGGTTTTTCATAGGTTTTAGTTTTGCCTTCATATTCTTTCGCCGCCTTTTTATGCGCGAATCATCGTCAGCAGCATCTTGAATCTCTCCCCCGCGGCTACCGCGTGAGCAATGTCAGCCGGCATAATAATTAACCGCCCTGCCGAAACGCTTATTTGCCTGCCTCCTATGGTCAAATCCGCTGTGCCATCGAGCACCTGCACAACTGCGTCGTATGGGGCGGTATGTTCGCTAAGCTTCTGGCCGGCATCAAAGGCAAATAGCGTAATCGTGCCGGCTGATTTGTCGATTATCGTCTTACTCACTATCGAGCCATCAGCGTAGTCAATCAACTCCGCCAGCACCGTTGATTTTGCCAGACAGCTTTCCAGCACGGTCGATTTTTCTTTCTGCTCGCTCACTTTTTTCTCCTTTTCGTCTTTTTCTTTGGCGTGCGCTTAGCTGGAGATGACAATTGTCCCAGCGTAAGGCCACTCAGAAACGAGTTAATCTTGTCCTGGAGCCGGGCCAGTTCGGGGCTTATGGTGCAACGCCCCGATAAACTACAGGATTTCCCGGCGAACAGACAGCGGTTGAGCCGGACAGGTCCCTGAATGGCTTCGACCACCTGGAGAACACTTACCTTCGACGGATGTCTGCCGAGAGCAAATCCACCTGCGGGCCCCATTGTGCTGCGGACGATACCCGCCCTGTTAAGCCGTTGCAGAAGCTTACAGGCAAGTTGATAGGGTATATCCTGACGTTGTGCCAGCTCCCTCGTTGCAACCAGCTCACCGTTAAAACAGCCGGCCAGCTCAACCGCAGCCCGCAAAGCATAATCGGTATTTCGTCGTATAATATCCATTGACTTATCCAACAACAGGACTATAAGACTAATATAGTCCTATATAAGGCATACGTCAACAGGGGAAATATGTTCCTTTGAGAATTTTTTTACCTTGAAACCGAAGAGTAGCATAGTCGGACGGCTACGACCGTCTCGCGGACGCAATTTTATATATCCGACACAACAATATCCCCCGATGCCGAGATTTGAATGCGTTTTTTCAATCCCTTGGAAGAAACAAAACCATATTCGCCGGTACCTTTCACGGCCACCTTACTATCATCGACCGTAATCTCGATACCGGACCGGGGCGATTTTTGCCGAATGACATTGGCTAAAAAAAACGCCTTTTCAAGGCCGTCGCCGGTACGATAATTAACCACTTCATCCGGATGGGCAAGGCGTTTACTATCGTATATCGATTCATCGTCAATAGAGGTCAGCCATTTATAAACGTCCTGAACGGGTCTGTCTGCTGCAACGCTCAGGGAAACCGGGCTTCTCTCTACGGCGGCCTTGACAAACGGCAACCAGTCGCAGGTCTGCATATCACGATAAGCATAGAAGGCAAGATCGGCGGTAGCATTATGACGGCGCAGGTCCTGGAAATACTCAATAATTTTGTCTCTGGTCCAGTCGACGCCAATCTCAATCGGCGGGGTGGACAGATAGTCTTTCTCAGGCAACGGCAGCTTTAGCTCGGTATGGGCAAAATCGGCAAGCTCATCGACAAAACGCCGGGATTCTGGTATCAACTGTCCGAGAAACTGACTCAATGCGGACCTGCCTTCGGCAACTCTTACGTCTATTTTATTTTGAATAATAAAGTCATCGAGCAGGTCACAGCGGATTCTGCCCGGCAGCTCGTATGAGACAAAATCTTCATCAGAGACCTCTTCCAGCAGCTTTTCGTGCGTGGCCTCGGCGATGCGAAAATTGCTGCCGTGCTCGTAATGAAAGAGAGCTTCGGCCTTCAGGAACTGCGAGTGGCCGTGACAATCCCGACAAAGCTGAAAGTACTTTTGATATTGCTGATTGAATCTCAGAAAATTGGCGAAGATGGAAAGTGAAAGTTCACTCGAAAGGTACGAACGAAGCTGCCTGGCAAGATGTGCGTAGGCGTCACATGCTATCGTTGCCTGCTTATACAGGCAATGAATGTAGCCGGACGAATGAGCAACGACTGTAACATTTTCGTTGCGCAGCGCACGCTGGGCCTTATTTGAGATTGCGGTTCCGTTGAACCACATAGAACGTGTAACGAGGCGCCTATTGTTGGTCAGCACGCCGTCGCGGATGTCAATGAAGTTCTGCGAATGAAGCGGCGTAAGGATAACGTACATATCCTCAAGAGGGATGCCGCACACGATGAAAGCGGCCGCCGCATAAAGTGCGGAAAGCGACACGCACTCACCCGCCTTTTTCGTGTAGCCCGGCTTGCGAACAAAGGCATCCATCGCCTCGACCGTCTCGGTCTTCCAGTAGGGAATAATGTCACTGTCGTATTTATCCAGGCCGAAGTGCCTGCGGATATCAACATCGAAGTAATACTTGTCGCCCTCGTACCCGAAAAGCCCGTTGCTCCTGGCAATATCCTCAGCCGAGATGAATGGTGCGAAACGCCGCAACTCTCCGGCCTTGCTTGTCAGGCCCCAGGTCTCCAAGTCGAGATTGAACTCATACTCGTCCATTATGAACTGCCGCAGGCGTAATAGCTTTCTGTAGCTATCCTTGCCTTCGAGTTTCCTGAAACACTCCTCCTGGCGCCACCGCCAGATAATAGGACTCATTATATTGGCGAGAATCAGGGCATAGACCAGCTCCGGAAATACAAAGACCTCCATATCTGAAAGCGTTATGGCTGAGCTGTATTTTTCGAGTTCTTCGAGCTTCACTGTAACCAGTCCTTTCTCTCGCGGCACCACGGCAAAAGCTCACAGACATCGCAGCCGGGTCGCCGCCTGCCTGTGCAATCCTCCAGTATGCCGATTCGGGAAAGTGCAAAATCATACTTCACCGGGTCGGTCGGCTCAATAGCAGCAAAACTTCGCGTTATCTCAAGGGCGGTTTTCAGGGAGACGTTTCTTCGATTGTGGAACCCCAGTATTCGGCAAAGCCGGGCAATATGAACATCAACCGGAACTACCAATTTGGCCTTGTCGATGCAACGCCACAGTCCCGCATCCACGTCGTCGCTTCGGACCATCCAGCGTAAAAAAAGATTTAATCGCTTTGCAGCACCCCCACGGCCCGGTCCCGCCAAAAGGTATTCCAGCCCTTTTGAAGCCCGGCGGCCACTGACCGAACTGTGCATAGCAAGCAGGGAATCGCAAAACCTCGACAGCGCAGGAATGATATTCTCATCAGACGGACTGTAGGATTGCAGGAAGAACCTTTCGAGGCCGCCATATTCGACAAGCACACGCTTAAGCAATACAAGCAAATCATATATATCATCACCGGTATTGAACCGATGTTTGAAATCCTTTAGCTTTGTCTTGTCGTGATGTGTGAGGTTGCCGACAAACTCAAAAGGGCTTTTGCTCATCAGGCCGAGCAAATTACGCAGACTCTTTTGAATCTGCTCTACGCGCCCGTAGGCAACAGATGCGCTTAAAAGGCCGACTATTTCCATATCGGCCGGGTTCGAGTATTCGTAGACAAACTGAAGCGGGTCCGGCTTGATTAGTTGGCGGCGGTTATATTTCTCATACAACTTGTCAAAGACAGTCTTTAATTTGTCCGGTCGGCTCACAGGCAGATTGACAGTCATCGTTTGCATCAATTCCAAATCCTTCCGGTCAGCCAGCAGTTCGATATTTATCAATCAATGTTTGCAGGCGAGCAAAGTCCGGTTCCCTTTCAAAGAGGGAACGCTTGTCCTCTTTGTATATTCCGGTATTATCCTCGAAGGTGCTTTTGTTCGGATTGATGTAGAAAATGCCGAGCGGCAGCTTGTCCGTTTCGACCGCCCTTTTGAAGGCGGCTATGCGGTCGTGCGGGTCGTGAGAATCCTCAAGATAATAAGTGTGCTCCTTGAACCACTGACGGGTATTCAATCTGTTGAATGTAACACACGGCTGGAGAATATCAACCAGAGCGTATCCTTTGTGTGTGATTGCTTTTTTCAGTATCTCTTTGGTCTGTTCGATATCGCCGATAAAGGCCCTGGCAACAAAAGAAGCATCGAGTGCGACGGCCACAGCGAGGGGGTTGAACGGCTCAAGAAAAACACCGGAGACCTGAACGGGGGTCTTGAAACCGAGCTGGCTCGTGGGCGAGGCCTGGCCCTTTGTCAGGCCATATACCATATTATTGTGGACAATATTGGTTATATTCGGATTTCGCCTGATAGTATGAATAAAGTGATTGCCGCCTTCGCCGTACATATCTCCGTCACCGCTTTCGGCAATAACGGTCATCGAGGAATTAGCGGCCTTTATGGCAGTGGCGGGCGACAACGCCCGGCCGTGCAGGCCGTTGAAGAAATGCGTTTTGATATAATGCGGAATCTTTGCCGCCTGGCCTATGCCGGAGACCATCACGAGATTCTCAGGAGCGATATCCAGCTCGGCAAGGGTGGCTTTTAGCACGTTGAGAATACCGTAATCACCACAGCCGGGACACCATGCGATATCTATTTGCCCCATATCAAAGACATTCTTATCCATAAAACCTCACTTCAGGATTTTCTTTAATCCCTCTGCCACTTCTTCGACGGTGAAGCTAAGGCCGCTGTATTTAAGAATACGCTCCTTAATATCTATTCCGGCGTGCAGTTTTATCAGCTTAGCGAACTGGCCGGTGGCGTTGCCCTCGACAATTACAACCTTTTTCGCCCTGCCCAGATAATCAGCCGTCTGCGGATGCAGGGGATACACCTGGCTGTAATGCAGCAGTGAAGTATCCCCACTGCCGAGCAGCTTAAGCGCTTCTTTTACAATGTGGTAAGTCGAGCCCCAGCAGACGACCAGATTGTCATACTTACCGTTTGGATAAAGCTCCGGCTCAATGACATCGGCTTTGGCCGAGTCGAGCTTACGCAGACGCTTATTTACCATTTTGACGCGGACATTAAGGTCTTCGGTAATATGCCCCTCAATATCGTGCTCGTCGCTGTCGACGCAAACCAGGCCCTCGCCAAAACCGGGTACGCCCCGCGGTGATATGCCACTTTCCGTAAATTCATATCGCTTGTAATTGGCTGTCGTTTTGACAATGTGTTTTTCATTTTTCACGCCGGACAAATCAAAGGCACTGATATTGTAATAAGTGTCCATAAGGTACTGGTCGGTCAGGATAATGACTGGAATTTGGTACTTATCGGCAAGGTTGAATGCAACAGCGGTATGATGGAAGGCCTGCTCAAGGGTCCCCGGTGCCAGCAGGATTCTCGGGAATTCGCCGTGGCCCGCATAAAGGGCAAGCTCAATATCGGCTTGTTCGGTTCGGGTAGGCAATCCCGTCGCCGGACCGGGCCTTTGGGCAAGGTGAATCACTATTGGCATTTCGAGCATACCCGCCAAGCTGAGTCCCTCAACCATCAAGGCAAAACCGCCGCCCGATGTAGTCACCAGTGCACGAGCACCGGCGTACCAGGCACCGATAGCCATATTCATCGCCGCAATCTCGTCTTCCGCCTGCTCGGCGATTATGCCGAAATCCTGTCCGTGCCTGGCTAAAAAGACCAGTACGGCCGTCGACGGGGACATCGGATACGACGAAACAAAATTACACCCGCCCGCTATCGCACCCAGACCTACGGCCTCGGCGCCGCTCAGAAGTATCTGATTTTCCACGCCGGCATCGGGCTTTATGCTGAGACTGATTCCGGCCTGCGGAGCCAGCTCTTTTGCAAGCCGGAAACCTGCCTCAGCGGCCTGAACATTCTTCTCGGCCACATCGGCAGCCTTTGAAGAAAAGAACTGCTTCACATAATCGCATGCACCCGCCAGGTCCACTCCAAGCAAACCGGCCAGCATTCCCACTGCGACAACATTGGAATAAACCTTGTTGCCTATGTCGGTCGCTATTTTGCTAAGGGGCGCCTCGATAAATTTAAACCTGCCGCTGCGGGCTTCTTCTCCAATCACCTCGGTCTCGCCCAGAACCACGGTATCTTTGGAAATTCGCCGCTCGAGATGCTTTATTGCCCCCTCATTAAAGGGGATGAGCAGGTCGATTCGGTCAACGAAAGCGGATACCGGCTGTGAGCTGACTCGTATTTCAGTTGAGTTGTTGCCGCCGCGAACACGCGACATATATTCCTTTGTCGCAAAGATATTATAACCGGCCAGCTTCAGCATCCGGGTCAAAATGCCTTCGACGGTCTGTATGCCCATACCCGCCTGCCCACACAGAACAATTGAAACATCATCAGTTCTGGTTACTTTATCTTTCGCCATACCCGCACCTGTCTTCTAAGCCTGGCCATCAGGAACCCGCCGAAACCTTAATGGCTATGACTATGCTCGCCCAAATATTCGCTGCGGAATTCCGCCAGAAGCGAACGCAGCTTCTCCACGTTGGCAAAGTCGGTGGTCTGCTTTGTCTTCATCGAGTAAACGAGCATCTCGTGCAACAAAGTCAGTTGCTTCACGTATTTTTCGTAACCTGCCGAATCGCTTTTATTGACTGGTTTTATTCGCTGGGCCATAAAGTAGTAGCTGATAATATGGGCGGTATCATCGGCGTGCTGTTCTTTGACGTTGACCCAGCGGACAATCTGGTTCATATTCTTCTTCGGGTCCGCCGACAGTTCTTCTATCAACTTCATCGCCTTTTCAACCGTAGTGGTGTTTTCGGCAATCGCCGCAAGCCTCGCGGGGTCATCATAGATGCCGCAGGGTATCTGGCAATGCGAATAGACAAGCGGCGTTATAACTATTACCGCAAACAAAAAAACCACCAACATCGGCTTTTGTCTTATCTTGTTCATCACTTCAGACCTCCTTAAAACAGTACAGTAGTTTTTAATATTGTTCGAGATGATGAAATTCCGCATTCTCCAGCCAGTTTTGCGGCCGGGAGACAAATTCGATTATATTTTCGAGCAGAAAGTAATGCTTACCCTCTTCCTCGGCCAACTGGTTGAAGATTTTCTTGTGGTGAGGATTCTCGGAGTCCTGGGCCTTCTGGAGGTAAAAATCCCGGCTGTCTTTTTCCATCTGCTGCGCCTTCTTGTAAAGATCCACCTCGCTGATACTAAAATCAAAGTTCTCACCGCTTTGTCTCATCTTTGCGAAAATGGTTTTGGAGTTGGTAAGCAGAATTGTATCTTCAACCTCGGCGGGGACATCCTGTTTCATCTTCGATACCAATTCAAAATGACTGTGCTCTTCATCAGCAAGCATAGAGAAAATACTTATAAGCCCCTTGGCCGGCGCCTTAGCCGCAAGGTCGCGGTACATCTTTTCAGCCAGCCGCTCCTTTTCCATTGCGAAATCGAATATGTCCATTGCTTATTCCTCCAGAAAAAGCCATTTACATCTCCTATAACCTGCGCCATTTTCTGCTGTCCGATTCTATGAGTATATCCGCCCAAGGGAAGCTCTCAGCTCCTGCCGGGTACTCACAGAGCTTCGGCACCCCTCCTTCAAACGCATCCAGAATCGGCATCAACAGTTGCCACGTAACTTCTATGTCATCCTGCCTAGTGAACAATGTCTGGTCACCTAGCATACAGTCCAGAAGCAGCCGCTGATATGCCTCAGGCGGCTGACCGCCGAAAACGTCGGCGTAGCTGAATTGCATCCGCAGCGTGCCGATACATACTTTTGAGCCGGGGCGCTTCGCCTGAAAACTAAGCGAAATACCCTCTTCGGGCTGTATTTGCATCACAAGAGTATTAGCGGGTAAATCGCCCAGGCCCGCCGAGACAAACATCGAATGCGGAACTTTCTTAAATGTGATGGCAATTTCGGTATGTTTTCTGGCCAGGCGCTTGCCGGTTCTGAGATAAAACGGCACGCCCTGCCATCTCCAGTTGTCGATAAACAACCTCGCAGCGACAAACGTCTCTGTAGTTGAGGCGGCATCAACGCCCGGCTCCTCGCGGTAGCCGGGGACTCGTTTGCCGTCTATGATACCCTCCGTGTACTGCCCCTTTACAAAATCACTGTCGGCGCTTTGAGCGGTCAAAGGCCGAATACCTCGTAGCAATTTGACCTTCTCGTCACGGACATGGTCCGCCTCAAAAGAAACCGGCGGCTCCATAGCAACCAGAGCAAGCATCCCGAGCATATGACTCTGGAATATATCCCGCAACGCGCCGGAATTATCGTAGTAACCGCCGCGATGCTCAATTCCGACTGATTCAGCTATGGTAATCTGAATATGGTCGATGAAATTGCGATTCCAGACCGGCTCAAAAATCGCGTTGGCAAAGCGAAGCATCAGAATATTCTGGACGGTTTCCTTACCCAGATAATGGTCGATTCGGTAGATTTGACGTTCGGTGAAATGTCTTCGGATGTCGATACTAAGCTCTGTGGCGCTCTTCAAATCTCTGCCGAAAGGTTTTTCCACAACCAGCCGGACCCGCTCACACCCAGGCCCGCCTGGACAGGAAAGCCCCGCCGCCCCGAGTCTTTCCACTATCTTTCCGTATAAAAAAGGCGGCACAGCCAGATAAAAAATCCGACCGTCACGCACGCCATATTCACGGTCGAGTTCAATCAGACGAGCAGTAATTGACTTATATAACGACTCCTCGCCGTAATCTCCGGTGACGTAATGAAGTCTGTCCAGAAAGCGACTCAAAAGGTCCGGCTGAACATCAACAAGCGTCTCCCGCAAAGCTTTATCCGCTTCGGCCTTAAACTGTTCATCCGAAAACTGTGACCTGCCGCAACCTATCAGATAGAAATTAGGATTCAGCAAGTCCCGTCTTAAAAGCTCAAATACGCTGGCAAGCAGTTTTCGGCGGACAAGGTCGCCGGACGCGCCAAAAACAACAAAACTGCACGGAGGTGCCTTGACCTCCGCGCAAGCAATTTCGTCCGGCAGAACCATAGGCCGAATCTCATTCATATCCTACTATCCTAATTGGAGCTACAAACACTACTGCAGCGAGGAACCCGCCAAGGCCACTCACTCGTCGACCGCCTCGAACTCATCCTTGCCGGCGCCACAGTCCGGGCACACCCAGCCATCCGGCAAGTCCTCAAAAGCAGTTCCCGGTTCAACCCCGTTGTCGGGGTCGCCCGTTGCGGGGTCATAAATGTAACCACACATAAGACATTTGTATTTCTTCATACCTTTCACTCCCTTATCCAATTTTGATTTGGCCTCAATGTATGTCGCGGCTGATTTAGGTGTCCTGCCGTGCTTTACATCACGATAATAAGCATAAGTCATTGGATAATCGCTGTCATTAAGCGTTTCACAGGAAACTACCCTGCCGACAAACAAAGTATGGCTTCCAACGTCTATACTCTGTATCAGCTCGGCTTCGAGAAACGCAACGGTATTGTCGAGAATGATTGGGGCTCCGGTCGTGCCCAGCCGGCATCTCGCACGCTCGAACTTGTTTATATCCCTGCCGGTCCTGAAGCCAAATCTGCCGATAAAAGACATCGGCGCCGCTTCTGACAGGATGGAAACAGCGAACACTCCGCTATCGATAATAAACTGATGAGTCAGTGACTCTTTGTTTAAGCTTACCGCGACTGTCGGCGGCTCGGGCGTTAATTGCACTACCGTATTGACGATACAACCGTTGAGCTGACCGTCCCGCTTAGAACTGAGTATACACATACTATAGCTTAGCTTGAAAAGGGACTCCAAATTGCGCATACCATACACCCAGCCAAACGTTAAAATGTGCTCAACGCTACAAGTTCTCACACCGAAGCCAGGTAAGTCCTGAGCAGCGCAAGATGCCCAAGCTCTTCCCTGATAATATGCTCCACCCTGTCTCTGCCGGCACCAGCGGGGACCAGCTCCTTCAGTCCGGTGTAAAAAACAACCGAGCTCTTCTCGGCCTCCACGGCTATATCGAGTATTTCGCGTTTCGACTCGTTTCCGGTCAATTTGTCGGTAACACTTTTCTTCCCTTCGAAGCCGTGGCCGTCAGCTATTACCTTCAGATAAAACATTGCCTGGTTATCCGGGTCGTACGTTAATTGTTCCTTTTCATGGGGCCCAAGCTGCTGTCTCATCTCCTTGAATATCTCAAGATGGGTATCTTCCATCGAGGCCAGACTAAGAAGCATATCCTTCATCTTTTCGTCGGCCGATTTGTCGGCGGCTTCTCGATAGAACGCGGCGCCGTTTCTTTCGATTTGCTCGGCCATTTCAAAAATTTCATCTGCGTTGAAAGTAACAGCCATTATTCACCTCCTTTTCGCTGGCCAAGCTCCCTGTCGAGCATATAAACGGCCTGCGTAGCACCTTTTAGCATCTTCAGCTTTGCAACAATATCACTGGCGTTTTTCTCCTCCTCGACCTGCTCGGTTACAAACCATTGCAGGAAGTTGTTGGTAGCATGGTCGTTTTCTTTGATAGCCAGGTCAACGACTTTGTTTATCAGCCCGGTTACCTTCTGCTCATGCTTGTAAACGGCCTCAAAAACGTCAAGAGCTGATTTCCACTCTCCGGTCGGCTTGTCTATCGCATCCAGCTTCGCTCTGCCGCCACAGTCATTTATAAAATCGTAAATCTTCATCGCGTGCGAGAGCTCTTCTTGCGACTGCACCCGCATCCAGTTGGCAAAACCCGGCAGATTAATCGACTGAAAATACGTCTCCATCGCCAGATACAGATACGCCGAATAAAGCTCTGCATTAACCTGACTGTTCAAAGCATCCTGCATTTTTTTGCTTATCATAATCTACTTACCCTCCCAAAGGCCGTGAATATTGCAGTGCTCGCGCGCCGTTACAGTAGTCGCCTCGACGTTGAAGACTGCTTCGGGGACATCACCGGCTTTGAGAAACTTTCGGTAAGCAATACCGTCAGCCAGAAGCTCAATCCACTCTATATGGTGCTTCTCTTCCATCGGGTGGGGAACACTGCCAATCTTAACCTTAAAACCATCAGCCAGCTTTTCTATGACCGGCACGTGTTTCTCTTTGCCCTCGTCGGCGGTCTTGGCAGCCAATTTTTCCATCGGCTGGCCGCAGCAAACCAGCTCACCCTTACCTCCTCGTAACACTTCAACTATGTTACCACATATCTTGCACTCGTAAACCTCCAGTTTCTCAGCCATTTCAGGCCCCTTTCATTTCAAAAAACTCTCCTTTTGCCATCCCTGCTGTGACGATACAATCCATTATACAAGCACGCCTATTTCCCGATGCTTCACCGCAATCTTATCCGCTAATCCTTCCAGTGCTTCGAAATCCTCGTCCCTTGGCAATCCCCTGGCGATTACCGGCTCTATTACCTCTGCTTTTAGATTACTCAGTAAGCTCGTAAACTGTTCGACCATTTTTCCCGCCCAGCCAAATGAGCCGATTATCGAGATAAATCTCGTCTTCGGCCGAAGGGCATTAGTCAGCATCGCCGCATAGGCCGCCGTGGGGTGCGGGCCGACCAAAAACGTCGGCGAACCAATTACAACCGTCGCAGCGTCCACAAGGGCCATCGCCAGCTCCCCGATATCAACTCCCGTTAAATTGAACTGCCTGACCTTTATTCCACGCTCAGCCAGGGCGTCAACGAAATGCTCCGCCATTCGCCGAGTGCTGTCGTGCATCGAAACATAAGCAAAGACCACTTCGTTTTTGACCTCGTCCCCAACCCAATCTCTGTATGCATCGATAATGAGCTGTGGCCTTTGATAAACAGGCCCGTGACTGGGTGCTATCATCTCGATAGCAAGTGATTCGAGCTTTTTGAGATTGCCCTTAATGGGGGCACGAAACGGCATCATAATCTCGGCGTAATAACGCTTTGCGCACTCGAGCACTTCCGCTTCGTCCTCCACAAAAACGCCGCTCGCAGCCAGATGTGAGCCGAAGAAATCACAGGGGAAAAATATCCTGTCTTCCACAAGGTAGGTGCTGAATGTCTCAGGCCAGTGTACCCAGGGTGTAAAAACAAACTGCAGCGTCTTGTCTCCGAGCGACAGCGTTTGCCCGTCTTCAATCACAACAAACTTGTCCTCGTCGATGTGCAAGAGGTCTGTCAGCATTGCCTTGCACTTTGCGTTAGTAACAATTTTTGCATCGGGATATAACAGCAGCACATCCGGTATCGAGCCGGAATGGTCCTGCTCGGCGTGGTGCGAAACAATATAATCGATATGGTCGACGCCCGCCTTAACAAGGTTGTCGAGCAGGACGTTCAGCTTATTCGGCTCGACCGTATCGAGCAGCGCAGTTTTGTCGCTGCCCTTTATCAGGTAGGCGTTATAGCTGGTGCCGTCCGGCAGCGGAATCAATTCATCGAACAGCCGTCTGTCCCAGTCAACCGCACCTACCGAATACACGTTTTGTTTAATCTCGTTCACCATAAGCCATCCCCACTTCTGAGCCCTTCTACAATCCCTTCACGGCCTTCAGGACGGCATCATAATCGGGCTCACTCGCAATCTCCGGGACTACCTGCACATATCGCACTACTCCCGCCTTATCAACGATGAAAACCGCCCTGGCCAGCAGGCGCAGCTCCTTAATCAAAACGCCGTACCCTGTGCCGAATGACGCATAACGGTGGTCCGACAGTGTCTGCAGATTCTTAACGCCCGCCGCCCCGCACCATCGTTTCTGCGCAAAAGGCAGGTCCATACTGATTGTCAAAACGACAACATCATCACCAAACTTGGCCGCTTCTTCATTGAACCGGCGAGTCTCGATATCACAGACGGACGTGTCAAGCGAAGGCACCGACGAGATAATAATTGTCCTGCCGGCAAAAGAGGACAACTTGACCGGCGACAAATCATTGGCAACAACCTCGCAATCAGGCGCCTTCTGCCCGACCTCAATCGCATCGCCCAGAAGGGTAACCGGATTACCCTTCATCGTTACTATACCTGTTCGCTCCTTCATCGGCGCCTCCTTTGTAACACAACCCAAAAACAACATCACACAGGAAGTCACAGCAACGACGGCAAAAGACATACGCCTAATTGCACACTTCCTGTTTTTACAATCCAACACAGTTCTAAAAATTTGTCGCTTCAATTTCGGAATGACTCTTCGGATGCGCACAGGCAGGGCATACGTCAGGCGGTTCTGTTCCCTCGTGCACGTATCCGCAGTTTCTGCAAACCCATCGAACCGGTTTTGGACGTTTGAAAACAAGCCCCTCGGTGATGTTCTTGACAAGAGCCAGATAACGCTGCTCGTGCCTTTTCTCCGCAATCGCTATGCCCCTGAGAACCTTAGCTATCTCCGGGAAACCTTCCTTCTCGGCCGTCGCGGCAAATTCCGGGTACATCGTCGTATTTTCGTAATGCTCACCCGCCGCCGCTTCTTTAAGGTTCTCAAGCGTGTTGCCTATCACGCCTGCGGGATAGGCGGCGGTTATCTCAACCTCGCCGCCCTGCAAGAACTTGAATTCCCTTTTGGCGTGCTCTTTTTCCTGGTTGGCCGTCTCTTCGAATATCGCCGCTATCTGCTCATAGCCCTCTTTTTTGGCCTGGCTGGCCCAGTAGTTATAACGGTTTCTCGCCTGCGATTCACCTGCAAATGCGGCCAGAAGATTCTTCTCAGTCTGTGACCCTTTTAGTTCCATTTACTACCTCCTTACCTCGTAAATAATTGAGATTCTTACTGCCCAAGCGCCTGCTTAAGGTCCATCGCGTGCTCCTGCTCAACGGCCAATATGGTCCTTAGCTGCTGTGCCAAAGCGAATTCCTTAAGCTGCTCGGCCTGTTCGACTCTGATTTTGTATCGTTTAATTGCATCCTCTTCGCCGGCCAGGTCCTGCTTCAACATCTCATTGTTGTCGGGCGACGTCAAAATTTGGCCGACATTTACGCTCGGAGAGCCGCTCAGATAGTCAATCTGGTCAGCCAGCACCATAGCGTGACCAATCTCCTCGTTAGCGTGGATTTTCAACTCTTTGATAATGTCTCCGAATGCAGCGCCGGTCATTACCGCGGCGTGGTTGATATACTGTATCGCCGCCGAATACTCCAGCTCAAGGTCATGATTCAATAGTTCAATCAGCTTTTTCAGTTCAATAGCCATTCTCATGCCTCCTTTAATCGCTATTTCTGTTATCTAATATCGCCGGCTTCACGCCCTCGCGTATGCCGGTTCATTCCCAGCTTTCCATTTTATGTTACAGCCCATACTCGGCTTTTGTGTACCAGCGATTTCCCTGTTCTCCAGGACCGCATCAATCGCCGCCGTCAAATCCGCCCCTGTTACCGGCCTGCCGTTGCCCGGCCGACTGTCATCCATTTGTCCTCTATAGACCAACTTTCCCCGGCCGTCAAATAAAAAGAAATCAGGCGTGCACGAGGCCTTATACGCCTTGGCTGCTTCCTGCCCGGCATCGTAAAGATACGGGAATGTAAACCCCTTCGCCTTTGCCGCCGTCGCCATAGCTTCGGGCCTGTCATCCGGAAAGTTATCGACGTCATTCGAGTTTATCCCCACCACTGCAACACCTTTCGACTGATATTCACGCACAAGCTCGACCAGCTTATCCAGCACGTGCTTTACAAAGGGACAGTGGTTGCACATAAAGATGACCAATAGCGCCGGCGCATCGGCAAAATCCTTCAGCGAAACCGTCTTGCCCTCGGTATCCGGCAGCTCAAAATCAGGGGCCTTCGTGCCCAGGGTAAGCATAGTTGAAGCCGTCATAACCATAATGCACCTCCGCTCAAAATCTTATTCAGCAACATCCAATACAATCTTACCGAACTGAACACCCTGTTCCATCCTTGCCATCGCATCGCGAACCCTATCCAGCGGGAAAACCGAATCGATAACCGGTTTTAGCTTCGCTGCCGACACAGCAGCCAGCATCCCGCGAAAGTCGTCGTCAGAGCCCATCGTCGAACCCATAATAGTCAACTGGTTCCAATACACCGCCTGCAAGTTCGTTTCCGCTTTCTGCCCGCTTGTCACACCACACAAGACGACCTTTCCACCTTTCTTCAGCACCATCAAATCAATTGGCCAGGTGGCAGCCCCGACCGAGTCAACAACAATATCTACGCCTCTTCCCGCAGTGACGTCTTTGACAACACCCGCCACGTCATTGTCCTTATAATTTATTATATGGTTGGCTCCGATTTGTTCGGCCCAACTTAGTTTTTCATTCGACGAAGAAGTCACGAGCACAACCGCGCCGGCCAGCTTTGCCAACTGCAGTGCCGCCAGCGCCACGCCTCCTCCTATACCGTGAATAAGCACAGTCTGGCCGGGCTGTAACTGCCCCCTGGTCATCAGCATTCGCCAAGCGGTGACATAGGCGAGAGGCAATGCCGCCGCCTGCTTAAAGCCGAGATGAGCCGGCCTGGGGTAAACATTACCCGCTGGGACAACCACATACTCCGCGAACGTCCCGAGACAGTTCAATCCAACTATCCCGAACGACACACACTGACTGTGCTGGCCTAATCTACAAAATTCGCACTTCCTACAGCTCAGCCCGGGATTGATAATCACCTCATCACCCACGGCAAAATCATTTGTGCCATCGTCTGTTTCACTGACTATACCGGCGGCATCCGAACCGAGTATGTGCGGCATCGATAATTTTGCGCCGGGCCTGCCCTTTCGAACCCATATATCAAGATGATTAAGGGCTGCGGCCCTAACCTCGATAAGCACCTCCCCTGCCTGCGGCTCAGGTTTGTCAAGCTCAGCCAGATTCACTTTGCCCAACTCACCATGTTCTTTTATAACCACGGCCTTCATTTCACGTCTATCCAAGTTCCATAGTTTTTTACAAACGCGTCCAAAACACCGCCATCTGACACAACTTCAGTTGGTCTTCCTCCGGCAAGAGGCACAAATGCCTTCCAAATACACCGTCTTTCGTAAAACCTTAAATCTCGCCAAAATGCTCGCAGGCAGTTTTATATCATCAAACGGCCGATAGTGAAAGTCGAAAATCCGTTTGCACTTGATACACTTGAAATGCTGGTGGTTGTCCATATCGGCGTCATAGCGTCTTACATCTCCGGAGCCCTCCACTACAGAGGTAACACCAATCTCAGCAAGCGTAATAAGCGTGCGGTTCACCGTGTCGAGCGATATGCCCGGAAAAGCCCTTTTTAGACGTCGCCAAAGTTTGTCCGCTGACGGGTGCTCCTTCGATTCGGCCAAATGCCTATAAACAGCCAGTCGCTGGGGGGTGATTTTCAATCCCGCCCGGCGACAATTTTGAACAAATCGATTCATCTTTTGCTCTATCCCTGCATTCCTTTGCCTCGTGCTTTTTGCGGTCATCAGTATTACCTCGACAACTAACAGCACAGCTATTGTGACGCTCAGGATAAAATCAAAGCTGTTCTATTTTATAGGAGTAACTACGATATAGTAGTCGCTATGGTTTGTCAATACTTTTTTTGATGTTTCTTTACACTCGATACGCGTAAAACCAGCCGTAATTTTCGCATCTCAGGCCTCAAACAACGCGAGAGAAAAGGCCGGCAGGCGGATACCGGGTATGGTCATCCACAAAGTAACAAAGACCCGGTATGAAATCAGTTGCAAGGAAAATATCTGGCAAGGCGGCAAATGCAATCTTTTACTGCGAGAAAAGCCGCTTTCGTGATTGCCCCCTCAATTGTCAGGTATGATATGAGCAGCTCACGGACATCACTGCGATGACTGTGGGCTCAGTCGCTGCTTTCACGAAGGGCATCTCGGTCAGTCGGCCTGTGGTTGTTCTTCTCTGATAACTCTTTTGGCAAGACGCAGAAGCTGGGAACGGATTTTCAGACCGGCCTTTTCAGCCGCGACGAGGTTTACTTCGAAGCGAACCTTGTTTTCTTTCAGGGAAAAGTTAATGATGCCGCCTGATTCGATAAATCCCTCACCGTCCCCGACCGTCACGACGTGGTATTTGTCCACTATTTCCACTATTTGGAGAAACTGTTTTTTTTCGGACGGGCAGACAAACAAAAGATGACACTTGCGCAGCGCATCCACCGTTTTATCAAAGTCTTTTTGATTCTCTTTAGCCATCTCCTGGATGCGATGAATCCCTTCGAACCTCTCAACCACCAACTTGCGACCTTCGAGTGACTTGCCGCTAAAACCCTTGACTGCGGAACCGAAGGGGTCCTTGCCGATGATGCCGACGATTATCCGATTACCATCGCCGGTAATTTTCTCTTCCGGCCAATCGATGAACTTGAGGAAGTTGTAAATGAAGGCGGCTTTAACCACGTATTCCTCGTATTCCGCGGAACCAGAATCCGCTTTTACGCTGGATACCGGCAGAGTGCCTGAGAAGACAAGAATAACAAGAAGCAGCCGAGTAACGCGGCTGGATGCCGCATTCTTGAGCGACGAGACAGCGCTGCGCATATTAGGTTCTTTCCCCCGATTCACCATCCATCGGCCCGGCTTTCCTCAACTCAGCTTAGAACTTGTATTGAAGCGAAACACCAACCGCCGGGCTATGGTTGCGGAAATCACCGTTGCCCACGACCTCTATATAGTTACGTTTGTTCAAATCCTTGTCGAAAATACCGAGGAGGTTGTAGCCAGTCACGCCGATAGTGAGGTCCTTGCTCGGTTCATATTGCAGACCAAGATTCAGGTAGTAACTGCCGCGATATGCCCGCTGCCATCCCTCTTCAATGACCGGATAATCCGGATATGCGCCGGTATAGGTGTAGGGATAGTAAGTATCAAAATCTTTCATACCCGGAAATCCCCAGTATATGCGCAGCGTCGCGTCGAAGGTCCACTGGTCATTTAGCTTGTGTTGGGCCGTTAACTTGGTGATGTTATTAGACCAGTTGGTCAGGTCGTTACCGTAGCCGTATGGCTTGGCGCTGATATACTCGGTTTGACCGGTTTCCAGACTGAAGCTGTAAAGCTTGGTATATCCATGGGAAACCATCACTCTGGTCTTCTCCGTGTGGTAAGAGGCCTCAATCTCGAAGCCATATTCCCTTTGTGTTCCGACAAGGACGCTTTGGTAAAGAGACTGGTCCCAGGAAATCGCATTCAGATTATAGTGGATGAACGCGGATGCGGCCAGGTCCAGATTTTCACTTTGCTTTCGTTCGTAGCGAAGCTCCATGCTGTCGAGTTTTTCCGGCTTACTGGTATTGTTGCCTTCACCTGCCTGCCGTTTCATTTCCGCTTCAAAATTTGCTCGCACCGAACGCGACCACATTAGTTTTATTGTGTCTATGTCGGTCGGTGTGTGGACTATTGCCGCACGAGGAGAGAACATCCAGTCGGTATATGTGTGGTCATCGAGCCGGGCGCCGATAAAGGTCGTCCATTTATCATTAATCGTCCACTGATGTTCACCCAAGAGCGAATACAGATTGGTTGACCAGCGAGGCATAGGACCGGTAGCTTCTGTCTCATTTGGACTAAATTCCTGGCTTGTCGGTTCTACGTCGGGCCAGCCGATGCCGTCCAGACCAAGCTCTAGGTGCGATATCTCGCTGCCGAAGGCAAGCCGATGCTGTTCGTTGGGTTGCCATCGCAATAATATCTTGCCGTAGTACTCGTCTTCACGATAGGCATCAACAACCTCATCACCTTTCCTGTATTTATCGAAATCGAAAAGGTCATAGCTGAATGCGTAATCAATATCGATATCTTGTGTCAGTTCCTGTTTATACCCGACGTAGCCGGTTGCCTGTTGATAAGCATAGAAGCTGTACGCCCAGGTCTCGTTGGCCCATCCATAGGGGCTGCGAGCCAAAGGCCCGGTGGCCAGTGTAAACTTCTTGCCGCCGCGAGTGTAACGTGCCCAGATATCCCAGTTGTCTCTAAGTATCTGTGCGTGAAGCTTTACGGCCGGCAAATGCCTCGCGTCTTCCCCGTCACGGCCCAATGGAGCGTTTGTCATCGGCTCACCTGCCTCGGTGCCCTCGCCCGGCCAATTGCCTCCAGGTTGTTCGGGAAAAGTAAATGGGTAAAATTGGGGAGCATTTTGTAAGCTTGCACCGACATATTTGCTGGTGCCGGCATAAAGGAACAGGCCCCCATCGTTGTCATCGAATACCTGACCGTGTTTCAATTCACCCGAATAAAACTCTTCGACGGCACCCAAACGCGAGGTGACCGCCGTCCCCTGAAACGTCTCGGCGTTGAATGTAATAATGTTAATCACCATCGATACGGCACCGGGACCATACAAAGCAGAGCCGGGACCTCGCACGATATCAATGTGATGAATGTCACTGAGCAGAACCAGGTCCTGTTCACTCAATGCCCCGAAGTGGCTGCGCTGATTCATACTGCGCCCATTGACGAGCAGCAGGTACTTGTCATCCCGGTCGCTGATAATCCCGCGCAGACCCATAACGTCGGGCTCCCAGTGATGTCGCATCCATTGCAAGTTGGGCACGTAAATATCGAGCAGCTCGAACAAACTGCGGGCACCGGAGGATTGGATTTGCTCGGCAGTAACAGTCGTAATAGCTGCAGGGACGAGACGTGGCTTGGTCTCCGTAAGAGTCGCTGTTGACGCAACCTCAATGTTCATTAGCTGCTCCATAGACAGCGCAAGCAAGTCGTCTGTCTGCTCAGAACCGTCTTGTTCCTGTGCAGCTATCGGCACACTAACAGCCAAAACCACAACGATACAAACCAGCAGCACCAGCCCGTTCACAAACGAACTCTTATCTCGAATTTCCATATTATTTTTCTCCAACTGGGCTATTCTTCCCATAATCCGGTCGGCAAACACTCGACTTTCCGTCTTCATAAGACTAAGACCTTTAAATACTGTGAATTTCAGCGTCTTTTTCATGCACTGAACCCCGGTTAAACCAAGACGTTGTATCATCGGCAGCAAAGATTACCGATTTAACGGCGAATCTGGTTATCAGGCCGGAACTGTGTACAAAAAACACAGATATGATTTCCTCCATTTTGCACTTCCTATAAGTCCTTACTGATACAGAAGTTAAGGAAAATAGGACGTGGCTATTAGCTCGCGATGTGCTAATGAATTTGTGCACTGAAGAGTTTAAGCGGATTATAGTCCGATATCATCGAACAAAAAGAGTGACTTTCTGTCCGGCGTCTCCGGCAGGCGAAAATTCGTAGTTTCAAATAAAGATGACAACGGGCTTGAGAAACGCCGGTTTTGAAAATCAAACCCGATTTATCGGAGAAAAATGTGGCCCGTCTCAGTCTAAAAGATGCTCGTATATCCGGACGCCGTCGACAACCTTGCAGACATGGAAGGCATATTTGTCGGCGAAATCAGGCTGGCTTCTCGAATAGCCGGCATCGACAGCTTTTTTGAGAGCACTTACAGCACCGGCCCTGACCAGCGCGCCGGCTGCACCTTTATCACCCCCGCCTAACATTCTTTCACCCAAAACACCCGGCACCCTCCGTGCTATATCACACATCGTCTCAAGCTCAGGACCCGATATTTTGTAATCATCACGCAGGCCGATACCATCCTCGCGGAATATCCGACCCACAGTTGCTATGTCGCCCCGCTTCCATGCATCCAGCATTTCGTAGAACCTTTTCTGCGCGGCGAAAATATACTTTAACCGGTCACACAAGTCGGGATAACGCCCGGCAAACTCGGCCATTATCTTCTCATAAAGGGCGCCGGTTTTAATGTCTGCAAGACACGATATCTTGTAACCGGCCTTCTGGAGAACGTCTACAAACTCTTCGCACTGTGCCCTTCTTATTTTGTAGGTGGATTTCTCCAGTCCCGGCCTGACTGTGCCGGTATCCATCACGACGATGGAGAAACCCTCAGCGCCTTTTCCGAGTGCAACGTAGTCAACCTTGCGCTGGCCCGGGTTGTAGTAAGTGCCGAATCTCTCACGGGCAAAAAGTATCATAATCTGGTCTAACTTGCCGCAGGGCGAGCCGATGTAATCATTTTCGACCGCCTGTGCCAAATCGACTATTTTTAGCCGGTCGGATTCCTCTATTCCATTGGCATCCAGTAAAGACAGTATGAGATTCAGTGTCAAAGAAGCTGAACGAGACATACCCCCACCGGGGATATTGCCATAAATTACGGCATCGATGCCGCGTTTTAGCTTGTAGCCCTCGCGCTGCAATACGAAACCAACACCATAGGGAAAACGTGCCCAGGTATTCGCTATCTGTGGTGACTTCGGCTTCGGGATATTGCCAAGATTGAACTCGATTACACCGTCGTCTGGAAAGTTGCCGCTGTAAAGCCGCATCCGGGCATCTCTGGCGGGCTTGTAAGCTATCCAGATAAAACGGTCGGTCCCCACACCGAACAACTCGGTACCGTTGTAATCGCCGTGTTCTACACCAAGACAAAAACGCGACGATGTCCTTCTTACCCTGCCGGCCTTAACGTCTATACCCTGCTGCGTGGCAAATTCCCGCAACTTCCTTATCGCCTCTACATCTTGTGCTGTCGGTTTCACTGAATATATCCCTCTGCAGAACGGTTGCTCGTTTTCGGCTGATTATCCGGGAATGACTCTAACCGAATAAAGCGGATGAGGTCAAGTATCGTTATTAACTGATGGCTATACAGCAACGGGCAGACAACGGAATTACTTGAGTTTGATTGGTACGCCTTTTTCTTTTGCTTTGGCCAGGAAGGACCTGAGGTCCTGTAGCACCAACTCCAATTGTTTACTGTCTTCGAGCAATTGTTCATAGAGTCGGCCGTCGTTTATCAGCTTGCCAGCCGTGCCTTCGCCTTCGTTAACCTTGCCGAGAACACTTTCCAGATGTGTCATCACTTCGCTTAGCTTTTCGCTGGTGGTGACCAATGAAGTTGTAAGCTGGTCGATTTTGACGTCTGCATTTTGCAGGGTCGTTTTACCCGCGACTGCCATTTCCTGAACCCGCTGCAAAGTCTCAGCGGCCTGCTTGGAGGCATCGGCGAGGCTAGCTAATGCAAACTTGAGATTGGCCTGGTTCTCAGGGTCGCCGACGATGTTATTGGCGCTGTTGACAAAGCTGTCGATACCGGAAATCAGGGCATCAAGCTTCTGCTGGGTCTCCTCAGGAACAAACTCGCTGGTTACACCCGTAGAACCTTGAAGCAGGCTGCCTTCGGCAAGAAATCTACCTTTGCGCAGGTCTACGGGGAGAACACGCAAGTCAATGTAGCTTGAACCAAGTCCACGCGTCATCAGCTTGGCTTCTACCGTGTCCGGGATGTCTTTGTATTTGTTATCGATGCTGATTATTACGACAGTCTGATGATAATACTCCTGGGTATTGAGGTCCTTGAGAATCTCAGGAGGTCTGACCTCAGTTACACTACCTATCTGATAGCCGCAAAAGCGAACCGGTGTATCTTTCTGAACGCCGGGGGCACTTGGGAACTGAACACGAACCTCGTAGGACTTAATCTCACTTACAAACGTTGGCAGGTCGCCGAATTTGAATATCATCCAGAAAAAAGCAATCACAGCAACGATTACAAAGACACCGACGACCATACTGCGTCTTCGCTGCATTGTTTCATAATCGCTCACTTCCTGTTTCCTTTCAAATCGGTTTTGCCCTCGAGGAACAACTCGCGTATCGCACGCAGTGGGTAACCGGTACTGTTAAGTCCTTTTATGAGCTTTATACGCTCGACGGCTTTTGCGTCAAACAGTCTTCTGCCTGTCTGCGTAGTCCTGGTCGGTTCAAGCAGCCCAATCATAATGTAGTATTGCAGAGACTGGCGTGAAACACCAGCCAATTCCGCTGCCACCCCTATCGGCATTAAATCGGTTTTACGACCCACAAGCTACCCTTTAAGTATTTATCGGCACCAAAAAGGCCTTAGATTACCTAATTAGGACCTTTCGTCGGCCAAACGGGCGGCAAGCGTTAGAAGGGAATCTCGGACCTGTTCGTACCCCGGTCGGCTGACATTGGTTTTCGCCGCCCGCCCCTCGCGCTTTTGCCTGACCCATCGAGAAGACATCGAGACCACGTAATCGAAACCACCTGCGAGAAGATGCCTGTTTTGCCTGAATACTTCACGCAGCAGCCGCTTTAGCCGGTTTCGCGCGACGGCAGTTCCATAGTATTTTCCGATAGATATCCCTAAACGGGAATAATCAAGTCCATTCTCGCAAACATATAGTTTCAGCAGGCCGTCGTGAGCGGACAGACCTCGGGCCAAAACTGCCCTGAACTGACTGTTTCTGATGAGTCTGTTGGATTTGGGAAAAACAGACCTATTCAACGTCTCACCACAATTAACAATCATATCCCCAAGAAAACACAACCGACACAGATGATTACCATTCACGGAAGATGTCTTATCCCCATCCGGATGGCACCATCGACTGCCTAACTGACTGTAAAGGCCATCCCATCCGCCGTCTTTCGTCGGTTCAGTACTTCGGCGCTTATCTTACGCATCGCCCTCGAATAATCCAGTAACCCGACGAGTTTGTCGCTTTGCGGGCTTTCCACCACGGGAATATAGTCAACGCGGACCCGCCTCATATGGTCGAATACCTCCTCGAGAGCAACGTGTGCGAATGTCTTGTCCTGAACTGGTTCGGTCACATCCATGGCGAGCAGCCAGCCGCCAACATCCCTGTTTGCGAACATATCCTTTATATCGGTGATGGTAATTTGGCCGGCAAGCTTGTGCTGATTGTCGACGACGGGATAAAAAACGCTGTCGTTGGTTCCAAAGACATCGAGGATATCTGGCAAAGGCAGGCCGATATCGATAACGGTCGGGTCAGTATCCATAACGTCGCTGACCTTATACACTTTAATAAGGTCGTCTTCTGTAATATTGAGACCGACCTCGCCCGCCTTTTTCACACCGACTTTGACGAGCATGGGACCAAAAATTTCCATCAGGAAAGTCCCCGTCATGACGGTAAGGATAATCATCTTTCCAAAGTCATCATTGAATTGACCGCTTGCGAGAATAGCCAGCCCAATTGCAACACCCGCCTGCGGCAGCAAACAAAGACCAAGGTATTTTCTCACTGCGGCGGGTGCATGTGACCATCTGGCCCCAAGCCAGCTCCCGGCCATCTTTCCAATTGCACGCGTAAGAATATAAACACAAATCAGTCCAATTATCCACTTGTTCAAATGCGCAAATTCCATGTGAGCACCGGCAAGTACAAAGAAGGATGTATAAACGGGTGGTGAAAATCTTTCGACAAGTGAGAATGTGCCTTTGCTTTGACGAGGTGCAAGATTCGCCAGCGTTATCCCGAAGACCATCGCAGGCAGAATCGGGTCGATATCGGGAATTATCGAAATGCCTACTACAATGAGCAATGAGCCGATTCCGAAACTGAGAATCTTGTCGTCGGCACGGACCAATTTAAGCAGCCAGTAAAGAGTAACCCCGGCTAAAAAACCAAGCAGCACAGCGCCGAGAATCTCACCGAACAGAAAAAGTGTCTTCGCCATCGCAGAACCTTCGCCGATACCCATGACGGCCTTGGCGCCCGTCGCTGCACCTCGATAGAGAAGCAACGCCAGGGCATCATCGAGCGCGACTATTGCCAGAACCGCTACAGTCAGAGGACCCCGGGTCTTGTATTCCCACAGGACATTGACCGTCGCAGCGGGAGCTGTCGCAGAAGCTATCGCACCGAGGACCATCCCCATCGCGACTGACAGATAGATGTCTTCAGTAAACATATACACCAGAAGCGACACGCCGGCAGTAACCAGAATAAATGCACCTAATCCCTGGCTGAACAAAATAACGAAAAATTGCCTGCCGTATTTCCTAAATATGTCGCCGCGAAGCTCCGAGCCAATCATAAAGCCAATAACACCAAGTGCAAACATCGTAAAGGGCTCGAGATATTCGAGCATCTGAGGGCTTATGACTCTGAACACGTCACCGAGGAGAACGCCGACGAATATACATCCCACGACCTGCGGTATGTGCATCAACTGGAACAGCTTCGAGGCAAATGTCCCCCCCAGAATGACCACACCAAACAGAAGTATGACGTTCAAATGGCCCGAAAACTCTACGCCGGCAACAATTGATAAGGCAGTCATACCTCTCCTAAACAGCAGATTCACCCGAACTACACAGCGCTGCTGCTCTGCATACTATCCGCTTTTTGCTGTCGTGCCAAGACCTCTGCGGCAATCCTGCGGCGAACGGCCCGGCAGTCAAGAAGGCCCACGTAGCGATCCAAATCCTCTGAAGCAGCAACAGGTACATATTCAATATCGAGCTGCCTTGTTTTCTCGAAGGCCTCGGACAACTCAACGCCCGGAGTCACGATATCGACAACGGGCTCGGCAATATCAAGGGCCACAAGCCAGTCGTTCAATTCCTGTGTTGCGAATGTGTTTCTGATACCATCGAGGGTTATGGCGCCTATGAGCCGTTTGTTCACATCTACCACCGGATAATAGAAGTTGACTGTCCCGCCGACTATTCTGATAACCTCGCTAAGCGATGTCCCTGCGGGTATTACTACAGCACCGGCATCCATTACATCCGAGACGCTGTATGTGGCTATAAGGTCTTCTTCAGTCACATTAAGCCCGACCTCACCGGCCTTTTTGGCGCCGATTTTGACCCCTATAGGCCCGATGATTTGCAGGACGAAGGCGCCGATTATGACCACTAAGAGCATTGTTGAAGCAACCTGCTGCTCAAACCTGCCGCTGGCCATCATAAGCAATCCGATTGCAATACCGCCCTGAGGATAGAGACAGAAACCCAGATAACGCCTAACGGTCTTTACAGCCCGTGAATAGAGGGCGCCAAGATAAGCACCACCGGTCTTGCCTACGATACTTCCTGATACGTAGGCGACCACAAGCAATAATATCATCAAGTTAACCGTATGGATTTGCAGCCGGGCACCGACCATAACAAAAAAGAGTATGTAGATTGGGGTGGCGAATCGACGCATAAGCTGGAAAGTGCCGGTTGTCTTTCTCGACTCGATATTGACTAAGGTCACGCCGACAGCCATAGAAGTCAGTATCACGTCGAGATGAACAAATTCTGCAAAGCCGATGAAAAGCAGCGCGGCGCCGGTCGTAAAAGCGAGAACTTTGTCGGGGTCGGTAATCTTCCTGAGAATCCGGCTCAACACAAATCCAACACCACCGCCCACCGCAATTGAGCCAACCATCTCATAGAGCGCGAACAACAACGCCCGGCCCAGACCCGTTTGCTCATGTCCGGTTATAACGCCGGCGATACCCACACTAATTGCATACAGGGCCAGCGCCAGCGCGTCATCAAGGGTGACTATCGCAGTCACCATAGAAGTCAAGGGCCCCCTTGTCTTATACTCCCACAGAACAGATATGGTAGAGGCGGGGTCGGTCGCAGCGCAGATTGCCCCGAAAACTACGGCCACTGCCAGAGCCGTGTGCCAGTCACTGAAATACAACATCACGATAAAACTGAAAACAGTCACGAGAACAAACGCTGCAATACCCTCGAAAAGCAGAATAAGGGGAACCTGCTTTCCGAATTTGACAAATATCTCGCGCTTCAGCTCACCTCCGACGAGAAATCCTATCATGCCAAGCGCGAAAACATCAAACGGGGCAAGGTCGCGAATGGTCTGCTGAGAGATAATTCGCAAAATAGGGCCAAGGATTATGCCGATGACAACATAACCCACCACCTGAGGAATTCGCATCTTCTGAAAGATTCTCGCTCCGACGGTCCCGCCGAAAATTGCGATGCCTATCAGAAAAATTGTGTTCAGATTTTCCTGTCCCGTACCCATCTTAGGAAATCAATCCTTCGCACAACCCAGCTTCAATCGCCAATATAGGCCGCGGCACCGGCAATCAAAGCTGACAAGACAGCAGCTATAATTCTCCCGTAAGAATAATCCTTAGAGGCAGTTAAGCGTGCTCGGAGCTGTGCAGGCGTTCGGCCTTCTGCTGCCTTTCCAGAACCTCCGCCGTAAGAGACCGATGCACCGAACGGTCATCCAGGATACCGACAAGCTCATCGTCAACGCTTGATGCCACAACCGGCAGATAATGTGTATCCAGACGCTTCATCTGTTCCAGTACCTCCGAAAGTGGCCTCTCAGGCGTTAACTTGACGGTAACCGGCTCCATAATATCCAGGGCAACAAGCCAGTCGTTCAATTCCTGAGTAGCAAAGGTCCGCCTTATGCCATCCATCGTTATCGCGCCGATAAATTTCTTGTCTTTGTCGACGACGGCATAATAGAAGCTGTCCGTATAGCCCACTATCTTGATAATGTCGCTCAGGGACAGGTCCGCACTCATCACGGGCATCTTCCTATCCATCACGTCGGTGACCTTGTATGTCTCGATGAGGTCCTCTTCGGTTACGCTGACGCCAAACTCGCCGGCCCTGATAACAGCAAACTTAGTGGTAATCGGTCCGATTATTTCAAAGACAATCGTGGTGGCTGCGACCGTGTTAATCACGGCTATTGCCAGATTCTGCCCCTGCTCACCAAGGTTACGAAACTCACTTGCTGCAAGGATAGAAAGCCCTATTGCCACACCTGCCTGAGAAAGGATGCCGAGTCCAAGGTACTTTCGTATTATCGTGCTTTGCCTCGAAATCACCGCACCTGCATAAGCCCCTCCAATAAGCCCCCCTGTACGGCACAATATATATACCAGCCCAAGAACACCCATACTCGGCAGCATGGATATCTGCAGGTGCGCACCGGCGATGAAGAAAAACACTATATAGACCGGCAGCGTTATTACCTGGATTGCCTGATATGCCCGCTTGTTCGCCAAAGGATAAAGATTCACATACAACATTCCCAGACTCAAATTCGCCAGAATCAATGATAACCCCAGGTATATGGCAATACCCGTGCATATCAGGATACTACCGAGGCACACCGCCAACACGGCATCAGTTCCGGTGATTTTCCGCGTAAAGAAACCGGCCCCCAGGCCAGCCAGACATCCCAGGACAATCGAGCCGATTATCTCGACTACCGGCCCTTTAACAAGCCCGCTTAGCGAAACTTCGCCGCCGGTCAGCAGCATCCGGGAGACCGCCACCGCTACGGCAAATATCATAATTGCGAGTCCGTCGTCCAGGCCGACCACAGCATAAAGCGCGTTCGTCAAACGCCCCTTGGCCTTGCACTCCTGCAACACCGCCACCGTCCCCGCCGGTGCCGATGCAGGCGCCATCGCACCAAATACCAGAGCGACGTAAAGCTTTTTCGTAAGAAGATATACCCCCGCGGTTACAAGAACAAATGCACCAAAGGATTCCAGAATTGTGATAATGCCGATACCTTTGCCCATATCTCGCAGTGTGCCCATCCTCATTTCGCTGCCTATCATAAACGCCACTAAAGACAGGGCAAAACCCGCAAATATGTTTAAATTTTCAAGCAGCTCCTCATTAAAAACGTGCAGTATCGAAGGTCCAAATATCAGCCCTGCCACGAGATAGCCGACCACTCCCGGAAGCTTCACTCTCTGGGCGATTTTGCCCCCAAGAAAGCCAAAAATGATGGCTACTGCGATGTAAAATAACACATTCATCCGGCCACTATAAATCCCAATAAACCCTTTGCGCCCATACCAAGCTCCAGACCACTCCAAAGCCGTCCGGCCGCGGCGCAAAAGTACGTATGCTAAACCTTATGGCGGCCCTGTCAAACAATTTCGCCGCCTTCGACAACATGGAATAAACGTACCGTTGGCTGCCCCGACAATCCCCCCCTTACACACACAGGCGGATACAACAGTGGCAGATTCAAATGTGCCCGCCGTCTGTTACTTTTTCTTCCTGGTCACTCCCGGCCAGTCGTCGGTCCTGAATGGCGAGGCGGGCAGACCCTCCCCCTCCTTGTTGTAGAGATTACAGACCGGATTGTCGGCCCAGGCATAACGCACGGCAACCGGCTCAGTAACTTTGTCACAGCTTACAACAACCGTATCGCCCTCGATTTTGGCATCCGCCCGGAAAAACTTTTTATCTTCGCCCGCAACGGCGAAACCTTTTAGCGGCTCACCCCCTTTTGCAACAAGCCCGCCGCCTGTGTGGTCGAAGTGCAATATCGCCTTATTATCCTGGACCTCCATAAACTGATAAAGCGGACCGGAATAAACAACGTCCTTGCCGTATGTCTTCGCCAGCGCCCACAAAGCCAGACGCTTGCCAACTTCCTGCTTGTTCGTCGGGTGAATACTCTCGGCCTCGCCGATATCTATAGCGACAGCCATCCCGGTATTCGGCACGGAAAGCGTCATCAATTGCGCCTCACGCAGCTCCGCCCAGTCGCTGTTGGATGGCTCCAATTTAACCTTCCTCCAATTCGCCAGTTGCACGAACAGAAACGGAAAATCACCCTCGCCCCACGCATTTCGCCAGCATTTAATCAATGCCGGGAACAGCTTACGATACTGCCAGGCCCGCTCCGCATTCGACTCACCCTGGTACCATATCACCCCGCGTATGCCGTAAGAAACCAGAGGACACACCATTGCGTTATAAAGTCCCGTTGGTGAGTTTTGATTGCCCGGCCCTACCGGCCTTTCAATATCTGGTCTGCGAGGCACCGGCTTACCCTCTGCCTTAAGTTTGGCCGCCTCTTCCGCGGCCCTCTTCATTTTCACCTCATAATCTCTCATCAGTTGTGGGAAGTTGGCAACCACCTTATCATACCTTTGAAGGATTGGCCCAAACTCCGCATCGCTTTCGAGACACTCTCTGCTCATCCACGCCTCTGCCGGCGTCCCTCCCCAGGATGAATGAATCAGACCAACGGGCACATTGAGCTTTTTATAAAGCTCTCTGCCGAAGAAATACCCGGCCGCCGAAAAGCCCGCCGCTGTCCGGGGATTGCATTCCTCCCATTTCCCCCGGCAGTGGTTCAGAGGCGTATATGTCACCCTTTTGCCGACTGTGAACAATCGAATCTGCGGATAGTTGGCCTCAGAAACTTCCTGCTCGCCATTGACCGATTGCCTGACCGGCCATTCCATATTCGATTGTCCCGAACAAACCCATACCTCGCCGACAAGAATATTCTTTAACGTTATTTTATTATTACCTTCAATGCTCATCTCATATGGACCACCTGCCTTTAACGGGCCTATCTTTGTCTGCCATTGTCCTTTCGAATCGGCAACTGCACTCCAGGCTACACTACTGTAGCCAAACTTTATAACGATATGCTCGCAGGGGTCCGCCCAACCCCAGATTGTAACCTCCATCCCCTGCTGCAAAACCATATTGTCGCCTATAACAGACGGCAGCCGGACATCAGCCGATACGGCACCGCAGACAAAAAGCACTATTGCTAACGAGACAACTTTCCGCAACCTTCCAGAACGAGTCATAATTTCACTCCCTATTCGCGTTTCCAGTTAAAGCGGCGTGGCATTTGGTTAATAGATGGGAATTTTAGCACTTCGGCTCGTCAGGGTCAAACGCTAAACAAAAGGAACTGGCCGACGTATAAATGGCTGGTTAGCACTTTTAAGTTCCCGTCTTTTATGTATAATAGTCTTTCGACAAAATAAATTCAGGACACGAAATGGCCCAGAAAAATACACTTTGGTTGATAGTTTTAATTCTGGCTGCAACTGTGTTAGTCGGCTGCAAGGAAAAACCACAACCGGCTCCGGCCGAATCAGCCAAAACCGCTAAACAACAGAATCCTTCATCAACAAAACCACAGGAACCGACAACCGACCCAAAACCGACTTTGAGCAGTATAATCGCCCAAAGGAGAGGATGGGGCCCGGCCTACCTGAAATGGCGGGGAAAACAGGCCCCTGATTTTACGCTCACAGATATTAACGGCAAACAGCACACGCTCAGCGAATACAGGGGCCGAAACGTAATGCTTATATTCTGGGCGACCTGGTGCAGACCCTGCATAATGGAGATTCCCCACCTCATCGAATTGAGAAAATCAATCGGCGAAGACAAACTGGCTATGCTGGCTATCTCATACATTGGTCCGATGAACTCCGCCGATACTATCAAAAGATTCGTCGCCAATAATCCGGTCATCGACTATACGGTGTTTTCCACTTATGCGTCGGCCCTTCCAAAGCCATACAATTTCATAAATGGCATACCCTGCAGCTTCTTTATCGGGCCCGACGGTAAAATTAAGCTGGCAACCGAAGGCCTAATCCCCCTCTCGCAAATCAAGGCCATCATCGAGGCGGAACGCTAAAAAACCCTCGAAAAAATCGCTGGACAAAAACCGGCCCATATCATATGATAACGGATTCTTAACAAGGAAAAGCTGTTTAAGATTTGAAAAAACGAGGTAAAAACTATGGCTCATAAAAAGGGACAGGGCTCAACAAGAAACGGCAGAGACAGTAACCCCAAATACAGAAGCGTAAAGCTATACGGCGGGGAAACCGTCAAGGCCGGCTCTATAATCGTCCGCCAGTGCGGAACGAAATTCTTCCCCGGCAAAAACGTCGGTATGGGCAGAGACTATACGCTCTTCGCAACCAGTGAAGGTAAAGTCCAGTTCCAGGGCCGGAAAATCCACGTCGTCTAAACACAAAAAAACCGCTAACAAAAAGGGGATGGTATCAGTACCATCCTTTTTTTATACCTGTATACGAACAACGGAACACCAAAGACATGTTTGTTGATGAGGCGAAAATCTGGATAAAAGCAGGCGATGGAGGCAACGGCTGTGTGAGCTTCCGGCGGGAGAAGTTCATCCCCAAAGGCGGACCCGACGGAGGAGACGGCGGCAGAGGAGGTAACGTGTATTTCGAGGCAGTTGAAAACCTCGATACTCTCTCAGACTTCGCCGGCAAACACCACTGGCAGGCACAAAACGGAAAACACGGCCAGGGCAAAAACAAAACCGGCGCCGACGGCGAAGACCTCATTATCAGAGTCCCGCCCGGCACGCTCATTTATGACCAGGACCTCGATATACTGCTAAAAGACCTCAACCAGACCGGTATAAAGGTCTGCGTGTGTCTCGGCGGGCACGGCGGTAAAGGCAACAAGCAGTTCGCAACGTCCGTCAACCAGGCCCCCAGACACGCTGAACACGGTAAGCCAGGCCAGGAAAGAAACCTCCGGCTGGAGTTGAAATTGATAGCCGACGTCGGCTTGGTCGGTATGCCAAACGCCGGCAAAAGCACCCTGATTTCACGTTGTTCGATGGCTCGACCCAAAATCGCCGATTATCCCTTCACAACACTCGAACCGGTTCTGGGTATCGTTGAGCTTTCTGATGAACGGCGCCTGGTAATGGCCGATTTGCCGGGCCTAATCGAAGGGGCCCACGCCGGTACGGGGCTGGGCTTCGAATTCCTCCGGCATATCGAAAGGACTCGCGTCATTGTCCACATCCTTGATATAATGCCCGTCAACGGCTCGGACCCGGTTGAAAACTATCATCGAATTCGCTCGGAGCTTGAGCAATACAGCAAAACGCTCGCTGAAAAACCTGAAGTCGTCGTCGCCAATAAAATTGACCTCGACCCGGACGGCAAAATCGTAGCCGGGCTGAAAGACAGATTCGATACTGACGTCATCCCGATTTCCGCCGTCACGGGTACGGGCATTAAAAATTTATGCGAGCTGCTCTGGCGAAAAATCAAAGAAGCAAAGGCTGCACCCGACTCAGGGCAGGTTCTCTAAATCGGCTATATCCTGATGTCTGCCGGAGGCCTTTTTATTGATTTTAAGTTGAGGCAAGCTGATTATATTGGTTTTTACGCCATCAATTCCCGCTACTTCCCGTTGAGCGAAACACTCACTGAAACTGACACCGGAAATCGTTGTCACAAGCTCTATCCGGAAAGGAGGCACACCCATACGGATGATTTGCTTTTCCTTCAAAAATAAATTTGCTGATAAATCCGGCTGGTCGAAGCCGAATTCCTTAAGAACAGTAACAACCCTGTCGGCATTGGCGGGATTCATAGCAATCCAGATGTCCATATCGGCGGTTGCTCGTGGGTAACCGTAATATCCAACCGCGTATCCGCCGATGAGCAAATACTCAACGTTATTGGCGTTGAGTAATTTCAAGAACTCTTTGAAGTCTCGTGGCAGAAGGGTCGTAGCCATAGATAACTTGCCGCATTAACTCCACGGCCTCCAGACGTTCCTGTGGCGTTTTGGAAAGCCAGTATTCTTTCTCATCCGATGGGTCAAAAAGTGATGCTACTGTAAAAGCATCTCTTCTCACCTTTGGAAATTCAAACCTGTCCATATAATAATTATACAACCCTCACAGACATAAAACCAGCTATAATTGACAGTTCGCAGGCAATAGACTAAAAGAATAACTATGAATCTCATAGCCATCGACATCGGCAATACCAATATAGGCGTCGGCCTTTTTCTAAAAGACCAGGAGCAGTTCGCAAAAACAGTACCGGGCGAAGCTGCGGCGGAATTTACCGAGCTGTTAAAATCAACCTGGGAAATGATACCCGTCGCAAAACGCTCGAAGGAGGGCAAGCGAGATGGCGTTATAGTCGCCACCAGTGTAAAGCCCGCCTGGACCGAGCTTGTGCGCGACACAATAAAGCAGACAACCGGCGAAAAAATGCTGCTCATCGGCAGGGAAGTCCCGTTCCCGATTGAGCTTTCGATAGCCGAACCCGACAAGGTCGGCACAGACCGGATTATGGCCGCTTCTGCCGCTTATGCGGTCGCGGAGCACGCGGTGGTCGTTGCTGATTTCGGAACCGCGACAACTATCGACCTCATTGACGACCGTGGCGTCTTTTGCGGCGGAGTGATTTTCCCCGGCTTCGAGATGAGTGCAAATGCCCTGCACACCGACACCGTACAACTGCCCAAGGTAACGGTAACAAAACCGTCACTGCCCTTCGGGAAAAACACAACCGATGCGATTAACGCCGGTTTGTATTATTCAGCCATCAGTGCGCTGCAGGAAATCGTAAGACGTTATGCCGAGGTCCTCGGCACCTGGCCGCAGACTATCATTACCGGCTCAGGCGCCCGACTGATTAAAGACGACTGCGACTTCGTCGATAACTACGTCCCAGACCTCATCATAAAAGGCATCGCACTCGCCTATAGAAAATTTCTCGAATCTAAGGAGTAATCGGCCGACTTATGCCTGTATTCGCCGCGGTAATGACTGGCAAGGGAACGGGCGCCATAGCCACAATTCAGCTTTACGGCGATTCGGCTGAAGACATCTTGAAACGGCTGTTCATCCCGACAGCCAAAAAACAACCCGAATTCGCCACAGGCCAAATCCTTCTCGGCACAATCTCAACCGGCAACAAAACAATTGACCAGGTAACAATCGGCTGTGAAGCGCCAGGCACCTTCGCAATCAACTGTCACGGTAATCCGCTGATTGTCGAACAGATTATGCAGCTGCTGCAGCAACAGGATGTCGAACTGATAACCGTCGAGCAACTGTTCTGCAAAACCTCAGCCGAAGACAACACAATAGCTCTCGAAGCCGAATTAACTCTTCCAAATGCCAAAACTATCGAAGGCACAAAGATAATCCTAAATCAAATCGACTCAGGCCTTACGGCAACGGCAAAAAACTGGCTTGAAAATCCCCCGGATACAATCGCTGCTGAGGCTAAAAAAATTATCGATGCAAGTCATATTGCCGGACTTCTAATCTTCGGCTGCAAAATTGTCATCGCAGGCCCGCCCAATACGGGCAAAAGCACTTTGCTGAATCGATTGTGCGGAAGAGACAAAGCAATAACCACGTCCCTCAGAGGAACCACTCGTGACTGGGTATCGGCGGATTGTCGTATAGCCTGCGGTGAGCGGAGTCGAACCGGACCTCTGGCAGTTGAACTTATTGATACGGCAGGACTGGATGAAACACTCGCTGGTAATGACATCGACAAAGCAGCTCAACAAGCAGCTGTGGAACTTATAGAAGAAGCCGAGTTGGTCTTGTTGGTGCTCGACAACAGTGAATCCGCCGGTCAGCTCACGCCCGGCTTAGTAGAGAAACTGGTCGGAAAAAAAAACCTCACTATTCTCAATAAGTCAGACCTGCCTAACCACCTCGACCCGCCTAAGCTGCCTGCCCCCGCGTCTTGCTGTCGCAAGACAGCAGCGGGAGTGGCTTCAAGTGCCGTCCAAATCAGTGCGTTAGTAGGTACCGGTATTGACACGCTTTGCGAACAGATTCTGCAATTGGCCGGCGTTACCGGATTCGACCCGCGACAGCCGGTATGCTTTACCCGCCGACAGGAGCGGATTTTAACGCAACTAACAAAAGCCGACTCACAAAACAACGCCAAGGCAATCATCACAGAGTTGTTATCCGGCCCGCTAAATGTATAATCGACACCTATGACCACGGCCGGCAAAAACCTTACTCCCGCAATGAGGCAGTTTCAGCAGTTCAAGCAGAAACACCCAGACTGCATCCTCTTTTTCCGGATGGGCGACTTCTACGAGACCTTTTACGAGGATGCGAAGACCTGCTCAAAGGTGCTCGGACTGACGCTGACCAGCAGGGATAAGGCAAGCGACAATCCCATCCCCCTTGCCGGCGTCCCTTATCACGCCGTCGATGGCTACCTCAGAAAAATGCTGCAGGCCGGCTACAAAGTCGCCGTCTGCGAGCAGGTCGAAGACCCCAAAACCGCCAAAGGCGTGGTCAGGCGAGATGTGGTCCGCGTGGTCACGCCCGGCACACTTACCGACGACGTCCTGCTCGAAGCAAAGCAGGACAACTTCTTAGCCGCTGTCTGGCAGACCAACGCAATATCCGCAATAAGCTGGGTCGATATCTCAACTGGACATTTCTTCGTGCAGCAACTCACCGAGCACGAGCTGCTCGGCGAAATAGTCCGGCTTAATCCGGCCGAATGTCTCCTGCCCGACAGACGCGGCGAACTGTTTGAGGCACAATCAAAAAAGCTGGCCAAAGACATCACCGAGCTGACCGGCACAACAATTACCGAAAGGCCAAGCTGGTATTTCGACCCGTATCAATCCAAACAGCACCTGCTAAAACACTTCGGCACGGCGACCCTCGAGGGATTCGGAATACCAGACTCCGATGCGGCCATTATCCCCCCCGCCGGCGCACTTATCGAGTACCTCAACGAAACGCAAAAAACCGCCCTCAATCACATATCCAATATCAAAAAAATCAGCCGCAAAAAATTCCTGCAAATCGACCACACCTCGCTGACAAGTCTCGAAATACTGCGAACCATCCGAACCGAAAGCACAAAAGGCACCCTGCTCGACTGCCTTGATGCGACACTGAC
>CAZQWM010000014.1:0-39507 GCA_964597035.1 uncultured Pirellulales bacterium
AACAGCAGAACAAGCCCCCCGTCTAGAGGCGGCAGCGGCAGAAAATTGAACACCGCAATACAGGCGCTTATCAGCCCGATGAAATACACATAATAGACAAACGGCTGGGTGGCCACTATACGATAGCTCACCGTCAGAATCCCCACAGGCCCCATCAATTGCTTCGGGCTGACAACTCCTCCTATCAACCGTTGCAAAGTTACGTATGTCTGAATGATAAATATCTTCGTCCGCTTGTAACCCATCATTATTGCATCAACAGGCCCCTTGCCCTTGTAAAGCCGCTCAAGCCGGGCAAACGGCACAATCTGCTCTAAAAAACTGTGAACTTTCACTATACCCTTTTCCTCACCAACGTCGACTGCCACGTTGCCTGCGACCTGCTCATTCAGCCGCCAGTCAATCGTAACACGCTGGCCAGCGTTGGCCTGCAATTGGCTCGCAACATCATAAAAGCTTGACACTTCAACGCCGTCTACGGCCGTTATCCTAGCGCCGGAGGGAATATCCAGCGGCTTCGGATACTGTTTGGTTGCTATCGTCTTAGCGACAATCGGCTCTTCGGCATCAAGCTCGACTTCTATGCCTATAACCACCCGTTCTGAATCCGGCAGTTTTTCAGGAACAACCGGCACTGTTACACGCTGCCCAACGCCGTTGGAGTCGCTGCGAAGGACTGTAACGGGAAGCTCTTTGTCTTCATATTCGTTGGTCAGTTGCCTAAGCTCCAGATACGTCGGTTTTTCGACATCGGCCACGGCGACGATTATGTCCCCGGCCTTGAGCCGCGGCGTATCATCAACTTTGGCCCCGCCTAAGCCGACCCTCGACAGCAATCCAAGCAGCCGTTCCTTAAAAGACACCGGCTTGCCCACCACTCCCGTTATGCGCAGCCGGGGCACAATCGTGCAGATATTCGCAAGGTCTGCCTCCGTTTGCACATTTGGGTCTGTCGCAGCCACAGGATGCAGTGAAAGCCGCGTCTCGACTAGCTCCAATTTCCCCGACGATTGACGCCGTTCCGCCAGCACCGCAACATCCGCTGCAAAAGTCCCTTCGATGACCTTCTGCATCTGCCAGTAACTGTTGACGTCGACCCCCCCAACGCTTCTGATGCGGTCGCCCGGCAAAAGCCCCGTCTCTGTAAAAAGCCGGTTGGCGTCTCCCGGCACAAGCTGCTCAATCGTCAAGCTCATCGGCCCTTCGATACCGAATCCGCGAAACTTCTCACCCGGCAGTTTCTCCGCGACGAGTTTTACATCCTTTATTGTGCCGTCGCTTCGGCGAATCTTCAACGGAACTTCTTTGCCTTCGCCGCTCAACACCGCAGCCATCATTATATCGCTGAAATCCAGCCGGCCGTCTTTGCCGGAGACCTCAATCACCTCGTCCCCCGCCTCAATCCCTGCACGCTCGGCCGGCGAACCCGGCATCACACCACCCACAACCGGCGCAACCAGGTTGATACCCACCATAAAAACTATCATAAAAATGATAACGGCGCTTATCACATTGAAGGTAACCCCAGAAGCGAAAACCGCCGCGCGTACCCAGGCCGGCTTGTTGGCAAACGACCGCGGGTCGTCGCTCGGCTTATCAGCACCAACGTCGTCCTGACCCAGCATCTTCACAAATCCCCCGAAGGGAATTAGCCCTATCCGGTATTCGGTCTCGCCAGGCAGAATCTTTTTACCAACATGGAAAGTCAAAAGCCCCTCTTCTCGCTGGTTCCCTTCCTTGCGCAAAAGCTCAGGCAGAATACGTATCCGATAGCCGCGGTCCGCCTTCTTTATCCCCAAAAGAATCGGCGGCATAAATATCGAAAACGCCTCGACCTTGATGCCGCAAAGCTTCGCAACAACGAAGTGCCCGAACTCGTGAACAAGCACAACCGCTCCGAAACCTAAAAGCACCAGCAGCACATTCCTAGATACGTCGAAATTGCGGACAATCAGAACCGCGGTCATAACCGCAACCAAAACCAGCAGAACTACTCGCGCGTAACTTCTCACCGAAGCCGATGGTTTGTCAGACATTCCAATACCTCTCTCTTGGCCCAGGCATCCGCCTCCAGCAACTCTTCAAGCGAAACGTCTGTTCTGACGTCGCAGTTGTCAAGGCAGTGCCGGACTATATCCACGATATTTCCCAATTTAATGTTGCCCGCGAGAAACTGCTCCACCGCCGCTTCATTTGCAGCGTTAAAAACGGCTGCGGCCGTGCCCCCCGTCTGAGCAACCTCAAAACCCAGCCCTATCGCCGGTAAAACTTCCGGACTCGGCTTCTCGAAGGTCAATCTCCTTAGCTCGTCAAGCCGAAGCTTCTTCGCTGGACCGGGAACCCGCACGGGATAGGTCAGCGCATACTGGATGGGAAGGGCCATATCAGGGCAGCCCAGCTGCGCCATCATCGAACCATCCACAAACTCAACCAACGAATGAACTATCGACTCGGGATGCACGAGCACTTCAATTTTCTCCGCCGGGATGTCAAAAAGCCATCTCGCCTCGATAATCTCCAGCGCCTTGTTCATCATCGTCGCCGAATCAACCGTAATCTTCGGCCCCATCGCCCACACCGGATGCGCCAGTGCCTGCTCAATCGTCGCATTCTGTATCTCTTCTGCGCTTGCCCGCCTGAAAGGCCCGCCGGAGGTCGTCAGCACTATCCTGGCCACTTCCTCCCGCCTTCCCGCTTGAAGCGCCTGAAAGATTGCCGAGTGCTCGCTGTCGATGGGTAGTATCTCCGCTCCATATTTTTTCGCGTCCGCCGTAATCAAACGACCTGCTATGACAAGCGGCTCTTTATTCGCTATTGCAACCCTTTTGCCTTTGCGAACCGCCGCCAACACCGCCGGCAGTCCCGCAACGCCAACAACCGCCGCAACAACGGTATCAACCCCCTCAAGCTCAGCAATCTGCGTTAGCCCCTCCGGCCCAGGCAAAACTTCCACATCCAATCCTTCAACAAACGGCTGAAACTGTCCCAGGTAATCGGTATCGGTAACCGCCACGTATTTCGGCCGGTATTTACGAACCTGCTCTGCCAATAGCTCCACGTTACTGTGCCCGCTAAGCGCCACAACCTTAAATTTCTCTTCCTCACCGAGGGCCGGGGGCCTAGTGCCGAGCGACGAATTAAGTCCGTCTATCACCCGCAGTGCAGTCGTTCCAATCGAACCGGTCGAACCCAATATCGCTATTCGTTTGCGCATAAAAACGGCGTCTCAAAAGACGCCATTATAACCACAAGACTCCAAAAAACCACCCCCGCCAACGAAATAGCAGCCAAACCCGCAAACCAGCACCGTTTTCAGGGCATAAGATACCGAAAAGACGTCATGATACTGCCACCGGCCGGTACCATTTCCTCAATGTGAAGCTCAATCCGCCCTTCCTTTTCCCGCCGGTCCATATCCTCCGGCGTCGTGCTAATCAACTTCGCCTCTGCCGGCAGCAGATACGTTTCAACCCTGCGAGTTATCTCGCCCGCGCTCGGCCAGTGCCGAAAATGATATATATACTCCTTTTCCGCATCGGGTGCCTTGCTAATCAGCCCTGTAAGCCGCCCTTCGTGGCTGTACTCCATTACCTCTCCCGGCCCAATTGGCTCATTAAACAATACTTCATATTGCCAATGCTCGCCTCCATCTTTCGTTGTAAACTTCAATTTCCTGCCGGCGCCGTCGCTCATCCCCGTCACTTCGACAAACTTAGAATTTATGAAGCCCGTCTTTGAAAGTTCTCGCCCCGTGCGATTAACCTGTTTAACGGTGGTCCTGAACAAAATCGTCCCATCCGGCTGAATGTCATCGTACATTATCTGTGTATAAGGTACCGACTCAGCTCCGCTCGTCTCTGCCTCCGGATTCGAGGATATTTGCTCCGATCGTTCATTCACGCTCTTTGCTTTCGCGATTAACTCTTCAGGAATCGGTGTTGGCTTGCCGTCTTTACCTTTCGTGGCGAACACAAGAACGTATGGTTTAGCAGGTTCACCTGCGACATTAATAAAGTTAACAAAGGATTCAATATTAAACGCCACAAGATATGCCTGACCCTGCTGCAATTTCACAGGCAGCGTGCAGGTCTTCTTTTCATCATCATAGTAAGGTTTATCCGTTGTTTCAGGATAGGGAGCGCCCCATTGAACCCACGACCACGATTTATCTGTCATCTGCTGATTAAACGTAACCGTAATCTCTCTCAAATCCGGAGACACATCATTGGCGTACACTTCCGGCGTTGTCTTAACCACTACAGGAAGCCCGCTTTTCACCGGAGCCGGCGCTGCCTCTGAACGCTCGGAGTCCTCAGCCACCACCGCGCGAATCATCCAGTCGCCTTTCTCGAACGGCCCAAGCTCCCCGCCAGGCAGTCCCGTAAACGAGTTGCCGCTCGCCTGGGCATCGTAATACATATAAATACCCTTGCTTTGATGCGGATTAAACCCAACACAAACGATGAAATCCTGCGGCAATTTAGTCGGCTCGACGGCGAGCGTTACCCACTTCGCCAGTCCTCGAATTTGGAAATGCGCATACGGAAATGCGAACTCCCTTATCACCTCGAAATCCGTCCCGCACAGCCAAACGTAAAAGTCCTCCTCAGGCGGCTCATATTCCCCATACCGCGACCCGTAAATCTTCACCGCCTTCAGTATGCCGCCCTCTTTCGGAGTCTCGAACTTCACACAATGTCCGCTGCCAGCGATACTTTGCTTGCCTGCCTGCTTACCGTCATCATACTTCAATTCAACGGTCGCATTTCGCGGCGGCCCGATGCCGGCTTTATTCATATCAGCAGGTATCAGCTTAAACAAAAACTCTCCCTTGTGGTCAATAGCATTTGGAAAATCCCGCCGAAGCTCAGCAAAAAGCTCCGCTGCCTCTTCCTGCCTGCCGACGGCGTGGTAGTACATCGCGAGATGATATCGCGCATAAGCCCCGACCTGAACACCATCGCCGTACCAGCAGTCGTTATGCTTTTCAATCGCACGTTTCAGGTATCGCTCCTTTTGCGCACCTGCTGCCATCTGCCCAAGATACAACACCGCACAACCGGTGCGATTGGCCTTCTCATGTCTGGCCACAAGCTTCTCAAGACTCTCCTGCGCCTCCTTATTGAAGCCCTTATTTGCCACCTGATAAAGAGACTCAATTTCCGTTAATTCCTGCTGTGTGTAAACTGCACGGTCCTGACTCATTCGCCGGTCAACGTTGTTCTGAAGACGAGCCCTTCGCTGTGCAATCTCATCGTCTTTGTCCCCGAACTCTGCCGCACTGATAATTGGCTGCTCCTCAATAACCTCCACTCTCGATTCAAGCGACATCTTCCCGTCGCCAATCGCTCTGGCCTCTTCGATAGTCCACACACGGTCGTTGCCAGCATTGAGCCATCGGCCGTCCTCCAGCTTCAAATGCCGAATATCGATTTGGCTCCGGACCGGCTTCGACGAAAATGCCTGCGGCAGTTCTGCAAATACAACGGCATCCGTCCCATTCCATATCCGCACTTCAAGAATTCTCGCGTTAAGTAATACACTGGCCCATTCCGGGTCAACATCGGTTTTGCCTTTCTTGCTTTCTCCGGCTAATCTCTCGGCAAGTTTCTTTATACTAACCCGCTGCCATTCCTCAGGGCCACCGCTTGCCGAAACCCGATTGATACTCGCATAAGCCGCCTCCGGAGTCGAAAAATCCTCCTGCTCAAACTCACTCACGCTCCGATTAACCTCATAAATCTCAATCCCTTTATTCGTGAAGTACACCCCGCCGAAGCTGCTACCTCCTTCTGCAGGATAAAAGCTAAGATGCAGCCCGCCCTCCTTCAGATAATCAACCGTCCGTTCAAACTGACCCTGACCTCGCGTAACATTACTATTCTGCTCACATCTTGTCTCGCCGTTCGTCGCATAAAGATGAAGCATCGCCTCATCGCAGGACGAGAGCTTGTAATTACCGCGAACCGTATACCTCTCGCCGGGCCGAAGCTTCTTGGCCGTCCCGACTATCTCCGTAATCTCTATCGAGTCTCCCTCTGGAAACTGCGGCTCCACCACTTCAAAATCAATCATATACCAAAGCTTCGACTCAAGCGAGAAGTCTATCTTCTTGTCCTTCTCGCTCCCGAACAACTTGGTGACAAGTACCTTTTCCTGCCTCTTATAACCGTCGGCCTCAGCTTTTACGTCGTGTTCTTCATACCAGGTTTTATAACTGTAATTGCCATTCGCGTCAGTAAAAGTCATCTGCTCCCCGTCGGCATACTGTTCAACGTCCCCGACTTTTGCCCCGGCTATGGGTTTGCCTGTCTGGGAGTCAATAACAGTCCCTCTGATTACGAATTCCGGACGGCGCGATGAGGCCTTCGCCATCGGGACAAGGATTGCTCCTATAAGACAAACCACAGCCAATCCGATAATCCCGAGTTTCGCGCTTCTCGGCACAGGCCGATTCAACATACGATTAATCCTGCCGGTAAGCGCACTTTTCGATTCTACAACGCCTATCAGCCGCAAGCTCAATGCCGGCCTCTCAAAAGCCAGCCGGGCGACATTCAATAGCGTCTCCGGATACAGCCCCGCCTTTTCACCCATCGCAACCTGCACCGCCTCGTCAACCGCCTGCTCACGCACCCGCCTTATCACCCAGTTCGCCACCCACAATAGCGGGTTGTAGAAGTACGCAATCTGTAAAAGCGTCTGTAACAGATTAACCCACAAATCCCCACGCCTTATATGAGCCAGCTCGTGCATTAATACGGTCCTGAACTGACTCGAACCCAGATTTGAGCCAATCCCGTGAGGCAGTAGTATAACAGGCCTGAACAGCCCGCAGACTGCCGGGCTTGTCGCATTCGGTGAAACCTTCAAGCCCACTTCGCCTTTGACGCCTATTTCCCTGCCGCAAAAGCGAAGCATATCCTTCATCAGGCCGTTCGCTTCTTTCGCCTGCCGAACCAGCCCAAACACAAAAAACGCCCGCTGCAAAAGCAATAAAAACATCGCAAGCACAACTACCAGCCACAGCAAAAACACCCCGCCCTGCCACGTCAGTGACACCGTCGGTCCGGTTGAATCGACAGCGGGAGCAACCTGCCCGCTGTGGACAGGCAATGCAAAAGGCAATTCCTGCGGTGCGATAACAATATCGGCAAGCGGCGAATAGTACTGGCCGTCTCGAATCTCATCGGCCGGCGCTTGCGCAGCCACAGTTATCTTAATTGCTGCAACCGGCTCACCGATTACCTGGCCGATACTCACAGGCGAGGACAGTGACGTCGGCAATACCAGCTTGACAAATATCAGCATCCACAGCCAGTAGCGAAACACCGCCCGCACCTTTCTGCGAAGCAGAATATCCGCCAACAGCAGAACCAAAATCAGCACGCTGGACTGCATCAGCATCGGCCACGCAAACTCAACGAATCCCCTGCCCATCGAATTAACCTGTTCTATTAAGGCGTGCATCATAAACCTCCCATCTGGGATACTCCATATTCCCCTTTAATTTTTCCTTCTAACTTTTTCTTTTTTACTCTTTATCATCGCTTCTAACTTATCCAGCTCATTTACGGACAAGCTCTTGCTATCCAGCATAAACTGCATCATCGGTGTCAGCGCCCCGTCGAACGCTCGTTTCATAGCACGCATTATCTCTCCGCTTTGCGCATCTTTTTTCGTGATGCTCGAGCTGTAAAGAATAAGATTGCGTATCCTTTGCGTCCGCAGCAGTCCCTTACCGACCATCCGGTCCATCATTGTCTTGACCGTGCTGTAACTCCAGCCGATGTCTTTTTGTAGTGCCTCCTGAATTGTCGGCGCAGCACACGGCTCGTTATCCCACACCGCCTGCATTATCGCCCATTCACCTGTGGTAAGCTGTGATTTTTTCCTTGCCATAATAACCTCCTTAGTTTTCTCTAACGATTACGAGACTACTCTACAACCGTAGAGATTGCAAGCGAAAAAAATAAAGTTTTTTAAAAATATTTTCCGCCCGCCCTTTTGGGGGGCCGGCCCCCTTCCACCGGCCTTTACTATACTTTTATACTTGCTTTTTTCCCTGCTGCGGCTATTGTAACCGCAGTCCGGCGCATAAAACTACGCATCGGGTGGTCGTATTGTATAAAATACGGAGACCGGCGAATGAGCTACAAAGGCATTATCCTTGCGGGCGGAAGCGGCACACGCCTCTATCCCGTCACCAAAGCCGTAAGCAAACAGCTTATCCCCATATACGATAAACCAATGGTTTACTATCCGCTGACAACACTGATGCTGGCGGGCATAAAGGACGTTCTCGTAATTAGCACGCCCGAGGACCTTCCGCTATACAAAAACCTCCTCGGCGACGGCAGCCAGTGGGGTATCAAAATCCAATACGCCGAACAGCCCAGACCCGAAGGGCTCGCCCAGGCCTTCGTTATTGGTGCCGACTTTCTCGCCGGAGGCCCCGCCTGCCTGATTCTCGGCGACAACATCTTCTATGGTCATGGCCTCATCAACTCACTCAAGAAAGCCGTAAATAACGAAACCGGCGCTACCATTTTCGGCTACTGGGTAAAAGATCCCAAACGCTATGGCGTAATCGAGTTCGACAAATCAGGCAAAGTTCTTTCAATCGAGGAAAAACCCCAAAAGCCAAAATCTAATTATGCCGCCGTCGGCCTGTACTTCTACGATTCAAAGGTCACTGAAATCGCGGCTCGTCTGAAGCCCTCGGCAAGGGGAGAGCTTGAAATCACCGACCTGAACAATGAATACCTGAAAACCGGCAAGCTCGCCGTCGAGCCGCTCGGACGCGGTATTGCCTGGCTCGATACTGGAACACCAGACTCGATGCTCCACGCGGCAAATTTCGTCGAAACCGTTCAGCAAAGACAGGGGCTGATGATTGCCTGCCCCGAAGAAATCGCCTTTCGTCTCGGCCTTATCGATGAAAAACAGCTCATCGCCCTCGCCGAGCCGCTGGCCAAAAACTGGTACGGGCAGTATTTGCTTGAGCTTGTAAATGAGCAACGCTAAATGAAAATCACTCAGACACAACTGCCGGAAGTGCTACTAATTCAACCTGATGCATTTGGTGATGACCGTGGCTGGTTTTTGGAGACTTGGCGCAGAAATCTTTACGAGCAGCAGGGCATAAAGCCGCAATTCGTTCAGGATAACGTCTCCTTCTCTAAAAAGAACATCTTGAGAGGCCTGCATTTTCAGTATCCGCATCCCCAGGGCAAGCTCGTCCAGGTCCTCTTTGGTGAGGTCTTCGATGTAGCCGTCGATATCCGCCTCGGCTCGCCCACGTTCGCAAAGTGGAGCGGCGAAACCCTGTCCGCCTCAAATCATAAGCAACTCTATATACCACCCGGCTTCGCACACGGCTTTTATGTAATCAGCGACACTGCTGTATTCTCTTATAAATGCACCGACTACTATAGCTCTACTTCCGAAGCCGGCATTATCTTCAACGACCCGGATATCAATATCCCCTGGCCGATTGAAGCCGAGCCTCTAATATCTCCAAAAGATTCCGCCTATCCCCGGCTAAAAGACATATCCCCTGAAAAACTGCCGCAGTTTAAGGAAGAACAATGACCAGCCCCACAGACAAGGTAGCAATACTCGGTGGCAAAGGTATGCTCGGCACAGACGTCGCCGAAGAATGTAAAAACCGAGGCATTGATTTTGAAGTTTTCGACCTGCCGGAATTTGACATAACCGACGAACACCGGTTATTCAGCGTCGCCAGGCAGGCAAAAACCATAATCAACTGTGCCGCCTACACCGACGTCGAAAAATCCGAAACCGAAACCGGGCTGGCCTCTCGCGTCAACGCCGAAGCAGTCGGCAATCTAAGCACCTTCGCAAGGAAATCAGGCGCCTGGGTCCTCCACATCAGCACCGACTTCGTCTTCGATGGCACCAGCAGCAAACCCTATATGGAAAAGGACATCCCCCACCCAATCAACGCCTACGGCAGAACCAAGCTGGCGGGAGAACGGCTCCTCATTGAAAACAGATGCGACCACTGTATAATCCGGGTCGAGTGGACATACGGGCTGCACGGAAATAACTTCGTGAAGAAATTGCTCGAAAAAACCCGAACTCAAAAACAGCTTAAAATCGTTGATGACCAGTTCGGCTCACCGACCGCTACAACCGAGGCTGCAAAAGCCATCTGCGACCTTATGCAAAAGAAACCGAAAGGCATATTCCATTTCGCAAACCAGGGCTACACTAATCGATTAGGCATCGCACGCTTCATTGTTGAGACACTCGGCCTTGATGTCGAGCTTGAGGCCTGCAAAACAGGTGACTATCCTTCCGCCGCCGTCAGGCCCCTTAACAGCAGATTTGACTGCAATAAAATCAGGCGATTTCTTACCGGGCCGGTCAGGCCCTGGCAGGAACCGCTGGAAGAATTTCTGAAAAAAATTTCACCGCCGCGGAGCCGGGAACTATGAGAAGATTACTCGTCACAGGCGGTGTCGGCTTCATCGGCAGCAACTTCGTCAGAATGGTCCTCAAAGAGCATCCGGACTGCCTCGTCGTCAATCTTGACAAGCTCACGTACGCCGGCAACCTCGAAAACCTCTCTGGCTACGAAAAGCACCACAGCCACAAATTCATAAAAGGCGACATCTGCGACGGCGATTCCATAGAGCGAATCATCGACGAGTTCAAAATCGACTCCATCATAAATTTCGCCGCCGAAACACACGTCGACCGTTCCATCACCGAGCCGAAGGTCTTCATTGAGACCAACGTCACAGGAACGCTGACTCTGCTCGAAGCCGCAAGGGATAAAAACCTCCAGCGGTTCGTCCAGATTTCAACCGATGAGGTCTATGGCGCACTCGGTCCCGATGGTAAATTCACCGAGCAGACGCCCCTTTCTCCCAACTCTCCGTATTCAGCCAGCAAGGCCGCAGCAGACCACCTCGTCAGGGCATTCGGCCACACCTGGGGCGTTAAATATAACATAACAAGATGCTCGAATAATTACGGCCCGTATCAATTCCCCGAAAAGCTCATCCCCCTGATGATTAATAACGCCCTCGGCGACCGCGAGCTGCCGGTTTACGGCGACGGCCTGCAGGTCCGTGACTGGCTTTACGTCTATGACCACTGCACCGCAGTATGGAAAGTCCTCGCCGAAGCACCGCCCGGCGAGATTTATAATATCGGCGGCTGTAATGAAAAAACCAACCTCTCCGTAGTTGAGCTGATTCTTGCTCGGCTCGAAAAACCCAAGTCCCTCATCAAGCACGTTACCGACCGCCCAGGCCACGACAGACGATATGCCATCGACGCAGCGAAGATAATCAATCAGCTCGGCTGGAAACCCTCCGTCTCTTTTGAGCAGGGCCTTAACAAAACAATCGACTGGTATCTCGACAACCGCGCCTGGCTCGATAATGTCGTCTCAGGCGACTATCAAAAATACTACGATTCGATGTACAAAAACAGATAACTTGCGCTAAGAAACGAAAGACTTTACCCCCCCCCTCGAAGAATCACTGGTCTAAGCTCGCATCTTCCAGCAGCTCTTTGGCCAGGTTCGATTTGAAAAGCCGGCGAAGCTTCATCTCCGATTTCTTCTGTGCACGCCGGTGACTCAAGCCCCGTTCTTTGGGACGCAGGCCCGCCGTTGCATGCCCAAGGTGCACCATATACTTCATCATTTCCGCCGTATCAATTACCTCGGCTCGATACCCGTTATCTTTAAGCTGGTAATACATCTGTTCCGAAGCCGTGTAACCGTCGTATTTGCCCCCGCTGTCAAAATGCAGCCCCAATCGCCTGATTGGCTCGGCCCGATACATCGCACAGTAATCCCGCGGACACAGTTCCCTCGGCAGTTGCTTCGCCTCGGCGTCGCCAAGAAAAGTCCTCCGAAACCACAGCTTCGCCTTCTTGGTATCGGTTATTTTCCTCATAAACATATCAAGCGGGCTTCGCATCTCCAGCTTCCACGCCCCGGAAGCGGCACAGTTTGGGTCGTCCCCAAAAGGCAGCATCAATCGCTCCAGCCAGCCCGGATGCTTCACTATGGTATCCGTATGCATAACCACGTAATACTCGCCCCAACTGTTCTCGAAACCCACGTCCAGTGCAGTGATAAACGCGTGAACCCAGAACTCAGGTATTTGTTTGCCCCGCTCTATCAGCCGTATCCATTTAAGCCCACGCAGATAATCCAGCGATTCGTCTTCAGAGCCGTTATCCACCACGATAACCTCAATCGGTAATTTGGTGGTGAATTTGCGAATCGCCCTAAGACATAGCGTAGCCAGCTCCTGCACCTGCCAGTGCGGGATACAAATACTCACAATAGGTCGCGTTTCCTGAGCCATTCGACAGTCCTTTTATTCCAGAAATAAGGCCCAGCCATTTTAGAATGGCATAACAAAACCGTCAATTCTTTGTTGGATTTTCGGATTTGCCCTGTACAATAGATGCCGCTTAAATTCAAGTGTATATACAATGGCTCAACCTGGATTGGCAGCCATAAAACAAATTATCGAGGGAAAAGTGATGAAGAAAATTCTCGTAACAGGCGGAGCAGGATTCCTCGGCTCGCATCTCTGCGAGCGTCTTTTCAATGACGGAAACGATGTCCTCTGCGTCGACAATTACTTCACCGGAACCAAGGACAACATCTCTAATCTTATGGACAACCCACGCTTCGAAGCTATGCGTCACGACGTAACGTTTCCGCTTTACGTAGAGGTCAATGAAATTTACAACCTTGCCTGTCCTGCCTCACCGATTCACTACCAGTTCGACCCTGTCCAGACGACAAAGACCAGCGTCCACGGCGCCATCAATATGCTCGGACTTGCCAAACGTGTTAAGGCAAAGATATTCCAGGCCTCTACAAGCGAAGTCTACGGCGACCCGCTCGTCCACCCGCAGACAGAATCCTACTGGGGCCACGCAAACTCCGTCGGCGTCCGCTCCTGCTATGATGAGGGTAAACGCTGCGCTGAGACGCTATTCTTCGATTACTACAGGCAGCACAAACTGCGGATAAAAGTCGCCCGCATCTTCAATACTTACGGCCCGCGAATGCACCCCAACGATGGCCGGGTTGTCTCGAATTTCATAATCCAGACCCTTAAAAACGAGCCGATAACCATTTATGGCGACGGCAAACAAACACGTTCATTCTGCTATGTTGACGACCAGATTGAGGCCTTCATTCGCCTTATGAATTCACCCGACGATTTCACCGGCCCGGTCAATCTCGGTAACCCCTCCGAAATCACCATCCTCGAACTCGCCGAGACCGTTATCGACCTCGTTGGCTCACGCTCCGAACTGGTGCGTAAACCACTGCCCAGCGATGACCCGCGACAACGATGCCCCGATATCACACTGGCTAAGGAAAAACTCGATTGGCAGCCAAAGGTTGCTCTCCGCGATGGCCTGAAAAAGACAATAGAATACTTTGAGGACCTGTTGAGTAAAACGCAACTGCATCCGCCCCTGCCGATAAAATCAACTTCACCTATTCCCTCCTCATCGGCCTCAGCCAAAGAAATACAATCAAGCAAAACGCGGCACCTGTAGCGGTTGAAGGCAAAACGACAACGGCGATTGTGAGCACAATCGTTCGTATAACCGTAGTAAACTCGTTAAAGAATGCGTTGAAAGTCTTCTGGCTCAGACGTATTATTCAAGACCTCACCTTGGTGCACCTGCCGCACGTCACTTCGGACTCGAACAGGCAACCCCTTCCTGCTAAGTTTCTATGTACCTCTTAACAATGAAATCCCATACTCTCTCGGAGGCCCTGCCGTCTTCATATTTGAAGGCGAGCTTCTTTATCTCGGCTCTCTTATCGGCAAAACTGCCCGCATCGCCGGCGGCGCAACTTTCTATCGCCTGCTGAAGCTGGTCCTGCGAATAACAAATCGGGCCGGGAGTCATTGTTTTATAATCGAACAAAAAACCTTTCCTCGATTCAATATACCTTTCGTAATTATAAGGAAAGAAAATTATTGGCCTGTCTAACAACAAATAATCCATATAAACAGATGAATAATCGGTTATGAGGATGTCGGTTACCTTTAAGAGGGGCTGAATATCTTTGTAGCCATCGTAGTAAATAATCTTGTCATACTGGCCATACTTTTTAATGCGATGTTCCGATGGATGAAACTTAAAAACAAAAAGAAGCTTGTTGTTTTTTGCAAACGATGAGAGTTTTTCCAGGTCTAAAAATCCGCTTTCAACAGCGTTTCCCATCGGGTCGTTCCATGTCGGGGCGTAAAGGACGCTCTTGAAACCATCGTTCCTGAACTCGTCTATCTTTCCAAGCGACTCCACATCGGCCTCAAGTAAATCCAGATCGTCAAGTTGCTCCTTAAAAAAGATGTCGTTTCTCGGATAACCTGATTCTATATAGTTCCTCGCCCTCATTGCCTTTGAGAAAATATGCTCGGTAAAATAGTCAGAGGTGGAAACAAACAAATCGTAAACATAATTTCTGCCCCGTATCGCGTTATTGAATCTTCCAAGCCGTGAATTATGTACTTTCGCCACGGCAGGCGCCAGCAGACCTATCCTTTTGAGCGGCACACCGTGCCACAACTGAATTTTTTTCGCCCTGAACGAAATCCTCTTATTCCAGGTGCAACACATAACTATGACTTTTGAGCATATAAGAGCATACGTCGAACGCAGAGACGGGTAAAACAGGACCGGCAGGTTATGCTCTTTCAAGACGGTATAAACCGATTTCTTCTTCGTAAGAAAGTAGTATCTGATATCGCTGCGTTTCAGCCGGTGCAGGTATAAATAAAGATATTTAATATTGTCGTAAAACAGACCATCGTTTTTACCTATGAACAAGACCATGTTCTTTTTCAACGGGAAAAGATAGGTCAGGGGCACAACAATACCCCATCCGAATATCAATATCCTGAGAGTTCTTAAAGCACTACTGATTTTTTTCATCACGGCTTGACTACTCCGTCCTTGTATGCAGATATTCTCTTACCGTCTTGAGGTCTTCCTCAAAATCAATCTCGTTACAGTAGAACTCCCCCGCCTCTACCGGCCTTAAACGTAATTTTCTGGAAACGGTAAGGTTTTCCAGCGCTTTCTCGAAGTAATCCTGATTATCCACCCTTTCCAGCTCGTTGCGGAAAATACCGAGGTCTTTCTTCAATATAATACTAACGCCCAGGCATTCGCCCTGCGGCTCAGGCACATCCTTGGAGATATTGTGTATGAACCCGTGTTCATTGAGATTATATTTCACCTCTTCAGGGCCGCATCTTTTCCTGTCCACAAGACAGCCGGAAAAACCGGTATCGAGCAGCAGTTTGGGAACCTCTGCATCGAAATAGACATCGCCGTTGAGCCAGAGCACGTCGTCATCAATCTCTCTTAACGCCAGCAACAGACTTTTGCTTGTGTTGGTTTGTGCAAAGGCCTCGTTGTAAACGAATGACAGCAGGGGAAATTTCTCCATTATCATTTCTTTTTTGTAACCGACAACAGCGGTTATGTTTTGTATGCCGACCAGCTCTGACAGGCATTCAACCTGAAAACCCATTATGCTTTTTCCATCCACAAGGCTCGTCAGCGGCTTGGGAATCGAACCGCCGAGCCTCTTTCCAATTCCAGCGGCCAGAATTACAGCTTTCATCTGTTGTTTCGCTCAACACATTTGTTTATAACTACAATAAAACCAATTGCCGCGAAAATCCGTTCTGCCCGGCAATATTATGGCTAAGCATATACGAACCAAAAGCCGGATATTAGCATAAGCTCCCTCCCGATTCAATCTTTACGCTTGATTATCATTGGATTTCACCTTAGCATTATTAATTCTCACAGTTTTTCGGTGAGCTTTTATGGAGTTTGCCCTGAGGGTAAAGGGACAGGTTAATGCAGAATACAAAAAGAATATTTATGGTCTCTGAACGGCGGTTTGACCCCGTTCACATGTTTAGGAACAATCCCATTAAACTGGCCAAGGGATTCATCCGTCTTGGCCACGACGTCCGAAATTCCACCTACTTCGAAAAGCTCCTGGGCTTGAGCCCAATCAAAAGCAGAACGATTGCTCGACTGTTCTACAAAACCAGGGTTGACGAACAACTCGCAGATGCAATTGAAAACTACAAGCCCGATATAGTCTTTATAGTTTTTGTTCGAGTTCTCGATGCCGTTACCATTGAGCGAATGCGGCGGGCTGCACCGAACGCCGTGTTTATCGGATTTGATGTTGACCCCTGGCCTGCGCTTCAGCCCGGTAGAATTGAAACCGCCAAAAAACTTGACATCTTTTTGGCGACAAACGACGGCCGGTTTATGCAGGACTACCGCGACGCAGGAGTCTCAAATTGCTTCTTTATGCCCAATAGTTGTGACCCGGATATCGACCACAGATACGAGGTTGAAGACAAGTGGAAAACAGACATCCTCTGGACGGGGCTAATCATACACAACCCAAAACGATACCCGGGCAGTATATTGCGATACGAGATAGTCAGCCGGCTGGCACAAATGCCCAACTGCTCCGTCTACTCCTGCTGCGGAAGACCCAAAGTAGGCGGTTTGGATTATCTATATGCTATCAGTGGTGCAAAAATCGGACTGAGCATAAATGGCGACAACGACGTTCGGCTTTATCATTCCGAACGGCTGACGCATTACCTGTCCTGCGGCACTTTTGTCCTGGCAAAAAAAGTCCCGGATTCCGACCTGCTCTTTAAGGATGGACAGCACCTGCGATATTTCGACTCAGCCGACGAATTCTTTGAGCTGGCAAAATATTATCTCGAACACGAGGCCGAAAGAAAAAAAATTGCCGACGCCGGTATGAAATGGACACACGAGCAGTTTAATAGCGTGAAAATCGCCGAGTATATTCTCGACCTTGTAGAAAAAGGCGCCTATGACGCGCCGTGGACCGAATAATATGAACCAAACCGGTTCAGCAGCAAAAGTTACCATCATCGGACTGGACGGGGCCACCTGGAACGTCATCGACGATGTCGTCCTCGACCACGCTATGCCCACGCTGAAAAAACTCAGAGACAATGGCTACTGGGGCGTTCTCAAATCAACCGAACCCGCCTTAACGCCGGCTGCCTGGACCAGTTGCATCACCGGCTGCTCACCACCAATACACGGCGTCGCCGGTTTTCGAAACTACCGCTTTAAAAACGATACACTCGGAATCGGCAGCGCCTCGGATTGTCTCGTCCCCAATATGTTCCAGAAGCTCGGCGACCAGGATTTCTCCGTCGCGGCAATCAATGTCCCCTGGACGTATCCCTGCACCAATATCAACGGCATAATGGTCGCCGGTTACGGCTCGCCCGGCATATTCACATACCCGGAACAATTCAGGAAAGAGTTACTGGCTGAAATTTCCGACTATGACATCCTCGCAAAATGGGAAACCTCGGAAAGTTATTCACTTGCCGAATTGGATACGAGGATTTCTCTCGTCGAAAGAAGCTTTATCCAGCGACTCCAGGCCGCCACACTCATCAGCAAACGAACAAGCTGCGATGTTATGATGCTTGTTTTTCAGGACCTTGACAAGCTCGGTCACTATATGTGGCAATACCTCGACTCGGATAAACGCAACCGCTGGCCTGGGCATCGAGACAGAATGTTCAAAATGTTCTCCCATCTTGATTCGGTCATTGCCGGACTGCTCAAGCTCGGCAATGATAGCTCGCTCGTTGCAGTCGTCAGCGATCACGGTATGGGACCAAAGCTCGTGAACGTCTATCCTAACCTGCTGCTCTACCAATGGGGCTATCTGAAGTTTCAAAACCCACTGCGACGCTTCATCCGCCGCACCCGTCGTAACCTATGGTCACTATTCGGCCGGAACAAACCTCGAATGTCGGTGGAAATGAAATTCCCAATCGACTGGGCCCGCTCAAAGGCCGTCCTTATGCTCGCCGATATCAACGGGCATCTTTTCCTGAATGTCAGGGGCCGCCAGCCGAAAGGAACCATCGAGCCGGGCGTCCAGTATGAAAATACGCTCGACGACCTGCAGAAACGCTTCTCGCAACTGCGCTCTCCATTGACGGGTCTGCCTTTGTTTGAAAAGGTTGTCCGCCCCTCCGAACTTTACAGCAGAGACTGTGTGGACAACGAACGCTTCGGCGACCTCGTCCTTGTGCCAGGCCCCGGCTGCTTCATAAAAACGAAACTCTCCGCCAAAATACCCGGCGCAGAACCATTGCCCGAAGATTCATCGCAGGGCTGTCACCGCCCGGAGGGCATATTCATACTCTCCGGCCCCAACATAAAGCCGGCCCGCGCCGAGGCAAACATAATCGATATCGCTCCAACTGTTTACGCTTCACTCGGCGCAAAACTGCCCAAATATATGGATGGCCGAGTACTAACAAAGGCCTTTAATCAGCAACCTCGAATTGAATACCTTGATACCGATGATGATTCGTTCCACATCGCCCCGCCGCGCGGACAACTCACCGCAGACGAGGAACAAATAGTCGCAAAACGGCTCGCTGAGCTTGGTTACCTCGGCTAAGCCCCGGCACCCAGCAGTTTCTCATAAACTCCCAGTGTCTCGGCTGCTGTCTTCGACCAGGCAAATTCATTTACGCGTTTCAATCCTGCCTCTATCAGCCGCTCACGCTCCCGCTCATCATTGCACAGGTGTTCAATCGCCTTTGCTATCGCGTTCTCGTCATAAGGGTTGACAAGAATGGCCGCGTCACCTGCAACCTCAGGCATCGAAGACAAGTTAGACGTGATAACGGGCACACCGCACGCAAACGCCTCCAGAATAGGTATCCCGAAACCCTCGTATAAGCTGGCGTAAATAAAAGCATCGGCACAACCCAGCAACTCTTTCAAATCGTCAACCGGACCGGTCCGGATAATGTCGTCATCCGAATGCCCTTGCTCCCTTTCATCGAAGTCCCTCGATGGTACCCCGGCCACAACAAGCTTCGTCCCGTCGGGCAATCTTGTCTTGATGCTCTTGAACGCCCTGATAGTCCTCTCAATATTCTTGCGTGGACACGATGCCGAAACAGCCATCACGAATCTCTCTAATGACGTCCCAACCTGCCCTTCAAATTTCAGCTTCAAGCGACTCTTCTCGGCATCCGTTAATGGCGACAGACCCTCGTCCGCCGCCAAATGAATAACGTCCACTTTCTCCTCCGGCACGCCGAAAATCCGGCACAAATCCGTCTTTGTCGACTGTGAAACAGCTATGAAATGCTCGGCCCGCTGCACCGCCAGTTCGAACCGCCAGAGTTTCGACTCTCTGTAAAGCTCCGGCAGCATATACCGCCGAAGGTCATGAACCGTAAGAATCCGCCTCCCCCTCGCTCCCGGCGGCATCAGGTGGTGCACGCAGTGATAAATATCAAAATCTCCGACAATATGCTCAAGAGAAGGATATCTGCTGTATCTCCAGATGTTTTCGAGCCAGCGCGCCTTTATCGGCAGCGACCTGACGCTTACCCAGTCACAACTGTCTCCTGCAATCCGGCAAACGTCCCCCTCCCAGCAACGTGAGCTGACCAGCACCGCCTCAGGATGCTTCGCCAGCGTGTTGAATCCCCGAAGAAGTCCCGCCCCGTACGTGTGGAATCCGGAAAACCTGTTCGCTGCAACTGCATCAAAATCAATGGCGACTCGCATCGTTAAATCCGGCTCATTGACCCTTTCGTCCGCTATTTGCCGATAACGCATATCCCCATCTGCTTTGCCAGCTCAAGGGTCTCGCGTTTGTCGATGATTATCGTCTTGCCCGCCTCCACGACAAGACACTTTGCCCCGCAGGCCGCCAGCGACTTTATCGTTTCGATGCCTACGCACGGCACATCGAACCGCATATCCTGACCATGCTTCGCCGCCTTCAATAGCGTCCAGCCGCCCGACTTGCACAGCCGACCCGCTCGCTCAATCATCTCCGCCGTCCCCTCAATTGCCTCCACTGCTATCACTTCCCTTTCCTTGACGGCAATCGCCTGGCCTATATCAAGCTCCGCCATCCTTTTCACGACAGGCCAGCCGAACTCAATGTCACCGCCAATCTGCCCGCTCGGCTTGCCTCCGGTCATCGCCCCTTCTGTCGCAAGGTGTTCTTTGCAGTATTTCGTCGAGTCTTCCAGGGTTATTCCTCCACTGGCAAGTTCCTCGGCCAACGCCGACAGCAACGTCTCATTCTGTTTGTTCCTCCCCGCAAGCCGCCAATACCAAATCCGCACCGCCCGCCAGTCAGGCAGATAACGCATAATTCGCCACGGCGTAAAAATCCGGCCCTTCGCAACACGCCCCGCCATCATAGCCCTCGTAACGCCGTGCCTTTTCAGCTTGCGAATCCAGCTTCCGGGCCGGGCCAAAGGCACTGTGTAAAAAACATCCACCCGCTCAGCCAGCGACTCGTCAACGCTGCCTGCAAGACCCACGCAAACAAGCTTCGCTCCCGCCTTGCTCGCCCCCGATGCGATTATAAAAGGCAGCCGACCCTCACCCGCAATCAAACCAACAACGTCGCCTTCGCCCATACACTCTTAAAACCTGCCTTCTCGCAATTCATCAGCCGATTTGGACCGTCCCGGGAAAAATCGCATCGGCTGCTATGGCTCTCCGGGGGTATACGTCTCGTCCTTGCCGCCCGACAAAAGCCGCTCAATCTGCGACTCCAGATTGCGGATAGTCTGACGCATCTCAGGCAGATACTGTATCATCCCGTAAGCCCGTTTGCCTTGGCTGGCGTCTATTGCCGGGGCGCCAAGCACCACCTTGCCGTCACTGACATTATTAATGACTCCGGCCTGCGCCCCGATTGCCACGTTATTTCCAATCGTTATATGCCCCACAATACCCGCCTGCCCGCCGACGATACAGTGATTTCCCAGCGATGTCGAGCCCGCCACACCAACCTGTGCAACCAGCAGGCAGTGAGGGCCTATCTTCGTCCCGTGCCCTATCGCCACCAAGTCACCCAGCTTGCTGCCCTGGCCTATCACGGTGTCATTCAGCGTCCCTCGCTCAATACCGCACCCGGCGCCTATCTCCACGTCATCCTCTATAACTACACAGCCAATCTGTGGTATCTTGTGATGTATCCCGTTATGGCTGGCATAACCAAAGCCGTCCTCGCCGATTGTGGCGTTGGAGTTGAGTATCACCCGGTTACCTATCTTGCAGCCCTCGTATATCACAACATTCGGATACAGAATACAGTCGTGCCCTACCTGCACGTTCTCCCCTACGTATGTGCACGGATATATTATGCACCCGTCTCCTACTCTCGCTCCGTCTGCTATTGTTACGTAATCGTAGATATGGCAGTCCGCGCCCACCTTGGCGCTGTCTGAAATCGTCGCCCGGGGGCTGATACCGACTTTCTTGTGTTTGCGGTGCCCGTGCAGCAGAACCATAATCTGCATAAAGGCATAATACGGGTCTTCAGCTATAAGAAGTGGCACAGACGCCGCAACCGTATCCCTGCCGACAATGACCGAGCTGGCTTTGGTGCCTATAAGCTGTTTCTCGTATTTGTCATTGGTCAGAAAACTTATATCGCCCTCGCGGGCCCTGCCAAGCGTGGCAGCAGAGCGTATCTTAACGTTTGCGTCTCCGAGCACACGACCGCCAACATATTCAGCCAGCTCACCGAGTGTTTTGGTCTCCATACTGCCGCCTTCCCAGAAAGTCATTGAGTCTTTGAATAGTCTAACGTGCCGAAGCTCCGCATTATAACAGATACCATCAGGCGGTCAACCCGAACTCGTAATCGGTAAAAACGCCCTGCCGCAGCCCTACTGCAGAAGCGCCATTATCGCCTGTTCCTGCAAATCCTCCGAAACCGAAGACGCAAATTCAGGTCCCCGGCCCTGTAGAATGCTTACTGCTGGACCGACCGGCCCGTAAACTACCGGGTCCGTCGGCCCGAATACCGCTACCGTCCGCAATCCCAGCCCCGCCGAAAGATGCGTTATCCCGCTGTCGTTACCCAGATAGCCGGTTGCGCAGCTCAACAGCCCGACAACGTCCGCGAGCGACAGATTCGTAAACGCCCGGCCGATGGTCTCTATCTTCGCTATCGTCGATGCGCTGAACCGTTCCAGCTCCGCAGGTCCCAGCAAAAATATCACATCTATCCCCTTGTCCACCAGATTCCGCCCAGCCGACAGAAAATTATCCAACGGCCAGCACTTCTCCATTCCTCCGCTTCCCGGATGAACGACAATCGGCTCACTCGTCGGCATAACGCCGAATTCAGCGAGCACTTCCCTGCCTCTCCTGATATCCGCCGCCGTCGCTTTTATAAACGGCATGCTTACCACAGTGCTGTACTCCTCTTCGGACAAGCCGCTTTGTTTGACAAACTGTTCGCGGTAAAAATCGCTGACGTGACTGTCGCAACCTTCTGCCGGCTTCATCACCAGCGCCATTACCTCGGCGCTGTGACTGCAGTTGGCCGTGAAAATCAGGTTCTGCTCGAAGTCACTGTCCGGCTCACCGAGAAACGTCACTATCCATGCATACTCGGCAAACGCGAATATCAGGGGGTCCCCGTCCGCAAGGGCAAACTCACTGTCCCTGGCAAACAGCCGGTGCAGCCCCATCGAATCCACCGATTTGACCGCGTCAACGTTGCTCCTGCCCGGCAGTATACCCGTGTATTCGGTATGCCCTATCAAATCTACTCCGCCCGGGCAGACCGACCTCTTCATAAACTCCACTAATGGCAGAGTAACAATACAGTCCCCTATCGACCCCGGCTGTAAAATCACCCCTCGACGACTCTGCTGCGCAGCTCGCGCAATCTTCTCCCTGAGCTGGTCCACTATATTATTCTTCGCACGCATATCATGCCCTCAGCACAACAACAGTATACCGTATCAAAACATTTCCCGTAAGCAGCACACTGGCCGTAGATAGTCGCTCTTGCCACCCAAAACCTTTTTACGTCCCAGAATATTGCTTCTCATCGCACGTAAGAACACGTTTTGAACACAACCACCCAAACCACTATATATGGTATGTACCCACCGGCAAAACAATTTTGCCTTCTTGCCTCACCGCAGTAAAAATTCCTTCAATAAAAGCACTCCCTATGCGGATTTTCAGCATTGAAAGCCTGAATTCAACCCAAAAAAAGGCGTAATCTCTGTTAAAATAAAGGGTTAAGCAAAAGATAAACTTCCTTAAAGTTTTCAAACCTTCGTTGTCGATAACAGCACTGTAAAGCAATATAAGGGTCCCTGAAAGGATTTATGGGACATACAAGATGTAGTGGTTTATAGCTCTTGGGTCGAAAAGATGGATTCTTTCGCCTGCGGCGTGACTTACAAGGTTGAAATAATGTGCGATTCCGTTGGTAAAGACTGGCTTGCAGATTCACAGCACAATCTCGTTCCGATGTTTGATGGTTTGACTGCAGACGATGATATTCTTATGGAGGAAATCCTCCAGAATATGAACACCACACCCATCGGCCAGGTGCTAAAGAAGATTGCTTCACTGCCCGAAATGAGAAGGCAAAAAGTCCTCAAGGTTCGACGACAGCTCACCGAAGGGACATACGACCTCAACGAGCGCCTGGACCTCACCCTCGAAAAAGTCCTCGACGATTTAGACCCCTGAAAAAAAACCAGCCGAGCTTTGCCCCACCACGCTCGGCTGTATCAACAATCCCGATAAATCGGGACTGCTGCTCATTATACACCCAGCCCGCCCCTCTGCCACCCGGGGCGGTCTGACAAGACCTTAATATTATTACCCTGCTGAAAAACTACCGTGCCGATACCCGATTATGTCACTACCTCGGGTACTTCGTCGTCCGGCTCATCCATATCAACCGGCTTATAACCCGGCTGCTTCGACTTCTCCATCTCCTCCTTGAAAGCGGCAATAAGCTTGTCCTGAATCTTCCTGCGGCACTCGGCGTTTATAGGATGTGCGATGTCCGCGTGCAGCTTCATCCTGCCCTTCATATCCTTCCTCGCTCGTTCCTCAGGCAAAGACGCTCCGCAGTTGTTGCAGAACTTCGCCCGAAGATGGTTCTTCCCACCGCACTTCTCACAATGGTCGCTCATCTTCCTCGAAGGCATCGCAACAAAGTATCCGTTGGTCCCTTCGATTATCTTGATATCACGAACCACAAACTCATTGTCGAATGTCGCCGAGCAGAACGCCTTCAACCTGTCATCCTTGTTGTCTATTAGCTTAACTCTCACTTCGCTGATTTCCATTTGTTATGCCTCGCCTAAAAAGTTCACCAACTGTTGTTGTGCACAATTATGCTTTTCAAACCAGATTCACGATTGCATTTCTCCCGATAGCTCCTGACTCCTTCCTCATTGCTGTTGTTAACAATGCAGTACATCGACGAACCACTCCCGCTCAGGCACATCGGCCCGACTCCAGGTGATTCATTCCTCTTCTTGTGCTCTCTAAGTTCCGTATATATTTCAAAGCAACTTTCCTGAAGCACATTTGCGCACATTCCGCAAACTAAATCAATCCTGTTTTTCTCAATATAGCCCGATATTTCCTCATGCAGTTGCTTATAAGTGCCCTCGTCATGCCGGTAATTGGCATAAACCCTTTGAGTAGAAACACTTATATTGGGGATAACCAGCAGCGCCGAAAATTTATACCAGTTTAACTTTTCGACCTTTTCTCCTCTTCCAGTGCACAACGCCAAAGGCCCGTCGAGAAAAAACGCAACGTCGCTGCCCAATTTCGCCGCTAATTCCGCAAGCTCGTCTTTATCCAGCCCGAGCTTACAATACTCGTTGATTCCCATCAGCGTCGCCGCAGCGTCACTGCTGCCCGAGCCAAGCCCCGCCCCCGCAGGGACATTCTTCGTCAGTGTGATTTTAACATCCGCCGAACGTCCGCTTGTCTCGAACGCCAGCTTCGCCGCCTTATATACAAGGTTCTGCTCACCCTCCGGCGACCACTCAGGCCCACCACATATAAGCTCGATGCCTGCCTGCCGTCCCGGCTCGATGAGAATCTCATCGTACCAGTCAATCTTGGCCATTATCGATTCGATATCGTGATAGCCGTCCTCGCGCTTCCCCGCCACAAGCAGACAGAGATTGATTTTCCCCGGCGCCCGCACCAGCAACGCGCCACCAACTTGCTCAAACTGTTCTTTATTAGCCATAATGACTCGTTTACAGTATAATCACTTATTCTTATTCTGAACACGAAAATTGAAAACAGCTAAATTCTGTGTTTAGCCCCCCGATTTATCGGGGGGTTCTCGTCCTCTACGTAGCGGATAAGTGGTATGAGCGAATCACAATCAAAAAATGAAACTTCTGAGAAGCAGCGTCGTTTTGACCCCGAGCTTCTAAAGGAGGGTCTGCGGTGCGACCTCGACCAGTATGAAATGCTAAAACGCTGCTCGGATAAAAAAGATATGACCAAATGGAATGAATGGCGCAAAAATAATTGTGGTGTAGATATTCTTCTGGAAGGGAAATGTTTTGATGGTTGGTATCTCCAAGGTGTATGGCTCAACAAAGGAAATTTCCAAATAGATAATGGAAGCACCTACGAGTTTAAGGGCGAGGTCCAATTAAGTAACTCGACTTTTCGACACGCTAAATGCCAAGGCGCGGTATTTCATAACGCTAGGTTACAAAACACAAAATTCGCAAATGCAAGTTTGGAAAAAACAATATTCCAAGGAGCCCATCTTCAAGATGCCAATTTCTACAAGGCTAACCTCCGAAAAGCAAATTTCAAATGGGTTCTTTTAAACAACGCAACATCATTTATAGAAATTGAAATAGACCATTATACCGACTTTAGCTGTACTGGCCTTGGTGGTGTGAGGATGGCTCCTAGTGCAAAGCAGCTTTTGGAATATAACATTCGCCGGAACAGATGGTGTGAGTGGTATCCTAAGCATCCCGTACTTAGATGGCCGGTTCGCCTGTTCTGGTGCTTTAGTGATTATGGGATTAGCACCTGGGCGATTATCGGTTGGTTTTTGGGATTGGCACTGTTATTTGCAGCGATTTATGCAAACTGCGCCTGTTGGTGGCCCCCTGGGATTGTCAGCAATTTAGATGTGGATCCACACCTGCCGATATGGCATTATTTTTTATTGCTTTTACTCCGACCTATTTATTTTTCCGTGGTCACAATGACAACATTAGGACTTGGTGATATTTATGCTAATGCACAAAGCATTTGGGGGCATTTATTGCTAACTTTTCAGGTGATTTTTGGCTATGTTCTTTTAGGTGCCTTGGTAACGCGGTTTGCGGTATTATTTACGGCCGGCGGACCGGCGGGAAAATTTGCGGATGAAAAAACAATATGGCAGAGGTTGAAAGAATTGTGGAACAAAATCAGGAAAAAAAACTGAGCAGTCCAGCGAGCCACGAGCGACGAGCGACGAGCGACGCGAAAGTCGCCTGGTGGCACTGGCACAGGCGGCTCTACAACTGGGTCGTCCACTGGGCACACACCCGCTACGGAATGCTCGCGCTCATCCTGCTCGCAATCACCGAGCCGATTTGCGTCCCTGTCCCTGCTGACATTATGGTCGTCGGGATGTGCCTCGGCAAACCCAGGCACTCGATTCGCTATGGCCTTATCTGCTCGTTTTTCTCTGTCCTGGGCGGAACAATCGCCTTCTCGCTCGGCCTGGCCATCGGCCCGGAAAGGGTCATCGCTTTTTTCGAGCACATAAGTTTCGGCCCGGTTGACCTCGGCCACAGGGCCCGGCAGGCACTCGACCTCTATCAAAAATACGACTTCTGGGCTATCTCAATCTCTGCTTTGACACCTGTGCCGTATATGATTTTTAGCTGGGTAGGCGGTATGGCAGATGTATCACTGCTCAAATTTATCGCTATTAGCGCGATTTTCCGGCCTATGCGGTTCGGCAGTGAGGCCCTGCTTTTCCACTTCCTCGGCGAAAAGGCACGCCGAATTATCGAAAAGTATTTCAACACCGCCACCGTCATTGTTATCATATTGCTTGCGATTGCTGTCTTCGTTATTAAAAAACTCGGCCAACTCTTTGGGGCCTGAAAAAAATGAACCAATCCCAAAGACACGCATTGCTCAAAGTGGCAAAAGACACCGTCGAGGCCGTAATCAAAAATAAACGCCCCCCTAAAGTCGAAGCTGCACGTGGTGAGCTTGTCGAATCCAACGACCCCGACCTCGCCGCTCACTGTGGCTGCTTCGTCACACTGAAAAACCGCGGCGAACTCCGCGGCTGCATAGGCCGTTTCACCGCCGACAAACCTCTCGTCGATACCGTCGTCGAAATGGCAACCGCCTCCGCTACCAGTGACCCGCGTTTCTTTAACAATCCCCTGACCCCCGAAGAACTGCCCGAGCTTGATATCGAAATCTCGGTCCTCTCGCCGCTTGAAAAAACTGATGACCCACTCTCATTGCGCCTCGGCACCGACGGCATATACATTAAGAGAGGTCCTCTCTCCGGCTGTTTCCTCCCGCAGGTCGCAACAGAAACCGGCTGGACCAAAGAACAATTCCTCTCCTATTGCTGCTCCCACAAGGCCGGCCTGCCACCCGACGACTGGAAGGACCCGAAAACAGAAGTTTACCTCTTCACCGCCGAAGTCTTCGCTGCACCATTCAAAGACATCTGACCACCCGCCAAATCGTCACCACCTCCACAATACGGTTGAACAGAAGCATCAATTTGTGGTATAAACTATAAGATGCTTATCTCCGCGAATACAATAATTAAAAGAAGCTCGTACCTGATTCTGCTTGCTGTATGTCTCTGTTTGCCCGGATGTCTCGAAAGCACCTCATCTCCCTATGGCTCCGCCAAAATGGATACGCCGGACGGTATGATTGCCTATCTCGAGGCCCAGCGCCTGCCCGCGCTCAAATCCGTAGAGAACTGGCCCAACAAGTTCGGCCCCGGCCTAAAGCTGACCACAGCACATTACGACGTTTACACCACACTGCTCGAACCGCTTATGCTATCCCAGGTCCCCGGTTTCGTCGAAAGCGCATATCGCGGCTACCAAAGCCAGCTACCCAGCCCAATCAAAACCAACACCCGACTCACCATTTACCTCTTCGCCAACCGTCAGCAATGGGAAGACTTCACTAAAGACTTCACCGGCCCACAGGCGCCCCTCTATCTCAAGATAAAAGCAGGCGCCTACTTCCTCAAAGGCGACTGCATTGTTTACAACATCGGCAGGGAACGAACTTTCGCCACAATCGGACACGAGGGCTGGCACCAGTTCAACTCCCGCCACTTCAAATACCGCCTGCCGAGCTGGCTCGATGAAGGTATCGCTATGCAGTTTGAAATAAGTAAATATGACAGGGGACTTTTCACTTTCCAGCCGGGCCGAAACCTCTATCGTCTCGGCTCACTAAAGAAAACTCTCATAAATAATAAAACCATACCCCTGCAAAAGCTTATCGCTATGAACCCAGGCGAAGCCGTCATCGATAGCGACGACACCGTCGCCGCCTTCTACAGCCAGGCATACGCGCTGGTCCGCTTCCTCCGCGAAGATGACTACGGCAAACGCCTCGCCGACTATCAAAAACTGTTATACGAAGGCTTGGCAGGCCAATGGCCCATTCCCGAACAATTCGTCCAAATCGCCTCCGACAGGAATATCCCTATGACCGTCCGCTGGAACAAAATGGTCGGAACGGCTATGTTCGAACACTATATCGAAGACAACTTGAACGACATCGAAGCCGAATACCTCACCTTCTGTCGAAAAATCGTCTATCCCGTCCGGCTAAAGTGACCACATCGCAAATAATCCTCGCATCCGCCTCCCCAAGAAGGCAAGAGCTTCTTGCTCAGGTCGTCCGTGAATTCAAGGTCGTCGCCTCCGGTATCGATGAAACTGCTTTCTCGACCACCAATATCAGCCCCATCGATTACTCTAAAAAGCTCGCTCTCGCTAAAGCCGACGACGTCGCCGCTCGATTCCCCGGCCATCTCGTTATCGGCGCCGATACCGTCGTTGACTTCGATGGCCGAATAATCGGCAAGCCCCGCGATTCCAAAGACGCCGAGGCGATAACAAAAATGCTTTTCAGCAAGCCGCACAGGGTAATTACCACTCTCGCTCTTGTCAGAAAAACTAATCCCATCCGAATCGTCGAAACCGAAACTACGGCCGTTTACCCGAAAAAGCTAACCGATTCTCAAATCGCCGCCCACGTCGCATCCGGCGTTTGGCGCGACAAAGCCGGTGCTTACGCAATCGCCGATAAAGACGACCCCTTCATTGACCATATCGATGGCAGTTTGACTAATGTGATGGGCCTGCCGCTCGAACTGCTGAATCGCCTCCTGCAACAAATTATCTAATCTTACAGCCCTGCACGAATTTTTGCTGTAAAGTATCGGGCGAAGCCGACAAAATAAGTGCAGCAGATAGGTTTTTATGCAGGTAGAGCGAAGGATGGCTGAAATTACGAATATGATTGAGATGGAAGACAGGAGCCGACTGGGCGAGTGGATAGGCGCGGTTGTTGTTGCGCTTATGGCTATGGGTGCGGTGTTTGTGTTTTCGGCGGGGGTGGATGTTGCGAGGGAAATCAATCTGCTGCGGTTTTATGATAGTGCGAACCTTCGCAAAGTCCTGTTTTTCCCGGCGGCTGTTGCGCTGATGCTTGCGGTTTCACGTATTGATTACAGGCGATTTGGTCTGGAGAAAGGCCCGATGCGGTCGCTGATAACATATCTGTTTATAATCAGCATAATGTTGCTGGTGATAGTGCTGCTGCCGCAGGTCGGAACGGAGGTGAACCGTGCGAGGCGATGGCTGCGAATACCGATGGGGCCTGCGACGATGAGTTTCCAGCCGTCGGAATTCGCGAAATGGGTGCTGATATTTTTGCTGGCGGGTATTTGCGCAAAGTATGGCGATAAGCTCAAGTCGTTTTGGCGAGGGTTATTGCCGGTATGTTTGCTGGTCGGGCTGGTTGCGGGCTTAGTCATTATCGAGGATTTCGGCTCGGCGGCGCTGATAGCGTTGTTGAGCTTCTTGGTGCTGCTGGTCGGCGGGGCGAGGGGGTGGCATCTTCTGGTGCCGATTCCCGTCGCGGCGATTGGGTTTGTGGCGGCGATACTGACCTCGCCAGGGAGGAAGATAAGGATACTGGCGTTTCTGAATCCGGACAAATGGGCTGGCTCGGCGAATTACCAGGCGAGTCAGTCGCTGATTGCGATTGGTTCCGGGGGGTTATTGGGCAAAGGGCTGGGCAGAGGCGTCTGCAAATACGGGCATCTGCCGGAGGATACGACGGACTTCATTTTTGCGATAATCGGTGAGGAGCTTGGTTTTGTCGGGACGGGACTGGTAATAGTATTATTCATCGCGTTTGTGTGGCTTGGATTGATTGTTATTATGCGGTGCCGGGAGCCGTTTGGCCGGTTGCTGGCGACTGCGATTGTGCTTGCGATAGGTGTTCAGGCAGCGTTGAATATAGGCGTGGTGACGGTGGTGCTGCCGACCAAGGGGCTGCCTTTGCCTTTTGTCAGTGCCGGAGGAACGAGTATGCTGTTAAGTGCGGCGGCGGTTGGCGTGCTGTTGAATATCGCCTCACAGTGCAATAAAGCATACATTGGGGACGAGGGTTGATGACGCAGAAGTGCTTCTTTTTCGCGGGGGGAGGGACAGGGGGACATATCTATCCCGCGGTGGCGGTCGCAGAAAAAATAGCCGAGCTTGAACCATCGGCAAGGATATGTTTTTTTGTCAGCAAACGCGATATTGACAAGCACATATTGAGCAAAGCGGGTTTTGAATATACGGCCCTGCCGGGAGTGGGTTTTTCGGTCAGGCCCGACAGGTTTGTTCGTTTCTGCAAATCGCTTGTGTCGAGCTACAGAATTGCGGCACAGATATTAAGCAAAAGCAGTGAGCCGGTCATCGTGGGAGTTGGGGGTTATGTAGCGGCGCCGGTTTGCTATGCGGGGCATCGATTGAGAAGGCCGGTATATTTGATAAACGTGGACATTGTGCCGGGCAGGGCGAACAAGCTAATCGCCAGATGGGCGAAGCAGATATTTGCCCAGTTCGATGAGACGGCCGAATATTTCAAGACCAATAAGCACAAGGTTAGCGTTGTGGGCTGCCCGCTGCGAAGCGGATTTGAAAAACCGGATGGGCAAAGGGCCAGGGATGCCCTTGGGCTGGACAATAAGAAAAAGATACTGTTGGTGACGGGGGCGTCGAGCGGCTCCCGAAATATAAACAGGACAATTTGCGCCCTGCTGAACAAGCTCGGTGAATATGCCGACGACTGGCAGATAGTTCATCTGACCGGCAGAGCTAATTACGACCAGATAAAGACCTGCTATATCGGGGCAAAGATAAGGCATAAGGTTGTGGATTACTGTGACGATATGGCTGATTTGCTTGCGGCAGCGGAAATTGTAGTAGGCAGAAGCGGTGCGGTAAGCGTGGCAGAATATGCCTCGGCGGGCGTGGCGAGTATCTGTATGCCGTATCCGCATCATAAGGATTTGCACCAGTACCTAAACGCCGGAAAGTTAGTCGAAGCCGGTGGTGCGGTTATCGTGGATGACATTCCTGACCAAAAAGAGAGAGCTGCGTGGCTGTGGGAGGAGCTTGAGCCATTGTTGAACGAGCAGAGATTTCGCGAACAAATGAAAAGGGGCAGTAAATCGGCGGCGAGGACTGATGCAGCAAAAAGGATAGCCGGGGTGCTGGTTACATCTTGAAACTCACGAAGCGCGGACGGCACTCAAGGCCAGAAAGCAGCGATGGCGACTGTCAGCCAGATTGCCAGGCCGCAGGCGAGCTTTGCAGTTGAGCCGATGGCGTAGCCCAGAGAAGCGCCAAGGCCTGAATGGAGGGAGGCATTGGGGGATTTCCCGGCGGCAAGCTCAACTACACCAGCGGCTAAGCCTGCGCCGATGCAAGCACCGATGATAGTCCCAAACAGAGGCAAAAAGAATGTCCCCATGATGCCGCCTGTGACTGCGCCTAAAATTGCGGCGCCTGCGGCGAGCCAGCCAGCCCCGGCTTTTCTCGCGCCGCCCGCACCGGCAAAAAATTCCACTAATTCACCGAGCAGCGCCAAAACCGCAATACCGATAAGTGTGTATACCGAGAATAGCCCATTTTCCCATCGCCACCAGGCGAAAAGTGAAGTTGAGATAACAATAAGCCAGTTGCCGGGCAGCGCAAAAGGGACGAGCACAAGCCAGAAGGCATTGAGTATGATAAGCAAGCTAATCCAGAAGTACAGCATGAGCTGATTTTATGTTTACGTTTTAGTGCGTTAAAGAGAAATTTTTAGATACGCGAAGTTTTGTTTGACGAGAGGGATGATGCAGGGTATTTTGGCGGCTTCAATGTGCGGCATAGAGGGCCAGGTATGATAAAAATCGTTTTTGTCAGGCACGGCGAGAGTGTGTGGAATCTTAAGAACCGGTTTACCGGCTGGACGGACGTGGACCTTTCGCAGCGAGGCGTGGCGGAATCACACGACGTGGCGGAGGTCTTGAAACGGGAAGGGTACACGTTTGACATTGCCTTTACATCGGTATTGAAGCGGGCGATACGGACGCTTTGGATAATACTCGAAGATATGGACCTGATGTGGATAGAGGTTCTGCGCTCGTGGCAACTAAACGAGCGCCACTACGGTGCGCTGCAGGGGCTTAACAAAAAAGAAACCGCCCAAAAGTTCGGCTACGAACAGGTGCACCAGTGGCGCAGAAGCTATGATGTGCTTCCGCCAGCTCTTGACCCAAATGACCCACGGCATCCATCGAACGACAGGAGATATGCGGGTGTTCCGAAGGAGCAGTTACCGGCTACGGAATCTTTGAAAACGACACTGGAGCGAGTGCTGCCTTACTGGCACAATGCGATTGTTCCGAAATTGAAGGAGGGAAAAAGTATTCTGGTTTCTGCACACGGCAACAGTCTCCGGGCGATAGTGAAATACCTGGATTCGGTCTCAGAAAAAGATATCGTGGCCCTTAACATACCGACGGGGATACCTCTTGTTTACGAGTTGGACGAGCAGATGCGGGCGATGAAGCATTACTACCTTGGAGACCCGGAGAAGATAAAGCGTGCGACTGCTGCCGTGGCGGGACAACTGAAGGGGTCGAGCCAGGGCGGCTGAGCGTTTTTGCAGTTGACACAAATAAAATTGCAGTTAGACTGGTCTGGCCTGAAAAAGGTCATTTCTTATTGAAAGGGCAGAGAGATGGCTGTGAAACAAGTCACTGTATACGTTATCGATATCGAGGATAAGCCGGGTAGTCTGCAGAAGCTGCTGGCGCAGAGCAGTTTGTCGGGCGTGGATTTTCAGTGCTTCTCGGCGTTCTCCTGCGGAAACAACCGCGGACAGGCGTTTGTTTGTGCGAAAGCACAAGAAGTTTTCGAAAAGTTTGCAAATGAGGCAAAGTTGAAAGTGACCAAGGCCGCGGGATTCATCATCGACGGTGATGACCGTGTGGGTGTGGCGGCCGATGCACTCAAAAACCTCGCGGAAAACGGCATCAGCGGACTCGCCGGCAGTGCAATGGTATTCGACAGCCAATATAAAATGCTCGTGGTAGTCGATGCTAAAAATGCGAAAAACGCCGCAAAAGCCCTGGGCTCTTAGCGGAAAGCAGGATTTATTTGCCGGAACTAAACGCAACATTGATTGATTGATTGGAAGCAGGAAAGTGATTTTGTGCTCGCAGGGCAGATACGGTAAGCGTTGAAACGTCAGCATATTAGCCGATGCTGCCGTTCATTTATAATACGATATGTCATATTTTTGGGAGGTAGCAGGTATGTTACTTTGGGTAATAAGGGCGTTTTTTACTGTGATAATAGCGGCGGTACTGCTTGTAAATCTGACGCTGCCAGAAATTTCGGGAGAAGCGGGTCGGCCTAATTTTTACGCGTTACTGTGGGGGACTCTCGGTCTTGCCGCCGCTGCGTTTTTTGTAGACCTGGCGACGCCGAAAAAATCTCTGGCCGCTTTGGCGGGGGTATTCTTCGGGCTTCTTGTGGGCATTGTCGTAAGCTGGGCACTGGCACAGGTCTTCGATATGATTATCGATATCTACCGAATAGAGCTCAACGCGATGGCAATACGTGCGTTGAAGTGGATTATGGGGATATGTATCTGCTTTCTGATAATCAGCATCGTGATTCGAACAAAAGACGACGTGCGCTTCGTGATTCCATACGTTGAGTTCACCAAGCAGACCAAGGGCGCCCGGCCGCTGGTTCTTGATACGTCCGCAATAATCGACGGGCGAATTGCTGATTTGTACAAGAGCAACCTGTTCGACGCCCCGTTGATTGTTCCTCGTTTCGTCCTGAGCGAAATACAACTGATTTCCGACTCCGCGGACAAGCTCAAACGAAACCGCGGCAGGCGCGGGCTGGATATACTCAAAGAAATGCAGACGAATACGACTATTGATATAACCATCGATGATACTATTGTCCCGGAGGTGGAAGATTTGAAGGGCGTCGACCAGAAGCTGATTCCCTTTACCAAAAATTGCGGCGGCCGATTGGTGACTACGGATTACAACCTGAGCAAAGTCGCGGCGGTGCGCGAGGTCGACGTTCTTAATATCAACGATTTGGCAAACTCTCTAAAGACAATAGCCCTGCCGGGCGAGGGTATGAAGGTTCGTATAATTAAGGCGGGCGAGGAGTCACAGCAGGGAGTGGGTTATCTTGACGACGGGACAATGGTGGTCGTTGAGGACGCTCGCAACAAAATAGGCAAGGAAGTCAGCATAACGGTTACAAGCTCGCTGCAGACATCTGCGGGTAAAATGATTTTCGGTAAATTCCAAAACTACGGCCAATAACCACCGGAAGAATGCGTTCCATATTTGGCCCCGTCATTCTCGTCGAAGTTTACCCGCCGTCCGTGTGGCGGGTTCACCCGCCGAAAGCGGCGCCGATGGCGGGGTTACTTACCTGAAAAAACATCTCGCAAACAGGACAACACCGGCCGACAGACCTGCACAAAAAAGCACCCAGGAAAAATATGAGGCATAGTCGGGCTGGGAGATATGCCTGCCGGGTATGCAAAAAGAGATGACGATAACCAGTGCCGCCGCGCAAAAGCCAACCCAGTCGAATAACGTTGCCCTGACCGGCTTGTCGATACAGTCACGACAAAGAACCAAAACTGCGAACACGAGCATTGTTATTGATACCAAAATCGGCGCGAGGACCGGGCCGGCCCAGGGAACGGGAATAAGAAACAAAATGTCCCAGTCCATAATTGACACAGGCCAGTCGAGCAGGACCTTCAGCCATACGTAATAGAAAATGTCCCACACCGCGAAAATCGTCATAAAGTAGGCGAATCTTTGCCGTCGATTGTGGCCGGCTAAGATGCACGTGCTGAGTATAACAACAAGCGTAGCGGCTTCACGACCGACTTCGATTAAGAGCAGACGTTGTATGGAGTCTGTCAGGCCAAAAGCTGGCAGCGGAAAGTAAAAGCCGTCCGGGTGAAAAATTCCCCGCAGATAAACAACCACCGCCGCCTCGATATAACCGAACGCAATCGACAGTATCACGACGACGAGCCATCGCAGTATCGTCTCTCTTGGTGGTTGTGCTGAAACTGTCATAACGTTTTCAGTTGGCTTAGCAGAACAGGTATAATCCTGCTTTCAGGAACGGTCGCGATTTTAACACCTTTTCGATAAATGAAGGCCTTTTTCTTCGCAGCGCAGACGGCCAAATCCGCATCAGCCGCTTCGCCAGGCCCGTTGACAATGCAGCCCATCACGGCCACGCGAATAGGTTTATCCACACCACTCACTGCCTTTTTCACTTTTCGAGCAAGCTTGGTTATATCAATCTCGGCCCGCGCGCAGGTCGGGCAGACAATCAGTTGAAGCCTCGGCGCAGCCAACAGGCCGAGCGAGATGAGTATTTGTTTAGCGATTTCTGTTTCGATAAGGGGATTGCCGGCTGCGCTGACACGAATCGTATCGCCGATGCCTTCCGCCAACAGCGTGCCCAATGTGACAGCGGAGGGGATACTGGCGTCTTCGGGAAGCCCCGCGTGAGTCAGGCCCAAATGAATGGGGTAGTCAAAGGCGTCGGCGATGCGCCTGTTGATTTCGATTGTGCGGGCGGTGTCGCTGCTTTTGGCGCTCAGGACAATCTGCGAGAAGCCGCGTTTCTCGAAGAAGCCGACGTAACTTTTCATTTCCTTTAGCATAAGCGCGACGCGCCTCCCACTGACGACGTCGGGCTTTCTCAAATCTCTTATACTGGCCTCATTGACGCCGATTCGGATTGCGACTTTGTGCATTTTCGCGGCGTCGATGATTCGCAGGATATCGTTTCGATTTTTTATATTGCCGGGATTGAGGCGAATTTTCGCAGCCCCCGCTTCAATGGCCTCGATAGCGCGAGCGGGGCTGAAGTGAATATCCGCAATCAGGGGAATATCAACTTTTTGGACGATTTCGGCGAAAGCCGCCGTATCGGCTCGGGCCGGCACAGCCACGCGAACAAGCCGGCAGCCGGCCTTCGCTAATTGATTTATCTGCCTTACGCACCGGGCTATATCCGTGGTCGGGACCTTGGTCATCGACTGAACGACCACAGGTGCTGCCGAGCCGATTTTGACCCCGGAGACGCTGACCATCGTGGTTTTCCTGCGTTTGAGCATAACGGGATTGTAGCTTGCCGGGATTGCCCAATCAAATTAAAATGCACCGGCAGACAAACCCACTGCTCGTGCAGTCGGGCGTATGAGATTGCTATGACTTCGATGATATTGACAATTATCGGCATGCTGGTTGCGGCGTATGTGATGCTTGCGCTTATTTTGTATTTTATGCAGCCGATGTTCCTGTACAGCCCGATTAAGGGAATCCCTTATACGCCGGCGGAGCTTGGGCTTGATTACGAAGAGGTCACTTTCAGAACCGGCGACCGGCTGCAGCTCCACGGCTGGTTCGTCCCCGCTGCCGATAGCGACTTTACCGTCCTCTACTGCCATGGCAACGGCGGCAATATGATGTTCTTCCTCGATACGGTCAACGTTCTCAATAGATTGGGGCTGAGCTGTTTTGTTTTTGATTACAGGGGATACGGCAGCAGCCGGGGTCGGCCTTCGGAGCACGGGACGTATCTGGACGGGCGGGCCGCGTTCAGGTGGCTCACGAAAAAGAAAAAAGTCCCGCCGGAGAGAATTATTATCTTCGGCTGGTCGCTCGGAGGCAGCATCGCCGCGTATCTCGCAAGCAGGGTAAAATCGGCGGGGCTTGTTATCGAGGGCACTTTTACGTCGTTCGCTGATATCGGCAGCAAGTTCTATCCGTATATGCCCGTAAAGTGGTTTGCGAGATTCGGCTATCCGACAATCGAATACGTGCGCAAGGTCAAGTGTCCCGTGATGGTGATTCACAGCAGAAACGACGAGGTGATTCCGTTCGAATTCGGATTGTCACTTTACGACGCGGCGAATGAGCCGAAGGAATTCATCGAGATTTTCGGCAGGCACAACGACGCATTTATGGTTTCGAGCGATACCTATAAAAAGGCCTGGGCCAAATGGCTGGGGGCACTGCGAGAATCATCGCAGCAACGCTCGTTTAACGGGCTGTCGTCCTAAGTTAAACTGTGTTTTTCAAAATGGGAGCTGAAGCGATTATGAAAAGAAATACGGCGTTGAAAATTTTGAACCCTGTACTGATTGTGCTTTTTATCAACCAGGCGGTTACAGTGCTGTTTCTCGATGAGCTGCCCTTCAAAGCGTTCCAGATTTTCCATAAGGGAGGCGGCGCGATATTGCTCACACTCATCGCGGTCCATCTCATCCTCAACTTCAACTGGGTCAGGGCGAATTACTTTCCAAAATAGTTAATACAGAAAATCACACTCTTCGTCTGGGATTCGTCAAAAGCACGACTCGTATCGCTTGCGACTCAATTTCCCTCCGTAAAACTGACTATACGTTGTCCGTTGAACGCTGAACGAGGCAAATCGGCTAAAACTCGAATCTAAAGCCCAGCCACCTCTGCTTACCCTCCCCGAATCGAAAGACGTCGAAACTATCTTCTAAACGAAGATACAAAACAAAACCGCCCGCCTCGCCACGAAATTTTAAGCCGGCCTCAAAGGCATTCCCGAATACCGAATCATCCCCGCACAGATAATTCAGGTAACCTTTGATATATGGCGATATCCACTCTGTGCTGTAGAAATCATAGCCCATCATCCCCTGCACAAAACCGTCGTAATCGAAATTCGTGGTCGATGGATACACGGCGCCCTGCACGCTCCAGCTCAGCGTCTCTTCACTACCCGTCTCGGCGCCGACAAGATTGTAATTTCTGATAACTCCATCGTAATCCTCCCCGTATAGACAGGAGTAGGAATGAAAGAACCGTAAATAATAATCATTAAGGTCGATTTTCAGTGAAGGCCCGACTTTATAATTGACGTTTTGAACATCGAACGCCCCGGGCTCCGTAAGAATCCCTGCGTATGTATTTACAGCAAGGACCTTATTGTCATCAAATTTCATAATATCCAAATCGATAGTGAAATCACTGCTGCGGCTTTTCTTTTTGGTCCCGTGCAAATTCACACTGTAACCGCCTTCTATGTGAAACCGTATCGGCTGCTCTTCCGATGAGATAACCACCTCCTGCAGTGAATCCTTCGATTTTTCACCGCCCAAAGACGCTTCCAAACGCGCCCCGGCAAGGAAAAAGTCTTCCCCGTCGCCAAGACCATACCAGTCGTGAAAATGCTCGTAAGAAACAAATGGAACAAGGCATACATTTTTACCAAGACGTATCCTGTCCCCCACTTCGATAGCAGGGTCAGGATTAGTGCCCCTCTCGCTATTTATTGTATTAAGCATGAATTGTGCATAGAAAATATGATTCCCGATTCTAACAACGTCATCTCGTAGCCCTACCCTGAGCATATAATCATAATCGTTCTCATTTCTCATCCAGACCCTGCTGAAAGACACTCCCCAGTTGATTCTATTCAGCCACTCGCAAGATACATCAAAGTTAATCCCGTCATTCTCATGACCAATTCTCTTCCCGGCTGTTTCGTATCCGATTCCTATTTCATTCCAGCGGATATCGTTCCTTTCTGTCCCGGGTAATTCCCTGCTCGGATTATTGCAGGTATGCTCCCAGAACAAACTGACTCTGCCATTCTCCGTCTCGTAGCCGCCCGAGACATATTGGATTGTGTGGTCGAGCTGACTCGGCGAATAGTCATAGATGCTGATTTCTTCAATGCCGAAGTGAACGAACCACTTATCATATTTCAATATGTCGAACTGCAATTCCCTCCCCGTTCTAAGGCGGTACTCGCCTCCACTGACCCCCGCTGCCTCAATACTGCCGTGAACGTCTGTCAGCAATTCGAGTTCGTCTTCAACTTCCTCGCTGGCAGCACAGACCACTGCCGAAAGCCCAACCAAAATGATACCAGCCAGTATCTTTTCCATACCCATACTCATATCAAT